>NZ_VMOA01000038.1 GCF_020662345.1 Methylobacterium sp. W2 | reverse complement strand
CGACCCCATATGGCTCTGGGCGGCTTGACGCCCCGAGCCTTCGCCAACCAAGCTGTCACTGCCCGAGAACTTGCATAGGCCGTGGACCACAAACGGGGTCAACTCCAGACCGACGATGCACTAACTTCGAACTTGGGCCACCGCATGGGGGCAGGCCAAAGGAAGCGTTTAGGCCCCACAAACGGACAGGGAAGCCCTACATCAATGGGAACGAGCCAAAGGGGTACATGCAACGTATAAAGCGATCCCGAACCCGACCCCTACGGTTCAGGCGTAGCGTTGTACGGGACTTGCGCAACCGGATCCGGTTCGCATTGGTGGGCCTGCTAATTTTGGTGGGTTTGCACGTCGTTTCGATGATGGTGTTTGAACACCTCAGCCTAGGAGAAGCAATCTGGCTGACCTTTACGACGATCACGACGACCGGCTACGGCGACTTCTCAGCAAAGACGGCAGCGGGTCGCGCCTCCACCATCGTGCTGATCTACCTAAGCGGCATCTTCCTGCTAACACAGGCGGCAAGCGCCTTCTTCGAGTTCAGGATCCTCCGGCGGGAGCGCAAGCGACGCGGTGAGTGGAGATGGGACATGCAAAACCACATCGTCTTCGTGAATGCTCCGGCCGACGAGCCTGGCGACTACCTGCGACGTCTTCTCGACCAACTTCACCGCTCGCATGCTCATTTCGCGACCGTGCCTGCATTAATCCTGACAGAGGCATTCCCGGATGGGCTTCCCCCCGACCTGGAGGATGACCCGCTTATCGTCCAACTGAAGGGGCGGTTCGATGATCCGGCTGCCCTGGAGGCAGCGGGCGTGGATCAGGCACAGGTCCTCGTCGTTCTAGCTGAGAACGAAGGCGACCGTCTCTCGGATAGCCGCACGTTCGACATCATCCACCGACTGCGTGAACGTGGCGTCACAGCCCGCATCATCGCCGAGTGCGTGGATGATGTGAACCGGGAGCGCCTTACGCGCGCCGGTGCTTCAGCCATCGTTAGGCCGCTGCGTGGCTATCCCGAGATGATCGTTCGTGCGATCGTTGCACCTGGGACGGAGTGGATCATCGAACGTCTGTTCTCTAGCGAGGGAGACGAGTGCCTTCGCTTCGACGTGGCGGTATACGGGCTCACTTGGTCCCAGGTGGTTGCCTCAGTGCTGGAGGCGAACTTCGGGACACCAGTCGGCTACGTAGATGCGGAGAGTCAGTTGCATAGCAACCCTCCCCCACAAACGCCGATCGTAGCAACGGCTCTGTTCATCCTCGTAGACGAAACGCAAAAGCCAACGAACAGCACCCTTCAAAGGCTGCTCCACTAAATTGGATGATCAATCTAGACCTACGAGTAGAAAAAACTATCTGAGGCAAAGTCCACAATATTGTGGCTCGGCTTCCGCCGGCAGTCTAAGACTTTAAAATCGGTAGGTTCCTACCTCTACCGGCTCGCCTCCTTCGCGATGCCGGCCAAACCCTGTTCGTAGACGCCCTCGATGTCGGCCTTCGCCTCCGCATCGGTCATCCCTGCTGCATCAAAAGTAGAGGTCCAGGTCACGATCGACCCACTGCCATTGGGATGCACGGCGATCGTCGCATTGTAGGCCTTCACGGGTAGCGGCCCTCTGACGTAGGCGTAGCTGTAGGTCATCGTCTTTTCGTTCCGGCTCGTCTCGACCTCGACAATGGTCCCCAGGTTGCCGGCTGCGACGAGACTCCGGGTTGCGACCGCCCTGACTTCGTCGCTGTCGTCGTTCGATAGGGTGCAGCTCTCGACCATCGAATGCCATTTCTCAATGGCGCAAAAGTCACCCACGAGCGCCCAGACAGCTGCAGACGAAGTTTGGATCTCAACGCTGCGGGAGACCTCCAACGCGAAGCCAGGACCAGTGTGTGCGGTCAGGGCCACCAGGAACCCGATCAGCCTGACAACTGCTCGCTTCATTTTGTGTCTACCCCCACGAAGCGACAAACCTCAGCCGTCCGGCGTGTAAGCTGCGGTGCCTAGTTCATGGAACGGTAGGGAGAAGCCAGCACGACCCGGATTTTACGGGCGGGAGTTGTCTCGGAGGTAGCCACCTGCTGCGACGACTGCGTGGCTGCAAGGGTTGAGGCGGGGATCGTGATGGAGCTGGTGCCCGAGTAAACCGTAACCTGTCGATCCTCGGCGGAAGCGGGGACGAGCGAAGCGAACACAGTGGCAACGGTGAGAGAGAGAACCAGGGAAATCTTCATGACGGTGGCCCGAGACGGAGCGAAATATTGCTTCCATAATGGTCAAGCTACGTCCCTGTTCCAAAAATAATGGCCTGCCTGTCAGCGGAACCTTCCTGAGGCCAGCTATGCGGCCTGAATTCAGCGGCGGTTAGCGAATGGGGACCTAGCGCGACCTCCTCCCAGCAGTTTTTGAAACTTCCCGGAAGCCTTCTCCGTAAGGAGCGGCATGTGCCCATTCTCAGGGTAAAGGCGCGACGGCATCGCCTCGACGCTCTCGTAGTTATGCGCGCTACGTTCACAAGCGGAATTATCTATTTATTTCAGGAACTTACGGAATGATTTTCTACTTTTATGAAGATCCCTAATACGGTTCTTCTAGGAGACGGAAAATGAGAAAGACCACCCTCGCGCTTGCCGCCATGACCATTCTTAGTGGGCTCGCGCTCGGTGCAGGCTCGGCATCAGCTGCTCCTCTGGCTGCCAACGGCCTTCAGTCTGAAACCGGCGTCACCCAGGTCCGCATGATGCGGAATGAGCGGATGATGATGAAGAAGCGCATGATGCGGAAGCAGATGATGAAGCGCCGTATGATGAAAAGCCGGATGATGAACCGCGGTATGTGATTCTAAGGGAAGCTCGGAATAGGGCTTCCCACCTTCGCCTACCAACGATGCGGGGTGGGAAGACTTCGTCTGCTCACCACCTCGCTTTTGATGAAACGGCCTACAGACCTTCGGCATGCAGCCCCCTTCACATCCAAGCCCTGGAGCTTTGTATGGTCCACGCTCGCGCTCTAAGCTTGATAGCCTGTCTAATGACTGTTGCTATCTCACCAGTGAATGCCGCTACGAAGAAGGTCCGGATCCCGAACCAGTACGACGGTTCATGGAGCATTGTGGCTTCGACAGCCGAAGGGCCATGCTCAGCGACCACGACCTATCGAGTTCGGATTATGAACAGCGATGCCTCGGTCCCAGGAGAGGATATCGACGTCGACGGCGGTGTATCGGCTGTCGGAGCTGTGCAGGCCACGATCACGCAGGGCTCGAATAGAGTGCCGATTTCGGGCAAGCTCACCCTTCGGGGCAACGGCAGCGGGACGTGGCGCACAAGCGGTGGCCTAATCGAATGCAGCGGTAGCTGGATGGCTAAGCGCACAGGGTAAGGTCGTTTCCTCTTCAACGGGATCCCGTTTCTTTCCAGGGCCATAGCGTGACGGGCGCCTCTGACGCGTCACGCTTAGACGTATCAAGCTCACTCCACCGGCACTCACGCATACGGCCCGCGGAACAGGTCTCCCATGGCCTTCCTGCGGAACAGGGTCCGCCAGCGCCTCCGCTGATGCTCTGGACGATCGTAAATCATGTGGCAGCGCTGGCAGAAGGCCGCGAGGTTCGAGCCGGCATTGTTCGCGGTGTCGTGGTCCCGGTGGGCGGTCGCCAGGACCACCCGCGTGGTGCGGACCGTCCCGAGCACGTCGTTGTCGCCTACGGCCAGGCAGACGATCCGCCCTGCTCCATTCCGCCAGGTTCCCGCGTCAGCGTCCCACCAACGCCCGTCGCCAAGGTGATAGACCGTCCGGCCGTGCGGACGCCGGCAGACCTCACAGCGCCCCCCTGCCCTACGGAAGCGGATCACCGCCGAGAGCTGAGGCCAGTCGATGGGGTAGAAGAAGCGATGCTCGCGCCGGATGGGCATGGCCGCAAAAGGCCATGGCTATAGAGGCGATTGCAAGCAGTTTGGGCCTGCTAGATGCTCGTTGCAGAACGGTCACACTGACGGATCCAGTGAGTTGGCCATCTTGTATACGAAGCCCCGGAGCGATAGCGGAGGAGCAAGAAAGCCAGCGAAAACAGTAGTTTAGCATTATTATAAACTACGGCTCACCGTGTCGGTGGCCTCTGTTGGCTTGCATATTCAAGGCACCGACATGCAGATCACTCACTCTAAGGATTCCCGGCGTTTGCGCAGTGCTGTCGCGAGGATTGCGCTGACAGGCGTGTCTCTCGCCACTCTCATCGTGAGCGCTGCGGCTCAGGAAGCGGCTACATCGCCTCGTGGTGCTGCAAGCTCCTCAGCCCAGGCGAGTGTTCAGCTTCAAGAGCTTAGCGTTGAGGGAACGGGGCGGCCTGGAGGCGTGGGTGTTGGGGGAGGTGCAGTTGCACGGGCTGTCGAGAGTCCGACAGGCCCGGTTCCTGGCTACGTAGCTACCCGTTCGGCGACCGCCACGAAAACCAACACTCCGCTGATCGAAACACCCCAATCGATCACAGTCGTTGGACGGGAGCAGATCGATGCGCAGAAGGCGCAGACCCTAACCCAGGCGACGCAGTACACTGCGGGCGTCTATTCCGGCACCTTCGGCGCAGATACCCGCGTCGACTACTTCTCCCTGCGCGGTTTTATCGCCAGTGATTACGGCATCTACCGCGATGGTCTCCAGGTGCTGAACTACGGCTTCGGCACCTTTAAGGTTGAAACCTTTGGCCTTGAACGGATCGAGGTACTGCGTGGGCCGGCAGCGGTGCTGTTCGGCGCCGGCAACCCCGGCGGCATCATCAACCAGATCACCAAGCGTCCGACTACACAGCCCTTCGGCTACGTCGAAGTTGGTGGCGGTTCGTTCGGGCAAGTCTATGGCGCCTTCGACATCGGAGGGCCGGCCGATGATTCCGGTCACTGGTTCTACCGTCTTACTGGCTTCGGTAAGCAGGGCGGCACCCAGGTGGACGGCGCCCCGGATGATCGCGTCTACATCGCGCCTGCTTTGACCTACCGGCCAAACGGCGGCACGTCACTCACGTTCCTGACGAGCTACCAGCGGGACTCGACTGCTGTTACAGCGAACTTTCTGCCCTACTACGGCACAGTACGGCCGAATGTGAATGGCCTCCGGATCCAGCGGTCGCTGAACGTTGGCGACCCTGCGATCAACACCTTCCAGCGCGAGCAAGTCTTCGCTGGTTACGAATTCGAGCACGCTATCGATCAGACTTGGACGATCCGGCAGAACCTCCGCTACTCGTTCAGCGACGCATTTCAAAATTCGTATCTTAATCAATTGGGCTATGCCGATCCCGCCACCCAGACAACACTCTCCCGCTACCAATTTTTGACTAGCTCTAAAGTCGGAATATTCCAGGTCGATAACCAAGCCGAAGCGCGGTTCTTCGATGGCTACTTCGCTCACGATTTGCTGCTTGGGGTGGACTACAAGCGTTATGATCTGCACGACAACCAGGGTACAAATTTCGCCGCTGGCTATGCGGTGCCTGGCCTGAGCTTCACCAATCCAATCTACGGCCAAGTCATTGGAAGGCCGTCACCTTACCTCGTCAACGCTGATACCTTCCAACAGATTGGTATCTATGCTCAGGACCAGATTAAGCTCACTGACCGGCTGACCCTGGTGCTCGGTGGCCGGCAGGATTTCGCCGAAAACGTGGTGCGCGATCGGCTCAACCCCGGCAACAGCAGCCAGCGCAGCGACGAGGCTTTCAGCGGCCGTGCCGCCGTGATCTATAACTTTATCGACGGGCTCGCACCATACGTCAGCTACTCGACCTCGTTCCAACCGCAGATCGGTTCAGATGCTAGCGGCCGCAGCTATGTTCCCGAGTACGGCGAACAGGTTGAGGTTGGCGTTAAGTTCGAGCCGATCGGCTACGGCTTCTTCTTGACCGCTGCGGCTTTCGACCTCGTACGCCAGAACGTGCTGCAACCAGTTCCAGGTACATTCTTCAGCGCTCCCCTCGGCGAAGTTCGCTCGCGCGGTGTTGAGGTTCAGGCTGTTGCCAACCTCGCAGAGGGATTAAACCTCGTTGGTGCCTTCACCGCTTACGACCTTCAGACCATCAAGGGCAACGCTGACCAAGTCGGCCTTACGCCGACCCGCATCCCTGAAGTTCTGGCCTCGGTGTTCGCCGACTACACGATACCGATCGGAGATTGGCGTGGCTTTGGTTTCGGCGGTGGTGTCCGTTATATTGGGCGCTCTTTCGCAGACGTTGCCAACACTTTGACGGTGCCGGAATATGTCCTGTTCGACGCACAGGTGCATTATTCGTGGGATAAATGGCGCGCCGCAGTCAACGTGACTAATATTGCAGACCGGCGTTATGTTAGTTCCTGTATC
Organism: Methylobacterium sp. W2; assembly: GCF_020662345.1. Lineage (GTDB taxonomy): Bacteria > Pseudomonadota > Alphaproteobacteria > Rhizobiales > Beijerinckiaceae > Methylobacterium. The sequence goes on along the minus strand of NZ_VMOA01000038.1, from coordinate 48,067 downwards.
TCTGGAAATGAGTGCTTCTACGGTGATGCACGCCGCGTACTAGCAAGCCTTGCGTACAAGTGGTAATTAATTTTACGTAAATTAGAGAGGGCGGCCATTCGATTGGCGGCCCTTTTTATTTATCTAATATATACATTGTTCGATCGGATAGCTTTGTGCGATTTGTTCGGCGCCAGCGTTCGTCAATCTTTTTCCCGTGTCGAGCAGGTCGAGACAATGTCATTGCCAGTGGATCAAGGGCATGGGCCTCTTCAATCCATCCCTCTTCCGCTAGTGCTAAGAGCATCTCTGTCCAAAAAGGACGGTGCCGCCAGTTGCGGAATGCCTGGCTTATTGTTCCCGACCTACCATACCTTTTAGGGCAATCTTTCCACGCATAGTTGCTCAGTAACACATGCAATATGCCGGACATAACGCTTCGTACATCAGTGTTATTGAGCGATTTTTCTGGAAAATGCTTAGATACTATATGCCCTTGAGCATCACTTAGCCAAAAATCTTCGTAGGTCATCGATATCTGATCTAGTTTTGCAGCACGTAGGTTGGGCACCGAAATCAGACCCTATGTCTATGCGGTCTACATCTTATGATCATTGATACCTTACAACTCCTCGAGCGCTAGAGGAACCCGCTCCCCGAGTGATCCTTGAAGGCGTTCGCTCTGCGGATGTAGCCTAGCACCGTCCGTGGATCGCGGTGGCCCGACTGATCCATGATGCGAGCTAGATCCGCGCCCCGCTCGGCCGCCGTCGTGATGTAGCCAGCGCGGAGGCTATGCACCTCAAAAGTCGAGGCATCGAGCCCGGCCGCTTCGATGTAGCGTTTCAGGATGTCCGCAACGGCCTGCGTCGTCAGACGCGGAGCGATGGCGGATTTTTCGGTGCCGGGCACCTTTTGTTCTCCAGTGAGCGAAAATCGCTCACCCTGAGAAACATTCTAGTCCGGAATATTATGGGCAGCGCCCACATTTGGACCCCGCACCCTCCCCGACCGCGAGACCGGCCGGAACACCGGCCCTTCCGTGATCCCGGCCGAGTCCAGCCAATCCCGCACCAGGGCGACCGGCTTCACGAACCGCCCGAAAGGAATCGCCTTCTCGACGCCCTTGCCCTCTTGGTCCGTCTTCGAGCGCCGAACTAGCACCCGCAGGCCCTCGGCATCCTCGCGGAGATCCGCCACGTCGAGGGCGACCAGCTCGGAGCGACGGAACGCGCCAGCGAAGCCCAACGCCAGTAGCGCCTTGTCCCGCTTGCCTGCCAGTCCCGGCGGGACATTCATCAGCATGGCCGTGAGAATGTCGACGGTCGCCGCGGCCTTGGGCGTCACCGCCATGTCGCCCCGCCGCCGGATGCCCTTCATCACGGCGTGGACCGCCTCGTCCTCAGTCGGATCGTCCACACCCGCCAATTTGTGCGCATAACGGATCGCGGCGAGGCGCCGGCCAATCGTCGACGTGGCCCGGCCCGTTTCGGCCTCGTGGCTCAGGAACGCCGCCACCGCCTGCGCCGTGGCCGGCAGTGACCGGAACCCGTACCCAGCGCATCCACGACTGAAACACGCGCGCATCCGTGGTGTAGGCCCTCACCGTCGAGCTGGCCTTGCTCGCGCGCTGGTAGGTTTGGACGATAGACGCGAGTTCTGCCGGCAGAGTTTCCGCGCGGGGTGGCGAGTGGTGCTCCGACAGGATGTCTTCAGCGTCGGAAACGACCTTAACGCTGAATGCCGGGGATTCAGGCCTCATCATCACGCCCGAAGTTCTTGTCGTTGCGGGTCAGGCGACCAGCTCGCACGTCAATGACGGCATCCTCAATCCTGCGATACTCCGTGAGGAGCTGCTGGAGATCTCCCTTCGCGGGGACAGGCGCAGATAGCTCCCCCACAACCCCGTCCCATGCCTCGATCGCATCGTCGGTTTCACCATCAAGGCGGTCGCGGTCGACGTCAGACAGGTCTGCCGGTGCGCCCATTCCTAATGCCGTCGATATGTAGGCTGTGATCTCCTCACGCTTCTCGGCGAGAGCCTTCAATGCCTCTGCGTCCGTCATCCGCTTCACCTTCGTTTGATCCTATCGAACGCGCCGTACGTCATAGGCAACATCTAACTATGAAATTTTCGAGAATAACCTTTATCGAAAGTAATGCGCATTCACATCGCACACAACCATGAAACGCGTATTGCCTGCATCCCTGCATCCCTTATTTACGGTTCGGCGGGTTCGCGCTTTCCCGTTCGTCAGCGTTGCCTTAACCACGGCAGGCAGGATGCCGCCAAGCCTCGACACCGCGCGCCAGGGAACCCGGAATGCATGTGATCCTCGTGGCGACGCAGAAGGGCGGTTCGGGCAAGTCCACCCTCGCCGCTCACTTCGGCGCCCTCGCCCAGCTCGCCGGCCCCACGCTCCTCATCGACGCGGACCCGCAGGGCTCCTTGTCGTTCTGGTACAAGCGCCGCGAGGCCGAGACGCCCCTACTCGCGAAGGCAGACGGCAACACCATCGCCGCCACCCTGGACGCGGCCGAGGCGGACGGGATTGAATGGGCCGTGATCGACAGCCCGCCCCACAATGCCGCGCTCACCGCCTCGATGATGTCCCGCGCCACCGTGACCGTCGTCCCCGTCCGGCCCGGCCCGTTCGACCTCGATGCAGTCGCCGCTACGCTGGCAATGGCACGGAGCCTCAAAGCCCCCATCGCCTGCATCATCAACGCGGCTCCGCCGATTACCCGGGGAGAGACCGAGACCACGATCGTCGCCGAGGCCCGCGCCATCCTCGTCGGGATGGGCGCCCCGGTCCTGCCCGACCAAGTGTCTCAGCGCGCTAGCCTGTCTCACGCCCTCATCAGCGGCCAGTCCGTCAGCGAGTACGACCCCGACAGCCGGGCAGCCGCTGAGATCGGCGTCATGTGGTTGGCCGTGTCCTCCCTCGCCCGTGAGTTCCCGCGCCGGACGTAGAGTCAGCCGAGATTTCGGCATACCCGGCAACCCCGCATCCCTTCACACCGCTAACCCTGAAAGCCGCGATTTATGGCACCTCAGAAGCGCCCTGCCCTCTCATCCATGGTCGAGCAGAAGTCCCGACCGGCCGAGCCCCAGGCCGAGGCATTGGCTACCGCCCCGCGCGAGGTGGCTCCGGCACCCTCGACCCCTAGCGACCTCAAGACGATGCAGGTTCGCGTCAACCGCGCCGGCTGGCTGGAAATGACCCGCCTCGCCCAGGATCTCGACAAGCCCCTAGAGACGCTGATGGTCGAGGCGTTCAACGACATCCTCGTGAAGCACAGCAAGCCGCCTGTCGCCAAGCGTCGGCAGCCGATCAAGAAGTGAACCCACTGCAACGCGGAAGCCCGGCACTCCTGAGAGCAGGAGGACCGGGCTTGCGGATTGCAGCGTTGCAGGGTTTCAGCGGACGCGGTAAGGAGCCTTGCAGGAGAGGCGGGAAGCCTCAAGGTCGTCGCAGGCTTTGAGCCCCCGTGCGAGCCAGCGAGAGAACCCCGCCTCGTCGCCGCGAGCCTTGGCCCGCTCTAGCCCGGCCGAGATCCGGCGCAGGCGCCAGAGGTTCAGCCGGAGACGCAGGATTGCCGGGATTGAGGGCGCCGGTACGCGCGGGCGAATGGCGGGCGTCACCGGCAGGAAATCGAGATGCAGCGAGCGGGCGAGGTCGTTGGCACGAGCGAGGACCGCGGCGTCCGTGATGCCGTCGTGCTGGATGTGCCAGCGCAGATGCCGGAGGAGCGTAAGGGAGCCGAACCGGGTCGCGCAGGGCGTCACCAGCAGACGGTCGAGGGCGGCGATCATCTCGGCTAGGGCACCGGCCACGCGAGCCTCGGGAGCGGCCTGCCAGACGGACCAAGCCTCGTCGTGGGCGTCGATGGCAGCCAGCACCGGGTCGGCGTGGAAGGGGACGCGCTCGACAACGGTCGTCGGGACGAGGGAGACGGAGAAATCAGGGATCTGGGCATAGGACATCGTTCGAGCTCCAAAGGGCGCGTTGCAGGGTTTCAGGCTTGAAGGGGTGCCGGCTTACCCGCTGGAAGGGATGCAGGCTGCTAGGCGGTCGCTTGGGCCATGGCGACGCTGCGGAGGCGGGCCGCGTTGTGACGGGCGGCAACCTCGTCCGCGCGCTCGCTGTAGGAGGTGGGGAGACCGACGCGGACACGGGGCTCGATGGCGTCAGCGGCCTTCAGCGCCTCGACGCCGAGACCGGCAAGGCGAACCGTCTCGCGAGCCTCAGCCCATGCCCGCTTGAGAGCCCAGGTGAAGCAGTCGCGGCCGATCGAAAGGAAGGGCACCTGCGGATAGGCGTAGGAGGCGCGGAAGATGGCCCAGGCGCGGGCCAGGACACCGCGACGGAGGACGGCAGGCATCGGAGCCACGGGGGTGCCGGCCGGGACGACGAGGCGGCGAGCAGCGGCGGCGCAGCCCCAGGCCCAACGGAGAGCACGAGAGAGAGCGGCGCCCCAGGTCAGGGCCTGGTCGTTCTGGCGGTACTTACGAGCCTCGCCAATGGCGTAGGACATGATGGTCGGGACGTTGAAGGTGGAGCCGGTGACGAGACCACGATCCATGCCGACCTTGGCGCTGCCGGCTTCGCGCTTGGCGTCGTTCTCAGCCTGAATGGCAGCGATGAACTCAGCCTTGGTCGGGCCAGAGTTGCGGATGTCGCTGAGGACCATGGACCAGGAGATAGTGCGGTAGTGGAAGGGCATGGTTTAACCATTACCCTATGGTCTAGCGATAGGATAAGGGTTCAATGGGGGGCGTCAATAGACCTATGGGTGAGCCATTGAATTTAGTTCGAGGCTGGGCTATGTTCTGGCATGGAGAGATGCCGCCTCAATGCCTGACAAGCCAATCCGTCTGACGCCCCGCCTTTGCCGAGCGGGCCGCGCCATGCTGGGGTGGCGGCAAGCCGACCTCGCTGAAGCATCGACGATCCCCAACCCCAACATCGAAGCGTTCGAGGCCAAGCCCGAGACGGCGAAGATGATGGGCGCCAACATGAGGGCGCTGGTCGAGGCATTCGAGAAGGCCGGGCTGGAGTTCATTCCCGCGAACGGTGGCGGCGCTGGCATTCGGTTCAGGGACAACACGTCTGCCGACCCGGCGTTGGGCGCTCCTTAAAAGGGGCCGCATTTTTTAAGCGGAATGGGGGCGGCCGAAGGGAAACGCCCTCCGACTCGCGTGCCCTACAAGCCCCTTTTCTTGGACGCGAAGGCGGATCTAAGCCGCGGGCGGGGGCGCGTACCGACAACCGCCGACATCTGCAATGTCGCGCAGTCTTTGGGCTGTCGTCTTCCAGGATTTCTCGGGATTGCCGTTGTAATCAGCCAAGCTATGTGCCGGGTTGGCTGGAATATCTCCATCAGCATCGAGTGCGTCAGCTTCACATTCGATAGAGTGTGCAGCAAAATCCTCGACCTTGAGGCCATAAACGCAAGCGGATTTCTTCTTCATATGTTGCGTGTAATGATCGAATGCAGCCTGAGGGGACGTCAGACTAGCTCGATCGGTTGACATTTTACCCGCATCGCCCGAGTTGGGCTTAAAAGCCCGACTTCCGAGGATGCCGTTCTGATAGAACTCTGGGTGCACTTGGCGTAAAAGGAGTTCTTCCCCTGAAAGCTTATCACCCATCTTTCGAAAACCGCCCTATCCTGCCGTCCAACTGATCCCAGAAAGCTTGATCACTAATCTGGAAAAGCGTGGGTTCAATGGAGTCTGGCCCACCGCGCTCGGTAGCGAACCACTCAACGGCATTCGCCGGCATCATTTCGAGAGCGTGGTTCCACCCGTCTCTATGAAACTCGAAGGTCAATCCGCCCTCTTCGGTCGGGAAGATGCCAAGCCGCAGCTTCGCGATGTCGGGCCGCCTATGCAACACCGCGCGAGCGGTTTTAATTGCTCCTTGAGATATGGCTTCACCATCCCCGTCGAGCCACCCTTTTTCCAACTTTCTCAGTTCGGCAATGCGAGTCATTGCATCTCTAAACTCTTGGTCATCGCTCGCGTCAACAATTGTAACATCGAGGCATTCCTGTACAGCGCGAAACTTGTCGCTCACGTCGAGTACGATCATTAGATCGAACTGAACATCTGACCCCAAGTTCCCATCGTAATGTTCGAGGACGATTTCACTCGGAATCGTAAGAATTATTCTGCCGAGTTCATTTGTGTCAAGCGCAATAAAGCCATCCGACGAAGTGGTGACTAATGTTCCAGACCCAGCATATCTTTGTGTATAGGTCTCTCCAACCTTGGTAAGCAAGTTTTTCCGTCGATCAAAATCAACGTAGATTACCTCGCCCCGGTTGTCATTCTGACCCTTTAATTCGATTTTTTCGCCTGGGCGAAGCGCAGACCCGAACCGGTTGAGCGCATGGAGTTGATCTCGCGGCAGGACGTTTGGGAATCTACCCTGCGCAGCGCCGCTGAACAGGAGGGCCGTTTCCGCGTATGCCTGCTCCAGAAGTGTGCCTATCTCATTGGCTAACTCAGGCGAACCGCGGGCAGCAGCGTCACGGTCCCACTTGATTTGCGGCCCGGCACTTTCGTCGGTTATGCCGACGAGGTCGAAGAGAAGGCTGTGGTTGAAGCCTCGTGGAAGCCGCAGGCGACCGGGGTTTTCCCTTAGCCACTGCTCTTTAGCCCGCGCGATAATCAAGTCGCGAAACGCGAACAGGTCTGGGAGCACGTCGAGCGGAAGGTGCCCCCCGTCGAAGCGGGCTCCCACATATCTCAGTTCGAAGGTGTCACTCCCATCAGGCATAGGTTTTCCTTAGAACCCTCACGCTCTGGGCGCTAGGGCAAGGGGCGGTCGCGATTGTCGCCCGTAGCAATATGCTCAGCTTCCCTTTCAATCTCGTTGAAGCACTGGCTGAGACCCTCCACAGAGAGTGGCCGGCGCCCCAGTCCCAATGTGGGCCTTCGCATCTACATCCTGTTTGTCCGCCCGCTAACCGATGCGGACCATCCTCTCCGTCGAGCTAAGTTGCGTACCGGCTCAGCGTGAGATGGACGACCCGCCCCGCCGCCCCCGTGAACCGAGGATGAGCACGCCTTCTGGCGCGCAACTTAAAAGCCGATCAAACGAGACCTTGGGCTGCCTTGAGCGTTGCGTCTGCGCGGCGCATTGGGTGGGTCGCCCTTAGGAGTCCGAAATGGGCATTTTCCAAGATCTCGTCGAAAGCGTCACGGCCTATATGGGCGACAAGACGCTTATGCAGGCGGCCGTGTCGGCGGCCTCGAACGTGGTTGTGGCCGACAGCGAGGTGGATGAGGGGGAGGTCGAGGTCGCCCTCGCGGCCATGCGCGCCAATCCGATCATTGAAAAGGGCTACGACACGCTGATGCTGGAAGCAGAGCTGTTCGACGGGATCGCGAGGGCTCGGACCCGCGTCGGACGGGCGGACAACCTGAGCCGCGTGGCCGCCATCGCGGACCGATCCCTCGAACAGCGGAACGGGGTATTCCTCATCGCTGCCGATGCCGCAGACCATGAGGGAATCAGCGAAGTCGAGCATAAATCACTCGAAGAGATCGCCGCCGCATTGGTGGTCGACAAGGGATCACTGCTCCAGCAGACTCGCGTGAAGCCGTCCATCGCATCGTAACGAAGCCGGAAGATTTGGATCTAATGGATCTATTCAGCCAGAGAACCAATAGCGAACTTATAGGGAAACAGGTTTTCCGCGGAAACGCGACTGGGGCGAATATCGGAAATTATCTTACAAGCCGCTGAACCAAGCTGCTTTTCGGCGATTAAGCTCGTTCGCGGGTAGATGGGCTACTCGTCAGCGAACCGGCGCCGCAGCCGTCAGTTTTTTGTATGAACAAGTCGCTCCAGACACGGCATTTCCTTAGCGGAGCTGGGTGGCCGTCGCCCTTTATGGTCGGGGTAGATTGTGCGGTATCGGAGGCCTTTCCTCTGGTAGAGGGTGAGATCCCCGAACGTATTGCAATGGCTTTACAGGCCTTGGAAGCGGCTATGGGCGAAAGGCTTTCACCGCAGCGTGTGCCCAGCGGCACTGCCAGAAATGCAGCGCATTGGCATCTAAAGACACGATGGCTGCAATGACTAGCGAGGCGTTCCTGCCGCATAGTGTCCGCCATGGACTTCTGCATCCCATTGAGATCGGCATCCGACCATAGGCGATAAGTGGACGATCCTCCCCGCCGGCCTCGTGACCAGATCGGGGCGGCGGGACTGCTGCGGACAGCTTTCCAGTCCACACCTTGGCGCAATCCGCGTATATATTTTGCATGCTCGCTCAACTTTCGAGGAGGGCTGTCGATGCCGGAGCCACTCACGCGCTTCTACGCTTACGTGCTGTACCGCCTCGCCAAGCGCGATGTCGTTTCGGCGGACCGTGCTGCGGCCAGCGGTGACGGCGATCGATCTGCTCAGCTCGTCGCCAGAGCCGATGCACGGCTCAAGCGGGCCTGCGGATTGAATGGGTGGCCGTGTCACCGACGCGCAACGTCGCCAGCGAGCCATTCCTCGACCTGAGCAGCGGCGCGAACGGGCAAGGCCTTAGCGGTCTCGAATCCAGAGAGAACAGTTCGAATGGCGCATGCGTTCAAGTTCGGCATCGAGGAGGAGATGTTCCTCGCCAGCGCACGGTCGCGCGGCGCGCCGACTCGCTCCGTCGAGCGCTTCCACAAGGAGGTGGCCAAGCGGTTTGATAGCGTCGAGCGCGAACTGCTTCAGAACCAGATCGAAATTTGCACCAAGCCCTCGGAACGTTTCGAGGAAGCTCGTAGCGTTTTGTCAGGGCTACGGACCGGCCTGGCGGAGATAGGTCTGAAGCACGGATTGCTCGTTTTCGCTGCTGGCACGCACCCCACAGCTCTCTGGCCGGCACAACAGGAAACCGCGAAATCCCGCTACGTCGATATGATGGACGACCTCCAGATCGTCGGTCGCCGCTCGGTGGTGTGCGGCCTCCATATCCACGTCGAGGTCCCCCGCCCGGAGGCGCGGGTGGATCTCATGAACCGCCTGCTGCCATTCCTGCCGGTTCTGCTGGCCCTATCCACGTCCTCGCCGTTCTGGGAGAAGCGCCGGACCGGCCTCGCCGGCTATCGGATGCGGGCCTATGCTGAGCTGCCGCGCACCGGCCTGCCCGAACGCTTCGACGATGCTGCCGATTACGACCGCTACGTCGAAGGCATGACGACATCGGGGGCGGTGAAGGATGCCACCTATTTCTGGTGGCACATCCGTCCCTCGATCCGGTTCCCGACTTTGGAATTGCGCGTGGCTGACAGTTGCACCCGCCTCGACGACACGCTTGCCATCGCCGCGCTCTATCGCTGTCTCGTGCGCCTCGTCGATCACAGGCCTGACATCCATGCCGGGCTGACCGGGGCGTCCCGCGGGTTCGTCATGGAGAACCTGTGGCGGGCAGAGCGTTCCGGCATCCACGGCACGTTCATCGACGAGGCGACGCTGAAGGGCGTCCGCCTACCGAAGCTCGTCGACTCTCTCCTCGATCTCGTGGCCGAAGATGCCGCCGCCCTGGGTTGCGAAGCCGAGTGCCGCCATGCCCGCACGATTGCCCGCAAAGGATCCAGCGCCGACGGGCAGATCGAAGCCTATGAAGCCAGCTTGAAGGCGGGGCGAAGCGAGCGGCAGGCGCTGAGCGCGGTTATAGACTGGCTTGCTGCCGAAACAGTCAGCCCTATCGCTATCTAAGGAAGCCTGCTTCAAGTTTGCACGCTCAAGTTCACTGGAGCGACCCTAGGGAACGGCGTTAGGAACCTGCTAACTATCCAGGTTCAACCTGGGGGCCATGTCAAAACGTACCGTAAGAACAGCGAGAGGCGCCCTCTGGCTGGCATCCCTAGCTCTATGCTGCATCTGCGCCTTCCAACTGATGAAGATCCCGAAGACCGCCCCACAGCCGGCTGACCATGCCTCGCTGAGCCGTGACCCAGAGACAACGGGGGCGGTGGATCCACGACCTGTGAAGGTGTGCAAGCCGAGCATTTGTTGATGGCTCCTCCCACCATGTGTAGACCGATCACCAATCGTTAACCAAGACCCTGCATTAATGCCCTTGGCTCAACAGGCTCGTTCGATCGGCATCGAGGACTTCGACCACGGTTGCCCCATTTCCGAGGACAAGCTTGGGAGGATCTACCGCGCTCACGCGGACGCCATCCCCGACTTGGTTGCAGGCATCCCCGAGCGTACCCGGGCGCGATTGGCTGCCTTTCTCTACGCCCGAACCCATACCCGGGAACTTGGGACACGGGTCGCGGCGACATGCGATCAGGCAACCCTACACCATGTTGCTGGCGAGCTCGGGAAGGCGATCCATCGGCAGTCCTGTCAAGGGTACCGCGGTGGGCCCTATGGTAATGGAAGCCGCCTTTCAAGGAGAAGTGTCAGCCTAGCTCGATCATCGATAGTTAGAGATCAACACCCATGATTTGAGAGCATCGGTTTTAGCTTAGTTGGAAGTACCGCTTCACGGTTGAGCTACCCGCGCCATCTTTGTCATCGTCTTAAAGAAGGAGGGCGACTACCTCTAACCGATTGATGGACTGCTGTTATTTGCGCTGGCCCGTACTTGATTCCGCCCACCTGCCTTAGCCTCATAAAGCGCCTGATCCGCGGCCGCTATCAAAGTTGTTGGGTCAACGACGTTTGTTTCGAGAATATGAGCTAAACCACCACTGATGGTCAGCAAGGCATGAGGGTTCACCGCATGCGGAACTTTCCAGCCTAAGACAGACATGCGGATACGTTCAGCTACAACTATTGCACCAGCGGGATCCGTGTCTGGCAGTACCACCGCGAACTCTTCTCCGCCAATCCGACACGCAATATCATGGCTGCGGTCGATAGCGGCCTCGATTGAGCGGGCGATCAACTGTAGCGCTTCATCTCCTTTCTGATGTCCGTAACGGTCATTGAAGCCCTTAAAATAATCAGCATCTAGAATAAGCAATGAGAGCTGATGTTGATTTCGTACTGCTCGACGCCATTCCTTTGAAAGGGATATATCGAACTGCCTCCGGTTAAAAAGGCCCGTTAATGCATCCGTGGTAGCCAGTTTATTCAATTCGATATTGAGAGCCGCGGTAATCTGCTCAGCTTGCGTCCTATGGAAAAGCTCCCGGCCAAGTCGCCATATGAGCGCAATGATCGTTGCACTGAGGGCGAGTACGACAAACCCAAGCGCCAAAGCTTTCCACCACCATCCGGCGTAGATATCATGTAAGGGCAGCGCTACGCTCAGATAGAGCGGTAAATCCTGGATCTGCGTGAAGACGAAGAGCCTGTCACCTGTGCCGAGCATCGCAGGTCCGGTAAAGCTGCCGCTCTTCATCTCCACGATGCTCTCATAGCTTACGGTTTGGGATATGCTCGTGCCAATTTGTTTTGGTTCATAAGGCTCCCGCATTACAATCGTTCCACCAGGCCCAGATAGGGTAACTGTTCCTGGATTATTGACATCGACACTAGAGAAAAGGCTATGAAAATAGCTGAGATAGATGCCGCCTGTAACAACACCCTGAAAAGCGCCCTCGGCATTCGAGATCCGCCGGCTTAGTGTAAGCATCCATTGTCCACTGACTCGCGAAATCACCGGAGCGCTCACATGCAAGTTGTCGTCCGCATTGGCAGCGAAGTACTGAAAATATTCGCGATCGGCCACATTGATTGAGGTTGGACCAAGAGTCTGTGAATTCGCGATGACGTTCCCATTTTGATCTAGTACTAAGATGTACCCAAATCCTGGAGCAGTTGTGATACGATCGAAAAGCAGCATATGCCGTAATTGAGGAGCGGCATCCATGACCTCTGGGCGCTGAATGCCCTCAATCACGGTGCGAAGCGCAATGTTGTATAGATCAATATTGCGATCAATATCGCGGGATAGTACTTGCACCAGACTGCGTGAGGTAATCTCTGCTTTCCGTGCTGTGTCCCAGCGCATCTGCCAGAGCATGAGGGCAGAAATTGCGCATAAGCCAACCACTGACAGAATACCAAAAGCGCTTAGCCAAGCTGAGGAGCGGCTCCACTTCGACAGCTTTCCAATGGAAGCCATCTCTACCATTAAGATTGGTGGTCCTCGTGATTTTTGAGAAGAATTACCATTGTCATAATAGGGCTCTCTACTCTTTACGAGGAAATCTAAAATTTACTGTTGGCAGTTGGTTGTCTTCATTCTTGCTTTTAAATATGAAAGGAATGATAATTGCTAATCTGCTTGCTTCAGGAAGCCGCCCCAGGCGGTAGCCCAGTTGCAATGCCGAGAAATTTTCGGGCTGGCATAGGTTTGCCAAAGAGGTATCCCTGGGCTTCGCGGCACCCATAAGAAGCCAGCAATGCTGCCTGTCCGCCAGTCTCAATCCCTTCGGCAATAACCTCAAGGTCGAGACTGACCCCAAGGGCCAAAACCGCTTTGACGATCGCCGCATCGTCTGGATCAGTTTCGAGATCGCGGACGAATTCGCGGTCGATCTTAAGGCGCGTGAGTGGATAACGCTTCAGCAGACTCAGAGAGGCGAAGCCGGTGCCATAATCATCGAAAGCGATGCCGACGCCCATCTCTCGGATCTGGCGCAGCGGCGCTAAAATGCTTTCGTCGTGGCCTAGTACGGTGGTTTCGGTGATTTCCAGCTCAAGCTGCGTTGCACGAAGCCCGAAGGTGGTCAGCACATCCGCAATCTTCTCACATAATAAGGTGTCCCGCAGCTGTGCTGCGAACAGGTTTACGCCGATGCGGAGCGGAGTGCCTGACGTAGCCGCTTCAGCGGCAAAGGCACAGGCGGTACGTAAGATCCAGTCACCGACCGGGATCGCGATAGCGCTGCTTTCAAGTACCGGAAGGAAGATAGCAGGTGATAAGAGGCCCTGCTTCGGATGCCGCCACCTCAATAGGGCCTCAGCACCGACGATGCGATGATCCGGGAGCTGCACCTGAGGCTGGAAATAAAGTTCGAACTCTTCCCGTTCCAAGGCATTTCTGAGCTCTTCCTCGATCCGGTGGCGCTCGTCCGCGAGTTCACCAAGTTCGGACCGAAACAATCCATATTGCCTCCCGCCTGCAAGCTTGGCCTGCTGAAGAGCCAGCAAGGCCCCTTTCAGGATTGCGTCTGGCTCATCGAATTGTGATGTCTCGGAGCAGAGAACGATACCAACGCTAGCGCTAATGTGGCAGGCAATTCCTTGTATTGTAAAAGCCAAACTGAGACCTGCGAGGATACGATTGGCGATGGCCTCTGCTTGAACTAGATCATTGCTTCCGAGGACGAGGATGCCGAACTCGTCTCCTCCCAGGCGCGCTACGAATGCTTCTGGTCCCACGATATTGATGATCCGCTCACTGGCGGCAATGAGGATATTATCTCCGGCTGCCATTCCCATGGAACCGTTGATGGTCTTGAACTGGTCGAGACCGACTTTGAGAACGGTGTATTGGCCGGCCTGCTTCAGAGCATGCGCGATCTTCTCCAGAAAGCTTACCCGATTTGGCAGACCGGTCATCCGATCGAATTGCGTGAGGTACCGCAGATACTTCTGGCTCTGATGTCTCTCTGAGATATCTCGGATGATCGAACCGAACTCTGTCCGAGGACCATCCTGCCAGCGTGCGAGGGAGATCTCTACGGGGAACGACGTTCCGTCCTTTCTCAAACCGCTGATTTCAAAGGTTGTCCCGGCCAGGTCGCCTCCCCCCCCTGTTCGCAGGCGCTCGATCTCAGCGTGATAGGCTTGTCGATGCTTCGGAGGAACGATCAAATCGATATGACGGCCCATTGCCTCCCTGCGAGAGAAACCGAATAGGTGTTCGGCCGCTGCATTCCAGAACGTAATCACGCCGTTCTCATGGGAGCATGCGATTGCATCTGGGGTAGCAGCTGCCATCTTCATGGCAGCATTCTTCAGCACGTTCAGGCGCCGTTGCTCCAGATGATCCATGACGATTCTGCCGAGGCTTTGCAGAAGCTCCTTCTCATGGTCACTCAAGGATGGACGAGGTTTATCATCGATGATGCAGATTGAGCCGATCCTCTGCCCAGTTGGCGTGCGGAGGGGGGCTCCGGCATAGAAGCGGATGAAGGGCGAGCCGGTAACGAGTGGGTTGAGCCGAAATCGGACATCCGCCTGCGCATCTGGGATGACGAGTACCTCGTCACTTACGAGTCCATGTGCGCAAAATGAATTGGCGCGTGAAGTCTCACAGGCTTGAAAACCTAGGCGTGCCTTGAAGAACTGACGATCCTCTCCGACGAAAGAAACCAGGGCAGTCGGAACACGAAACAGGTCGGCGGCGAGCTTCGCCACATGGTCGAACTCAACCTCGGGAGGCGTGTCCATCACCTTGTAGCGTTTCAGGGCCTCCAGGCGCTGGGGCTCATTGAGTAGGACGGGATACTCGCGATGTGGCATGGCCGTCGCTGTTTTGAGGTGCGAAGAACAACGCGCTCAAAATACTACCAATTCGTTGTAAGCAAAAACGGATTTTGATGTCACGGCAAGTTTGACGCATTTCCGTACCCTAGAGGCTGTGATGGACCTTGGCGATCTGGGATCCAGATGAAGAGGCATGACCTCTTCGCGCCAAGCCTACCCGTCCGACGTTTCCGATGATGAATGGGCGCTGGTCGCGCCGTACCTGACGCTGCTGCGCGAGGATGCGGGGCAGCGTGAGTATTCGCTTCGCGAGGCATTCAACGGATTGCGCTACGTGGTGAAGACGGGGGCACCCTGGCGGTGGATGCCCCATGACCTCCCGCCCTGGGAAGCCGTCTACCAGCAGGCGCAGCGCTGGCTGGCGGCAGGCTGCTTCGAGCAACTCGCCGACGATCTGAGGGCGCTCCTGCGCCTGGCTTCCGGGCGTTCTCCTGAGCCGAGCGCGGCCATCCTCGACAGCCGAACCTTGCGCTCGACGCCCGAGAGCGGCGAGCGGGCCGGCTACGATGGGGCCAAGCGTAAGAAGGGCTCGAAGGTCCATCTGGCCGTCGACACCCTGGGCCATCTCCTGGCCCTGCACGTCACGCCCGCCGATGCCGACGACCGGGCCCAGGTCGGGCATCTGGCGCAAGCCGTGCAGGCCGCCACCGGGGATAGCGTCGATCTGGCTTATGTCGACCAGGGCTACACCGGTGAGAAGCCAGCCAAGGCCGCCCGCGAACACGGCATCGAACTGGAGGTCGTCAAACTCCCGGAGGCTAAGCGCGGCTTCGTCTTGCTGCCGCGCCGCTGGGTCGTGGAGCGTTCCTTCGCCTGGGCGACGCGCTTCCGCCGCCTCGTCAAGGACTACGAGCGCTATCCCAGCACACTCGCCGATCTCCACGTCGTCGCCTTCGTCTGCCTCATGCTCAAACACGCCGCTCAACTGGCCGGCGGTTCATAACAGCCTCTAGACGCTCCTGACTGGGCTCGTTGTTGCCTCACACTCGCTCGATGATTTGGATTGAGTCGGCTTTGAGCGTCATTCAGTGGCACTTCGGGGCGTGCTTGGCAGCCTGTGGACGATTGCAAGGCAATGCCTGGGTTGTCCTAAATTCTGGAGGCAGGGCCAAACAAATACCCCGCTCCAGCTTTCGCCGGGCAGGGCAAGGTATTCCGTCCATGAAGTTGAGAGAACTTGGCAGGGTATCGACAGTTCCTCGAATCCCACTGGGTCTGTCTTAAGCGTTGGGGACGGACTGCCCGTCCTGCATCCCGCTCAGCACGCAACTCCGCCAACTTCCACCGCAGCGCCTCGACCTCGGCATGGCGCTCCCCTGCATCCACCGCCAACTCGACGCACTGGGCTTGAACCTCCGCCAGCTGGGCACGCAACTCGGCGTTCTCGGTCGCCAGGACGAGCAGGAGCAGGGTGTTGGAAACGGCTGGCCTCCCATGGATCGAGCAGGCCGTGGGCGTCGCCGATGAGGGTTAGCGTTGACTTAACCCTCCCGCCCGGCCGACATGCCATGTCCGGCCGCGTATCGCCCAAGCGAGTCGTGAGCCGGCATCAGGAGAGATCACCGCCGCGAGATAGACCCTGAAACGACTACGGCCCCCCTGTCGCCAAACAGGAGGGCCGCGAAATCGAAAAGGCCTGTGGTGGCCGGTTGCAATCCCCCACAGGCCATATGACCCCCTCGGGAGTCAAGCGGGAACGCCAATTCCCGCATCGAGAAGTCGTGCCTTGTGCCTGCCGCGGCCCGAAAGGGTTGGGGACGATGTTTCACGCGACCATGGCCGCCGCCATCGACGGCGCGCGGACGCTTACGCAGATGGACGAGCTGTCCCGCCAGGTCTGGCAGGGACACGGGTCAGGCGCTTTGGCCGACGAGGAGGCCCAGGCGCTCGCCGAGCGGCTCCACGGGCGACGCAGCGCGATCCGTGAGGGCATCGTGCCCGTTGGCATCCCCGTAGGCCGTGCGAGCCTGTTCCCGCCGCGCAGGAGCGTCACCAGCCCCGATAAGGCTATGTCGCGGGACCGTCGCCGCCTCTTGGCCTGTTCCGGCCCCATGCCGCCCGCGTTGGCCTCGCGGTTCACTGGCCTGCCCCTATTCGGTGGCCCAGGTTCGAAGTTAGTGCATCGTCGGTCTGGAGTTGACCCCGTTTGTGGTCCACGGCCTATGCAAGTTCTCGGGCAGTGACAGCTTGGTTGGCGAAGGCTCGGGGCGTCAAGCCGCCCAGAGCCATATGGGGTCGATCTTCGTTGTAGTGGCACCTCCAGTCCTCGATGCGCTCACGGGCATCGGCCAGCGACAGGAACCACGAGGCGTTCAGGCATTCTGCTCGTAGACGGCCGTTGAACGACTCGATGTAAGCGTTGTCGGTCGGCTTGCCCGGTCGGGAGAAGTCGATCTCGACCCCGTTCAGGTAGGCCCACTGGTCGAGTATGCGCCCGGCGAACTCCGGTCCATTATCCACCCGGAGACTCTTGGGCCGACCTCGCAGCCGGACCAAGGCGTCCAGAGCCTCGGTCACCTGGAAGGCGCGGAAGTTGGCTCTCGGTGTCAGTGAGAGCGCCTCTCGCGTGTGGCAATCGACGACGGTCAGGATCCGGAACGGACGCCCGTCGAACAGGCGGTCGGACATGAAGTCCATGGCCCAGACCTCGTTGGGTCCAACGATCGCCGGTCGTCCCTGGCGATAACGCCAGGCTCGTTTGCGCTTGGGCAGCTTGGACCTGATCGACAGTCCCTCGTCGCGGTAGATCCGGTAGGTGCGCTTATGGTTCACCTCCCAGCCCTCCCGTCGTAACAGGATGTGCAGCCGCCGGTAGCCGTAGCGCACCCGTGCGGCAGCCAACTCCTTCAATCGCATCCGCAGCGCGACCTGAGGGTCCGAGCGCTTCCTGTAGCGCTGGGACGAGCAGCCGAAGCCGGTAGCCAGACAGGCCTGACGCTCGCTGATCCCATAGGCAACCTGCAGGTGACCAGCGACCTCACGGCGAACGGCGGGCCTCACCACTTTCGCTTGAGCACGTCCTGCAGCATCGAGCGGTCCAGCGTCAGGTCTGCGACCAACCGCTTGAGCTTGCCGTTCTCGTCCTCCAACTGCTTCAACCGCCGGATCTCAGGCACGCCCATGCCGACGAACTGCTTCTTCCAACGGTAAAACGTCGGCTCGGATACACCCATCTTCCGGCAGACCTCGTCCACCGTCGCACCATTCTCCGCCTGCCGCAGGGCAAAGGCGATCTGTTCATTCGTGAAGCGTTTGCGAGGCATGGCATCCACCCTCCTTCAGGGTTCAGGATGCCCGAAAAACTTGCGCTCAGCGCGGACCACTTTGCTGGGTCAGGGTCAGGTCTCGTGACGATGGTGGGGTGAGCGAGCGGCGCTGATCCGGTCGGTTCCGTTGGCCAGATGACGACCTCCGGTGCGGGCGGCTGGTAGCCGAGCGACGAGTGCGGGCGGATGCTGTTGTAGTGCCTGCGCCATTGCTCGATCACGACGCTGGCCTCCTTGAGGGTGTAGAACACCTCGCCGTTGAGGAGTTCATCCCGCAGCTTGGCGTTGAAGCTCTCGCAGTACCCGTTCTCCCACGGACTGCCCGGCTCGATGTAGGCGGTCTGCGAGCCAACCGCCGCGATCCAGTCCTGAACGGCCTTGGCGATGAACTCCGGACCATTGTCGGAGCGGATATGACTGGGCACTCCACGTAGGCTGAACAGGTCCGAGAGTACGTCGATCACGTCGAGGGCCTTCAGCTTGCGGGATACACGGATCGACAGGCACTCGCGCGTGAACTCATCGATCACGTTCAGCATTCGGTACTTCCTGCCGTTGTGTGTGCGGTGCTCGACGAAGTCGTAGGACCAGACATGGTCGGGACGCTCCGGCCGTAAGCGAAGGCAGGAGCCGTCGTGGGAAACATCAGCTCGGATGGCCGAGACAGCGACTTTTGAGAGTTTCAGGAGGAAATCCTTCTACTTGCATCAGCCCGAGACGTGTTTTCACACAGCCTCCACCCTTCTCGGACTCTGCCGCAATCAGCCGTAGGTGTCGGAAATACCGTCGGATATCCGACATGAACGGAGATAGGTTCGTTGTTTGGCGTGGATAGGTAGAAGTCGTCTCACCCCGCGGTGTAGATAGACGAACAGGACATACTCTAAGGCGCAGGTTGACGAACGCGGCAGGACGCACGCCAAGCCATCCTCTCAGGTGGAAGCTGCGACCGTGTCGGCCACCTTCGCCTTGCGCGCACCAAGTTCCTCAGGCCGGCCCGTGGTCGTATCTGCGGCCGTCTGATGTTCCATCTCGGCGTTCAACTCTGCCCCGAGCAGCACGATCGTGGTCGAGATCCAGATCCAGGTCATGAAGCCGATGATGGCGCCAAGAGAGCCGTAGGTTTCATTGTAGTTGCCGAAGCTCGACACGTACCACGAGAACAGCGCCGACACGACGACCCAGAGGAGGCCTGCGACAGCGCTCCCCCAGGTCACCCATCGCCATTTCGCAGCTTCCCGGCTTGGACCGTACCGGTACAGGAGGGCCAGACTGCCTAGGACAACAAAGAGCAGGATCGGCCACCGTGCCAAGGCGATGACCCACTCCATCGAGCCCAGATTTAAGAAAGCCAGCGCGGCCGGAACGACGACAATGCCAATGAGGGCTAGAACCACGAACAGAAGCGCCCCTGCCGTGAAGGTAAGGGAACGCAAGTTCAACCAGAAAAAATTTCGCTTTTCTTTCTCGTCGTAGACGATGTTGAGCGCGTCGAAGATGGCCTTCATACCGCCGTTGGCGCTCCAGATCGACACGAGTATGCCGAAGGCCGCCGTGAAGCCAAGCGTGCCGCCCCCCTTTGCGGCGATGCGCTTTACCTGCTCGCCGACAATGTCAAGGGCACCGCCCGGCATGACGCCCTGAAGGGCGGCCAATTGCTCATTGATGGTCGCGGGATCGGCAACGAGGCCATAAATCGAAACGAGCGCGCCGATGGCCGGAAACAGAGCCAGGATTGCGTAGAATGTGACACCCGCCGCGACCAACAGCACACGGTCGTTACCAAACTCCTGGAACAGGCGCTTGCCGATATCCAGCCAGCCCTTGGCGGGGATCTCGGATGGGTTCGCTGCCTTGCGACCTCGGTCAGCCTCGGTGTTCGCAACCTGGGCCGCACTCATCCCGCTATGGATTTTTGGACCGTCCTCGGCTCCAAGTTGGTTTGAACCGCCTTCGATTCGCGAACCAGATGCCCGACGCGGTAGGGCCACCAGCCCCAGAAGTGCGGTCCCCAAAAAAATGGTCCAGATCGCCGGCGAGGTCTGAGTCCGCGGTTGCGGCGTGGATGTTGGGATGCGGTCGGTCATCGGGTATCTCAGGAAGCAAGCTCAGTTAGTGAGCCTCGGCGTTGACCAACGTACGCACATCTGCGTCAACCTTACGACTCTTTACTGTCGCCGCGACACAGATATCGACTGCTGCGAATAGGGTCGGATCCAGACTGCACGATGTTAGAGCATGAGAGAGCGCCAGATCATCGCGAAACCGCTAAGGATCAGTGCTCCCAGGATCAATCTTGCAGACGCAGTCGTGCGGAATTTGCCTGACCGCGCGATGAAAATGCCAACGAGGAGGTTGAGAGCAACCACGAGGCAAACTTGCTCGACGGTCATGCAAGGCCCCTAGCACCTTCACCGGAACGCGATGGTCATGCGAGTAGGAGGGGCGATGTCGGCCCCTCCTGGATCTCGGTTCAGACCGGCTTGCGCGGCGTCGTCCCAGTCGGGGTACCCGTCGCATCCGTACGGCTCACAGTTCCACGTCCGTCCTCGACCTCGACTTCGGTGCGACGCACAGTGTCAGAGACGGTCTCGGTGCGCTGGGTCGCATCCTTACGGATACCAACTTCACCGACAACGCGAGCGTCCTTCGACACCACTGCCTGCTCACGCGTCTCGGTCGCTTCGATCACCTTCTCGGCGAACAGGGCTTCGTCCCCCGGCGCCACGGCACGATCGACAACGCGGCGATCGACGCTCACGGTCTCGTCGTGAAGGGTCACGTTCTCGCTGACGGCCTCCTCGACCGCGTAGGAGCGTACCCGCACTCGGCCGCTATCGACCATGCGCTTGCCGACGTTGAGGCGCTCCTCGACCACCGGGATGTAGTCGGTCCCCGTCTGAGCAGCACTGTGGGCGGCAACGGCCTCTGTGGCGCCTTCGGCCCGGGTGGCCGTAGCGCCAGCGGTCGATCCGACGGCACCGACAGTCGAGGAACCGGTTGCCCCCTCGTAACCGCTCCAGCCTTCCTTGCGCCAGCTTGCCTCGCGCTCATCGAGGTCGACGGAGCCGTGCTCTTCGAGAATATCGTAGGCCTTCTCGGTGTGCGCCTCATCGACGGTCACGCTCAGCATCGTGCCGCCGCGGCGGAGACCCTCGTTGTAAGCGTAGCGATCCTCCTCAGGCATGAAGAGATCCTTGAGCGAGCCCCAGAAGCCTTCGTCTGGCTTTGTGCCCGAGGTCGTGGTGGTCTGAGCGGTTTGAGTGCCCGACAGGATCTTGATCGATGCGGCAGGGATGCCCAGCGCCAGGAGCTTGTTCTGGGCAGCAGTGGCGTCGGTGTAGGTATCGTACATCGCAGTGATGGTCTGGCTCATGGCTTCGTCTCCGGAGTGGTGGGCAAGGGATCGTTCTGTTGGCCGTCCGGGCCGATACGCTCGACCACGGCGCGCTGCCGGCGCAGCATCACCGGAACCTCGACATCCTCGCCTGACGTCGTCTGGCGGACATGCACCTCCTCCTTGAGGACGAGGCGCTTCTCAACGACGAGGATCTCCTCCAGGACGGGAATGATGGTCACGCCATTCTCCGTTCGGATCTGTGGGACGGCCTCGCCCTCGGCGAGCGTCCGATTGAGCGGAACCCGGGTTACCCCGACCATGTCGCTGCGCAGGGTCTCGCGAAGGACCTGGTCGATGGTCTCGGTGCGGGTCGAGACCCGCACCCGTCCAGTCTCGACGGCGCGCTTATCGATGCGCGCAGTTTCTTCGATCAGGGGAAGGACGATTTCCTCGCCCAAGGCGACCTCCGCCGCATCGCTTGGGAGCGTACCAAGACCGTGGATCTCGGACGCGGCGGGGTCGCGGGTGCTCATGACCGACGTGCACCGAGCGTGTTCGGAGCCGTGCGGGTGATCGTCGGATCGACTGCCGAGCCGCGACCCGCGAAGAAGGCAGCCAAGGCTCCGAAGATCAGAGCCAGCGCCCCGAAGAGGGAAGCCTGAGACACACGACGCGCAGTTGCGTCGGCGATGTGCTTGGCCTGCTCCTTGGCCGTGGCAACCGTCTCCTTGAACTGCTGGGTGTACTGGGCAACCTGCGCCTTGGCCTGCTCGACCGAGATATTCTGAGCCTTGGCGAGAGCCTGGGCGGCCTTCTCCTGGGCAGCGGCCTGCTGGGCACCGTCACCGGTGACAGCTGCACGCATGGCGGTCACGGCGGCATCCTTAAGCGCAGCGGGATCGGAGCCGGTACCATTGCGGACGTTGGCCTCGATGCCGGAGAACGGGTCCGTGATCTTCGTAAGTGATGGCGCCGCTGCCTGAGCGGCAGTCTGCACGGACCCGCCGACAACGTTACCGACTCCACCGATGGCAGACGAGGCAGTACCGAGCGCACCACCGACGATGCCGCTGGCAGCCGAGGAGAGGAGATAAAGGATCACCAGGGTCGAGACGGCCCAGGCAATCAGGCCGTGATAGCCAGCCGTCGAGGAGGAGGGCTTGCCCGAGAGACGACCAGCCAGAAACCCGCCGGCAATCGCAGCAAGGACCCCGGAGACAACGAACCACAGGCCGGCACCGATGCCGAGGGAGCTGGCTTCCGGCGTTCCGTTGCCCATCGGATCGACCGTCGACAAACCAATGCCGAGGCCGAGCATGTTGAGAATGACCTGGGTGATCAGCGAGGCGACCGCCCCGGCGAACACAGCGCCCCAGGAGACGGAATGCAGCATCATCGTGCGCATGTCCTCGGCCGGCGTGACGATGCTCGTATCTGGTAGGTCGCGGTTGATCGCAGGTGGGGTTGTATCCGGGGCCAGAGCCATGGTGTTGAGTCTTTCTGGTTGGTCTTCAGGGCCGGGATCGGCGCAAGCGAGATCGGGCGACGGGCTCAGAGGAGCCGGCGACGACCCATGAGGGCGTGGTAGAGCCACAGCACGACGACCGCTCCGACGATGGCGACGAGCAGGCTGTAGAGATTGAGGCCGGACACGCCGGGCTGGCCAAACTGGTTGAACAGGAAGCCACCGACGACGGCGCCGACGACGCCGAGCAGGATGTCGACGATCAGCCCCTGGCCAGTGTTGTTGACGATCTTGCTGCCAATGAAGCCGGCGATCAGGCCAAGAACGATCCAGGCGAGGAGGGACATGGTGTGCTCCAGTGTTGAGACGTGCGTCGGGGGGGCGACGCAGAGCCTGCGCGAGGGAGAGCCGAGAGACGATGGAATGTTGATTGCTCACGCCTTTGGAGGACGTGGGGCTTTCACTGGTTTGTGACGGGCCGTGGCATGCCTCGACTCGATGGCTGCAATCTCGGTTGTGGCTTCCGCCTCAACCTGCGTGTCCCCAAAGATCATCCCGATGGCCTGCTTGATCAGGGCTCGAGCGTGATCATCCGACAGAACCTTTCGGCCCTTGCCCATCGTCACACCTCGTATTGGCCCTGGAGCCACTTCCCGAGATGCTGGCTTCGAGCAGAGCTACTGCCGCTCAAGACAGTCAACGGGGCGATGTTCCGAGAATTTACATATTAATATTTTAGACTAATCGAGTTAGTGTTTTCGACCCTGTTTTGACGACGTTCCCGCGCCATTCGTTGGGGTTCCGCCAATCCCGCGCTCCCTGGCCCAGACGATCACGGCGCTGCGGCGGTTCACACCGATCTTGCGATAGAGCCGGGTAACGTGGTTGCGCACCGTGCTGAGGGATACGCCGAGATCCCCTGCGATCTCTTCGTCAGTCGCACCACGGCAGATGCCCTCCAGCATGTCGCTCTCACGGGCTGTGAGCTTTTCGGCCGTCACCGGTGCCTTGCCGGAGCGGGGAGGATTGCGCAGGAGAGCAAGCTTCTCGATCACCCCGTGGCTGAACCATGAGGCGTCCGCCATTACGGCCTCGATGGCTGAGATCAATTCCGCCTCGGTACGTTTTCGAGATGAGATGTCCTGCACGGCGCAAAGCAGGCCAGAGCTGCCGTTCACCGTGATCGGCTCGGCGGAGACGAGGCAATCGAGGATGTCGCCCTGCCGGGTCCGTAAACGTCCCTCAAAGGCTCGGACCCGACCGTAGCGCTGCAGTTCGCGCTTGAAGCGTGTCCGCTCGGTTTCCTCGACCCAGGGTACGGATGTGACATCGGCTGCATCACCGAAGGCTGCGGCATAAGCCTCATTGATGCTGGTCGACACCTCCGCTTCCGAACTCAGAAGAGCGGTCGGGATCGGACTGAGTTCGAACGCCTTGGCGAACCGTTCTTCGCTCAAGCGCAACTCCGCCTCCGCCTTCCGGCGATCCTCCAAATCGGCAAAGGTAAACAGCATGCAGCGCTCGCCGCCCGGCATCTCGATAGGATGCCCGGCAACGATCACGTACTTCTCGCAGTCGGCTGGGACACAAAGGCACGCTTCTCCCTGCAGGATCGGAGTGCCGGCATGGAGATGGGCTACGGCAGCAGCGCGGTGCTCGCACTGGCCTAGCAGATCGATCTCCGTGAACGTCCGACCGAGCACCTGATCGCGCGTGAAGCCTGTCAGGTCGATGAAGCCCTGATTGACCTTCACGTAGCGGAGGTCGGAGAGCCGGCACACTACGGCTGGGGCTGGGTTTGCCCGGAACATGCTCTCAAAGCGTTCCTCCGCCTCGTAGTGATCGCTCACGTCCTGCATGATGAGGGCAAGGCCCGTCGGACGACCCTCCGCCTCAGTCACGACAAGGCTGCGAATACGATGCATCCAGATCTTTTTCGGATCCCGTGCATGGTGCACTTCGACCACAGCATCACGGAACGTCTCGCCAGCGAGCCCCCGCTCCACTGGATGCTGCAGCGGTCCGATCTCCCGATGGTTGCGGTAGCGCAGCACGAAGTTAGCACGATATTCGGAGATGGTAGCGCCAAGGTCGTCCAGCTCGGCAACGCCATGCATCGTGAGCGCCGCCTCGTTGGCGTAGGACAGCGTATGATCGGCCTCGATCAGGATCACCCCTTCACTGAGGCCAGCGACGACTTGCGCCAGCTGGGCTTGAGTATGACTGCTACGCATCGGAAAAACCTCCGTCCGACGGGCAACGCAGAGCATGGACAGGTCGATGCCATGAGTTGGCCTACCAGTCCGTCGATCGTCATGGATCCATCGCTCGGCATAGTCCGATATGAACGGATACCCAACATCGTCGAGCTATGCCGTTGACGCAGACGAGGGCGGGGCGAGCCTGGGCCCTGTCCCTAAATGATAATGCTTCCGAATGACTGAGTCGGGTGGTTCTGCGACCCACCCCTTCCGCACGGCTATGCCATTGAAGCTGACGAGGCGACCTCGCCTGCTCAAGGGCCTACACATTAGTTAGGAACGCTGCCCTGCCGTAGTTCGCGATCGAGTAAGGCCAGCATCGCCCGCCATCCTCGTTCGGCGGCGGCCGCGTCGAAAACCGGGAAGTCGGGTTTCATCCAGCCGTGGGCGGCGGGGTAGGTCTCGGCCTCAAACGAAACGCCGGCCCCGCGCAGCGCCGTTTCTAAGCGCCCGGCCATCTCCGGCGGGTAGCTGTCATCGTTGGTCGCCGCCGCGATGTAGAGCCGTGCCTTGATCAGCAGCGCGACGGTATGCGGACTGTCCGACGCGTCGGTGGCAAGGTTGCCGCCGTGGAAGCTTGCCACGGCTGCGAACCGGTCCGAGTGGGTTCCGGCTGCGATGATCGCCATGCCGCCGCCCATGCAGAAGCCGATGGCGCCGACTTGACACCCCACGACGTCCCGGCGGGTGTCGAGGTAGGCCAGAAGCGCCGTCGTGTCCTGCGCGGCCTTCGCGTTGCCGGTCGTCGCCATCAGGGGACCGAGCACCGCGCGGAAGTCGCTCCTCATCACCTCCACAGGATCGAAGTGGCCGTAGGGACCATAGCGGTAAAAGAGGTCCGGTACCAGCACGAGGTAACCAGCGTCGGCCAGCCGCTGCGTCATCTCGAATACGGCCGGGCGGATGCCGCCTGCATTCATGAAGAAGATGAGGGCTGGCCCGTCCGTCCATCCCTCGGGGGTGGCTATGGTGACTGGGCAACGGCCGTCGGGGGTGGTGACCGTAACGCTCTCGCGGGGCATACCGTTGGCCTTCAATGAATGGCGCCAGGCAGCGGTTGAGCGCGTACAAGGCAGTCGATACATATGCACGTATGCATTAGTAGCCAATCGTGGAGGTTAAGGTAAGGGCAATGAGCGAACATCGTGACGTACTGTCGACGCCGGGGCATCTCGTCAGCCTTGTTGCCCGTGGCTTCGCCCGCCTCAGCGAGGCACGGCTGAAGCCGTTCGGCTTCGGCGTCGGCCACCTGCCGGTCCTGGTCGCGTTGCGGGACGGAAAGGCCGGCACGCAACGCGATCTCGCGCGTTTCGCGCGGGTCGAGCAGCCGCCCATGGCGCAAATGTTGGCGCGAATGGAACGGGACGGTCTCGTCCGTCGGACGCCGGATCCGGCCGATGGCCGCAGCCATCGTGTGGCTCTGACGGAGATGGCCCTCTCGTGCCTGCCGGAAGCAACCGCCGTGCTGATGCAGGGCAACCGCGATGCCCTCGCCGGCTTCACGGAGGCGGAAGCCGAGCAGTTCGTCGACCTGCTTGCTCGGCTCCTCGCCAACCTCGATCGGCTTGCCGCCAAGGGTCCGGGGCGACGATGGTCTTCAGCCGTACCGTGATGTCCCGTTCAACGTCCGCTTTGCGGCGCCGAGATTTGAAACTCGAAGGACGAGATCGGGTCGAGAGCAGCATGTCCGCTTCACCATAGGGTCATACTGACGTCGGCGATGCTGATTGTCGGAAATACCGTCGATTTTTCCATACATAATCAGTTACCCTTTTTTGGTCTGAGTCCGGGCTGGTTGGTTCATTCGGACTTCCGCGTCGACCATTGCCTAGACCAGGGTCTGCACGCCTGTAGCCTCCTGCCTTATCCGCTTTGCAAAGCGGGCACGCCGTGACACTCCTCCCAGATGAGAAGCTTGCACGGACTGATCGGAACCCTTGCCCTACGACGTCCTCCGCCGGGTATCTGCTACGGCGTGACCCTACTTCTCATCGGCGCCATGACGCTCCTGCGCTTCCTGGCTCCGGCGTATGTCGCGCCCTTCCTGCTCTACATCCCGGTTCTTCTAGCAGCGAGCTTGGCTTTCGGCTGGGGGGCTGGGACGCTGACTCTATCGTTATCGACTCTCATTGCCACGTGGTTCTACACGCGGGATGGGTCGCTCAGCGGCGTCGATATCTCTCTTTTGTGCCAGTACGTACTGGTCGGCACCGTCATGGTTTGGATCTGCGATGCCCTGCGCCGGTCTGTCGTACAGAATGAGGCGACGTTGGAGCGCCTCGACGGTGCGAACCGGATCCTGGTGAGCAATCAAGAAGCGTTGACTGACGCCAATGCCCGGGCGGAGGCCGCAAAGGACGTCGCCGAGCAAGCGAACCTTGCCAAGAGCGCCTTCATCGCCAACATGAGTCATGAGTTGCGCACTCCCCTCGCTGCCATCATCGGGTACAGCGAAATGCTGCAGGAAGAGATGGCAGATGGGGTTTCCTCAGAGGAACTCGAGCCAGACGTGCGCAAAATCGAGGGAAGTGCACGTCACCTGCTTGGGCTCATCAACGACGTCCTAGACCTCAGCAAGGTCGAGAGCGGCAAGATGGATGTCTACCCAGAGGCATTCGAATTGGACCCCGTCATCCAGGATGTCGTGACGACGGCACGGACGCTGGTCGATAAGAAGGGCAACAGGGTCGAGCTCCAGGTCTCGCCGGGCCTTGGACGCATGGTATCGGACCTGACGAAGGTGCGGCAGATCCTGCTCAATCTTCTCAGCAACGCGGCCAAGTTCACCGAGGGGGGCGTCATCACGGTGTCCGTCGCTCGTGAGTCGCAGAACGATGGCGAGCGCATCGTCTTCCAGGTCGCCGACACCGGCATCGGCATGACAGAGGAGCAGGTTTCCAAGCTGTTCCAGAGATTCGTTCAGGCTGATGCCTCAACGACGCGCAAATACGGTGGCACTGGCTTAGGTCTCTCGCTCACGAAAGCCTTGAGCGAGATCCTAGGCGGCTCGGTCTCGGTCAGCAGTGTGCCGGGCCAAGGTACGACTTTTACCGTCAAGCTGTTGGCGAACTACCGGGTACAGGAGGTCGACGCGTTATCAGAACCTGAGGACCTGAGTGCGCGAGGCGGCGAGGTGGTGCTCGTCATCGACGACGATGCCGATCAACGCAGTCTGATGACGAAGTTCTTGCATCGAGAGGGCTTCAAAGTTCGCTTGGCACCCGACGGTACCTCCGGCTTGGCACTCGCACGCGAGCTCAAACCGCATGCCATCCTGCTCGACGTCATGATGCCCGGTATCGACGGCTGGTCGGTTCTGAGTGCTCTGAAAGCCGATCCCGATCTGACCGATATCCCGGTAATCATGATAACCTTCGTCGAGCAACGTGCCCTCGCAGCCTCGCTGGGCGCGTCTGATTACGTGATGAAGCCGGTGCGCTGGGATAGGTTCAAGAATGTGATGGACCGCTACCGTCCGCCTGAGAATGCTGCCCTAATCATCGACGACGATCCTGATACGCGCATGCGGATCCGGAAGGTCCTCGAACGCGACGGCTGGACCGTGAACGAGGCTGAGAATGGTCGCGATGGCCTCGATCAGCTTGCCGCCGCTCCGCCTGGGATCGTGCTGCTCGACCTCACCATGCCGGTGATGGACGGCTTCGAGTTTTTGGAAGCCATGCGGGCCAAACCTGAATGCACCGCGATCCCGGTTGTGGTGCTTACAGCACTCGACCTAAGTTGGGAGGATCGGCGACGGCTGCGTGGTGCCAGCCAGATCCTGAACAAAGGCGACGTGAGCATGCAGGCGCTAGCCGAGCGTCTTCGGCAGTTGGGCACTGAGGCAAGCGGCCTAGGCACTTGACGGTGGAAGTTTCTAGGCTTCACAGCGCCATCTGCGGATCTCAGTAACGGGGCCAACGATGCCGAATTCATTTGGCCTCAACCGCTCGCTAGGCGGCGCGATCGGCATCATTGCGGTGGTATCGGTTCTCAGCAGTGGCGCGACGTTCCTTACCCTCAACCACTTGCATGAGGCGACGGAGACACGCGGTCGTTCCAGCCAGGTTATCCGCGCCCTTGGTGAGTTCCAGGCAGCCATGCTCAACCAAGAGACTGGGCTGCGCGGCTACCTGATCACCGGGCGCGTGAGTAGCCTTGAGCCGTATCAGTCGGGACGGCCAGCTTTAGATGACGCGATCAACCATCTCAGCGACCTGATTGGTCACGATGCCGAGCCGTCACGCTTGCTCGCGGAAGCCATAGCAGCCGCCCGCGCTTGGCAAGCAGATATTGCAGAGCCAGCGATCCGAAATGCTACTTCTGCGGCGACGCGACCCGAGGCGATCCGGCTGGAGAGCGATGGATCAGGCAAACAGCTGTTCGATACTTTTCGGGGAAAGCTCGCTGCGATCGAGGGCGTGGAAGAGCGGATCCGCGTAACGCAAAACGAGCGTCTCATTCAGGCGGAGCGTAACGCGAGCCTTGCGCTATGGCTGGGTACTCTGCTCACGCTCCTGATTTGTGCCGGGATCGGCGTCGCCATCAACCGCCTGATCGTCAGGCCACTCCTGGGCGTGATGGCTTTCGTCGAACAAATCGGTGCTGGTGATCTGACTGGCCGTATAGGGGTAAGGGGGCGCGACGAGATCGGTCGCCTTAGTGCGACGCTGAACACGATGGTAACCGGGCTCACCAACCTGGCTCTGACCAATCGCTCGGCTACGAACGATCTCAACGCCGCCGCCGCAGAGATTCGCGCTTCCGCGCAGGAACAAGCCGCCAGCGTCGAGGAGCAATTCGCCGCAGTGCAGGAGACCGCTGCAACCGTTGACGAGATTGCACATTCAGGGGCCGGGATCGTCAAGCGTGCTAATGAGATCATTGCCACGGCACAGGCCTCTGCCCAGACGGCGCGCGCCGGATTGCGGGCGGCCACCGACACTGCCAGGGCCATGGACGCGATCCGTGAGCAGGGCGAAGCGGTGGCTGGCAACATCGTCGCTCTGAGCGAGAAGACCCAAGTCATCGGCGACATCATCGCCACGGTCGACGATATCTCGGAACGCACGCACCTGCTGGCTCTGAACGCCGCGATCGAAGCTGCCGCTGCTGGCGAGGCCGGGCGCAGCTTCGCGGTCGTCGCCACCGAGATGAAACGGCTCGCCGATCAGGCCAAAGCCGCCACCGTTCAGGTGCGTGGCCTCCTGGGGGAGATCCAGCGTGGCATCAACTCGTCGGTCATGCTCACGGAGGAAGCAGTCAAACGCGCTGCCACCGGGAAGACCCGAACGGACGCGACCGTGCGCACGATCGAGGAAATGGCTGCACGTGTGGAAGAGGGCGCGCAAACATTCCAGCAGATTGTTGCATCAACGAACCAGCAGCAGCTTGGCATCGAGCAGGTGACGGGTGCCCTTCGAAATATCCGTGAGGCCAGCCAGCAGACTGCGGCTGGCACGCGCGAAGCCGAGAAGGCTTCAGCCAACCTCAGTGAGCTGGCACAAGGGCTATTGATGCTCGCGGGCCGCTACCAGCTTTGAAGTGTATGGTCCTGGAGCGAACCCGCCCCTCGGACCCGGGTATCCCGCCGCGCAGACGCATGGCTATACCCGTCACGGCACCACGACGCTGTTTGCGGCCCTCGTTTTCCTGGAAGACCAGCCGTGACCTCGAACGTGATCGATCTCCGCCTCGGCAAGCTGGAAAAGGCAAGGGAGGCCAATCGCTTCGACGACATGTCGGAGGAGCAGCTGAACGAGGAAATCAACCTCTACCTCAGCGAGGTCTGCGCCCTCTACGGCACCGTGAATGCGACGGCCGAGGCCCTGAAGGCGTCGCCCGATCGCCTGGACCAGGAGGTCGCCGGGCACCTCGAATGGTACATCGGCTATGTGGGTGAGGAGCGGGCTGCTGGGCGGATGGGGTGAGTGACCGGACGCTTAGTACCTCAACGGCGCCGCACACGGTTTAGTGCAAGCGCTACAAGCGTACATACCGCGCACGAGAAAAGATAAACGCCCACCGACCGGAGGCCAAAGGTGCTTGCCAGTAGGAGAGCAACAAGCGGTGCGAACCCAGCGCCGATGAACCAAGCTGCCGTCGCGGTCGTACCCGCGCCCGTGTAACGGTGCTTGGATGAGAAGCTGCCGTTTAGCGCGCCCGACGATTGACCAAAGGCGAACCCAAGCAGTCCAAAGCCGAGCAGCACGTAGGTCCATTCGCCGGCAGGTCCTTCACCGAGCAGCTGCGGCGCGAAGCTGCTGTAAGCTCCAATCAGGACAGCCGATACGGCAAGCACCGTTCGGCCGCCAATGCGATCTGCAATCACGCCCGACAGCGCCACGGTCACGAGACCTATAGCTGCTCCGACCAGTTCGATGACCAAAAAGCGTAAGGGAGCGTCGCTTTTTGTGAGTACGACCCATGATAGCGGGAACACGGTGACGAGGTGAAAGAGCGCGAAGCTTGCCAATGGGGCGAACGCGCCGAGCACGACCGTCCGTCCCTCATCGCGGATGAGGTCCGACAGCGGAGAAGGCTGCAACTCTCGGCTTTCGTAAAGCCGTGTGAACTCAGGGGTCGAGATTAGGCGCAGCCGGGCAAACAGCGCCACGACGTTGATGACGAACGCAACGAAGAACGGGTAACGCCAGCCCCAGTCAAGGAAATCCGCAGGCTTCAGCGTCGACAGCAGAAACGCGAACAAGGCGCTGGCGACGAACATGCCAATTGGCGCGCCGAGCTGCGGGATCATTCTGAACCAGCCGCGCCGCTCCCGCGGCGCGCTGAGCGACAGCAGTGCGGGTAGCCCATCCCAGGTTCCACCCTGCGCAAAGCCCTGCCCGATGCGCAGGACAGCCAGACAGATCGCGGCGAGACTACCAACCTGTTCGTGACCCGGCAGGAACGCCATGGCGGCCGTCGATCCACCGAGCAGGAAGAGCGCCGCCGTCAGCTTGACGCCCCGTCCATGCCGACGGTCGATCCGCATGAAGAGGAGTGCGCCGAAGGGCCGGGCGACAAAGGCAAGCGAGAAGATGGCGAAGGAGTAGAGGGTTCCGGTCAGGGCGTCGGTGTAGGGAAAGATTAGCGACGGAAACACCAGCGCCGAGGCGATCGCGTAGACGAAGAAGTCGAAAAACTCCGACGATCGTCCGATGATGACGCCCACCGCAATTTCACCAGGCCGGATCCGGTGCTCCCGCGCAT
The DNA here is from genome assembly GCF_020662345.1 of Methylobacterium sp. W2. Classification (GTDB taxonomy): domain Bacteria; phylum Pseudomonadota; class Alphaproteobacteria; order Rhizobiales; family Beijerinckiaceae; genus Methylobacterium. Next base: position 16,088 of record NZ_VMOA01000038.1, on the reverse strand, counting down.
TGATGAGACGGGCGTCGCGCTCCAGCGGTGTCGAGCTAGCGGCTCCGGCGGGTGTGACTGCCATGCGTTCTTTCCTTTTGTCCAATCCGAACCGGGCGTTTCGGTCTGGGCGGCCGCGCGGCCATCGAACCTGCAAAGGGCCATAGCGGCTCATGAACTGAGGCGGTTTGATCGCGGTCAAAGTCGGCGGAGCCGGGGGCGGCTATTCCGGCGGCCATGTCCCAGCCATGCCCAGCCCAGGATCGCGCCTCATGAAACGGGCCTACGGCCTCCCCGTGCTCTTGCCGCTCGCCGTCCTGCCGTTCCTGCTCGGCGGCTGCAACATGGTGGTGATGAACCCAACTGGAGACATCGCCCTCCAGCAACGCAACCTGATCCTGTTCTCCGTCGGCGTCATGCTGCTCATCATCGTTCCGGTGATGGTTCTGACGGTGGTGTTCGCCTGGAGGTACAGACGCGGCAACCCGAACAAGGTCTACGACCCAGACTTCGACCATTCGACGACGCTCGAACTGGTGATCTGGTCCTGCCCGCTCCTCATTATCATCGCGCTAAGCGCAGTGACCTGGACCAGCACCCACCTGCTCGATCCGTTCCGGCCGCTGGACCGTATCGCATCAGGTGTACCCGTTCCGGCCGGCACCAAGCCACTGAACGTCCAGGTCGTGGCGCTCGATTGGAAATGGCTGTTCATCTACCCGGACCTTGGCGTCGCTACGGTCAACGAACTCGCGCTACCCGTGAACGTGCCGGTACGCTTCTCGATCACCTCGACGGACCAGTTCAACACGTTCTATGCGCCGACACTCGCCGGCATGATCTACGCCATGCCGACCATGCGCTCGGAGCTGAACGCGGTGCTCAACAAGCCCGGCGACAGTTGGGGGTATTCGGGCAATTACTCGGGCCGCGGCTATTCCGACATGCGCTTCAAGCTGCGTGGCGTCGAAGAAGCTGAATTTAACAATTGGGTAACGCAGGTGAAGGCAGGCGGCGGCAGCCTGGCCCTCTCGGACCTCGTCGCGTTGATCAAGCCGAGCGAGCGGGTGCCGGCGATGCGCTTTGCCTCCGTTGAGGAGGGGCTGTTCGACCGCGCCGTCAACCGCTGCATCGAGCCGGGCAAGCCATGCATGATCGATGTCATGCGTCGCGACATGGCAACGGGCGCCGGCCACGCGCATCCGCATGCGGTACCAACCATGCCCCCTGGCCGCGCCGCAGAGCCGCTCATCGGCGGCAAACCCAAGCCTGCGCTCCAGAAGGCGCCGGAGGAGAAGGGCTCCGGCCCGAACGTCACCAAGCCCGCGCAGCCCAATCCCCCCGGCGGACTCGAACCAGGCAGCGTGCACAACCGCGACCACCAATAATCCTTTCCCACGCCGCCTCCCCAGCAGGTCCGGCGTGAGTGGCAAGACCGATTCTTCCCATTGGGACCGTCATGACCGACATCCATCTTAAGACGATCTTCGGCCGTTTGACCTGGGAATCCTTCCCGATCCACGAGCCTATCCTGTTCGGCACGTTCGTCGTCGTCGTGCTGCTCGGGCTCGCCATCGTCGGCGCAGTGACGTGGTACCGGCTCTGGGGCTATCTCTGGCACGAATGGTTCACGAGCGTCGATCACAAGCGGATCGGCATCATGTACGTCATCCTCGGCATCATCATGCTGCTACGGGGCTTTGCCGACGCACTGATGATGCGTGCGCAGCAGGCGATCGCCTTCGGAGCGAACGAGGGCTATCTGCCTGCGCACCATTACGATCAGATCTTCACCGCCCATGGGACGATCATGATCTTCTTCGTGGCGATCCCCTTGGTGGTGGGCATCATCAACTACGTGATGCCGCTCCAGATCGGGGCACGAGACGTCGCCTTCCCCTTCCTGAACAACCTGAGCTTCTGGCTCACCGCCGCCGGGGCAGCGCTCACCATGATCTCGCTGTTCGTGGGTGAGTTCGCGCGCACGGGCTGGCTGTCCTACGCGCCGCTGGCTGGGCTCGCCTACAGCCCAGATACGGGCGTCGATTACTATCTCTGGTCGCTTCAGATCGCAGGCGTCGGGACGACGCTGTCGGCGATCAACATGGTCGCCACCATCATTAAGATGCGTGCGCCCGGCATGACCATGATGAAGCTGCCGGTCTTCTGCTGGACCGCGCTCTGCTCGAACGTGCTGGCAATCGCGATCTTCCCCGCACTCACTGCGGCCTTCTTCCTACTGATGCTCGATCGCTACGTCGGCACCAACTTCTTCACCAATGACCTCGGCGGTGCGCCGATGATGTACTGGAACATGGTCTGGATCTGGGGTCACCCGGAAGTCTACGTCCTCGTGCTGCCCGCGTTCGGCATCTATTCCGAGATCACTTCGACGTTCTCCGGCAAGCGTCTCTTTGGCTACTCCTCGATGGTCTACGCCACCGTCGTCATCACGATCCTGTCCTACCTCGTCTGGCTGCACCACTTCTTCACCATGGGGGCTGGGCCTGCAGTAAATAGCTTCTTCGGCATCGCTACGATGGTGATCTCGATCCCCACGGGCGCCAAAATCTTCAACTGGCTGTTCACGATGTATCGCGGCGATATCCGGTTCGAACTGCCTATGATGTGGGTCGTCGCCTTCATGCTGACCTTCGTAGTCGGCGGCATGACCGGCGTTCTGCTTGCGATCCCGCCCGCGGATTTCGTACTCCACAACTCGCTCTTCCTCGTGGCGCACTTCCACAACGTGATCATCGGCGGCGTCGTGTTCGGCCTATTCGCCGCCATAGTCTACTGGTTCCCCAAGGCCTTCGGTTTCAAACTCGATCCGTTCTGGGGCAAGGTTGCCTTCTGGGGCTGGGTCGTCGGCTACTGGGTCGCCTGGACGCCGATCTACGTCGTGGGGCTGATGGGCACCGCCCGCCGCGTCCGGCACTTCGACGATCCGAGTCTTCAGCCCTACTTCGTCATCGCAGCTATCGGCGGCCTCATCATCCTCGTCGGCATCCTCGGCTTCGTGATGAGCATCGTCATGGGCTTCGTGAAGCGCGCCGAGTTGCGCGACACTACGGGCGATCCCTGGAACGGCCGGACCCTTGAATGGTCCACCACCTCGCCGCCGCCCGCCTACAACTTCGCATTTCTACCCGTCGTGCACGATCTTGACGCCTGGTACGACATGAAATCCCGCAGCTACCAGCGGCCCGCGGACGGCTTCCGCCCGATCCACATGCCGAAGAACACCGGCACGGGCGTGATCCTCTCTGCCCTCGCGTTCACCCTCGGCTTCGGCATGGTCTGGTACATCTGGTGGCTCGCACTCCTGAGCTTCGTCGCCCTGCTCGCGGTCTTGATCGGCCACACCTTCAACCTCAACCGCGACACCTTCATCCCCGCCGACGAGGTTGCCTCGACGGAGGACAGGCGGCAGCCGCAACTGGGCATGGGGGCCTGACATGACCGATCGCATGGGCGACATCCGCGAGACCGACATCCGCTGGCACCCGACGGAGATGGAGGAGCACGACCACAGCGGAGGCGCCACGGTCCTGGGGTTCTGGATCTACCTAATGAGCGACGCGCTCATTTTTGCCTCGCTGTTCGCGATGTTCGGCGTAGTCAGCAGCAGCTATGCCGGCGGCCCCGGTCCACGGCAGCTCTTCGACTTGCCGCTGGTGGCTCTCAACACCGCGCTACTGCTCGCCTCGTCGATCACGTTCGGGCAGGCCATCCCGCATATGGAGGCTGGCCGGGTCGGCCCGACGAGGGCTTGGCTCGCTGTCACCGGGCTCCTCGGGGCAGCCTTCGTCGGGGTGGAGCTCTACGAGTTCGCGAGTCTCATCCAGGAGGGGGCCGGTCCGCAGCGCAGCGCGTTCTTGTCGGCCTTCTTCACTTTGGTCGGTACTCATGGTGCGCATGTCACCGTCGGGCTGATCTGGATCGTCATGATGCTGGTCCAGACCGGACAGCATGGGCTCACGGGCGAGATGAAGCGCCGGATCATCTGCCTGTCGATGTTCTGGCACTTCCTCGACATCATCTGGATCGGCGTCTTCAACTTCGTCTACCTTTTTGGAGTGATCCGGTGAGCACCCATTCCCTCAACACGCCGCGCGACACCGATATTGGGACGCCCGGTGCTGCTCATGGGCACGACAGCCGCCGCAGCTACCGGATCGGCGTCGCGCTCTCGATCCTGCTCACCGTGGTTCCGTTCTGGCTGGTCATGTCGAAGGCTCTGCCGAACCCGACGGCGACGGCGGCGATCATCTTCGTGCTCGCGCTGATCCAGATCGTCGTCCACGTCGTCAGCTTCCTCCACCTCGACACACGCTCCGAGGGTGGCTGGACGCTGCTCGCCTTCCTTTTCACGGCGGTGATCGTGGTGCTGACCATCGGCGGGTCCGTCTGGGTGATGTACCATCTCAACGCGAACATGATGCCGATGCCAGACGCCGCCATGGGGCCAATGCACTGACGGCGACGGTTCGGATACGGGGTACCGCTGTCGCTCCTCCGTACCCGGCACCAATGTGATCAACGAACGTTTCGCAATCAGGATCACCCCATGATCTCGCTGGAGCCTTCCGTCCTCCCCGCGCCTGCCGCGGATCCTTCCGGACTCATCGCTGAGGCGGAGCTCCTCCGGCTCATGGCGCGGCACGAGCGCCTAGCCTGCCTGTGCGACCACCTGGAAGCCTGTGCCGACATACTCCCCACTTGGCCGGTCGAAGGCCAGGCCAAGCGGCTCCGCGCGGCACTCAGCGACTTCATCATGCATGAGGCGCAAAGCAGTGCCTTCGTCGCCGAAATGTTCGGCCCAGGGCTCCAAAATTCACTGGCAGCTGTTCTGCTTCGCCACGTCGAAGCGCGCCGAACCGACGATCTCGTCCATGCCGAAGACCTGATGGCGGTGCTCGACGTGAAGCCGGGTGCGGCCGGCAGGATCTCTGCCGACACGCTCGCCTACATGCTCCGCTGCTTCTTCGCGGCATGCCGACAGAGGATGGCTTTCGAGATACTGGCGCTCCTGATGCTCGCCCAGCACCGCCTGACGGCGGGCGGCAGATCCCTGCTTGTCGACAGCCTGAGCCGCCGGGCGGCGTGATTTACGCCGCCATAGCCCGCTTCTTGAGCGCGTTCCCATCGACAATCGTGATGGTTCGGGCGCCGGATAGGACGACGACCTCGGCGCTCTTCAGCTTCGTCAATTGTCGACTAACTGTCTCGATCGTCATTCCCAACACGTCTGCCATGTGTCCGCGCGTCATTGGCAGGTCGAACGTCACCGGCTCGGACTGGTCCGGCAGGTAGCTATGCCGGCCCGCCCGGACGGCCATGTCGAGTAGGAGGCCAGCTACTTTTTCTCCAGCGGAAAGACGGGCCAGGGTCAGCATGCGTGTGCGCGCGTCCTTCAACGCTCCGAGTGTGCGCTGGAGCAGAAGATTCCCCATTCGCGCATGCTCCTCTAGGAAGCGTTCGAATAAGAGTCGCGGGAATGTGCACAGCTCAGCGTCTGACAAGGCCGTGACCGTGAAAGCGATCTCAGTTGTGTAGGGCTCGCCGACGAAATCGGCCGGGTAGACCAGGCTGACGATCTGCTCGCGCCCGTCTGTCGTTGCAGCAACGACCTTCAGGACACCAGACTGAAGGTTAGCGCAGATCCGGCTCTCATCGCCCGCCCACATCACAGTCTCACCAGCCATGAGGCGGCGGCGCTGAGAGAGACTGCTGAGGATAATGCGTTCCTCATCGTTGAGACAGCTGCATAAGGCGTGTTCGCGCACGGGACAGAGTTCGCACGCATCGATCGACATTGATCCGTTCCTTGGTCTCTCAGCACAGTCGCGCATCGTCCGCGGACTGTGCGGCCTCGATCGCCAGAGCTCTGGAGTGGTCACCCCGCCCGACGGGTCGCACCCTGGCGCGTACGAACAGCATCAGGGGCTTCCGGATCGACGCCCCCTAACTGGTCCCGTCGACATTGCAGATCCTTGATCCAGATCAAGGCGGTTCCGCATGGCTGGAAGACGGGCTCCCTCACCCTCCGAGACGTTCGAGCCGAGGCAGATCGAGCAGGCGCACACCGCCCGGCACGATGAGGATAGCCTTCTCCCGGTCGAGTCGCGTCAGCGTGCGGCTCACCGTCTCGACCGTGAGGCCGAGATGATCCGCGATGTCCTGCCGCCCCATCGGCAGCTCCAGCGTCACGGAGGTTAGGCCGATCCGTACGTAGCGCCCACGCAGCGTGAGCAGAAAGCTCGCGACCTTTTCCTCAGCCCCGCGGCGGCCAAGCAGGAGCATTTGATCTTGCGCGAGGCCAAGTTCATAGCCCGCACGCTCATGCAGACGCTGCAGTAGATGAGGCTTTCGTGCCACCAGTTCCTGGAACGCCCGGCGCTCGAAGCGGCAGACCGTGACGGGCGATAGGGCCTCGGCGGTGATGGTGTGCCGCTCGGGCATGGCAAGGCCAAGAAAGTCGCCGACAAGGGCAAACCCCATGACGTGCCGCCGCCCGTCCGGCAGCAGACGTAAGAGGCGAACCGCTCCTTCGGTGATGTTGTAGACTGCGCTCGCCTCCTCGTCCTGTGCGAACAGGGTCCCGCGTGGATTGTAAGCGACGCGACGGCTCAGGGATTCGAGTTCGGCAAGCTCGTCGCTCGTAAGCGCAGCGCAAACGCTGACGAGGCGGACTTTGCACTCGGCACAGCCGCCTTCGGACCGACCGTGCCGGCAGGACTGCCCATTAGGGGCGCAGGTCTCGCTCGACATTAGGCAGGCCTCATATTCCCATTCTGGATGAGAACCTTACTCATTCAGAACGGGAACGCCCACCCGCCGCATTCTGCGCGCTGCCTCCTAAGTGCCGACCGTTTGTCGATTCTTCCTGTCGGGGGATCGCAGGACGATCGATGGCAGGCGGAGGAACGTGCCAGCTCGACGGCCTCGCAAGTATCGGCGCGAAGCCGCCAATCCGCGATGTTCGCGATCTCGCGAAAAAGGGCCTTGGCCTCGTAGAGCGCCCCCACTTCGGAATTCGCGCGCACGACCGTCCGATGCTGCAAGACGCGACGGTCGTGGCCGGCGCCATCCGTGATCACTTTGTGGAACATGACTATGTATCGGTGCATCCGGGGCTTCCGGTCGGTTGCTGAAATGGCGAAGCCTCTGAACTGAAACGCGGATTTGGTCAGAAGTCGTATTCATAGAGCCCGAATCCGCGCGACCCCGGCGGTTCGGGCGCCTCCATCGGGTCGATTCCGTCAGAGCACGATCCAGAGCAAACCAGTCACCATGACGGAGGCCCCGATGGCGAGGCCGAGGGCCTGAAAGCTGCCGATGGCCCGATAGCGATATCCGTCCTCGGCGACGGGCCGCGTATCCGCGAGCCTCGACGCCGACCGCCCGGCCATGCCTCTCGGCATCCCGACACTGCGCACCGCCGGCCCAAATGCCGTTCCTATCACCACGCTCATGGCCGTCTCCCGTCCTGGTTACGGAGGTCATGATGCCCGGGCCTTGGGGGCGATCCTTGATCCATTCAAATGAAGAGTTTGATTGTATGTGGGGGAACCCTCAGACCTGACGTCCCCCCATCGCTTTGGTCCGGCTTGAGTGCGAGTTTTCCGGTTTTGTGAGACCCTGATGGGAGGAGCGGAACCGTGAAGAAGAGCAGGTTCACCGAAGAGCAGATCGCCTTCGCGCTGAAGCAGGCCGAAACTGGGACGCCGGTCGCGGAGGTGCTGCGCCGGATGGGCATCTCCGAGCAGACATTCTATCGCTGGAAGAAGCTCTACGGCGGTTTGGGCACGGGCGAACTGCGGCGGCTGAAGCAGCTCGAGGAGGAGAACCGCAAGCTCAAGCAGCTCGTGGCCGATCTGAGCCTCGACAAGCACATCTTGCAGGACGTGCTCGCAAAAAAGCTCTGACGCCTGCTCGGCGACGCGACCTCGTGCACCAGGTTCAAGAGGCACACGGGGTGAGTGAGCGGCGCGGCTGCGTCGCGCTCGGCGTCGGCCGGTCGAGCATCCGCTACCGCTCGACCAAGCCCGATCAGGCACCGCTGCGGATGCGCATCTGCGATCTGGCCAAGAGCCGGGTGCGCTACGGCTACTACCGGATCTACATCCTGCTGCGCCGGGAAGGTTGGCGAGTGAACCATAAGAGGGTTCACCGTCTCTACCGGGACGAGGGGCTGAGCCTGCGGCTCAAGCGGCCGCGCCGGCACGTCAGCGGGGCACACCGGGAGCGTCAGCCTGCCGCGCTCCGGCCGAACGAGCGGTGGTCGATGGACTTCGTCACCGACGCGCTGTTCGCCGGCTGCCGGCCCTGACGGTCGTCGATGCGTTCACGCGGGAGGCTCTGGCGATCGAGGTCGACCAAGGCATCGAAGGCGAGCAGGTCGTGGCTGTCGTCGGACGCTTGGCACTGCTGCGCGGAGCACCGAGCGCGATTCAGGTCGATAACGGGCCTGAACCGAAGGACCGCGTAGCGAGTTCGTCTCGAAAGCACTCGACCGCTGGGCCTACGAGAACGGTGTTACGTTGGACTTCTCGCGCCCTGGCAAGCCGACCGACAATGCGCTGGTCGAGTCGTTCAACGGCCGCCTGCGCGACGAGTGCCTGAACGCAAACTGGTTCTTGTCGTTGGCCGACGCGAGGAGCAAGATCGAGACGTGGCGGCGGCACTACAACGAGAGCCGTCCTCACACAGCCCTGGGGTGGCGAACGCCCCAGGAATTTGCCTTGGCGGCGGCCCTGCAGGCCGCAGAATGAGACCCGGAAGCTCACCTTCCGGCCGGACCAAAATCCGGGGGACCCTCACACAGCCCGAGAACTTGCATAGGCCTTGGACCACAAACGGGGTCAACTCCAACATGGCTCAAAGCCATACCTTAGAGAGGACCACTTTTCAGGGGGCAGGCCAGATCCGCTCGCGCTCGTCCGTGGTCGGGCCGCCCCGCATGCCCTGATCACGCTCGGACTGCCGGATCCAGTTCCGGAGCGTCTCCCCTGAACAGCCGATCTTGGCCGCGATCGAATTGATCGCCGCCCATTGTGAGTCATGCTCGCCTTGATGATCCAGGACCATCCGCACCGCGCGGGCACGGACCTCAGGGGAATAGGGTGGGGTTCGCTTCGTCATGGCTCCATCCTCTCAAGAGTTGGAGCCTCCGAGAAACCAGGTGCGGTGCACTCTCGCTGATGCCGACGGCGTTGAGGTTGCGGATATCACCGGACGCCAGGTCATCACCCCAGCATTCCCGTTTGGGAGGCCCGCCGATGATCCCCGCCGCCGCTGCATAGGGGCCGTGCGCGCCCAACCTCAACCCGGCCGAGTGCCAGAGCGCCGGAGGCGAGGGCGAAGTTCTAGGTCAATCGCAGAGCTTGGCGGGTTTCCAGTACGCACGGTCAAGCCGGAATGAATGGATGTCTGTCATACACACGCAACGGTGCAACGAAACCATCCGTGTCATTGGGGATTGATCATTAACATGGGTGAAAAGGCTGCCCGTCAGCGAACAGTCAATTTTACCATGATCTACACCCGCAACCGTTTCCTCATCTGGGCTCCCCGTCCTGGAAAGCGTCACTTGACCCCGTTCAAGATCGGAGTCGACTATGCGATGGGGGACGCTTTCCCCCTCATCGAGGGCGACTTCCCGGAGCGGATTGCGCTGGCTATGGAGGCCCTCGAGGCATCCGAGACCAGGGCGGGTGGGATCGTCACTTAGATCGGCGGGAAGTGCCCGATCAAACGCACGCCGTCCCACAGGTCCACGCCCTGGGCATCCACCATAGCTTTGGCTTTGTACTTCGCCTCGCGATCATCAAGGGCGAAGAACAGGACTGTGAGCGATACCGCTCCGCCCGGGTCCACGAAGTTGGCCCAGTAGGTCGTGCAATCTTTCTCGGCAGGTGCAGCCAAGCTGGTACCTCCTATAGCCCAGCTTATACGTTTCCGAACGGGGATTGTTGCGTTGCATTCAGTTCTCGCGACCTTTTGGATCCCCGGAGGGCATCCAGTGGCCTGCCCCCCATGAGGCACAGAGGTTGCACCGTCACCTTCTGGATTGGTCCGGAGGGCTCAATGGCTGAAGCAGATCCTGCTGCGCCGTTTTGGCTTGGTTTTGAAGCGTTTAACCAGGGTGATACCTTGGATGAATGTCCCTACCCACGGGGTTCAGACGATAGAGATATGTGGTCTGAAGGGTTTGATCTCGCCAGATGTCTTGTTTTGGGCTCGCCAAGCCAACCGAACGCTCCAGCGCCGCAAAACGCTTGAGGAAAGCCGAATTGCCTCCTCGATCCATCCAACGCTCCGATCAGATCTCGCCATGCTCCACCCGTAGGGCCGCCGCCTGACCCTGAAGCTCGAGCGCCTTGATCCGGTGGGATCTAGCCAATTGTTGGAACGCCTTCGCGTACTTCGGCCGATCCGTGTGTCCCGCCAACTCGGCCAACAGGCTGAATTCCTCGGCACGATCCGAGTTCTTATCGATGGCTTCCTGCAAGGCCTCTAGGGCTTTCAAGACCTCCGGGCTCATCAGGCAGCCCACCGAGCAAGGGCAGCCTCGGCCTGGCCCCGGTTGTCACGGATGCGGTAGATGGTGCCGCGCGAGATGCCAGTGGCCTTGTGGATCGCAGCGACGGCCTCGCCCCGATTGAAAGCATCCACCACGGAGTCGAACTGCTTGCGGGTGTAGCTGGGCTTCCGGCCGAGATAGGCGTCCTCGCGGCCCTTGGCGTGCTCGATGCCGGCCTTCTGCGCTTCCTTCGTGGCCTCGGTCTGCGCCTGGGCCGTGGCGGCCATGAACAAGATCAGCGCGTCCCGCACGGCCATCAGCATCGGGTCCGTGGTGGCGCCGTCGAAGACCATACCGTTGATGACCGTCTTCACGATCACGCCCCGGCGCATGAACTCGCGAATGGTCTCGGTCACGTCCGCGTAGTTGCGGCCGAGCCGGTCCACCCACCGGACCACCAGTACGTCGTCCCGTCGCAACATGTCGAAGAGACGGCGACCCTGGGGGCGATCCGCGAGCGCGGTGGAGACACCGGACACGCCCTCGTCAGCTACCACCACGTCGATCTCGAAACCGGCGGCCTTGGCCTGCTTGGCCTGGTGCGCTGCGGTTTGCTCGTCAGTGGACACACGAGCGTAGAAAACGATCTGCATATGCTCGGCTCCATGTCCGCAAGGACTATGTCCACATAAATATATGTCCACAAGGCGAAAGCAACCCTTGCGGACACATCTTCCATCCCCCTTCCATAAGTCCTCTGGGGTATACTCATATGGACATCAAGAGCCATGCACAGTGCGCATGCTCGTTCCAATGTGCCGAGCAGCCGAGTTCAGGTCAGCTCTTATTTCACTGAGAGCAAAGAACATTTCATGAGCATAGCAGGACGTTTGAACCAGCACGATGTAGTTGAATAAGGTACACAATTTGCGAGAAATTTACCATTCGCCTCGCTTGTGTCCCTGGGGCAAATGTCGCCCTCGCGAGAACGGTCGATGCACTCTCACTTCCAACAAGCCGACGTAGGTCGTGGGCAGATCAACACCTCAGTACGGACAGGCCGACTGACGTTGCGAACCAAGCTCGTTGCCTTGCTGCTCGTCTTCGGCCTCGTCCCCGCTGGCGTGATCTACGGCGCAGTGTGGATGCAGGCCGATCACTTTCGCTCAATGTTGAGCCAGCGCATGGCTGATAGTGCCGCCACCATCAACGATCTCATCGACCGCAACCTGTTCGAGCGCTACGGCGATGTCCAAGCCTTCGGTATGAATGTCGCCGCACATAGCCCTGCCAATTGGCACCGGCCAGGTGCTGAGAACCCGCTCGTGCATGTCATGAACGACTATGTGGCGGCTTATGGTTTGTACAAGCTCAGCGTCCTTGTCAGCCCCTAAGGCGAAGTGCTGGCTGTCAACTCGGCCGATGCCAAAAGACAGACGATCGACACCAAGTGGCTCTATGGGCATTCCTTTGCCCAGGAGCCGTGGCTGCAGAAGGCGCTCAGGGGCGAGTTTCTAAAAGGTGCAAACGGCTTCACCGGCACGGTCGTCACGCAACCCGCTGCCTCACCGATCGTGGCTAAGGTCTACGATAACGATGGCTACAGCATCACCTTCGCTGCCCCTGTAAAGGACCAGAACAGCAAGCTCGTTGGCGTGTGGGCGAACTTCGCCACTTTTGATTTCGTCGAGCAGATCGTAGGCGACGCCTACAGGCCGCTGGCGAACAGTGGCATGACAGGCGCAGAGATCACGGTCCTCAGCCCCAAGGGCGTGGTGCTCGTAGACTATGACCCGACGCCACAGGGAGCCGGACCGTACAAACGCAATTTCAGCGTCGTTGGGAAGCTCAATCTCGTTGAGAAGGGCGTGGAAGCGGCCGTTTCAGCTGTGCGAGGTGAGCAAGGGGCTATGGTCTCAGTGCACGCCCGCAAGGGCATAGAGCAGGCGAGCGGCTACGCGCACAGTGTGGGTGCCTACGACTATCCGGGCCTGGGCTGGTCCGTTCTGGTACGCACGCCGTCAGGCGAAGCGTTCGCCAGCATCAACAGCGTCTTGAAGCAGATCGGGATCGTGCTCGGCTGTACGCTTGTCGTAATCCTGGCACTTGGCTGGTTGATTGGCAGCGGTGTCGCCCGCCCTCTGCGTGGGCTGAACGCAGCGATGGCACGGCTAGCAGGCGGTGATCTCGCCGTCACTGTTCCGGCGCAGGAGCGGTCAGACGAGATCGGCGACATGGCCAAAGCCGTCGATGTGTTCAAGGACAGTTTGATCCGCACGCGTGAGCTGGAGGAGGAGACGGCTCTGGCCCGCGCTGGCGCCGAGGCGCAACGCAAGGCCACGATGCACGAGATGGCTGCCACTTTCGAGGCAGCCGTGGGCGGTATCGTCGGCATAGTCACCTCGGCAGCTACGGAGTTGCAGGCCACAGCTCAGAGCATGTCTGGCACAGCTGCCGAGACAGCTAGCCAGTCTACCAGCGTTGCAGCTGCCGCTGAGGAGGCTGCTACCAACATCGGCACCGTCGCCGCAGCCGCTGAGGAGCTGGGTTCCTCGGTGCAGGTGATCGGCCGGCAGGTGAGTGGATCTGCTCAGCTCGCCCAAACCGCAGTCAATGAGGCAGCTCAGACCACAAGCCTCGTACAAGAGCTGAACGGAGCGGTATCGAAGATTGGGGACGTGGTCACGATGATCTCGGCAATCGCTGGGCAGACGAACCTGCTGGCGCTCAACGCCACCATTGAGGCAGCCCGAGCTGGCGAGGCGGGGCGGGGCTTCGCCGTGGTTGCGGCCGAGGTGAAGGAGCTTGCCGCCCAGACGGCGCGGGCCACCGACGAAATCAGTGGCCAGATCAGCCAGATCCAGGGTGTGACGGGTCAGGCCGTCTCAGCTATCGGCAACATCACCTCACGTATCCAGGAGATCAGCGGTGTGGCCACGGCCATTGCAGCGGCCGTTGAGGAGCAGGGTGTGGCCACGCAGGAGATCGTGCGCAACGTGGCTCAGGCGGCAGTGGGTACGGGCGAGATGACGAGCAACATCGCAGGTGTGGCGGGTGCCGCTGAGGAGACTGGTGCGGCGGCCAGTCAGGTGCTCGCCTCAGCCTCTGAGCTATCGCGTCAGTCTGAGAGCTTGAGCACCGAGGTGGATCGCTTCCTCGCCACGGTCCGCGCCGCTTAAGGCCGCTCCTCCACCTCTCACACACGAACCAGCTTTTGAATTTCGAGTATGAGTGAGCCACCGTCGTTCATGCTTCTCCGATGAAGCGGGAACGACCTGCCAGCGTTGCAAAGACCGTCACCAGCAGACTGGCCGCAACCAGAAGGGACATCGGCACCGACCAATCACCGGTGACCTCGTGCAGCAGGCCAACCAGGAGCGGACCAGCTGCGGCGCCCACGTATCCGATAAACTGTGCCATGCCGGATAAGGCGGCGGCCTGCTGATGGTCATGGGTCCGTAGCGCGAGCAGGGACAGGCTTGTTACCATGGCGACGCCTGCGCCAAGCCCGGCGCAGGTGAGCCAGAGCAGCGACAACCCCGGCCACAACAGCAAGCCTGTCGACCCCGTCAGCAGTAGCAGGCCGCATCCGAAGCCAAGCATCGTCTGATCCTCAAACCGCCGGATGAGCGATGCAGTGCCAAGATTGGTGATGATAGCAATGACTTGGTAGACGAGCAGGTAGAGCCCCGCCGTCGCCTGCGGCAAGCCGGCGCTGAGCGCGTAGGAAGCGAACCAGTCCACGACCGCGTAGAAGACGAAGGAGTGAAGTGCGAAGAACAGCGACACTTGCCAGCCGACCGGGTGCCGCCAGGGCGAGACGGCTGGCTTCGCGAGACTGCTTGACACGGGAAGGTGATGCTGGACGCCTCGCAACTGCGGCATCCAAAGGATGAGCGTCACCAGCGAGAGCAGCGCGCAGGCACCTAGCGACCAGCGCCAATCCGAGCCCGGTAGGCGGGCGATCGGAACCGCAAGTCCTGCCGCGAGCCCTGCCGCGCCCGCCATCGCCGCCGCGTAGAGGCCAATCAACCCAGGCGCGCTTTCGGGGAAGTCACGCTTGACCAGGCCGGGCAGGAGGACATTGCCGAACGCGATGCCGATGCTCAGCAGCGCCGTGCCAAGCCAGATCGCTCCGGGCACGGCAAGGGAGCGCAAGAGCGTTCCCGTCAGGATAGCGAAGACGGCGGACCCCAAGATACGCTCAAGGCCGTAGCGTCGCCCGATAGCAGGCGCCCCCAGCGAGAGGACCGCGAAGATCAGCAGCGGCAGCGCGTTGAGGATGCCCGCGCCGGTGTCAGTTAGACCAATGCTTCTCTGGATGTCCGGAAGCACCGGTCCCAGACCGGTGATGGGCGCTCGGAGATTAGCCCCGATCAGGACGATGCCGGCGCCGAGTGTCACCCGGGATCTGCCCAGGGGGGCACTCGTGCTTGAGATGGAAGACATGTTTCAACCTTTGCACCAGCGACACGCCCCAATGGGCACGATCTGCTGTGGTGCGTTGGTTGACGTTAACGCTTACGCGAAAGGCACCTTCTGCCTGTCGTCTGTGTCGGCAATTAGCCCGCCTGTCAGGCTCCGTCAACTGACGACCCATAGGGCTTAGGTCGAGTAAAGGATCCGCACCAGCCGGACTGTGATGTTCGATTTGTCTGGTCTCGCCAACGGACGTTGCTACTATGATCTTGTTCATCTCATGCTGAGTGCTAAACATCCGATTTATCAATCCTACGCCTGCAAGCGGCCGGTCCGAAAACCACCCGTCTTCGACATTTAGGGATGGGTGCCAAGCGTCGGATTTCAATCACTACCAGCCCAGTCCCAGCGTTCGGGTGCTTTCGCTCGGCTCGATCGAACGCAGTTTATCCGCCATCTTTACCAACGCTGCCAAAGCCGTAGCGCGCAGTTCAGCGGTCTCTGCGTTCCTATGGTCGAGAGCTGCGGCCAGGAGTGCCGAAACCGCAACCGCTTCAGCAATTGCAAGATCGAGTTCAGGCGTCACCTTCACCCGTCGTTTCAGGCTGCTCGCCGAGTTGGATGCCTCGGCGGTCACGATCTCCCCCATCCCGAGGGATGCTGTCTCTACAGCGCTCGCCCACGGCCGCAGGATCGTAGCGACCAACGCCGGTAGTTCTGCACCGTCATCAAGCATTCTCACTCACTCCACCCTGCGGACGTCCTGGCCAAGCGTGATCCGTACCACAGGCCGGTGAGTGCCAACGATCGAATGAGCCCTATCAACATCTTTACTCGTGAAACCTATTAGCTCATGCTATATTTGTTCATTAAGTGATTGAGCTGGCTGATCTACGACTGATCGGATGTGCCAGCATCTGTGAGAACAGGGCTGATGCGAGGACGAGGAAAGCCATTCCAGAAGGGTCAGACCGGCAATCCCGCCGGCCGTCCCAAAGGCAGCCGCAGCAAGTCAGCGCTCGCCTTGGAAGCGATCCTGGAGGGCGATGCCGAGAGCATCGTCCGGAAAGCCATCGAGCTCGCCACCGACGGCGACACGCAGGCCCTGCGGATGTGCCTAGATCGCCTCATGCCGGCCAGGAAAGACCGCCCGGTGCAGTTC
>NZ_VMOA01000037.1 GCF_020662345.1 Methylobacterium sp. W2 | reverse complement strand
CCGCCATCCCGCTCGGCGCCGTTGCCCCCGTTGGAGCCGGTGTCGCTGCGCAGGGACAGGTTGATGGCGGCCTCGCCCGCGTCGAAACCGGCCTGCGACAGGGCCTGTTGCAGGTTGCCGACATCGCGCTGGAGCAGGGCCAGGGTCTCCGGCCGGTCGACCGTGAGATGGGCGGTGACCGTGCCGCTGTCCTTGTCGATATCGAGATTCACGTCGATTCGCCCGAGATCCTTCGGATCGAGGCTGATCTCGAAACGGTTCGACCCGGCCAGCGACCGGAGCCCGATGGTCATCGGCACCGCGCCGAGGGGCACCGGCGCCGCCTGGGCCTGGGGGAGAAAGCCAGCGGTTTCGGGTGCGGGCGCGGCAATGTGGGCTGCCGGAACAGGGCCGAACGGCGCCGTGGGGGCGGAAGCGAAATCATCGGGGGCCATGGCCGAAGCGGACGCCAGCTCGTCGAAAGCTTTGGCGGAGGAGGTCTCGCGCTCGGAAGCGGCCGGGCGATCGGTGCCGGGTGCGGGTACGGCGACCGGGCGACCGGCGTCAGCTTGCGCGGTGCCGGTGCCGGTGCCGGGTGAAACGATTGCGCTCGCGTTCGAACGAGGGGCGGCACCGGCCTGAATCGCCATCGCGGGAGCGTTGGCCGGGGCTGGAGGCGCGACGAGTTCGGGCGGGGCGAGGGCGAAAATCGCCGTCGCGGTGGGGTTCGGAGCGGTGCCGTCCGCCGGAACCGCCACGTCGTCGTTCCGCTCCTCGGCCGACGTGACCGCCTCGGCAGCGACGGCCGGAGATGCGATCGCCGGAACCGGAGCGGTTGCCGCACTATGTCCTGCCGTCGCAGGCGGCTGCGCATTGCCGGCCTGAGGCGGGGCGGCGGACAGGCCACCATTCCCGGCGATGGGCGGGGAGGCCTGGACGGGCAGGGTGGCCAAACCCCGTTCCTGCCGATCCTGCACGGAAGGGGCGGGCAATGGTCCGGTGCCGTCGGTCAACGGCAAGCCTGCCCTGCCGGCTTGCGGCGGCATTTGGGATAGCGTTCCGGAGCGGACCGGGGAGGAAGCGGAAGGCGCTTTTGCATCCTGCTTGGCCAGCGCAGCCTCCGTGCCGGCCCCGTCAGCCATGGCCACGAAGGCCGGACGCGCCGGCTGCTGCGGGAAGCTCGGGATCGCGGCAGTGCCTCCCAGCGGCCCCATGATCGCTGGATCTCCCCCCTGTCGCGACGTGATGGGCTGCATCTCGGTGCCTTTCGTCGCCGAAACGAAAGCCCGACCCTGTTCGTGCTGCAACAGCGCGCCCCCCGATCCGCCGGCCTCCGCCAATGGAGGAAGAGACGGCGCGTGACCCTGCACCGGCAAACCCCGAAGAGGCGCGGCATTGACCGGGCTCGCTGAAGAGTCGCGATCTCCCTCCTGATCGGATGGGACCTGCGGTGTCCGAGCGCCCTCGGATGCCGGCATGGCGGCGCCACTGGCCTGCTGCTGGGGCAACCACGGCAGGCCTCCGAGACCGGTCCCGTTCGCCGGCGTCGCCTGATCCTCGTCCCTTCGGACCCGCAGCGGCCGTGCCTCGACGATGTCGCCAATCTGTTCTGGAACCGGATTGTATTCCCGCAGTGCCGCCTCGACCGAGACCACCCCTCCGGCATCGACCAATACCGGCCCATGATAAGCCGGCCGCTGTGCATGCGCCGCCGGCCCAGCGGTATCGCCTTTCGACGACGGCGACGATGGGATCGTCGTCGGGCCCAGGCGGATCGAATCCGAGATCGGCGAAGCCAGTGAGGCCGGCATTGGGGACGGCGCCGGGGCCGGCTCGCCCGCGGGGATGCTGAAACGTTCGAGGCCCGCCACATCGGTGGCGGGACGCGCGGCGACCGCGCTCGCGAACCGCACCGCCGGGTCTCCGTTGATCGACGTGGTGGCCATTCGGCGCAATCTCCTCGCCCCCCACCGCGCAAGCTCCGAGCCACGAAGCACGACCGGCAAACCGTTGTTTCGACAGGCAGAATTTTTTCCGCCCACAACTCGACCCGGTGCGACCCGGCGAAATCGTCCCTGGCCAGGCAGGATTTGCCGGGTCCGGGGCATCGGCATGCGAGACCTGCCCCCGGCCGGCCTGGAAGTTCCACCTCAGGATCGCTATAGACTCCGCATGTGCGGGCGCTGCTGCCTGCCCGCGAACCCGTGACGTGATGAATTCCCTCGACCTTCCCAAGGCCCCGCACGAGACCCGTGTCGTCGTCGCCATGTCCGGCGGCGTGGATTCCTCCGTGGTGGCCGGGCTGCTCAGCCAACAGGGCTACGACGTCGTCGGGATCACGCTGCAGCTCTACGATCATGGCGCGGCGGTGCACCGCAAGGGTGCCTGTTGCGCCGGCCAGGACATCCACGATGCGCGCCGCGTCGCCGAAACCCTCGGCATCCCGCATTATGTCCTCGATTACGAAGACCGCTTCCGAGAATCGGTGATCGACCGGTTCGCCGAGAGCTATCTGGCCGGCGAGACGCCGATCCCTTGCGTCGAGTGCAACCGCTCGATCAAGTTCCGGGACCTCCTCGCCACCGCCCGCGACCTCGATGCCGACGTGCTCGCCACCGGCCATTACGTGGCGAGCCGGCCCGTGGAGACCGGAGGCCGGGGCCTCTACCGCGCCCTCGATCCGGCCCGTGACCAGAGCTACTTCCTCTACGCCACCACGGCCGAGCAGCTCGATTTCCTGCGTTTCCCCTTGGGCGAACTGCCCAAGGACGAGACCCGTCGCCTCGCCCGCGAGCTCGGCCTCGCCATCGCCGAGAAGGCCGACAGCCAGGACATCTGCTTCGTGCCCCAGGGGCGCTACGCCGACGTCATCGCCAAGCTGCGGCCGGATGCGGCGCGTGCCGGCGAGATCGTCGCCCTCGACGGCCGTGTGCTCGGCCGGCATGAGGGCATCATCCATTACACGGTCGGGCAGCGGAAGGGCCTTCGCCTCGCCGCCGGTGAGCCGCTCTACGTGATCCGCCTGGAGCCGGCCACCGCCCGCGTGGTGGTCGGCCCGCGTTCCGCCCTGGCCACCAGCCGCATCCACCTCGACGATCTGAACTGGCTCGGGATCGTGCCGCCCGGCGGGGTCGTCGACATGCCGGTGGCCGTGCGCGTCCGCTCGACCCGCGAACCGCGTGCCGCGCATCTGACGCTCGATTCCGGTGGAGCAGCCGCCGAGATCGTGCTGGCCACACCGGAGGACGGCGTCTCCCCGGGCCAGGCCTGCGTCATCTACGCCGATGACGGCCCGCGTGCGCGCGTACTCGGCGGCGGCACCATTCGCCGCATCGACGCGTTGGCAGCGGGAGCGGCGCAAGCGGCCTGAAACCAGCCCCCGGCTCCACCGCCCGAGACGTCACCCCTTCCCATCCGCAGGACTTAGAGACGACATGCTGAGCGAGCCGCAGGCCGGTCCGAGCACGGCCCTGATGCGCAAGGCCTATGCCCGCTGGGCACCGGTCTACGATGTCGTCTACGACAAGCTCACCGAGCCTGCCGCGCGCGACGCGGTGATGGCCGCCACCGCATGCGGGCCGCGTATCCTGGAAGCCGGCGTCGGCACCGGGTTGTCCCTCGGCTATTATCCGGCGGGCAGCTTCGTCTGCGGCGTCGACCTGTCCGAGGACATGCTGAAGCGTGCCCGCGCCAAGGTGCTCCGCCGCCGGCTGACCCATGTCCGTGGCCTCCAGGTGATGGATGTGTGCCGGCTCGGCTATGCCGATGCCAGCTTCGACGCGGTGGTCGCGCAGTTCCTCATCACCCTGGTGCCCGACCCCGAAGCCGCGTTGTCGGAATTCCTCCGCGTGGTGCGGCCGGGCGGCGAGATCGTCCTCGCCAACCATTTCGGCCAGACCAAGGGCGCGGTCGCCAAGGTCGAAGAGATCGTGGCACCGCTCTGCACCAAGATCGGCTGGTCCTCGGCCTTCAAGTCGACGCGAATCGAGGCCTGGGCGCGGCGCAACGGCGTCGAGTTCATCGGCGTCTCGCCGACCTTCCCCGGTGGTTTCTTCAAGATCCTGAGGATGCGGAAGCCCGGCTGAACCCGGCGCGGCACACCGGCACCGGGGAACCGTCGCCATGACACGCCCGTCGAATGGCTCCCTGCGTCGTACACTGCGATGGCTGCCCATCCTCGCCCTGGTAGCCATCTCGCTCGGAATCCTCATCTCCGGCGCCTCGCATCTTCTCAGCCTCGACCGACTGCTCGCCTATCGCGCATGGCTGATCGAGGCGGTGGCCGAGGATCGCGTGCGCGCCATGGGCATCGCCTGCCTGGTCTATATCGGCTGCGTGATCGTCTCCGTGCCGGCCTCGCTGGTCCTGACGATCCTCTCGGGCTTCCTGTTCGGGGCCACCACCGGCGCGGGGATCGCCCTCGTCTCGGCGACGACGGGGGCGGCCATCGTCTTCTGCATCGGCCGCGGACCGGTGTCGGAGCTTCTCCTGAATCGCGCCGGGCCACGCCTCGGCCGCCTCGCAGCGGGGTTCCGCGACGATGCCTTCGGCTACATCCTCGTCCTGAGGCTCCTGCCGATCTTTCCGTTCTGGATGACGAACCTCGCCCCGGCGGCCTTCGGCGTTCCCCTGCGCACCTTCGTGCTGGCCACCTTTCTCGGTCTGGCCCCCGGCGCCTTCGCGTATGCGGCAGCCGGATCGGTGATCGAGGATGTCGTCGCGGCCAACGAGGCGGCCAAGGCAGCGTGTCTGGCGAGCGGCGGCGGCGCCTGTGACGAGGCCCTGTCCCTGCGGTCTCTCGTCACCGTCAAGACCCTCGCTGGCCTCGGCGGCCTCGCCGCCTTCGCGTTGCTCTCCATCGGACTGAGGCGCCGGTTCGCCCGCAAGCGGAGCATCACGCCGCAGATCCCTGTGGTCGAGCACTCGACGGCGCCGCGGCCGGAGCGTAACCGTGATGTAAAGTCATCGCATTAAGACGTATAATCGAACGCCGAGAGATCGGAATGACCGCCGCGGGAGGCACTGCGCCGGAGAAACCGGGACGAGCCAAGAAGCCCGGGATGAGGGATGATCGGGGACCCGTGATGGACGCGACGCCACGCGCCGGCATGGAACTACCTGTCCCCGTCGAGGCGGAGGCGCGGGCGGGAATCGGCCGTCATCTCGGCCTGTCGGGCCGGCTGTTCCTCGTGACCATCGCCTTCGTCGCCCTGGTCGAGATCCTGATCTACGTGCCGACCGTGGCGAACTACCGGCGCATGTGGCTGTCGGACCGTATCGCCGCCGCCCAGATCGCCGCCCTCGTCCTCGAAGCCTCGCCCGATCAGCACGTCTCGGAGGACCTCGCGCGGCATCTCCTCAAGGGGGTCGGCGCCAGCGCCATTGCGGTGCGCGGCGACGGAACACGCCGCCTCCTCGCCGTGGATACGATCCCCTCGGAGGTCGCCGGCCTCGTCGACCTGCGCTCCCATGACTGGATCGCCTCCATCGGGGGGGCATGGCGCACCGTCTTCTCCGAGAGCAGCGGCCCGATCCGGGTCATCGGCCATGGCCGGGACGGGTTCGACCTCGTGGAGATCCTCCTCGACGAGGCTCCCCTGCGCGAGGCGCTGATCGATTTCGCCGACCGGCTGCTGCTCTCGTCGCTGGCGATCGCCGCGGCGGTGGCCGGCCTCGTCTTCCTGATGCTGCAACGGATCATCGTGCGGCCGGTCCGGCGCCTGGCTCGCAACATCACGGAGTTCGCCGACGATCCCCAGGGCAGCGACCGCATCATCACGCCGTCGCGCCGGACCGACGAGATCGGTCACGCGGAGGTGGCGCTCGCCCGCATGGAGACGGCGCTGGCCGGCGAGCTGCGCCAGAAGCGCCGCCTCGCCGAACTCGGCCTGTCGGTGAGCAAGATCAACCACGAACTGCGCAACCTCCTGACCACGGCGCAGCTCCTCGGCGACCGGCTGGAATCCGTGGCCGACCCAGCGGTGGAGCGCATCGCCCCCCGCCTGCTCGCCACCCTTGGCCGGGCGATCCGCTTCTGCGAGGAGACGCTGGCGTATGGCCGGGCGAGCGAGGCCGTGCCGCAACGGCGGAAGGTCGAGCTCGGGCCGATCCTGGCCGAGCAATCCGACCTGTCCAGGCTCGACGGCGCGTCACGGGTGACGATTCGTGTCGCTTGCGACGAGGATATCGAAGTGGAGGTCGATCCCGACCAATTCTCGCGGGCGCTCACCAACATCGTGCGCAACGCCGTTCAGGCCATCGGCTCGGACAAGGCCCGCTTGCTCGATCCGGTGGTCGAGATCGAGGCCACGCGCCACGGCCGGCCCGGAGCGGGCGGGGTGACGATCCTGATCGCGGATAACGGGCCGGGGCTTCCCGAACGGGCGAGGGCGAACCTGTTCTCGCCGTTCGAGGGCTCGATGCGCGCGGGGGGAACGGGGCTCGGGCTTCCGATCGCCGCCGAATTGATCCAGCTTCAGGGCGGCTCTCTCACCCTCGATCCGACAGGGGAGGGGGAGGGCGCCCGCTTCCGGATCGTGATCCCGGATCGTGCGCCCTCCTCGCTCTGAATTTATTCGGCGGCCGCCAGGGTGAGCCCCGGCACGGTGATGCCGATGTCGCGGAGCAGCTCCGCATCAGCATCGGTCTCGTTGTTGGCCGTGGTGAGCAGGCGCTCGCCGTAGAAGATCGAGTTTGCACCGGCCATAAAGCACAGGATCTGCGCTTCGCGGGTGAGACCCTTGCGGCCGGCGCTGAGACGCACGCGCGCCTTCGGCATCACGATGCGGGCGGTGGCGCACATCCGGACGAGATCGAGCGGGTCCACGGGAGGCCGGTCCTCGAGGGGGGTACCCTCCACGGCCACCAATGCGTTGATTGGCACGCTCTCGGGATGGGGAGCGTGGTTGGCGAGCACCTGGAGCATCGCCGCCCGGTCCTTCACCCCCTCGCCCATCCCGACGATGCCGCCGCAGCAGACGCCGATCCCGGCATCGCGCACGTTCTGAAGCGTGTTGAGGCGATCCTCGTAGGTCCGCGTCGAGATGATGTCGCCGTAGAAATCCGGGCCGGTATCGAGGTTGTGGTTGTAGGAGGTCAGCCCAGCCTCGGCGAGGCGGCCCGCCTGGGACGGGGTAAGCATGCCGAGCGTGACGCAGGCCTCCATCCCGAGCCCGCGGACGCCGCGCACCATCGAGAGGACCGCGTCGAATTCCGGCCCGTCCTTGGGCTGGCGCCAAGCGGCGCCCATGCAGAAACGGTGGGCGCCCGCGGCTTTCGCGGCGGCGGCCTCCTTCAGCACCTTGTCCACGGGCATCAGGCGCTCACGCGGCAGGCCGGTGCCCTTGTGATGCGCCGATTGCGGGCAATAGGCACAATCCTCGGGACAGGCGCCGGTCTTGATCGACAGCAGGGCGGCGCGCTGGATGTCGGCCGGGTCGTTATGCGCGCGGTGAACCTGTGCCGCCCGGAACACGAGGTCGAGAAGCGGCAGGTCGTGGATCGCTTGGATCTCCGCCACGGTCCAATCGTGCCGGATCGCGGGGATTTCGGTGGCGGGGAAGGGGGCGAGGGAGGCCACGGTCTCAGTCATGGCCCCATGAGGCGAATCTTCGCCGGAAAATCAAGCCGGGCCGGCCGCATGCCCCGATGCTTTTCCCATCAGGCCGGCCAGGATCGACCCCTCACGCCGTCTTGCCGCGCAAGCCCGACAGGCCCGACCAGACGGGCGCGATGAGGTAGCTCGTGATCGGAATCAGCGCACCGCCGACCACGAGACCGACGAGCCCGGAGCCGATGGCGGTGACGATCCATTCGACGATGGCCCCGATCGGCGGAACCAGCTTCGCGCTGGCGGCCGCGGCTTCGTGGATCGCGTGGGCGATCTGGGGCAGGCCGTATCCTTCGAGGCCGTGGACGAGAATACCGCCGCCGACCCAGATCATCGCGGCGGTGCCGACCACGGCGAGAAGCTGCAGGAAGACCGGCATGCCCTTGACCAAAGCACGGCCGAAACCGCGGATCGCGCTGCCGAACACGGACGCCGAGGTGTTCTTCGCCATCGCGACCCCGGCATCGTCCGCCTTCACGATGAGCGCAACGCCGCCGTAGACGAAGACCGTGATGCCGATGGCGACGACCGCCAGCACGATCGCCTTGGTCCAGATGCTGCCTTCCGGAAGCGAGGCCAGGGAGATCGCCATGATCTCGGCCGACAGGATGAAGTCCGTCTTGATCGCGCTGGAAACCTTGCGCGCCTCCAGAGCCGCGCCGTCCCCGGCATCGGCATCGAGCTTGGCCTCGTGCGCATGGGCCTTGTGTGGGAACAGCGCCTCGTAGACCTTCTCGGTGCCCTCGTAACAGAGATAGGCCCCGCCGAGCATCAGCAGCGGAGTGATGGCCCAGGGGGCGAAGGCCTGCAGCAGCAGGGCCGCCGGCAGTAGGAACAGCATCTTGTTGCGCAGCGAACCGATGGCGATCTTGGCCACGATCGGCAATTCGCGCTCGGCCGCGAAGCCGACGACGTAGCGCGGCGTCACGGCGGCATCGTCGATGACGACGCCTGCCGCCTTCGCTCCGGCCTTGGCGGCTTGCCCGGCGACGTCGTCGAGGGACGCGGCCGCCACCTTGGCCAGTCCCGCGATGTCGTCGAGGAGGGCGATCAGTCCGATGCTCAAGGTTAGGTCCTTCCAACTGCCATGGGCCGAGCCGTGCGACGCAGTCTACCGGCCAAGCTGCCTCTAGCAGAGGAGACGAACGAGGGGGGATTTCGATCCCCCCTCGCGTTTCAATGAGTCGGTTCGCCGGCCGCCACCTTCGCGGTCCAGTCGTCGAAGGCGACGATCTCCTGCCGCTGCTCGCCGAGCCCGGTGATGCCGAGGGTCACCACGTCTCCGTTCTTGAGGAAGCGGGGGGGCTTCTTCGCCATCCCGACACCGGGGGGCGTGCCCGTGGTGATGATGTCACCTGGCTCCAGCATCATGAAATGCGAGAGATAAGCGACGATCTGCGCGACGTCGAAGATCATCGTCGATGTCGATCCCGACTGCATCCGCTCGCCATTCACGTCGAGCCACAGGTCGAGGGCCGACGGGTCGGGAATCTCGTCCAGGGTCACCAGCCACGGCCCGAGGGGACCGAAAGTCGGGCAGCCCTTGCCCTTGGTCCATGTCCCGCCGCGCTCCAACTGAAACTCGCGCTCGGAGACGTCGTTGCAGAGGCACAGGCCCGCCACATAGGACAGGGCCTCGTTGGCATGGACGTAGGATGCGCGCGCGCCGATGACGATGGCGAGTTCCACCTCCCAATCCGTCTTGGCCGACCCCTTCGGCAGAATGACGCGGTCGTTGGGGCCAGAGATGCAGGACGGCGCCTTGTTGAAGACGATGGGCTCGGACGGGATGTCGGCGCCGATCTCCGCCGCGTGATCGGAATAGTTCAATCCGATCGCGATGAAGTTGCGGGTGCCGCCGACGCACGGCCCGAGCCGCGTCTCGGCGGGCAGGAGCGGCAGCGTCTCGGGATCGATGGAGCGCAGGCGCTCCAATGACGTCGTGGCGAGGGCCGCGCCGGAAATATCGCGCAGGATGCCCGACAGATCGCGCAACCCGCCCTTCGCATCGATCAAGCCGGGCTTCTCGTCGCCCACATCTCCGTAACGCACCAGTTTCATCGGTTCTCGCTCCGTTTCGATCAGTTCGCTGGCGAAGACATCGGTCCCTCCACCGCCCCTGGCAAGGTGTCGAGGCCGGACGGAGGCATGTTGCATAATTCATACATGGCCCGAGGAATGCAGCGGAACACGCATTTTCGTGCCGATTATACCATATGTAAATCGGACAGTTTAGATGTGAACCACTCCCTCCGATGCCTTCCAGCGACTCAGCCCAACAAGATGATCCGATATATTACCAAAGTATGTCCCGGATTACGAAACGATTAAGACTTCACCACACATGGATTGCATAGACCGACCAAGAACGGCACTCTTCTGCTCAAGATGCGAGCCGGGGATCACGCCGCGGTAAATCCGAGCATCGCAAGCAAGGGTCGGGAACGGGACATGGCCATGACGATTCGCAACGCGGCTCTGGCGGGATTCTCCGCCGCTGTCCTGGCCCTGACGGCGGGTGACGCCTTCGCCGGCGCGTTCGGCATCCGCGAACAGAGCACCCTCGCGCAAGGTCAGGCTTTCGCGGGCGCCGCGTCCGGCTCCGGCGGCGTCTCGTCGATGTTCTGGAACCCGGCCACGATCACCATGAGCCCCGGCTGGGTCAGCGAGCAGAATCTCAGCTTCATCAACCTCTCCTCCAAGATCACCCCCACGGACGGCACCTCCCCGCTATTCGCGCCGCTGGGCGGCAGCGGCGACATCGGCCAGGGTGCCGTGATCCCGGCCGGCGCCACCTCCTACCAGCTCACCGACCGGCTCTGGATCGGCCTCCGGACCGGCGCACCGTTCGGCCTCGTGACCAAACCCCGCGATGACTGGGCCGGCGAAGTCTATGGACGGTCGAGCCGCATCTTCTCGCTCTCGTTCAACCCGACTATCGGCTTCAAGGTCAACGAGTGGCTCTCGATCGCCGCGGGGCCGAACATCGAGTATTTCCGGCTGACCCTCCGCCAGGCCTTCCCGCTCTCGTTCAGCCCGCTCATCGCCCCCAACGCGTCGCTCAAGGGAGAATCCTGGGGCATCGGATTCACGGCGGGCGTGCTCATCACCCCCTGGGCCGGCATGGCGTTGGGCGTCGGCTATCGCTCCTCCGTGCATCACGACATCGAAGGCGCCTTCATCTTGCCGGGACCGGCGGCCTTCCTGAGCCAGCAGGTCACCGCCAACCTCAACACCCCGGAGAAGCTGAGTGTCGGCCTGACCCAGGCCGTCAGTCCGGTCGCCCGTGTCCATCTCGGTTTCGAGTGGGACAACTGGTCGAGGCTCGGCGATGTCGGCATCGTCGGCCGCACCACCGGCGGCATCGCGACCACGCTGCCCCTGAACTACAAGGACGGCTACACCTATTCCGTCGGCGGCGAGTACGATTGGTCGCCCGTCCTGACCGTCCGGGCCGGCCTCGCCTACGAGCAATCTCCCATCGACTTCTCGAACCGCTCGGTTCGGCTGCCCGACAGCGACCGCTTCAACGTCTCGCTCGGCGGCAGCTATCGCTGGAGCGAGACGCTGACCTTGAACATCGCCTATTCCCACCTCTTCCTGGTGGGCGATTCGAAGCTTTTGGCCGGGCCGGGCCGCGACTACAATTTTCGCAATATCTCCCTCGCCGCCGATACGAGCGGCAGCGCGGATATTGTCTCGGTGGGCTTCCGCTACGTCTTCGGCGCCCCGGCCGCGCCGATCGCTCCCGCGCCGCTGGTGCGGAAGTTCTGAGCCGTCGGCGGACCGCCCGTTCAGGGTGGGGTGAGGCGCTTCACAAAGAAGATGCGGTCGTGTCCCGGTGGATAGTCCCGGATGCGGCCGCATTCCGCAAAACCGAGACCCCGGTAGAAGTCCGGCGCCTGGAACGTCCAGGTATCGAGCCAGATGCCGGACAGGCCACGCTTCTCGGCTTCTGCTTCGGCCATGGCCATGACTTGCCGACCGAGACCGTTGCCGCGCGCACTACCAACGGCCAGCAATTCGACGAACAGAAAACCATAGCCGGTGCGGCCCCATAGGCCTCCGACGATCTCATCCTTGGCATTCCGCACGGTGATGGCCAGAAGCCCCCAATCACCCGGCCCGGCCGCCCCGTCGTTGTGAGCGACCAGGGGCGCGAGGATCCCCTCTCGGATGACGCCATCGGGATCCGGTTCCATCCGCAGCGTCCAGCCAGCGCCTTGATCCGACAGGGACGTGGTCACGTCCATCACGCCTTCATGCGGACATAGGTTCCGGGCGCCGGACCGAGGGAGGCGAGGCCGCCTTCTCCCGGAATCCGCGCGGGCACGCGGGCGGGGGCCTGCTTCTCGAGCCAATCGAACCAGTAGGGCCACCACGACCCCTTGTGCTCGGTGGCCGCGGAGATCCAATCCTCCAGACGCCCCTTGGCCGTCCCACCGGTCCAGAACCCGTATTTCGGCTTGGAGGGCGGGTTGACCACGCCGGCGATGTGACCGGATCCGGCCAGCACGTAGTCGACCTTGCCGCCGAATTTCGACGACCCTTCGAACACCGAGATGGCGGGCGCGATGTGATCCTCGCGGGTGGCGAGGTTGAAGATCGGCACCTTCACCTTTTTCAGGTCGAGACGCACGTTGCCGAGGATCATGCGCCCTTGAGCGAGGGTGTTATCGAGGTAGCAGTTGCGGAGGTAGAAGGAATGGTTGGCCGCCGGCATGCGCGTGGCGTCGGCATTCCAGTAGAGCAGGTCGAAGGCCGAGGGCGTCTGCCCCTTCACGTAGTTGTTGACCACGTAGGACCAGATCAGGTCGTTGGGGCGCAGCATGTTGAAGGCGGTCGCCATGCCGGAGCCTTCGAGGTAGCCGCGCTTCTTCATGCGGGCCTCGATGCCGCGAATCTGCTCCTCGTCGGCGAAGACCTTGAGGTCGCCGGCATGGGTGAAATCCACCTGCGTCGTCAGGAAGGTGGCGCTGTTGATGCGCTTGTTGCCCGTGGCCGCCTGCATCGCCAAGGTCACCGCCAGCAGAGTTCCACCGACGCAATATCCGGCCGCGGCGACCTCTCTCTCACCGGTGGCAACACCGATCGCGTCGATGGCCGCCTCGATGCCCTCGCGCATGTAGCTCTCGAAATCCTTGTCGGCATGCCGCTCGTCGGGATTGACCCACGAGATGCAGAACACCGTCAGGCCCCGGGACACCATCCAGCCGATTAGGCTCTTCGACGGGTTGAGATCGAGGATGTAGAACTTGTTGATCCAGGGCGGCACGATCAGGAACGGGCGCTTGAGCACCGTCTCGGTGGTCGGCGAATACTGAATGAGCTCCATCAGGTCGTTGCGGAACACCACTTCGCCGGGCGAGACCGCGACGTTGACGCCGACCTCGAAGCCGGACGGGTCGGTCTGGCGGACCCGCAACTGGCCCTTCCCGGCCTCGATGTCCTCCGCAAGCATCTTCATGCCGCGCACGAGGTTGGCGCCGTTCTCTTGGAGCGTGTGCCGAATCAGCTCGGGGTTGGTCATCACGAAATTGGAGGGCGAGAGCGCGCCCACGATCTGGCGCAGGTAGAACTGCGCCTTGTGCCGCGTATGCTCGTCGATCCCCTCGGCCTCGTCGACGAGTTCTTCCGCCCAGCGGGAGGTGATGAGGTAGCTCTGCTTGATGAAGTCGAAGATCGGGTTGGTGGACCATTCCGCGTGTTTGAAGCGGTTGTCCTTCGCCTCGGGCAAAGCCACCGGCGACGCTTCCTCGCCCTGGAGCCGATGCCAGGTCGAGCCCCAGAGGGTGATGAACGATTCGCTGAGCTTCTTCTGGGCTTCGAGGGTCTTCTGCGGATCGACCATCCAGCGCTCGACGACGGTACCGAGGGTCTTGACGACGTCGTTGACTTCTTCCGGGGGCTTGGCCAGTTCCGGATCGAGCGGATCGGCCTCGCTGATCGGCTTCATGTAGGCGCTGGCGGTGCGGCTGAACTCCTCGATCAGCAACGTCGCGTTGCGCGACAAGGCGTCGATGTCGGGAAGCGGTGTCGTCCTGTCGGTCGTCACGCGTTGATTTCCCCTCTATTCCGCGGGACGGCCCGGCCGAACCGTCCTCGTTCTCGACAAATTAACGCGGCACCTCGACTTTCCGCCAGGGCGCGGCTTACGTTTCGGGTCATTATGTCAGAGCCTTCATCACGGAATCACAGGCGGTGCGGCTTCGTCCCCCGTCTGGCCCTCGTCCTCGGCGGCCTTCTCGCCGCGGGAGGATGCTCCGGCGACCTCAACGCCATGCGCGGCGCCTATACGCTCGCCGGGGGGGGGCCGAAGGACGTAAAGGCACCCGACTTCGTGGTCGAATCGCGCCAGCCCGACGCCGAGTACCTGCCGGTGGGTGTCGCGGCGCCGGCCAGACCCATCCGAGCCCGCACCGCCGAGGGGACCAAGGACCTCGAGAACGATCTGATGGGTGCGCGCGGGCGCAACGAAGCCAAGGGCCGTGCCGCCGAGAGTGCCGCCCGCACCACCGGCCAGATACAGCCTGCACAATAACGGTCGGCTCCTGACCACCGAAATGGTAGACAGGCCGACCACGTCAGAGTGATGACAGTTTTGAACGCGCGAATCATGCGATTGGCGCATCGGATCCCGTGAAGCCCATGACCGATTTTCACCGCATCAAGCGCCTGCCGCCTTACGTCTTCGAGCAGGTCAACCGGATCAAGGCCCAGGCCCGGGCCAACGGTGCCGACATCATCGATCTCGGCATGGGCAATCCCGACCTCGATGCCCCGCGCCACGTCATCGCCAAACTGGTGGAGACGGCCGGCCGTCCGCGCACGGACCGCTACTCGTCCTCGAAGGGCATCGCGGGACTGCGTCGCGCCCAGGCGAACTACTACAAGCGCCGCTTCGGCGTGAGCCTGAACCCCGACACGCAGGTGGTGGCGACGCTCGGCTCCAAGGAGGGCTTCGCCAACATGGCGCAGGCGATCACTGCGCCGGGCGACGTGGTGCTGGTGCCGAACCCGAGCTACCCGATCCACGCCTTCGGCTTCCTGATGGCGGGCGGCGTCATCCGCTCCGTGCCGGCCGAGCCGACGCCGGCCTTCTTCCCCGCCGTCGAGAAGGCGATGCAGCACTCGATCCCCAAGCCCGTTGCGATCGTGGTGTGCTATCCCTCGAACCCCACGGCCTATGTGGCGAGCCTCGATTTCTACCGGGACCTCGTCGCGTTCGCGAAACGCCACGAGATCATCATCCTGTCGGATCTCGCCTATGCCGAGGTCTATTTCGACGGCGAGCCGCCGCCCTCGGTGCTGGAAGTGCCTGGCGCCATCGATTGCACGGTGGAGTTCACGTCGCTCTCGAAGACGTTTTCCATGGCCGGCTGGCGCATGGGCTTCGCGGTGGGCAACGAGCGCCTGCTCGCCGCCCTCACGCGGGTGAAATCCTACCTCGATTACGGGGCGTTCACGCCGATCCAGGTGGCGGCCACCGCCGCCCTCAACGGACCCGAGGATTGCATCGTCGAGATGCGCTCGATCTACAAGAAGCGCCGCGACGCGCTGATCGAGTCGTTCGACAAGACCGGCTGGAAGATCCCGAGCCCGTCGGCCTCGATGTTCGCCTGGGTGCCGATCCCGGAGAAGTATCAGGGCCTCGGCAGCCTCGAATTCTCGAAACTCCTTCTCGAGAAGTCGGACGTGGCGGTGGCGCCGGGCATCGGCTTTGGCGAACACGGCGACAATTACGTCCGCATCGCGCTGGTCGAGAACGAGCAGCGCATCCGCCAGGCGGCGCGCAACATCCGGCGCTTCTTCGAAACGTCGGATCGCACGCTCCACAACGTCGTGCCGCTCACCAAAGCGAGTTGAGGCGCGTCACAGGCGATGTTGCGGGGGGGAGACAGGTCGCGCCAAAGCGGCCTTCAACCCTCTCCTGTGCCTCGCATGTGCTTGTCACGTACCGCGTTGCTGCGCAGGGTCGCGCCATGTCGCCAGTCACCGAGGATCGTATGCGCGGATTGACCCTGACCGTCG
Source organism: Methylobacterium sp. W2 (assembly GCF_020662345.1). Taxonomy (GTDB): domain Bacteria; phylum Pseudomonadota; class Alphaproteobacteria; order Rhizobiales; family Beijerinckiaceae; genus Methylobacterium. The sequence goes on along the minus strand of NZ_VMOA01000037.1, from coordinate 41,456 downwards.
CGCTGCTGCTGGCCGGATCGGCCGGTGCCTGCGCGCCGAACCCGATCGTCGCGCGCGACCCCGTTCCCGCGCCGGAGCCGGGTCTCAGCTATGTCTGCGATTCGCAGCCCCTTATCCTGAACGCGATCCGCACCAATTGCGTGCCGGTGGAACGCGAGCCCCAGGTCGTCCTGCGCGCCAAGGGTTGAGCTGCCCGGACACAGCGTCCCATCCACGGAAAAAGGCCGGAGCATCGCTCCGGCCTTTTCTTATTCTCGGGCGATGGGCCCTTCTCTTAGCGAACAGCCGGTGCCGGCGAGACGGGCCGCGACGCTGCGCTCGGATCGTTGGTGGTCATTCCGGGAGTGGAGGGCATGGCGTTGCCCGGTGCCGTGCGGGCACCCGGCGCGGTCGCGGTGCCGGTGGTGGCGGGGCCGGCCTCCATGCTGTCCCCCTTGCCGACCACACCCGACTTCGAACCGGCGGCGTTCGTGCCATGGCTCTCGGGCATTCCGGTCTGTGCGAAGGCGGCACCGGACAGGGCTACGACCAGTGCGGCGGCGGCGGTGGAGATCTTGATGGCGGTCATGGTGGGCTCCTTGCTGGATGCGCTTGTCGGTTGCGCTTGCGGGTTCAACGCGGGGAATCCAGGCTGGTTGCCGGTTTGAACGGGAGGCATCTCCCGCGTGCGAGACCGGCCGGGTTCGAAAAAGTTGCGTCTTGGCGCGGCGAGGACACGGACAGGCAACCTCTCATCGGGCATGGTAGGGGCATGAGCGGCCGCGGCCGCATGTGAACACCGCGACGGAGCGACCCGTGCAGCATCTCTCGACCTTCGCCGCCGCAGGCCTGATCGGCCTCGGCCTGTCCCTCGCCTCCGGCGCCGTCGCTCAGACGTCCTATACGGCGGCGAACGGCCCCTACATCCTGCCCACGGACCGGGCGACGGGCCGTCCCGTCCCCGACGATGCGCGCGCGATTCCCGTGCCGAGCGTCATGAATGGCGGCGGGTTCGGTGTCAGCGGCAACAGCTATTTCGAGGATTCGCCGACGGAAGGTCCCCTGAACGGACGCAAGCGGCCACACGAATTCGTCCTGGCCCCGGCGCGCGTCGCGCCCCCCGCCTACGGCCGCTGACCCCTATTCCCCCTTCGCCCGTTGGCCGGCCCACCGATCCACGAGGGCGGATGCAGCTAGGCCTGCGGCATAGGCGACGAGGTTCCAGGGCGAGAAGATCCGCCCGAGCAGCAGCGCGCCGGGAAGCGTCAGCCTGAACGCGTCGAACCACGGCGTATGGATGAGGCGGGAGAACTCCACCAGCAGGGCGATCGCCCCGGCGACGAGGAGGATCGTCCGCCCGCTCCGGTGAGGCAGCAGCACGGCCACCAAGCCGTAGACCATCGCACCCCACAGGACCGAGCCGCCGTATTTGACGATCCCCGTCGGCAGCCCGAGGGGAACCAAGCGCAGGCTCAGCCCCGCGACGATGATCGCGAGGCTCGTCGCGAGACAGCCCCCTCGCGACCGAATGCGGCCGGTGGGTCGGGAGGTGGTGGCTGGCGTCATGCGGGTGAACGTCCCGGACCTGAGGGAAGAGGAAGACGGACGCCGCCGTTTACACCGGGCGGGCGTCTCGGTATCACCCGCGCTCACACGCCGAGCCCGATACCTCCACCACGAGCCGAAACACCAGATGCGCGCCGAGATCGAACAACTCTCGGATGCCGCCAAGCAGTCGATCGGACTGCTGAGGAGGCATCTTTGACTGGGATACCGTCGAGAAACGCCTCGCGGAGCTGAACGCAGCCTCCGAGGATCCCAACCTGTGGTACGACGCCGAGGCCGCGCAGAAGGTCATGCGCGAACGCGGCGCCCTCGAAGATGCCGCCGGCGCGATCAAGAAGCTTAGCCAGGATCTCGATGACGCCGCGACGCTCATCGAGCTCGGTGAGATGGAAGGCGATCAGGACACCATTCTCGAAGGTGAGAACGGCATTCGCGCCGTCGAGAAGGAGGCCGCGCGCCGCCAGATCGAGACTCTCCTGTCCGGCGAGGCCGACGGGCTCGACACCTATGTCGAAGTCCATGCGGGAGCCGGCGGCACCGAGAGCCAGGACTGGGCCAACATGCTCCAGCGCATGTATGGCCGTTGGGCCGAGCGCCGGAAGTACAAGGTCGAGATCGTCGAGTGGTCGGATGGCGACGAGGCCGGGATCAAGGGCGCGACGCTCATGGTCAAGGGCCACAACGCCTATGGCTGGCTCAAGACCGAATCCGGCGTCCACCGTCTCGTGCGGATCTCGCCCTACGATTCGAGCGCACGGCGGCATACCAGTTTCGCCAGCGTCCGGGTCTATCCGGTGATCGACGACCGCATCGTCATCGAGATCAAGGAATCGGACTGCCGCATCGACACCTATCGCTCGTCGGGCGCAGGCGGTCAGCACGTGAACACGACCGATTCGGCGGTGCGCATCACCCACAACCCGACAGGAATCGTGGTGGCGTGCCAGCAGGAGCGATCCCAGCACAAAAACCGGGCCACCGCCTGGAACATGCTGCGCGCCCGGATGTACGAGGCCGAGCTCAAGAAGCGCGAAGAGAAGGCCAATGCCGAGAACGCGGCCAAGACCGATATCGGCTGGGGCCACCAGATTCGGTCCTACGTGCTGCAGCCCTACCAGTTGGTGAAGGACCTGCGCACGGGCACCCAGTCGACCGATCCCGACGAAGTGCTGGACGGCGCGCTCGATCCCTTCATGGAAGCGTCTCTGGCCCAGCGCGTCTATGGCGGCGCCGGCGAGGTCGAGGACATCGAATAGTCCTCGATGACGGCCGGATCGCGCCGGAGGGCGAGATCCCTACCGAGCGTCTAGGAACTGCGCGTCCGATCCGCTGAGGACGCGCAGGAAGCGCTGCGGGTCCACGGGCTCGCCGTCGATGCGGGTCTCGTAATGCAGATGGCTTCCCGTCGAGCGTCCGCTGGACCCGACGCGGCCGATGGAAGCCCCGGCATCGACCCATTGTCCGGCGCCCACCGCGATGGACGAGAGATGGGCGTAGCGGGTGGCGAGCCCGTTGCCGTGATCGACCTCGACCATGTTGCCGTAGCCGCCGTTGTAATCGGCCACCGTCACCCGGCCGGCTGCCGTGGCGCGAGCGCTTTCCCCGAACTCGGCCTTCATGTCGAGACCGGTATGCAGGGCAAGCCCGCGCGTGAACGGATCGAGGCGAGGGCCGAACCCGCTCGACAGGCTGTAATCCCCAGACAGGGGCCGCCGCAGGGGGAGGGCGGAGGCGATCCGTCGAAGGCGCTCCTCCTCGCCCAGGGCGCGCTGGACCTGTCCCACCGCGATGCCGAACGGGTCGGTGGCGAGCGGCACAAGCGGCCCGCCGATCCCCGCCTCGCGCTGGCGCTCGAAACGCTGCGGGTCGAGGCCGACCCGGATGACGATGTCGCGCAGGCGCTGGGAGCCACGGATCGCGCGCACGCCCAACCCGTCGAGGGTCCGGATCTGGTGCGCGCCCAGACGATCGAGACGCTGGTCCAGCCCCGCCAGAACCTGCTCGGTCTCTCGCAGGGATTGCCGGCCGGGCGCGCCGTCGCGTGAGCGCAGTTCGAAGGCGTCAGGCGTCGGAAACGGTTTTGGAGTCGACTTGGTCTGGGTCTTGACCTGAGACTTGGTGATCGGATCGGTCACCGGGCTCGCGTAACCGAGCGCCCCGGTTTCGGCGGGATCGTCCGCCGCGATCCGGTCGGCCGTCGCGGCAAGGCGCCCCGCTTCGCCCTCGAGGAGCGAAAGCTGGGCCTGTCGCTTCTCCATCGCGGCCTGACGCTGGGACAGATCGGCCAGCCGCGCAGCCAAACCCTCGCGCGTGGCGAGATGCTCCATCATCGCCCGGTCGAGCTGCAGCCGGAGGGCTCCGATCCGCTCCTCGTAGGCATATTGCAGGGCGGTCTGCTGGGATACGAAGCGGGCCAGGATCTCGTCGTGGAACACGAGGTACCATGTGGCGGCACCGGCCCAGAGCGTGGCGATCGCGAGGCCACAGACGAGGGCCGGAACGAGACGCCGTCCGGCGTTTGGTAGGCGCATCCCTCCGATGATGGGAAACGAGAGACGCATCCGGGCCAACCCCACTCCAACTCCCGCCATTGGAGGGGATCAGGGTTAACGAAGCGCAAAATCTGGCACGCGAGACTCCAAGGCGAGGCGCGCCCGGCGGCGGTGTCAGGCCAGAGCGCGCGCCGCCGCGAGAACCTCCTCTGCATGGCCGGGCACCTTCACCTTCGCCCAGATGCGGGCGATGCGGCCCTCACGGTCGATGAGCACGGTGGTGCGCTCCACCCCCATGTACTTGCGGCCGTACATACTCTTCTCCACCCAGACGCCGTAGGCTTCGAGCATCGCCTTGCTCTCGTCGGAGGCGAGGGGGAACGTCAGATCGTACTTCGCCCGAAACTTGTCGTGGCTCTTCACCGTATCCGGGGAGACGCCCACCACCACGGTATCCGCCTCCCCGAAGGCGGCGCCGAGGGCGTTGAAGCCTTGCGCCTCCAGGGTGCAACCGCTGGTATCGTCCTTCGGGTAGAAGTAGAGTGCGACCTTGCGACCCTCGAACCCGCCGAGGCTGATTTCTTCCCCGCCCGCGCCCGGTAATGTGAAGGCGGGAGCGTGATCTCCGGTGTCGAGAGGCATGGTGCCTTCCTTTCGGCCGATTGATAGTGTGCCACAGGTGGCGTTGATCGAGGGGCGTACGTAACCCCTCGGCTGAGGACCGAAAGATTGCCGGGTCAAGGCAACCCCGAATTCCGGACACCCGCTCGATAGCGTGAGCGGCCCGTCCGATCCAGCGGCTCAAGGATCGATGAATCAGGACACGGCCACAGGTTTGCGACGGGGCAGGTCGCCCCGGCGGCGGCGGCCGCTGCTATGGTGCACGCTCGTTGTCTTGGTCGCCCTGACGCTCGCCGTTTCCGGCGCGTTCTGGCGTCTCACCAACGGTCCCTTGCGCATCGACGGCATGTCCGAACGCGTGGCCTCGGCCATCGCGGGCAGTATCGGCCCCGGCTGGCGGGTGGATCTGCGCGACAGCACCGTCGAACTCGATTCCGAGAACTCCCTGGCGCTTCAGGTCGCCGGGCTCGACATTCGCAACCCGGACGGCGCCCTCGTCCTGCGTGCTCCGATGGCGGTGGTGAGCGTCGATACCTGGGGCCTGCTGCGGCTTTCGGTCCAGCCGAGGGCCATCGAGTTCCGCGACCTGCAGATGACCGCCCTCGTCCACCGGGACGGGTCCATCGCCTTCGCCGGTTCCGATCCGGCCCGTGCCGCGGCGGAACCCCACACCCTGCCGAGCGTCGACAGCGCCCGGGGAACCTCGTCGCCGATCTCGGCCGCCATTGCCTCGATCTTCGGCATCGTCCTCGATCCCGCCGGTGTGGTCGGAGCCCTCGACCGGGCGCGGATCACCAATGGCCGCCTGACCCTGATCGATGACGACGCGCGCCAGCGCGGCGTGTTCGAACATGTGAACGGTCTGTTCCGGCGCGACGCGGTGCGGGATTCCCGCGTGTTCGAACTGCGCATCGACGGCCCCCACGGGGAATGGCGCTTCGGCGGCGACTTGCACGAGGGCGGCGACGGAAAGCGCAACGGCATCATCACCCTGGACGACCTGCCGGTCACCGATCTGCTCCTCCTCTCGGGCCAATCGAAACTGCCGATCGAGACCGACCTGAAGGTGTCGGCCAAGGCGGAGGTCGGCCTCGACAACGGCCGGATCGAGACCCTGAAAGCGACGGTCAAGACCAGCGACGGCAATTTCCTCATCGAGGAGAAGGACTTCAACCCGGTCACCATCGAGAGCCTGACCGCCTCGGTGAGCTGGGACGAGGCAAGGCGGGTCCTGAACCTCGACAGCATCGATTATCTGGGGGCCGGCAACGCGGTGCGTCTCGCCGGTGTCTGGACCGCGAGTCCGGCGGGCGGGCCGACGGCCTGGACCCTGGCCCTCGCGGGCAAGGACGCGATCCTGCGCGGCGCCGCCAGGACGGACAAACCGGTCAAGCTCGACGCCCTCTCGGCCCATGTCACGGGACGCGACGGCGGCCTGTCCATCGACGAGTTCACCGTCGCCGGTGCCGGGGGAGCCACAGGGCGGGTCACCGGTACCGTGGATACCGGTGCGGATGAGGGCGGCCTGACCCTGAACATCACCGCGGCTCATACCGACGGGCGCATGGCTCTGCGCCTTTGGCCGGAGCATATCGCTCCTCCCGCCCGCGAGTATCTGGTGGACAACCTCCAGGGCGGCCTCGTGGACAAGGTCGACATCACCGTCGACATGAGCGGCAGCGAGCTCGCCGCCGCCACGCGCGGCGAGCCGATGCCGGACAGCGCTATCCATATCGACTTCGCCGTCTCCAATGCGACGCTGGCGGTGAGCGACGGCGCTCCACCCTTGAGCCGCGGCCGTGTGACGGGGACCATCACCGGCCTCACCACGAACATCCGTGGCGTCACCGCCGACGTCCGGATGCCGGACGACCGGACGCTGTTCATTACGGACGGATCCTTCGTGATCCCGAAGATCACGCCGGACACCGTCATCGCCCAGATCGGCCTCAAACTCGGCGGCGGGGCGGATGCTCTCGTCGCCCTGCTTCAGACCAAGATGTTCAAGAACCTCACCGGGGTCGAGATCGACCCGGCCTCGGTCAAGGGGAATGCCGACCTGCGGATCGACTTTCCGCTGAACCTCAAGCGCATCCCCGACCTGCCCGACCTGCCCGTGAGCCTCACCGGAACCCTGAGCGACCTCGCCGTCGAGAAGGCCTTCGGCAAGGAGAAGCTGGAGAACGGCCGCTTCACCGTCGCCTACGAGCGCGGCGGCTTCACCCTCAAGGGCGACGGGCGGGTGCTCGGCTCGCCGCTGACCCTCGACCTGCGCCAGCCGAAGGCGGGTGCGCCGGGCGAGGTCAACGCGACGCTCCTCCTCGACGAGGCCCTGCGGGCAAGGCGAGGCCTGCCGGTGGCGCCGCAACTCGCCGGACCGATCCCGCTCAAGATCAACCTCGCCATCGGCAAGGGGAGCCCGGCGCGCTCGCCGATCCGCATGGAGGCGGACCTGACCCGAACCTCCATCGACGGCCTGATCCCCGGCTTCGTCAAACCCGCCGGCAAGCCGGGTCGCGTGGGCTTCGTCATGACCGAGGTCAGCCCCGGCGGAGCCATGGACCTGCGCGACATCGTCCTCGACGCCGGCAGCGCCAGCGCGCGCGGCACGGCGGCGATCAACGGGGACGGACAGTTCGACCGGGCCGACCTCTCGAGCTTCAAGCTCTCGCCCGGCGACGACATGCGCATCCAGATCGACCGCAGCGGCAACCTCTACAAGGTGGGTGTGAAGGGGGCCGTGGCCGATGCGCGACCCTTCCTGAAATCCCTCGGAGGACCGGAGGGCAAGGCAGCAAAAGAGAGCGGCCGCGACCCATCCAAGGAGATCGAGGCCGATATCAGCCTAGGCATCATCACCGGTTTCAACGGCGAGGCGCTGACGGGCGCCAGTGCGAAGCTCTCGATGAAGGGCAAGGATTTCCGCTCGGGACGCCTCCAGGGCCGCTTCAACGGAGCCGGGTTCTCGGCGGTGGTGTCCCGCTCGGGGCGCAGCGATCCCTCGATCAACATCGAGACCACCGATGCCGGCGCGACCCTGCGCTTCGTCGACATCTACAAGCGCATGTATGGCGGGCGGCTCGTCCTCGGCAGCACCCTCGGGGACGGACCGCAGACCGGCGTGGTCCAGATCCGCGACTTCATGCTGCGCAACGAGCCGGCCCTGTCGAGCATCATGGCGCAGGGTCCGGCGACCAGCGAGGTCGTCGATGCCAAGGGCCGCAAGCAGATCATCCAGAACGCCGGCAACGACGTGAGCTTCGACCGCCTGCGGGCGAACTTCACCCGCACCGGCAGCCGCGTCGATTTCACCGACGCCGCCATCTCCAACGCCGCCATGGGTTTCACCATGAGCGGCTTCCTCGACACCGCGAAGGAACGCGCCGACATCAACGGCACCTTCGTTCCGCTCTACGGGCTGAACAACGTCGTCTCGCGGCTGCCGCTGTTCGGGCAGCTTCTCGGAGGGGGCAACAACGAGGGTCTGTTCGCCCTGAATTTCCGGGTCTCGGGCCGCTTGTCGAAGCCGGATGTGAGCGTGAACCCGCTCTCCGTCCTGGCGCCCGGCATCCTGCGCCGGCTGTTCAGCGCCGGCGGCAATGACGGCCTGCCCGGCGCGACCTCCGCCGGAGAGACCGAACGCTGAGGTGCCGGCAACTTCCTCCCTCTGCGGGCTACTGGATTCACACAGCTGCTCGACGTCTGTTCTCTCTATCCAAGAGGGTTCGGCGTGAGGCGCGACGTACTCCCTCTCCTTCCAGGAGAGGGGACCCGAGCGGCCTATTAGATGTGTGAATGCCGTAGCTCTGCGGGGGAGTGTGCCTGCGGAGCAGGCGGGAGAGGGGGCGATCTCTCCGAACAACGCACGGCCCCTCATCCGACCCGCTTCGCGGGCCACCTTCCCCCGCAGAGGGGGGAAGGAGACGCGCCACGCTTTTTCGAAACCCGTGATCGAGCCCCCGATCGTGATTCTACCCCCGTCGCCTCACCCGACCCTGAGAAGGACGTGCTTCTTGCGGCCGAAGGACAGCTTCACCACGCCATCCTGGCTGAGGTCGGCCAGCGTCAGCACCGCTTTCTCGTCGGTGATCTGCACGTCGTTGACGCGCAGGCCGCCGCTCTTGATCTGGCGCCGCGCCTCGCTGGTGGAGGGAACGAGCTTGGCGTAGTCCGGGCCGAAGGCCGAGAGCACGCCGAGACCGGCCTCCAGAAGCTCGCGCGCGACGGTGACGCTCGGCAGGTCCTGTGCCACGGCGCCTTCGACGAAGGTCTTGCGCGCGGTCTCGGAGGCCGCGTCGGCAGCCTCGCGTCCGTGCATGAGGGCCGTCGCCTCGGTGGCAAGCACCTTCTTCGCCTCGTTGATCTCGGCACCCTGCAGCGCCTGGAGCCGGGCGATCTCGTCCATCGGCAGCAGGGTGAACAGCTTGAGGAAGCGCGCCACGTCGGCATCCTCGGTGTTGCGCCAGAACTGCCAGTAATCGTAGGGGCTCAGCATCCCGGCATCGAGCCAGACCGCGCCGGCCGCCGTCTTGCCCATCTTCGCGCCCGACGCCGTAGTGAGCAGCGGACAGGTCAGCCCGTAGAGCTGCGGCGTGCCCATCCTTCGGCCGAGATCGATGCCGTTGACGATGTTGCCCCACTGGTCCGACCCGCCCATCTGCAGCACGCAGCCGTAGCGGCGGTTGAGCTCGACGAAGTCGTAGGATTGCAGGATCATGTAGTTGAACTCGAGGAACGACAGTTCCTGGTCGCGCTCCAGCCGCATCCGCACGCTGTCCATCGACATCATGCGGTTGACCGAGAAATGCCGGCCGATGTCGCGCAGCATCTCGATGTAGTTGAGCTTGGTCAGCCATTCGGCATTGTCGACCATGGTCGCGCCGTTCCCGCCGCCCCCGAAGGTCAGGAACCGCGAAAACGTCTTCTGGATCCCGGCCTTGTTCTCCTCGATCTGCTCCAGCGTCAGGATCTTTCGCGACTCGTCGCGCCCCGACGGGTCGCCGACGCGGGTGGTGCCGCCGCCCATCAGGGTGATCGGCGTGCCCCCCGTCGCCTGGAGCCAATGCAGCATCATGATCGACAGGAGATGCCCCACATGGAGCGAGGCCGCCGTGCAATCGTAGCCGACATAGGTCGTCAGGCGGCCTTCGAGCGCCGCCGCGTCGATCCCGGCGAGGTCGGAGCCCTGATGGATGTAGCCGCGCTCGGACAGCACCCGCAGGAAGTCGGATTTCGGCGCGAAGGGCTCAACGGAGGTCGGCGTGACGGAGGACATGCGGGGTTCCGGATTCGACTGGTCGCGGCGCGGGACAGGAGAAACGCCGGCGTGATAGCAGCAGGTCAAGTGATGCGCGGCTCTTAGCAGGGCTCACCGCGGAAGGCACGGGGCGTAAACGGCATGACCATGATGCGGGCGATCGGCCTGATGAGCGGCACCTCCCTCGACGGAGTCGACGTCGCCCTGATCGAGACCGACGGCGAGGACGTGAAGGTGGTCCGCAGCCATAACGGCTATCTCGAACCCCTCGGCCCCACCGGCTATCGCGGCTACACCGACGAGGATCGCGAGCTGCTCCGCCGGGCGCTGTCCGATTCCGAGGCCGTCGTCGCGCGCGAGGACCGGCCCGGCTGCCTGCCCGAGGCGGAGGCCTTCGTCACCGCCGCCCATGCGGAGGCGGTGGAGGCCTTCCTTGCCGCCAACGGCCTGAGCGCCGCCGATATCGACGTGATCGGTTTCCACGGCCAGACCGTGGTCCATCGCCCCGACCAGCGCATGAGCGTGCAGATCGGCGACGGCGCCGCGCTGAGCCGCCGTCTCGGCATCCCCGTCGTGTCGGACCTGCGCCATGCCGACATCGCCGCGGGCGGGCAGGGCGCGCCCCTGGTGCCGGTCTTCCACAAGGCGCTCGCCAAGGCCGCCGGGTTCGAGGGGGCGCTGGGCATCCTCAACATCGGCGGGGTCGCCAACGCCACCCTCATCGCCTCGAACGGCGACGTGATCGCCTTCGATACCGGGCCCGGCAACGCCCTCATCGACGACTGGATGCGCGAGCGCACCGGCCGGCCCCTGGACGATGGCGGACGCACGGCGGCGCGGGGACGGCCGGACGAGCCGCTCCTCGCCTGGCTCCTGACCCATCCGTTCTTCTTCCGCCGGCCGCCAAAATCGCTGGACCGCAACTGGTTCTCGCACAAGCTCGCCGGCCAGCTCTCCACCGAGGACGGGGCGGCGACGCTCACCGCCTTCACCGCCCGCGCCGTGGCACGCGCCCTCGACCACGCGCCGGAGATCCCCACGCGCTGGATCGTGGCCGGCGGCGGCGCCCGCAACGGCGAGCTGGTGCGGCTCCTGAACTATCACCTGCGGGCCGAGATCACGACGGCGGACGCCATCGGCTGGTCCTCGGCCTATCTCGAAGCCCAGGCCTTCGCGCATCTCGCCGTGCGCTCGCTGAAGGGCCTGCCGATCACCTTCCCGTCGACCACGGGCGTGCGGGAAGCGATGACCGGCGGGGTGCTGGCGCGGCCGGACGCCTGAGCCCGGTGCTTTGCCCTCAGGCGAATCCCGCGCTAGAGCGTCCCACACCATGTCGCACAACACTTTCGGCCATCTCTTCCGCGTGACCACCTTCGGCGAGAGCCACGGGGTGGCCCTCGGCTGCGTGGTGGATGGATGCCCGCCCGGGATTGCCATCGAGGCGGCGGACATCCAGGCGGAGCTCGACCGGCGCAAGCCCGGGCAGTCGCGCTTCACCACCCAGCGCCGGGAGCCCGATCAGGTCCGCATCCTGTCGGGCGTCTTCGCCGACGACCGCACCGGCGGCGTCCAGCTCACCACCGGCACGCCGATCGCCCTGGAGATCGAAAACACCGACCAGCGCTCGAAGGATTACTCCGAGATCCGCGACAGCTACCGTCCGGGCCACGCCGACTACGCCTACGACGCCAAATACGGCATCCGCGATTATCGCGGGGGCGGGCGCTCCTCGGCCCGCGAGACCGCCGCCCGCGTGGCGGCCGGGGCCATCGCGCGGCGGGTCCTGCCGACCGACATCGTCATCCGGGCCGCCCTGGTACAGATGGGACCGCATGCGATCGACCGGTCGCGGTGGGATTGGGAGGAAGTGGCGCGCAACCCGTTCTTCTGCCCGGATGCCGAGACGGCCAAGTTCTACGAAGAGTATCTCGACGGTATCCGCAAGGACGGCTCGTCCATCGGCGCCGTCATCGAAGTCGTCGCCGAAGGCGTGCCGCCGGGCCTCGGAGCCCCGATCTACGGCAAGCTCGACGCGGATCTCGCCGCCGCGATGATGTCGATCAACGCGGTGAAGGGCGTCGAGATCGGCGACGGCTTCGCCTCGGCGGCGTTGCGCGGCGAGGAGAATGCCGACGAGATGCGCTCCGGCAATGCCGGCGCGCCGACCTTCCTCGCCAACCATGCGGGCGGCGTCCTCGGCGGCATCTCCACCGGCCAGCCGCTGATCTGCCGTTTCGCGGTGAAACCGACCTCCTCGATCCTAACGCCGCGCATGAGCGTGACGACCAACAACCGCGACGTCGACCTCGTCACCAAGGGCCGCCACGACCCCTGCGTCGGCATCCGCGCCGTCCCCGTCGCCGAGGCGATGATGGCGTGCGTGCTCGCCGATCACTATCTGCGTCACCGGGGGCAGGTCGGGACGCGGGGGTGACCCGGCGAACTGCAGCCCATCCGCTCAGAGACTTTCAAGAGACATCCCGTGCCCCATACCCACGTCACGCAGGCCATCGAGGCCTATGCCCGCGGCGAGATCGTCGTCGTCACCGATGACGACGATCGCGAGAACGAGGGCGACCTTGTCGTCGCGGCCTCCCTCTGCACGCCCGAGAAGATGGCCTTCATCGTCCGCAACACCTGCGGCATCGTCTGCGCGCCCCTGACCCGCGCCGAGGCGCGGCGCCTGCGCCTCGACCCGATGGTAGCCTCCAACGATGCGCCGCTGGGCACCGCGTTCACCGTCACGGTGGATGTGAAGCACGGGCTGACCACCGGCATCTCGGCCGAGCAGCGCTGCAACACGGTGCGGGCGCTGGCCAACGGCAATATGGGCGAATCCGATTTCGTTCGTCCCGGCCACGTCTTCCCGCTCATCGCCAAGGATGGCGGCGTCCTCATGCGCTCCGGCCACACGGAAGCGGCGGTCGACCTGTGCAAGCTCGCCGGGCTGCCGCCGGTGGGCGTCATCTGCGAACTCGCCAACGATGACGGCACGGTGATGAAGGGGCCGCAGATCACGGCCTTTTCGGAATTGCACAACCTCAAGCGTGTCTCGGTGGCCGATCTCATCGCCTACCGCCAGGCCCGCGAGAAGCTGGTGGAGCGGGTCGGGACCTTCCCGGTCAAGAGCGAGTTCGGCGACCTCACCGGCTTCGCCTACACGACCCCGTTCGAGACGGTTCAGCAATTCGCCTTCGTCCACGGCGATGTCGGCGACGGGCGCGACGTGCTGGTCCGCCTGCATCGCTCCAACGTGGTGGCCGACGTGATCGGCGGCGGCAAGTCGATCGACTGCGTCCTGCGGCGCTTCGCCAAGGAGGGGCGCGGCGTCCTCGTCTACCTGCGCGACGGGACCGCCGGCGTACCGCTCTCCTCCTATGCGGAGGAGGGGGCGGAGGCCCAGCGCGTGCGGCAATGGCGCGAAGTCGGCCTCGGCGCACAGATCCTGCGTGATCTCGGCATCGTCTCGATCCGCAACCTCTCGACCTCGTCGCGCTCCTATGTGGGGCTGTCGGGCTTCGGCATCGATCTGCTGGGCGAGGTGCCGTTGGAGGGGTGAGTCCTTCTCACCGGCCCATCAGCGCATCCATATGGGCGGTGACGGAACGGGCGAGGCCGTCCAGGCTGTAGCCGCCCTCCAGCACCGAGACGATCCGGCCGCCGGCATGCTTGTCGGCGATCTCCATGAGCTTTCGCGTCGCCCAGCCGAAATCGGCCTCGTCGAGTTCGACGCTGGCCAGCGGATCGAGGCGGTGGGCGTCGAACCCCGCCGAGATCACGATCAGATCGGGGGCGAAGGTAGAGAGGCGGGAGAGAACCCCCTTCTCGAACTTCTCGCGGAAGATCCCGCTATCGTCGCCGGCGCGCAGGGGCACGTTGACGATCGTGTCGTGGGTACCGCGCTCGCCCACCGCGCCCGTGCCGGGAAACAGCGGCATCTCGTGAGTCGAGGCGTACATCACCGCCGCATCGTCCCAGAAGATGTCCTGCGAGCCGTTGCCATGGTGGACGTCCCAATCCACCAGCGCGACGCGGCTGGCTCCGTGGCGTTGTCTGGCGTGGCGGACGGCGATGGCGGCGGAGTTGAACAGGCAGAAACCCATCGCCTGCATGCGCTCGGCATGGTGCCCCGGCGGCCGCATGGCGACGAAGGCGTTGGAGCAGGCCCCGCTCATCACCGCATCCACGGCATGGACCGCGCCGCCGACACCGCGCAGGGCCGCGTCGAGGGTACCGGGCGACATCAGCGTGTCCGAATCGATCTGGACGTAGCCCGACCGCGGGGAGGCGGCGATGATCGCTTCCACATAGGGAACGGGATGGGCGAGGGCGACCGTCTCCGTCTCCGCACGCGGCGCCGATTCGCGCAGCAGACCGGAGAAGCGCTCTTTCTCCAGAGCGGCCTCCACGGCCCGGATCCGGTCCGATCGCTCCGGATGCCCCTCGGGCATCTGGTGATCCAGAGCGGAGGGGTGGCTTACGTACAGGGTCGTCACGCTCATCCCTCCGAACGATCTTCGTCGTCCCACCCAACCCGACTGTGCTTTGAGCACAACATACGATGCAAATGCGCCACGGTTCGGGGCAGCGAGATTACGCGCGGGCAAGTCTGCGAGTTAGATGGCGACATAATCCATCAACCACATTCTTCGAAGCCCTACGGCCTCGAGACAGGCACAATATCCCATGTCGTCCATGCCTTGGTCTTCCATGCCCTGGTCGTCCAGCCCGTCCCGTTGGAACGCCCTCCGCCGCTCACTCAGCGGCGCGACAATCCTGTCCGCCCTCGCTCTCGGCGCTTGCAACACCCAGACGGCGACCGCACCGCTCAGCCCGCCGACCGCGCATACGGCTTTGACCCAGCCCGCCGCCCTCACCGGGGAGGCCCGCGACAAGGAATGGCTGAAACAGGCGCCGCAGGGCGCGGTCGATCCGAAGATCGCCCGCACCACCGTCGACTACAAGACGAACGAGCCGCCCGGCACGGTCATCGTGGTGACGAAGGAGCGCCGCCTCTATTACGTTCTGCCGGACGGCAAGGCGATGCGCTACCCCGTGGCCGTGGGTCATGCGGGCATGGCCTGGGCCGGCACCGCGAATGTCGATCGCAAGGGCGAGTGGCCGGATTGGAACCCGCCGCCGGAGATGATCGCCCGCCGGCCGGAACTGCCCAAGCGCCTTGAGGGCGGCCCCACCAGCCCGATCGGAGCCCGCGCGCTCTACCTCGCCGAGGGCAAGAAGGACACGCTGTTCCGGATCCACGGCACCAACGAGCCGGAGAAGATCGGCCAGGCCGTGTCCTCGGGCTGCATCCGCATGCTCAATGCCGATGTCGTGGATCTCTACGAGCGCGTTCCGATCGGCGCCAAGGTCGTGGTCCGCTGAGGCGGGGGTCGGCCCTCGGCTCCGCCGCCGACGCGGTGGAGCCGAGGTCAAATGATACGATTCGGAAAGGCTCATTCGTGAGCAGGCTTTAACCTGAACGTTGATTCAGATTTGGCCGTTAACTTCTTGAATGGGTGCCTCCTGCATAGTCATCGACATGCAGAAACACAGACCGGCGCAAATAAAGCCGGGGAGGCACCAACCAATGATCAACCATTCGCTTCAGCTTTTCTGCAACCGTGTCGTCGCCGCCGGCTGCATCAGCGCCGCGGACGTCGAGATCCTCGGCCGCGACATCCTCCCCGACGGCATCTTGCATGCGGACGAAGCCGACATGCTCATCGCCCTCGACCGGGCTGTGCCGCGGAGCGACGCCTCCTATGCCGATCTGGTCAGCGCCGCGGTGGTGAACTTCGCCGTCTGGGGCGAGCGCCCCACCGGCTACGTCGATATCGAGATCGCCCGCTGGCTCGTCGGCTCCCTGCGCAGCGATGCCGGACCGACCCCGCTCGCTGCCCGCATCGCCTTCGAGATCGTGCGGGAGGCCGAGACCAGCCACGAGATCCTCGTGGCCTTCGCCATCGGCAGCGCACACCGGCGCGTCCATGTGGAGGATTCCGCCTCGGCCCCTGTCGCCGAACTGCTCGACGCGGCCTGAAATGGGTCTTTCGGAACGGGTCCGCCGGGCCGACGCCGAGCAGGATCGGGCAAGGAGGAACGGCGCAGACGCTGCTCCGCTATAGGGCCTCCATCTCCCGTGATTTTGAATACACAGACGCCCCGGCGCAACGCATGAACAATCCTTCATTGGCCCAGCTTTGCGAAGCCGCACAACTGCTTTAACGGGAACGAGCTTGAGCGCGACGGCGCTCGTCACCTTTCCTGCTTCACCAGAGTGCCTGGACCGATGTTCGAGAAAATCCTGATTGCGAACCGCGGCGAGATTGCGTGCCGCATCATCAAGACCGCGCGCAGGATGGGTATCAAGACGGTCGCCGTCTATTCCGATGCCGACAGGGACGCCGTGCACGTGGCGATGGCCGACGAGGCGGTGCATATCGGCCCCGCTCCGGCCGCGCAGTCCTACCTGATCATCGACAAGATCATCGAGGCCTGCAAGCAGACCGGCGCCCAGGCGGTCCATCCGGGCTACGGCTTCCTCTCCGAGCGCGAGGCGTTCCCCAAGGCGCTGGAAGCCGCAGGCATCGTCTTCATCGGCCCCAATCCCGGCGCCATCGCCGCCATGGGCGACAAGATCGAATCGAAGAAGGCCGCGTCGGCCGCCAACGTCTCCACCGTGCCGGGCTTCCTCGGCGTCATCGAGAACCCCGAACACGCCGTGACCATCGCCGACGAGATCGGCTATCCGGTGATGATCAAGGCTTCCGCCGGCGGCGGCGGCAAGGGCATGCGCATCGCCTACTCGTCCGATGAGGTCGCCGAGGGCTTCGCCCGCGCCAAGTCCGAGGCCGCGTCCTCGTTCGGCGACGACCGCGTGTTCGTGGAGAAGTTCATCACTGATCCGCGCCACATCGAGATCCAGGTGATCGGCGACAAGCACGGCAACGTCATCTATCTCGGCGAGCGCGAATGCTCGATCCAGCGCCGCAACCAGAAGGTCATCGAGGAGGCGCCGTCGCCGCTCCTCGACGAGGCGACCCGGAAGAAGATGGGCGAGCAGGCCGTGGCTCTCGCCAAGGCCGTCTCATATGATTCCGCCGGCACCGTCGAGTTCGTCGCCGGCCAGGACAAGTCGTTCTACTTCCTCGAGATGAACACCCGTCTCCAGGTCGAGCATCCGGTCACCGAGATGATCACCGGCCTCGACCTCGTGGAGATGATGATCCGCTCGGCCTATGGCGAGGCGCTGCCGCTGACCCAGGATCAGGTGAAGCTCAACGGCTGGGCGGTGGAGAGCCGCGTCTATGCCGAGGATCCGACCCGCAACTTCCTGCCCTCCATCGGCCGCCTGACCACCTACCAGCCGCCGGAGGAGGGGCCGTTCGGCAACGCCATTGTCCGCAACGATACCGGCGTGGAAGAGGGCGGTGAGATCGCGATCCACTACGATCCGATGATCGCCAAGCTGGTCACCTGGGCGCCCACCCGCGCCGAGGCCATCGAATCGCAGGGCGAGGCGCTGGATTCCTTTGCCATCGACGGCATCCGCCACAACATCCCGTTCCTGTCGGCCCTGATGGCGCATCCGCGCTGGCGCTCGGGCAACATCTCCACCGGCTTCATCGCCGAGGAGTTCCCGGAGGGCTTCACGGCGCCTGAGCCGGCGGGCGAGATCGCCCAGCGCATGGCGGCGGCGGCGGCGGCCATCGACCACAAGCTCAACACCCGCAAGCGCGGCATCTCCGGCCAGATGCGCGATCCGGCCCTGCTCCATTTCGAGCGCGATCGCGTCGTGATCCTCGCCGGCCAATCCTACCCGGTGACGGTGGACGATCTCGGCGACCAGCTCATCGTCACGGCCGAGGACGGCAAGACCTGGACGGTGGAGAGCGACTGGCGCCCGGGCGAGCCGGTCTGGTCGGGCGAGATCGGCGGCACCCGCGTCGCCATCCAGGTCCGCGGCCTCCTCAACGGCGTGGCGCTCCAGCACGGCGGCGCGGCGGCCGAGGCACGGGTCTTCACCCGGCGCGAGGCGGAACTCGCCGCCCTGATGCCGGTCAAGGAGAATGCCGGCTCCGGCAAGCAGGTGCTCTGCCCGATGCCAGGCCTGGTGAAGGCCATCCTGGTGAAGGAAGGCCAGGAGGTGAAGAACGGCGAACCCCTCGCCATCGTCGAGGCGATGAAGATGGAGAACGTCCTGCGCGCCGAGCGCGACGGCACGATCTCCAAGATCGCGGCGAAGGAAGGCGACAGCCTCGCCGTGGACGCGGTCATCATCGAGTTCGCCTGAGCGCTGTGTCGGCCGGACCGGCGGGGTGGGCATCGTCTCACCCCGCCGGTTCGGGGGCTTGACGCATCCCTCGGCCGGACCAATCCGGGCTCCGCTGCAACTCCACCGTTCCGGGCCGGCGCATGGGAGAAGGAGCGCCCCGGACGCTCGGCAACTCCCATCCGGTCATCCACCAGCCCATGCCTCTCTACTTCTCCTACGGCGCCAACATGGATGCCGCCGCGATGGCGGCGCGCTGCCCCGGCTCGATCTGCCTCGGCACGGCCCGGCTGAACCGGCACCGCTTCATCATCATGCGGGAAGGCTATGCCTCGGTGGTACGGGCACCCGCATCCACCGTCTGGGGCGTCTTGTGGGATCTGGCGCTGGCCGACGTTCCGGCCCTCGACCGCTACGAGGGGGTCGCCGGGCGTCTCTACACCAAGGCCTACCAGCCGGTGACGACCTCGACCGGGGTGAAACGCGCCCTGATCTATCTCGGATGCAGTGCGGTTTCGGGCGCCCCGAGACCCGATTATCTTCAGCCGGTCCTGGCAGCCGCCGAAGCCGCGGCGCTCCCGCCCGCCTACATCGCGGAGATGCGCCGCTGGCTGCGGGCGTCACGCGGCTGAGGAGAGCCTCTACCAAGCCGCTGCCGTGGCGGACGATCCGCCCGTCGCGAAGCGGATCATCTCAAGACGCACGGGGCGCCGGCTTCCATCACGTCGGGGTGTCGATGTCGTCCCACGCGGTCTCGTGGCCGTTCTGAAACCCGGTGAGCCAATTCAGGGCGACATGGCGTTCCGCGACGACGTCGCCGTTGAGGCGCTCGAGGCGGTGATCCTTCTGCCGGGCCTGCCGCACGATCCAATGCTCCCGCCACGCGCGGTCGAGGGCGTCGAGGATCTCTCCGGCCGGCCGAAGACGCAAACCGGCGGACGCGTTCGGGTCGTTGGCGAGATGCGCGACGGACTGCCAGAGGGCGTCCACATCGATCAGCCGATCGCTGTCTGCAAGACGGGCGGGCTCGACGCCGAGAGCCCAGAACAGGGTGTTCGCCGCCTCGTAGCGCCACGTCATCGCGAAGGCATGCTCAGCCGCGACGGCTCGGACCTGACCCGTCTCGCGGGGCGTCAAGGCATCGAAGCCGACCGAATTGCAGGCCGGCTGCCCCGCTTCTGGCGGCTCCCCGCCGGTGCCGTGCGCCTGGCCGTGGGCGGCGACATACAGCAGAGCGAGGGCGCGCTGCAGCACGTCTTCCGGCCGTCGCAGGACGAGTTCGCTCTCCCCGATCGCGGGCGGCATGCTGGCCGGCGGCGTCAACTCCATCCCTTCCAGGCGGTCGAGGGTCCGCGCGCGGCGCGCGACCGCGTCGGGCGGATAGGGCAGGGTGGCCGCCGGGTCGGACTCTCCCTCGGCCGAGATGACGACCTTCCTGTCGGGCGCCCGCACGGATCCGTCCGGGAGGAACAGGACCGCATTGGCAGCGTTCGCCCAGGCCTCCACGTCGGGTAGATCAACGGTCACCACCTCGAAACTGGCATGGTTGCGGACTCGCTGCAGGTGACGCCAGAGATGGTAGCGGGCGGCCGTCATCCGGCCGTCGCCGCGTCCCATCACGTAGCCGATGAATCCTTCGAGATGCGGCGCGAGTTCGGGATCGGTCAGATCGCGCCGTCCGAACAGTTCATGCGGAAAGTCGAGGGATGGCAGATCGCGGACGGTGGCATAGGCATTGACGATGAGCGACTCCGCCGAGGCCGCCTCGGACTGCTCCCGGCTCCGCCCGAACAGCCGCCTCAGAATGTCCATCGTCACTCCTATCGAGTCGTCGCTCCGACCCCGACATCGCCGAGAGGAACCGGAACCCTCGCATCGCTGCGACTGCCCCATGACGCAGGCCGGATCACTCGCGTGCGTCGCCGACCCTTTTGCCCACCGCGATGCCGTCGATCGCGGACCCGGCGGGAGGTGCTCCGCTGAGGTCCTGCATCCATAATGTCCGGAATGAGACGATCGCAATGACATTTGCATATTGAGCCGCGCCTGGCTTCCAGTCACGAAACCACCCCAGTGTCGGCGCGCGAGCCTGAGAGGAACCTTCCCCTGGATACGATCAGAACCGTCGACGTGGTGATCCGAGGCCGGGTGCAGGGCGTCGGCTACCGGTACTGGACCTCGCACGAAGCGGAACGTCGCGGCCTGAACGGGCATGTCCGCAACCGGGCGGATGGCAGCGTGGAAGCCAGGTTCAGCGGACCGTCCGATGCCGTCGCCGCCATGATCGAGGCCTGCCGGCTGGGTCCCGCCGGTGCCGTCGTGTCCTCGGTCGAGGCGGTCGAGGCGGCCCATCCTCCCGATGCGGGATTTCGCATCCTGCGAGCCTGATCTCTCTCCGCCGTCGTCCGTGACAGCAGATTACCCCGATCCTTCACCGTCAGAGATTCGTTTCCCACGGATCGGGCCGATGCCCTATGGTCCGCACCGCAGGCGGAACGTCGCCGGACCGGTGAGACCGGGTTCCGGTCGGCCACATTCCGGGAAGCGATCCGAGCCCATGCAGCACCCGTTCACCCTCTCCGATTTCTCGCCGCTCGACATTGCCGGCCTCCTCTACTTCGTCACCGCCTGGGCCGGCTACGGCATTGCCGTGGCGCGGATGCGCGGGCGGCGCACGAGTCTGAGCCAGATCATGAACCGCCAGCGGGAGGAATGGTCGCGCCAGCTCACCGTCCGCGACAACCGGGTGGTCGACACCACGATCAACGCCTCCCTCCAGAACGGGACGGCGTTCTTCGCCTCGACCTCGCTGATCGCGCTCGGCGGCGTGCTGACCCTGTCCCGCTCCGGCGACGACGTGCTCACCCTGTTCGGCGCGCTGCCCTTCGGCGCCATCGCCACCCGCGTCACCTGGGAGATCAAGGTGGCGGGCCTCGCCATGGTCTTCGTCTACGCGTTCTTCAAATTCGCCTGGGCCTACCGCCTGTTCAATTACGGTGCGATCCTCATCGGCGCGGTGCCTCCCAAGGGCACAGGCGCCGCGAAAGCCGACATGGACCGCGCCGCCCGCCGAGCCGCCGCCATGAACATCGCCGCCGGCAGCCATTTCGCGAAAGGGCAGCGCGCCTTCCTCTTCGCATTGGCCTATCTCGGCTGGTTCGTGAATGCCTGGTTCCTGATCATCGCCACCACGGCCGTCATCTGTGTCATGTGGCGCCGGCAATTCACCTCCGATATCCGCGCCATCCTCCTCAACGAGGACGACGAGGCCAGCCTGCAGGACACCGAGTCATGAGCACAGAGCGCAAATCCGTGAGCGAGGAGGAGATCGGCGAATCGATCCTCCGCCTCGTCACCGAGCGGGGCGAAGGCAAGACCGTCTGCCCCTCGGAAGTCGCGCGTCATCTCGGCGGGCCGCACCCTGACGCTTGGAGCCCACTGATGCAGCCGGTCCGGCGCATGGCCGTGCGCCTCACCAAGGAGGGCCGCATCGCCATCCTGCGCAAGGGCAAGCCCGTGGCCGACCCGGACAACTTTCGGGGGATCTACCGCCTCGGAATGCCCGTCCCGGCCGCCGGGGAAGCCTGAACCCTCGTCGCCGCGAAGGGGTCAGGCGGAGGTCGCGGGCGGTGCCGGCAGCACCGCATCGGTGTAGCCGGCGAGCCGGTAGACGATCAGCCCGATCCATTCCTTGACCACGAGATCGAGGACCAGTAGCCCGTCCGACGCGAAGCTCTTGAACTTCCATGCGTCGCTCCATCCCACCGTGCGGTAATCGACGGGATAGGCCGTCACGTCGAAACCGGCCTGGCGGAAGCAGCCGATGGCGCGCGGCATGTGCCAGGCGGAGGTGACGAGGAGCCAGCGTTCGCCCGCCAAAGGCTTGACCAGATCGGCCGAGAAACGCGCGTTCTCATGGGTGTTGCGCGACCGGTCCTCCAGGATCAGCCGCGTGCGCGGCAGCCCCAGCGTATCGGCGAAGCGGCTGACGATCTCGGCCTCCGATGTTCCGTCGGTGCCGAGCAATCCGCTGCCCCCGGAGAAGAGGAGCCGGGCTTGCGGGTAGCGGCGCGCGAGATCCGCGAAGGCGATCTGGCGCTCGCCGGCATCGTTCACCGAGAGCTGGCCGCGCGCCAGCGTCGTCTGGGTCTCGACCGCGCCACCGAGCACGATCACGCCCGTGACCGGTGCGCCGTCATCCGCGAAGCGCGGAAAGCGGTTTTCGAGGGGCAGGGCGATCCAGGCGGAGAGAGGCAGGAGACCGCCGAGGAAGAGTCCGGCGAAGCCGAGGAGGGCCAGCCCGCGCCCGAGGCGCGGCGTCCAGCCGCCGAACATCAGGACGCAGCCGACGAGCCCGATCAGGATGAAGAAGTTCGACGGCGTGATCACGAAATAGATCAGTTTCGAGAGCGGAAAGAACATGTCTGGACCCTGAAGCCTCGTATCTGCCGGACGATTCCGCGTGTGGGGGTCAATTCCGGTCCGGCCTGTCCGCATCCGCCGGGTAGGGGTGCTCCCGCCCCTGCGGGTCGGTGACCCGCCAGCCGGATCCATCCGCTCCGAGATAGGACGGCCCCACCGGCACCTTGCCGTGGCCGCCCGGGATGTCGAGGACGTAGAGCGGCTGGGCGAGGCCGGACAGGCGCCCGCGCAGGCGCCCCATCAGATCGCGCCCCGCCGCCAATCCGGTGCGCAGGTGGCCGGTGCCGGGCGCGAGATCGCCGTGATGGAGATAGTAGGGCTTCACCCGGTTCTCGACGAAGCTCCGCATCAGGCTCGCGAGGGTCTCCGGGTCGTCGTTGATTCCGGCGAGCAGCACCGTCTGGCTCACCATTGGGATGCCGGCATCGACGAGCCGGGCGATGGCGGCTCGCGCGTCCGGCGTGAACTCGCGCGGATGATTGGCATGGAGTGCGACAAAGACCGCGCCGCCGAAGCGCTTCAGGGCCGCGACGAGATCGTCGTCCACTCGGGCGGGCTCGACCACCGGCACGCGGGTATGGATGCGCAGCACCTTGACGTGCGGGATGGCGGCAAGCGCCTCGGCGATCTGCCCGAGCCGACGGACCGAGAGCGCGAACGGGTCGCCGCCGGTGAGGATCACCTCCCAGATCTCCGGCCGGTCGGCGATGTAGGCGAAAGCGGCGGAAAGTTCGTCCTCTCCCAGCGTGCCGAGCCCGTCCGGCCCCACCACCTCGCGGCGGAAGCAGAAACGGCAATAGACCGGGCAGACATGGAGCGGCTTCAGCAACACCCGGTCGGGATAACGATGGACGAGCCCCGGCAGCGGCGAATGCGCCGCATCGCCGATCGGGTCCGAATCTTCCTCGGGGCGCGTCACCAGTTCCTCCGCGCGGGGCAGGAACTGGCGGGCGATGGGATCGGAGGGATCGGTGGGGTCGATCAGTTCGCCCATGTCCGGCGTCACCGCAACCGCGTAGCGCGCTGCCACCGCCTGCAGGGCCGGAAGGTCGGAGACCGGGACGAGCCCGGCCTCGGCGAGCTGCGCGGGGTTTCGCAGGGAGCGGGGAAGAGAACGGGGAAGCGGCCTGTTCACGCGCCGCCTCCCATCCCCGCCGGCGTCTCCGCCACGGGCGTCCAGATCACGTCGTCGATCCGCGGCGCACCCACCGCGAGCATGACCAGCCTGTCGAGGCCCAGCGCGATGCCGCTCGCCTCCGGCATGATGGCGAGGGCCGCGAGGAAATCCTCGTCGATCGGGTAGGTCTCGCCGTAGATCCGCGCCTTCTCCGCCATCTCGATCTCGAACCGGCGCCGCTGCTCGTGCGGATCGGTGAGTTCGCCGAAGGCGTTGGCGAGTTCGACGCCGCAGGCGTAAAGCTCGAACCGCTCTGCGACCCGGGGGTCGCGGGCACTGGGGCGGGCTAAAGCCGCCTCGCTGACGGGATATTCGTAGAGCAGGGTTGGACGCCCGTCGCCGAGCTTCGGCTCGATCAGGGCGACGAGGACGCGGCTGAACAGGTCGGCCCAGGAATCGTCTTCCGCCACCCGCAGGCCGCAGGCGGCCACCGCTGCGGCGAGACCGTCCCTGTCCGTGCCGCCGCCGGGCTCGATCGTCGCCAGGAGGTCGATGCCGGCATGGCGCTCGAACGCCTCGGCGAGGGTGAGGCGCTCGAAGGCCGCGAAGGGATCGGATTCCCGGCCGCGAAAGCAGAAGGAGCGGACCTTCGCCTCGTCGGCCGCCAGCGCCAGGATGTCGGCGCAGTCCCGCATCAGCACCTCGTAGTCCTCGCCGGCCCGGTACCATTCGAGCATGGTGAATTCCGGATGGTGCAAGGGGCCGCGCTCGCGGTTGCGGAACACCCGCGCCACGCTGAATAGCCGCGTCTCACCCGCCGCCAGCAGCTTCTTGCAGGCGAATTCCGGCGAGGTGTGGAGATAGAGCGGGGAGGCGGCTCCATCATGGGCGATGGCCGAGGTGGCGAAGGCCGAGAGATGGGCCTCGTTACCCGGCGAGACCTGGAGGGCGGCGGCTTCGACCTCGACGAAGTCGCGATCCGCGAAATGCTTGCGCAGGGCCGCGACGATGCGGTTTCGCGCAAAAAGGGCCGGGCGGCGGTCGGCATGGCGGTGCGGTGCCCACCAGGGCGAGGAAGAACCGGTCACGCTCGCGCGTCCCGTAGCCGGCACGTCAAATGCGCGTGCCGGCGCCGTGCTGCTGGCAACAGGCCGCCGGATAGGTTAGTGGCGGGGCACAGATGTCGCTCCCGTGGGCCGAATCCACGCCGGGGCATCGCATATATTGTCTCGAACAGGATCTGACCCCGTGAAGGTGATCGCCTCTACGCTCCGCAAGGGCAACGTCGTCGACAAGGACGGCAAGCTCTACGTCATCCTGACGGTGGAGAACATCCACCCCGGCAAGGGCACGCCCGTGACGCAGCTCGACATGCGCCGCATCACCGACGGGGTGAAGGTGTCCGAGCGCTACCGCACCACCGAATCAGTGGAACGCGCCTTCGTCGAGGACCGTGAGCACACCTTCCTGTACGAGGATGGTGAGGGCTACCACTTCATGAACCCAGAGAACTACGATCAAGTCGCGGTGCCCAAGGACGTCGTCGGCAGCGCCGCGCCCTACCTGCAGGAGGGCATGAAGGTGATGCTGGCCTCGCATAACGACGTGCCGCTCACGATCGAACTGCCCCAGCGCGTCACTCTCGAGATCACCGAGACCGAGCCGGCGATGAAGGGCCAGACGGCCTCCTCCTCCTACAAGCCGGCGATCCTGTCCAACGGCGTGCGCACCGCCGTGCCGCCGCACGTTGCAGTGGGCACCCGCGTGGTCATCCTGACGGAAGACGGCTCCTACGTGGAACGCGCCAAGGATTGAGGATCGAGGATCCTCGAGGCTCATATTTATCGAAAGTTTGGGCACCCGCTTCCCTCGTGAGGCGGGTGCCGTTCGTTCAAGGCGGTCCTACGGTGAAACAACCGGACCATCGGCCGTGTCGTAGCAGGATTGGGACAGAGCCTGGGCCTTCGCCCGCTCCTCCACATTGAAACTCCGCCCCTTGATCGCCCATAGATTCTCGCGCTGGAGGGCCTCGGCAACGCAGCGGGCGGCCACCCGACATGTCTGCGCATTGCCCCCGGTCGCCTCGCACTGCGTGCGGTAATCCTGACGGAAAGCGACGAGACCGGCCTTCGGATGTGGACCGGTCACGGTCACGACGCCCGTCAGCAGGGCGAGCAGAAGCGGCTGGTGCACGAGATACACCGCGAGGCTGTGGCGTCCGGCCAGGGCCAGCCCCCGCGAGACGAGCGAGCCCGGCCGCCATTGCGACAGTCCACTGCGCAGGAAGGCCGGCAGCCCGAGCCTTGCCAGCGCGAGCCCTAGGAGAACCAGCCCGAACCAGGGAAACAGCGGCACGTAATCGTTGGTGCGCGGCGGCAGCATGCCGAGGCCGAGGAAACTCAGGATCGGATCGTCGAAGACGGCGAGATGATAATCCGGGTTCGCCATCACGGCCGGCGCGGCCAGCACGACGATGCCGACTACCAGAGCCGCCACCGGCGACACCCGCAGGAACGGCACGGCGAGCACGCTCGATACGGCGATGCAGTGCAGGATGCCGAAGAAGATGTAGCTGTCCGGGAAGGCGTAGAGCGTCGCGGCCGTGATCAGGAGGGCGGCGATGCCGATCCGCGCGAGCCGCAGGAGGAACGCGCGGGGCCGGAGGCCATCCCGATTCATCAGGACGAGGCCGATGCCGACGAGCACCAGGAACGAGCCGGCGATGAGATGGGCCGCGACCTTGCCCAGGGGCGCCAGGGCGTAGTTCTCCGGCGTGAGCGCCAGATATCCGAGATCCCAGGTGGTGTGATAGGCGGCCATCGCCACGAGGGCGACGCCGCGTGCCGCATCGATGAGATCGAACCGCCGTGGCTGGCCGAACCGGGCGGCGGATGGTGGCGCTTCGGCACCCGTGTCGGGGCTCGCCGTGGAAGCGCTCATGCGTGCGGCCTCGAATGGGGGTGCCGTTCGGGCCGGTGCGAGGAGCGCGGGCGGGGCGAGGGCCCGACCCCGGAAAGGAAGGTCTGGATCATCCGCGTTGGCTATCGCCGGTCATGAGCTCGACGCAAGGGCACCGCCATCGTTGGATCGCCCGTTCGCTCCGGTGCGGTGAGGAAATGCAGGGCCTCTGCCGAACGTGACGGCGACCGATCGTGATCGGCCGGAACACGGTCCGGTCCTCGGCATGAAGAGATTACCGCACGAGCACGGGAGCAGAGTCAGCCCCGATGGCACGTCCCGGACGGTTTGTTGCGCCCCAGCCGATATGCTGAAGAATGTATCAATCGCCGCAGTCGATGTCGGTCAAACGGGCTTCCGCCGGGTTGCGACTTTGTTAATCTGTGGTGCGGATCGCGACGCGTGATTCGGTGTGGGTTGCTTACATGTCGGACGATGTCGGATCAGGCCCGCATGGGCTCCATGGCTCGGGAGACTCGGCCAACGGGCGCGGCACCGATCTCGCCGACGGAGAGGTGTTGCGCCCCCTCGACCTCGTCGAGGTTTCGGGACGCATCAAGTGGTTCGACGTCTCGAAGGGGTTCGGCTTCATCCTGCCGGACGATGGCTCCGCCGACGTGCTGGTTCACATCACCTGCCTTCGCCGCGATGGGCATCAGGCGGCGAGCGAGGGCGCACGGATCGTAGTGGAAGCCACCGAGCGCCCGCGGGGCTGGCAGGCCTTCCGGGTGATCTCCCTCGACCAGTCAACGGCGACGCACCCTTCCGAACTTCCCATGCCCCGCACCCATGTGAGCGTGACGGCGACGAGCGGCCTTGAGACGGCCGTGGTGAAGTGGTTCAACCGCCTGCGCGGGTTCGGATTCCTCAGCCGTGGCGACGGCTCTCCCGACATCTTCGTCCATATGGAGACGTTGCGTCGCTACGGAATCGCCGAACTGAAGCCCGGCGAGACCGTTCTCGTGCGATATGGCGACGGTTCGAAGGGCAAGATGGCGGCCGAGGTTCGGCTTCTGGACGGCGCGCTGCCTGCCTCCCACTGACGGAATGACCACGTGACACCGTTCCACGACCTTCGCTCGCTCGCGCCTCTGCGCGCGCTCCTGATCCTGGTCGCGATCCTGGCCGGTCTCGGCGCCGCCACGGCTCAGGAGGTCGCGGCGACGGAGCCTCTAGAGATTACCGGCAGGGGCGCCCGGCACAGTTTCTCCGTCGAGGTGATGCGCGACGACGAATCGCGCTCGCGCGGCCTGATGTTCCGCCGCTCAATGCCGCCCGAACACGGCATGCTGTTCGACTTTCAGAAGGTCGAACGTGTCGCCATGTGGATGAAGAACACCTACCTGCCCCTCGACATGCTCTTCATCAGGCCCGACGGAAGCATCGCCCGGGTTGCTACGAATACCGAGCCCTTGTCGACCAAGGTCATCCTATCGGGCGAACCGGTGCTGGCGGTGCTGGAACTCAATGCCGGCACGACGGCGAAGCTCGGCATCAAAGCGGGGGACCGGGTCGAGCATACGATGTTCGGCTCGCGCTGAACGCAGCGAATCGACCTTACTCGACCGCAGACCCGACGCGAACGCAGCGTGAACAAGCGTCTTGACGCCCGTTCCGTTTCCTACCAATGTTCCCTCATTGTTCCAACGGAGAGCGAGCTTGCGTCAGCTTGCTCCTCCACGATGGCAGGGGAACCGGATGATCGACCTCGAGGCTTCAGGCGACGATGTGGTCCTGTTCGAGAATGCCGATTGGCGCGTGATCGCGGATGGTCTGGAGCATCGCGAGACCGGATATTTCATCGCGCGCGACGGTCTGGGGCGGCGCTCCGAGACCGGTCTTTGGGAATGGCCGCTCCATCTCGCGGAGAAGAGCTGGTGCTCCCTACGCCCGTTCCGTGAGGCGTTCCTGGCAGCCGCCGATCTGTTCGACGTGGCGCGCGACGAGGCGCTGGCCCAATCCTTCGTCACCGGCTTCGGTCTCCGGATGGGGCAGGGCGGTCAGCCCGGCGGCGACGGTTTCACCAAGCTGGCGGAACTGGTGCGTCCGAAATCCATCACCCGCCGGCGGCCCGCCGCGACGGATAACCGTCCGTCCCCGCATCGCAATGGTGCCGGTCGGAAGGACGACGCCGAGATGCCGCGCGCGGCCCTGTCCTAACGTGACCTCTCCCGGTGACGCCCTAGTTCCCTGAAGACGCGTCGTACGGCGCCGGGCAGGAGAGCATCCCATGGACGATCACGGGACGGACAAGGACCAGCGGAGCACGGGCCTGGGCGGCCTCGACGGGCTCGTGGTCCCGCCCTTCTCGCGGCGGGGCTTCGTCATGACGAGCCTCATCGCCGGGTTCACCCTGGCCGAGGCGAATGCACAGGCGCAGGTGGTCACGACGGATTCGGCCGGTCTCGTTGCCGGCGAAATCAAGATTCCGGCGGCCGACGGGCCGATGCCGGGTTACCGGGCGATGCCCGAGGGAGCGGGTCCGTTTCCCCTGATTCTCGTCATCGAAGAGATCTTCGGGGTTCACGAATACATCAAGGACGTCTGCCGCCGTCTGGCCAAGGTCGGCTATTGCGCGGTCGCGCCCGAACTCTACGCGCGGCAGGGCGATCTCTCGACGATGACGGACGTGAAGGCGATCGTCCGCGACGTCATCCTGAAGACCCCGGACGCCCAGTGGATCGCGGATCTCGACGCCGCGGCATCCTGGGCCGTCGCCGACTCGAAGGCCGATGCGGAGCGGATCGGCACGATGGGATGGTGTCGGGGAGGTCGCGGGGCGTGGCTCTACGCGGCGCACAGACGCGACCTGAAGGCAGCGGTGGCCTGGTACGGGCCCCTTGGCGGCGACCGCACGGAGCTTCAGCCCAAAACGGCGGGGGACGTGGCGACCGATCTCCATGCACCGCTCCTCGCGATCTACGGCGGCGCCGATACGGGCATCCCCGTGGCCAGTGTCGAGGACGCCCGCGACCGGGCGAACGCCGCGGGGCGCAGTGTCGAGCTCGTCGTCTTCCCGGAGGCGCCGCACGGGTTTCACGCCGATTACCGGCCGAGCTATCGCAGGGACAGCGCCGAGCAGGGTTGGGCTCGCGCTCTGGCGTTCCTCAAAAGCCACGGGGTCGGGTAAATCGTACGGCAGTCCGCAGGTGCGAAGAATGGCTCAGCGGGGCGACCCGGCATCTCCCGCGAGGGCGTTCCCTCTGCTAGAATTGAGAAACCGGCACCTTGATCATGATTCCGCGGCAAAAACCCGTCGAAATTCATGATCCGAGCGCTGGATCGACACATTGACGGGCAGGACTACATAGCGTTGCTGAGCTGGCGGCCGATGCGGCCGCCAGCCCTGAAGAGCGTTCCGGACCCATGAGTGCTGTGAATCCATCGGGCGCGAAACCAGTGATCCTCGTCGTCGAGGACGAGCCCGACGAGCGATTTCTCGCGGCCGCCTTACTGGAAGAGACCGGCTTCAGCGTCATCGAGGCGGAGACCGCCGAGAGAGCCTTGGCGATCTTGAACGAGAAGGATGGCGCAGTGAGCGTCGTCTTCTCCGATGTGCGCACACCTGGACCCATCGGCGGTTTCGAGCTCGCCCGGATCATCGGCGTCACCTGGCCCCGTGTGCGGGTTCTGCTGACCTCCGGCGATGCTGGGGATCAGCCGAGCGACCTGCGGGTTTCCGCGACCTTCATCCCGAAGCCGTGGCGGGCGTCGGATATTCTGGCCTGGGTCGAGGAGGCGTCAGGCCGCACGCCCGAGCAAGGTCCCGGCATCGACAGGATCGGCGGCAATACCCCCTGATGGTGTTCGGCCCATAACCAAAATTATCCTAGTTTAAGAGGAAACTTCTTCGGCTCCAGCCGTTGGTCCATCAGTCCATGATCGATGGAACCCGGTTATACGAGCTTCGAATGAGCACCGCCGCTGCTATGACCATGGCCAATATCAGTCGATCCGGCCAATCGTATACGGTCTACTCGGAGTCGAGGATGATGCAGAAGGTCGGCGACAATCTGCGCACGCTCTACAGCGAGGTCATCGACCCTTCCATGCCGGAGGAACTGCTTCGCTTGGCGACGCTCGTCGATGACAGACGCAAGGCCGGTGCGGCATCGCGATAGGGCGGTGGTGCTCTTGTCGTGATCCGGATCGCACCATTGGTGCGGCCTGAATGACGCAATCGGTCAGGACTTGGCGGAAGACCGGGATCGCCTCGCTTTCATCGATCGAAACCTGATATTCCGGACGCGCCCCTCCGGATCGATCTGACGAGCCCGTCATGCGTTTGAAAGCCTGCCTCGTTCTCGGCGCGTCGCTCGTCGTCGCGTCGTTGTGCGAACCGGTCCTCGGCGCGACGCCGCCCAATCAGCCCGCCGAAGGCCCGGGCGGGGTCGGAGACCGCTCCGTTGCCATCGTGAAACGGGCGCTCGGGCGACCTAGTGCGGCAAGCTTCATCTTTCATGCGGCTGGCGTGGCTCCCGCGGAAGGGCGACCCGTCGTGGTGTTCCTCCACGCCTGGGGTTCGCCCAACCCGCAGCCTTATGGGGCATGGATCGATCACCTCGCCAGAGCCGGGTATCTCGTCGTGTTTCCACGCTTCCAAGAGGTCAACCGGACGCGGCCGGCCGATGCCACCGGCAATGCCGAGAAGCTGGTGAAGGCCGCCCTCGCGGACCTCGAGACCGACCCCGATGCCAAGCCCGACCTGAAGCGCGTCGCCCTCATCGGCCACCTCGCGGGCGCGCCGATCGCGGCCAACCTCGCGGCCGATGCCGAGGATGCGGGCCTGCCGGTGCCTCGCCTCGTCTTCGCGATCATGCCGGGCGGGATCGCAAGCGATGCCAAATCCAGGGGCGTCGTATTGCGCGACCTGTCGAAGATCGCGCCCGAAACCCTAGTCATCACCGTCATCGGCGATCGGGATGCCCGCGCCGCCGACCTTGCCGCCAGGCGCCTCCTGCGCGAGGCGAGTGCCGTGGCACCCGAGCGCAAGCTGTTCGTCCGCGCACTCTCCGACGATCACGGGTTCCCTTCGCTCACGGCGACATTGACCTCGCCGGGCGCCGTGGACACCGCCTATGACGGCGGTGCGATCAAGCTCCCGCCGGAGCCCCCGAAGGACCCGAAGCAGCCGCCCGCCCCGTTCAAATGGTCGGCCGATATGTCGTTGACGGGTGAACAGACGACGCTGCTGGCGCAACTCAACAATTCCCGCGCGGACAGTCTCGACTATCTCGCCTACTGGAAGACGTTCGATCTGGCCGCGGCCGCGGCGTTCGGCGGGGATCCGACGAGTCTCAAGGCCAACCCACGCTTCAGCGACATGGAGCGCTGGAGCGACGGATGGCCGGTGAAACGTCTCGCCGTGGAAACACCACGACCCGCCCGGGTGGCTGCGCCGGTGGCCCCGGCCCCTGCCTCCGTCGCACAACCGAAGCCGAAGCCCGCACGCCGGCCCTGATCTCGGTACCGTCGAGCACGATCGTGAGGTCGCCGGGGCTTGCCTTCGCGGCGGCTTTTGCCGAAAGCGGGCTGGCACCCCTCATACCGACGATCCGAGCCCGGAAGGTCCCGATGAAGCTGTTCCATTCGCACTTCTCGCCCTTCGCGCGGAAGGTCATGGCCTCCGCTCATGTCCTGGGCATCGTCGACCGGATCGAATTGCTGCCGAGCGCCGCGCATCCGGTGAAGCGTGATGGCACCATCCTCGCCCATCACCCAATGGCGCAGGTGCCGACCCTCCTCGACGACGAGGGCCATGCCTTGGCCGACAGCCGGGTGATCTGCGAATATCTCGATGCCCGCGCCGGGGGAGGGCTGTTCCCCCCGGCCGGCCCCGCCCGCTGGGCGGCGCTCAATGAGCAATCCATCGCCGACGCCATTCTCGATGCGGCCCTGCTGATCCGCTACGAACTCACGGCCCGCGACGCCTCCGAACGCTCGGTCGCCTGGATGGACGGCCAGGAGGCCAAGATCCGGAGCGCACTGGCGGCCCTCGACGATCAGGCGGGAGGCTTCGCGGACCGGGTCGATATCGGGACGATCAGCATCGCCTGCGCCCTCGGATATCTCGATCTGCGCTTCACCGAGCTCGGCTGGAAGCGGGAGCATCCAGATCTGGCGGCCTGGTTCACGAGCTTTGCCGCCCACCCCGCCATGGAGGCGACGAAGCTGCCGGCGGCCTGAACCGGAGATCGGTCGTCGGAAAAGGCTGGCGCGCGCCTTGCTAGTTCGAAATCCGGTTCTCCGGAGGTCGTGCCATGCCCGATTTCGTCGCCGCCCTGATCACCGCCGCCGCCTTCTGCGCCGGGCTCATCCTGCTCAATGTCCTGACGCGCTGGGCGATCCAGGCACAGATCGCACCGGCAGACCTCGCCGAGAACGGGTTGCTGCAATACGGGCTCGCCATCGCCCTCGCCGGATTCATATGGCGACGGGCCCTCGCGACGCCGCCGGTCCCGGGCGGACGAGTCCGGACCCGTGTCGCCGGGTGAAACAGCGGCCCGAACAGCCCGTGTCGGACGTTGGTCCCTAGAACCAGGGCTGCGTGGTGAAGCTGTAATTCACCTTCACGCCGAATGTGTACTGGTTCTGCGATCCGAACTGGCGGCGTACCAGCGGGCTGTCGGCAGATGAACCGACGATGCGGTTGTAGCCGACATATCCCGTCGCAGCCCACCGCTCGTCGAACGTGTAGGTCGCAGCGCCCAATGCGCCCACCGTGACATAGCTGTCGGGCCGGAACGGGGTCAGCGTCCCGTTGAGGGCCGCCTCGAACGGCTGAACGCCGAAATAGCGCCGGGCGAAGCTGGCATCGCCGAAGTTGAAGCGCGGGCCCACCGAGACCTGCCAGCGGTCGAAGGGCTGGATCACGTCCGCGCCGAGGGAGCCAACGAAGCCGTGATGCCCGAAGATCCCATGGCGCAGCTCCGCTCGGCCGCGCAGCCACGGCGTCGGGTAATATTCGACGAAGACACCCGGCTCGATCGCGAATCGGGCATCCCGGAGACCGAACAGGTCACGCCGGTTATCGCCGTAATAGCGGCCGGGAACATATTCCGCCGTCAGACCGGCATTGAAGAGCGGCGAATCGTAGAGCGAGAAGCTGATCCCGTCATCGGGCGACGAGAAGCGGCGCGGCGTACCGGCCTTGGCGATGCTGATCGACGGGTAGCCGATGGCGGTATACTCGCTCGACCCCGGAAAGCTCGGCGTCGCCTGCACCGTCGCCGTCACCGTCACGACCCAGAGGTTCTCGTCGAGGGCGAGGAAGGTCGGTGGCCGCTGAATCTCCATGAGATCGGCCGCTCCAGCAGTACCCGCCGCCATCAGCGAGCCCGCGAGTGCCAGGGCCGGAAAGGCGGCAAGCCGCGTCCTTCGAGCAGGGCGCGAGGATGAGTTGAGAAACATCGTGTCCATGACCGACGTCATAGACACGATTCCCTAACGCATCACGACAAACCCGACGTGACGATAGACCTATGTTGGCACCGCCGGAAAGACGCTTCGGCGCGACAGGCGCGCCGAAGCGATTCGCAGGCTAGAAGTAGGACTTCAACGCACCGCGCCGGCGCACATCGAGGGTCGCGCAGTGGAACGAGCCGCCGAACGGCCCGTAGGACAGGAACGGCGCCGGGATCGGATCGAAGCCCCAATCCTTCAGGGCCTTGATCAAGGTCGGCTGGCTCGCATCGACGACGATCTTCTTTTCGTCGATGGCGAGCACGTTGATCGAGGTCCACGGCGAGCACATCGAGATCTTGCTCATGAAGCCCTCCACCGGGTCGGGGCGGGGCGCGATCAGCACGTCCCACTTCTTCAGCACGGCCGGGAGCTTCTCGACGTCGATATAGTCCGGGTTCACCAGCACCTTGCCCGGCGCCAGCGGCATGAAGGACGAGTCGATATGCATCGGCTGCGGGCAGCGGCTCTCGATTTCGTGGATACGGAAACCCGAGCCGAGATGGCGGCGCAGCCATTCGATGCCCATGAGGTTGGTCACGTTGGAGCGGGTGACGAAGAGGTCGCGGCCGCAGCGGACGAAATCGGCTGCGTCGAAGACCGGCTCGAACTCGTTGACCGTGAACTGCATCGGCTCGCCGGCCTTCAGGTTCGGCACGCGATAATCGTAATTGTAGAGCTCGTCCGTCAATTGCGGCCGGGGCGCCGAGGTCCAGCGCGCACCGTTACGAAAATATTCCTTGAACAGCGAGCGGTAGGCGTCGCCCTCGAAATAGCGCGAGCGCCAGCACATCGGGCTCTCGATGATCTCGTCGCCGATGACGAGGTAGGGGTCGCGCGGGCAGGCGACGCAGAAGCCGCGGGATGACCAGCGCGGTGCGTTGTACTTGCGCGAGAAGTCCACCGTATCGGGACGGCGCACCTTCACGCCCTCGCCGGCGAGGATCGTGATGAAGTTGTCGAGCTCGGCCTGGGCCAGCTTCTTCATGAACTTCGGATAGCGGAAACCCGCGGCGAACCGATAGAACGGCTGCGCGGCGCGCGGCAGGTTGAAGATCACCGTGAGGTGGTGGGAGGGGATGGTCGCGCCGTCGAGGCTGCCGACGATGACCTCCTCCAGAGGGTCCCACTCGTTCCATGCCATGACCGGCGATTTCGGGGCGGGGGTGCCGCGATAGGGAGCCGAGCTGGTGTCGTAAGCATCGATCTGCGCGTCGGCGAGCACGGCATCCCCGGCCGTGGTGAAAGCTTCGCGGTCCATCATTCGTCCCTTGGTCGCGCCTTTGATGCGGCTGTTTCTTCGAGGCTCACGCCCCATCGCCGCTTTGGCCCGCACTGTGTCTATCGGGTGATAGACAACGAAATCCAAAGCTGCAACTTCCGATGATGCCAACGTTTTCCGGAAGGTTTTTCGTCCGGAGGGTCGGTGAATTTCTCTAAAAAATCGTCCGCGCCGACGGTCGAAGGGGGATCATGAAGCGTCTGACGACATTGGCCCTCATCGTCGGCCTCTGCACGGTTGCAGGCCTGTTCTTGTCATCGGGACTGGATGACGTCGGCGCCGCGGTGGTGAGCGCCGGCTGGGGCGCCGCCATCGTCGTGGTGGTCCGCGCCGTCGCGGTGGGCTGGGCCGGCCTCGGCTGGTTCGCCGTGTTCCCGCGGGCCGGACGCCCGAGCCTGTGGGACTGCGTCTCCCTGCGCTTCGTCCGCGAGGGCATCAACACGCTCCTTCCCGTGGCCCAGGTCGGCGGCGACTTCGTCGGCGCGCGGCTCCTGGCTCAGCGCGGCGTGACGGGTGGCCTTGCCGGCGCCAGCATGTTCGTCGACCTGATGACGCAGGCCGTCACCCAGTTCCTCTTCACGGTCGGCGGCGTCGCCCTCCTCGCCTGGCTGCATGGCGACGGTCCGGTGGTGCGCACCGTCGCCGGCGGTCTCGCCATCGCCGCGCCGGCCCTCGGCGCCTTCTTCCTGATCCAGCGCCGCAGTGGTCACCGGGTCATCCAGGCCATGCTGAACCGCTTCGCCGCCGCCCGCGAATGGCGGGCCCTGGGCGCGGTCGACGTGCTCTACGACGGCCTGCGCAGACTTTATTCCTCGCCCAAGCGGGTCATCGGCGCCATGGGCGTGCACCTGATCGGCTGGATCATCGGCGCGGCCGAGGTCTACGTGGCCCTGCATTTCATGGGCTATCCGGTGACCGTGGCCGAAGCCATCGTCATCGAGAGTCTGGCCCAGGCGGTCCGCGGCGCCGCCTTCGCGGTGCCCGGGGCGCTTGGCGCCCAGGAAGGCGGCCTCATCGCTCTCTGCGCGATCTTCGACATTCCCGCCGAGGCCGCCCTGGCGCTGTCCCTGGTGAAGCGTCTGGCCGATCTCATGGTCGGCGTGCCCGGTCTGGTGGCCTGGCACTTCATGGAAGGCAAGACGGACGCACCGGACACGGAAGACCGAACGTCTCCGGACCCGGTATCGGTGGAGCCGGGGATATCGAAGGCCGGAGGCGACATCGCCCGGGCGGTGAGCCTGGACGCCCTGCCGGTATCGCGGGTGCCCGCCAATCTCGTGGGAAACCACACCGTGTTGCGGTCGATGGAGAGCGATATGGGGACGCTGCGGAAATGCGCGTGAGCGGCTTCGCATCGGGGCTCGCCGCCTCGACCCTCCTCGCCGTTACCCTCCTGTCGGGAACGGCCGTCCGCGCCGCCGAGGATGCCGCGGTGCAGACCGTGCGCGGGCTCTATGCGAGCTTCGAGGGCGCGCTCAAGGCGCCCGAGGCCGACGTGAAGAGCCGCGCGCTCGTCATCGGCCCGGTCCTCGACCAGAGCATGGACTTTGCCACCATGGCGCGGGTCGCCGTGGGCGGGAAGTGGAAGGGCTTCACGCCCGAGCAGCAGGGCGCGCTGACGGAAGCCTTCAAACAGTATTTCACCGCAACCTATGCCACCCGCCTGTCCCAGGCCGCCGGCGGCAAGTTCGACGTCAAGCCCGAGAGCGAGGCGCGCGGACAGAACCGCGTGGTCCAGACCGAGGTCGCCAATGCGGAGGGCGACGCCTCGCAGATCGATTACCTCGTCGGCTCGGGCAACCGGATCCAGGACGTCTACCTCAACGGCAACGTCAGCGAGATCGCCGCCATGCGTGGCAGCTTCGCCGATCCGCTGAAGGGCGGCGGCGCGGACAGCCTGCTGAAATTCCTTCGCGACCGGACGGCGGCGATGCTCGCCGCCAAACCAAAGCCTTAGACACAGGCCAGACGCCCCTCGCCGGGCCTGGCCCAGCGATCCCACCCGTGCGGTCTCCCCGACCCTGCGGCATCCTCATCCAAACCGTTACCGAGCTTCGCCCATCATGGACTTCACCTTGACGGATCTGCCTTCGGCGAGCCTGAGCTGGCTCTCGCTCGTGTTCCAGCTCATGGCCCTGGCCGGCTGCCTCTACGGGTTGACGGCTGCCTTCCTGGCGGGCCGTTACGCACGCCGCCCCGTCCCGGTCATGGCGGCGAACGCCGCGCGTCCCTCGGTGACCATCCTGAAGCCGCTTTGCGGCATGGAACCCAATCTCTACGAGAACCTCGAAACCTTCGTCCGTCAGGATTACGCCGGACCGGTCCAGGTGGTGTTCGGCGTCCAGAACGCCACGGATCCGGCGATCGCCGTGGTGCGCCGCCTGACCGAGGCCTATCCGGCCCTCAGGCTCGATCTCGTCATCGATGCGCGCCAGCACGGTTCGAACCGCAAGGTCTCCAACCTCATCAACATGTCGGCCCAGATCGCCCACGACGTGATCGTGCTGGCCGACAGCGACATGGTGGCGAGGCCCGACTACCTCGAACGGATCGTCGCCGAGCTCGGGCAGCCAGGCGTGAACGGCGTCACCTGCCTCTATCATGGCGTGCCGGCCCATCGCGGAATCTGGGCCCATCTCTCGGCGCTGGCCATCGACGTGCAGTTCCTGCCCAACGTGGTGATGGGCACCTCGCTCGGCCTCGCCAAGCCCTGCTTTGGCTCCACCATCGCGTTCACCGCCACCTCGCTCGCCGAGATGGGTGGCTTCGAAGCCTTCCGCGACGATCTCGCCGACGATTACGCCGTGGGCGAGGCCCTGCGCGCCAAGGGCGGCCTCGTGGCGATCCCGACCTTCACCATCGGGCATACCTGCGTCGACACCGATCTCGCCGGCCTGTGGAAGCACGAGCTGCGCTGGAACCGGACCATCCGCAACGTCGATCCGGCCGGTTATGCCGGCTCCATCGTCACCCACGCCTTCCCGCTGGCCCTCATTGGCGCCCTGATCCCCGGCGCCGATACGAGCGGCCTCGTGGTTGCGGCGCTGGCGCTCGCCTGCCGCATCATCCTCTGCGTCCGCCTGGAGCGCGCCTTCGGCCTCGCTCCGCACCCCTACTGGCTGTTGCCGATTCGCGACATCCTCTCCTTCATGAACTTCTCCTGGAGCTTCGTCTCGGGGGCGGTGACATGGAAAGGTCACGATTATCGGGTGGTTGCAGATGGCACACTGATCCCCGAGCGAAGCCTCGGCCACGATGCTGGTGCATCCTCGCTCTGATCTTCGCTTTTAGCGTCCCGTCCGCCCTTTTTCCTTTCTCGCTGAGGCCTTGAACCCCATGCGCACGCTTTTCCTCCAGGCTCCCACCTTCGACGGTTTCGACGGCGGCGCGGGCTCCCGCTACCAGGCCAAGCGCGAGATCAAGTCATTCTGGTACCCGACCTGGCTGGCCCAGCCGGCGGCCCTGGTGCCGAACTCGAAGCTGATCGACGCGCCCCCGCACAACATCAAGCTCGCCGAGATCGTGGCCCAGGCCCATGATTTCGACCTCGTGGTGCTTCACACCTCGGTGCCCTCGTTCAAGTCCGACGTGAAGACCGTCGAGGCGCTCAAGGCCGCCAACCCCAAGCTCATCGCCGGGCTCATCGGCGCCAAGGTCGCGGTCGACGCGGCCGGCGCCATGGCCCAGGCCCCCTGCATCGATTTTTGTGCCCGCAACGAGTTCGACTTCACCGTCAAGGAAGTCGCCGACGGCACCCCGATGTCCGAGATCAAGGGCCTGTCCTACCGGGACGCCAACGGTGTCGTGATCCACAACGTGGACCGCGAGATCATGACCGACATGGACCAGCTTCCGTTCGTCACGAGCGTCTACAAGCGCGATCTCCAGATGGAGAAGTACTTCATCGGGTACCTGAAGCACCCCTACATCTCGTTCTATTCCGGCCGTGGCTGCAAGAGCCGCTGCACCTTCTGCCTCTGGCCCCAGACGGTGGGCGGTCACACCTACCGCACCCGCTCGGTCGCGCATGTGATCGAGGAGATCAAGTACTGCCTGAAGGAGTTCCCGCAGACGAAGGAGTTCTTCTTCGACGACGACACCTTCACCGACAACCTGCCGCGCGCCGAGGAGATCGCCCGCGAACTCGGCAAGCTCGGCGTCACCTGGTCGTGCAACGCCAAGGCGAACGTTCCGCGCGATACCCTGAAGGTGCTCAAGGAGAACGGCCTGCGCCTGCTCCTCGTCGGCTATGAATCCGGC
The DNA here is from genome assembly GCF_020662345.1 of Methylobacterium sp. W2. Classification (GTDB taxonomy): domain Bacteria; phylum Pseudomonadota; class Alphaproteobacteria; order Rhizobiales; family Beijerinckiaceae; genus Methylobacterium. The sequence goes on along the minus strand of NZ_VMOA01000037.1, from coordinate 1,766 downwards.
AACCAGCAGATCCTCAACAACATCAAGAAGGGCATGCGCGTCGAGGTGGCCGAGCGGTTCACCAAGGATTGCCACGACCTCGGCATCGCCATCCACGGCACCTTCATCGTCGGCCTGCCCGGCGAAACCCGTGAGACGATCCAAGAGACGATCGCCTTCGCCAAGCGCATCAACCCGCATACGATCCAGGCATCGCTGGCAGCCCCCTATCCGGGCACCTTCCTCTACAAGCAGGCCGTGGAGAACGGCTGGCTCGACATCGCGAACGCCGAACTCGTCGACGAGAACGGCGTGCAGATCGCGCCGCTCCACTACCCGCACCTGTCGCATTCGGAGATCTTCGCGGCGGTGGAGGAGTTCTACCGGAAGTTCTATTTCCGCGCCCCGAAGATCGCCTCCATCGTCTCCGAGATGGTCCGCTCGCCCGACATGATGAAGCGCCGCCTGCGCGAGGGCGTGGAGTTCTACCGCTTCCTCAAGGAGCGCCAGGGCACCGCCAAGGCCGCCTGAACGTCCGTTTGCAGGGACACATGACGGCCGGGCTCGCTGCCCGGCCGTTTTTGTTTGCAGACCGCCCTTCGCTCCCGGGCCAATTCGGCCCGGCTGCTGAAGGACAATACGGACTCATGAACCGGCGCCTGGTCCAGGTGCTCTCGACGTCGGGCGGCGAGGGCGGAGCGACCCTGGTGCTCGGCAGCAAAGCCGTTGCCGCATGGACGCCCGGTGGCGGCGCGGCTTACCCCAACGAGGACTGAGCGTGGCCATTAAGAAACGCCTGATCGTCACCGCCGATGATTTCGGCTTGAGCCTGGCGGTCAACGAGGCGGTGGAGCAGGCCCATCGCGAGGGCATCCTCACAGCCGCCAGCCTGATGGTGGGCGCGCCCGCCGCCGCGGATGCGGTCGCTCGCGCCGGACGCCTGCCGTCCCTGCGGGTCGGCCTCCACCTCGTCCTAGTGGAGGCGTGGCCGACCCTGCCTGCCGCCGACCTGCCCGACCTCGTCGGACCGGATGGCCTCATCCGCAGCGACATGGGCCGCCTCGGGCTCGACCTCGCCGTGAAGCCATCGGCGCGCCGTCAGCTCTCGGCGGAAATCACGGCGCAGTTCGAGGCGTACAAGGCGACGGGCCTCCCCCTCGACCATGTCAACGCCCATAAGCATTTCCACGTCCATCCGCTTATCGCCGGCCGCGTCCTGGCGATCGGCCGCGGCTACGGCATGCAAGCGATCCGAGTGCCGCGCGAGCCTCGCGCCGTGCTGCGCGCCGCCGAGCCGGGGGCCAATCCAAAACCGGCCCTCGACATTGCCCCCTGGGCCGGCCTGCTCGCCGTTCGAGCCCGTCAGGCGGGCCTGCTGATCCCGGATCGCACGTTGGGGCTTGCGTGGTCCGGCGCGATGACGCCGCGGCGCGTCGCGGGGCTCCTGCGCCACCTGCCCGACGGCCTGACCGAGCTCTACACCCATCCCGCCACCGGGGGCGGCTTTCCGGGCGAGGCGCCGGGCTATGCTTATGCGGCCGAGTGCGATGCCCTGATCGCGCCGGAGACGATCGCGGCCCTGGCGGAATCCGGGGCGGTGAGGGGCGGGTTTTCGGACTTCTCTTAGTCCAGGCCTCGATGTGCCTGCCTCATCGAGACCTGCCCGCGCGACGGCGCGGCGGCGGTCGTCCGCCGGACCTCACTGATCCTGATCTATGGGTCAGGATCAGTGAGACTTGGTATCAGGCGCCCGGCTCCAACCGCCGCAGGCGCCGACGACCCAATCT
>NZ_VMOA01000036.1 GCF_020662345.1 Methylobacterium sp. W2 | reverse complement strand
CACACAGGACAACAAAAACAGACGATCACCCAGCCAATCAGCCGGATCATCCATCCGATCATCGTCCCGAAGACACAACAACCGCCCGCCGAACCGAAGTCCCCGCTGGCCGCCGCCGATGAACAGGCTTCTAGACCCAGCCCCCGAACTCGTCAATGCCAAAAACACAGGTCTGGTGGATTTTCACGACACGCGCATGACGAGGACGCACGGTACAGGCCCGTAAATCACCGCTCCGGCACGCTTTTCCGTCCTTCTGGAGTCGTGGTTGAAAGCCGGACTCGGCGTTGGAGTGCCCACCTCCACCAGTCCGGCATCCCCTGACCCTGCGTCCTTCGCGGCTTGCGTGATCCGTGTCACAGTCGCCCGGCAGCACAGCCTGTAATCCTGTGAAGCTGAGAGACTCCGGAATAGCTCGGCGAATGCGATTCTGACGACGAGTGTGGAAGGTGGCGAATTTGACGGAAACGCCAGGGCCAAAAGGCGAGCCGCGCGATCTCGCCCGGCTTCTTGCCGTGAACCCGTTCTTCGCCGGGCTCGGGGAAGAGACGCTCGGCGCCATCGCCCTCCTCTGCGTCACGCGTTCCCTCGCTGCCGGACAGACACTCTTCGTCAAGGGAGATGTAGGGGATGCGCTCTATGCGATCCGTCGCGGTCAGGTCCGCATCAGCGACGACGCGGAGGATGGACGCCGCACCACGCTCAATGTGCTGGGCGCAGGCGATGTGTTCGGCGAAGTCGCCCTGCTCGACGGCCAACCTCGCACGGCGAGCGCCACCGCCATCGAACCGACCAAGCTGTTCGTCATCCTACGTCGCGATCTCCTGGCCATGATCGAGCGCCGCCCTTCCGTGGCGATCCAGTTCATCGAACTTCTCTGCGCCCGAATCCGCTGGATGAGCCGGCGTACGGAAGAAGCCGCCTTTCTCTCACTGGAACAGCGGCTCCTTCGCCGCCTCATCGCTCTCGCACAGGATTTCGGACATGAAATTCTGGTGTCGCAGGAAAAGCTGGCGTTGTTCGTTGGCGCGACGCGGGAAAGCGTCAACCGGCAATTGCAAATCTGGAAGCGGGACGGCCTCGTCCGGCTTGGCCGTGGACGAATCCATCTCCTCGATCACCGGCGTCTGGCCAAGCTGGCTTCGTCCACGGATTGATCGACCAATGGGGTGGCTCGGGGACAACACGATGACACGATCCAGTACGGACCGATTGCTGATTGGTGTTCGCAGCGGACTCATATCGGTTCCATTCCTTGTCGGCGTGGTACTCTGCCTGTCGCCGGTGGGGGCGACTGCTCAGACGAAGGGCTGCAACCTCGTCGATTACAGCGATCCCGCGCGCTCGGTGCTCACCTGCGATGACGGATTCATACTCACGGCGGAGAAGGGGGCCGTCTACACGCTCATTGATCAGGATCGCGACGGCCGGCCCCATGCCGTCGAATTGAAGAGCAAGGCCCTGCTCATCGAGTATCCGGCACGCAAGCGCGGTGGATTTCAGGTGCGCACGCCACATGCCATCGCCTCGGTGCGTGGCACGACATGGATCGTCGATACTGCGCCCACCACCTCGGCGGTCTTCGTCCAGACGGGGCGTGTTCGCGTCGGCAGGGCAGGTGAGGCCGCTGGCACCATCACGCTCGGCGCAGGCGACGGCGTGGATGTGGGGCCAACGGACGGCGCGCTCGTATCCAAGCCCTGGCCGCGCGAACGGCGCCTTCATCTCCTGGCACGCTTCGGCCGCTGATGCCGCGCCGCGTTCCGCCGCATCTCGTCCTTGCGCTCGCTGCAATGGCCGTCTGCTGCGGCTGGAGCCTTTTCCTCGTTCGCCCACACCTCCGCGGAGACGCCGCCTTCTACGACCGCATCGAATCGCTCCTGACCGATATGCGGTTTCCGCTGGTCGGTCCGAAACCTGCGCCCGACGACGTGGTCGTGATCGCCATCGACGACGCGACCATCGCCGCGGCCGGGGCCTACCCGGTGCCCCGCACTTATCTGGCGAAGCTCCTGCGGACCCTGGCAGCCAAAGCGCCGAAAGTCATCGCAGTCGACGTCTTGTTCCTCGATCCGGGAAAGCCGGATAGCGACGCGGATCTTGCGGACGCCCTGGCGAGTTCTCCCACCATCATCGGCATGGCGGCGAGCTTCCCACGCGGCGGGCGGGAGGCGCGGGCCCGCCAGGGGCCGGTCGAGAACATTCCCGTCGCGCAGACGATCCTGCGTCCCGTTATGGAGTTGCGGTCCGCGACACGGCTCGGCCTCGTCAATGTCTCCATCGACGCGGGCGGCACCCCTCGTCATATTCCCCTCCTGATTGCCGAGGACAACACCCTCCAGCCTGCCCTCTCGCTCCGAACCGTCAGCCTGGCGACCGGAAGCCAGCCAATTCTCACAGCTGATTCCGTCATCCTGGGCGCCCGGGAAACCCCCATCGACATCGGTGCCGGACTGGCCCTGCGCTTCTACGGCCCCCAGGGCACGATCCGGACCGTGAGTGCCAGCCGTGTGCTGGACGGGAATGGAGGAGAGAATTTCGACGGAAAGGTTCTTTTCGTCGGCTCCACCGCCCTCGCCAGTGGCGATACGTTGGGCACGCCGTTCGATCCGGTCTTTCCGGGCGTCGAATTGCTCGCCACTGCCGCGTCTCATCTGATGCATAGCGATGCTCTGAAGCGGACCTCCACCGTGCGGCTCGCCGATGCGGCGACCGCCGTCATCCTGCCGATCCTGATGGTGATGGCGCTGTCCATCCGCCGCGTCGCCCTTGGTATCGCGCTCGCTTCCCTTTTGCTCGGCGCTTTCATCGTCGTCACGATCGTCTCGTTCGCCCACGGTATCTGGCTCGCCATGGCCCTTCCTCTCGTGGCCGTGGCCTTTCCCCTCGCGCCGTTCCTGGCGGCCCGGCTCTGGCTCGACCGGCGCAGCGAGCGGCGATTGACGGCGGCCCGCGACGGGTTGCTGCGCTTCCATCCCCCTGCCGTGGCGGCAAAGCTGTCGATTCAGCCGGACTTCCTGATGAATCCGGTGGAGCAACGCTCGGCCATCCTCTTCATCGACCTGTCCGGCTTCACCGGCATGAGCGAGCGCTTCGGTCCGAGGCGAACACGCGCGCTCCTTAAGGAGATGCACGATCTCGTCGAAGACACCGCCACCCGCCGCGACGGATCGGTGACGACTTTCATGGGCGATGGGGCGATGATTCTGTTCGGATTGCCGGAGGCGCGGCCCGACGATTCCGGGCGCGCCGTGGAGACGGCCTTTGCCCTCCTCACCGATCTTGAAGGATGGATCGCGCGGCTATCGGCCGAGACCGGGGCGGTGACCGGATTGCGCATCGGCGGCCATGTCGGACCGGTGGTGATCTCTCGACTCGGCGGCTCCCACAACCAGCACATCACCGCCACCGGTGACACCGTGAATGTCGCGAGCCGCCTGATGGATGTGGCGAAGGCGGAAGGCGTTGCCGTCGTCCTGAGCCGGGAGCTCGTTGCGGGTCTCGATCCGCCCGAGGCCGGCCGGGCCAAGCGGGTCATTCTGCGGGGACGGCGTGAGCCGATCGACGTCCTCTGCCTTCGCCCGCTCTCGTCGCGCGAGGGGTAAAGCCGGGAACACCACTCCCCCGTGCTGCCCCTCGACCTTTGTGTGATCCGCATCACGGAAGGCCGCCTGAGTTGAGAGCAGTCTGCGGTCATGGAGATCGATCACCGATCGCCCGACCTCAGGAGCACATCATGGCGACGATCCACGGCGACAAGAACTGGTTCTTCAAAGATGATGAACTCGTCGGCACCACCAACGCCGACTGGATCTACGGTCTCGACGGCAAGGACGTCCTGTTCGGCAGGGACGGCAACGATCGCCTCTACGGCGGCAGTCATGATGACCGCCTCTACGGGGAGGATGGACGGGACACCCTCAGGGGCGAATGGGGCAACGACCGTCTCTACGGCGGCGCGGGGAACGATACCTTCATCGACATCAACGGCACCGACCTCATGTCGGACGGTACGGGAGTCGACAGCGTCGATTACAGCGGGTTCTACGGCCGCGTGACCGTTGATCTCACGCAGGGCACCGCGGTTCAGCGAGAGGCGATCTACCACCTCGATTCCGGTATGCTGTTCCACTACGTCGACACGGACACGCTCCGCAGTATCGAAGACGTCAAGGGCGCCCAGTTCGACGACGTTCTGTCCGGCAACGCTTCGGCCAACCGCCTGGAAGGCGGGACCGGCGCGGATACGCTGAACGGGAGGGGCGGGAACGATGTGCTGATCGGCGGGAGCGATACCGATAGGCTCACCGGCGGCGCCGGCCTCGATACCTTCGTCTTCGACAGGTCAGTGACCCCGAACAATCCGGTCACCATCACCGATTTTCGGCACGCTGACGATACGATCCAGCTCGATGGTGCGTTCTTTACCGCCCTGGGACGCGGCGAAGTATCAGAGCGTGCGTTCAAGATCACCGACACGTACGATGCCAGCGACCTCGATGTGAGCGACAGGATCGTCGTCTCGACCTGGAACAACCTCGTCTTCTATGACGCTGACGGATCGGGCTCCGCCTTCGATCCGGTTGCCATCGCGAGGATGACGCAGACGGCGGTCGCCTCCATCGCGGCGGACGATTTTCTGGTCGTTTGAGTGACGTCCACCGCCGCGACCACCGACGAGGGCGCGAACGAAGCGCGCCCTCGGTCGATATCAATTGTCTCAGGCCGCGTCGGGCATCCGGTCCAGGAGCTTGTCGAGGGTGAGCGGGTAATCGCGCACCCGTATGCCGGTGGCGTTGTAGACCGCATTCGCCACCGCCGCGCTGACTCCGCAGATGCCGAGTTCGCCCACCCCCTTCGCCTTCATCGGCGAGGAGATCGGGTCGGTCTCGTCGAGGAAGATCACCTCCTGATGCGGAATGTCGGCATGGACCGGGACTTCGTATCCGGCAAGATCGTGATTGACGAAGTAGCCACGCCTCGTGTCGACGGCCAACTCCTCCATCAGCGCGGCACCGACACCCATGGTCATGCCTCCGATGACCTGGCTGCGGGCGGATTTCGGGTTGAGGATGCGTCCGGCCGCGCAGACTGCCAGCATCCGTCTCACCCTGATCTCGGCCGTGCTCACATCGACGCCGACCTCGACGAAATGCGCGCCGAAGGTCGATTGCTGGTACGTCTTCGACAGATCGCCGCCGAACTCGATCGTATCCTCGGCGACGATGTCGCCAGCCTTCACCGCTTCGGCCAGCGGCACGGAGCGGTTGCCCGAGCGGACGCGCCCATCCTCGAACACGGCATCGTCCGAATTGAATCCGAGCGCTAGCGCCACCGCCTCACGGAGCTTGACGCAAGCCGCGTAGACCCCCGACGTCGAGGAATTCGCACCAAATTGGCCACCAGATCCCGAAGAGACGGGATAGGCGGAATCGCCGAGCCGCACCACGACCCTGTCGAGGCTCAGGCCCATCATCTCGGCGGCCGTCTGGCCGATGATGGTGTAGCTGCCGGTGCCGATATCGGTCATGTCGGTCTCGACCGTCACCACGCCCTGTGCGTCGAGACGGACGCGCGCACCCGACTTAACGTTCATGTTGTTGCGGAACGCCGCGGCGACGCCCATTCCGACGAGCCATCGTCCGTCACGGACCTGACCGGGCTTGACGATCCGCTTGTCCCATTCAAAGCGCGCCGCGCCCTGGCGCAGGCATTCGATCAGGCTGCGCTGGGAGAACCGGCGCTCGGGCTTCTCGGGATCGACCTGGGTGTCGTTGCGGATGCGGAACTCGACAGGATCGAGGCCGAGCTTCTCCGCCATCTCGTCCATGGCGATCTCCAGCACCATCAGGCCCGGCGCTTCGCCTGGCGCGCGCATGGAATTGCCTTCCGGCAAATCGAGCATGGCGAGACGGGTCTGAGTCATGCGGTTGGCACCGGCATAGAGTAGGCGCGTCTGCTGCACCGCCGCCTCCGGCTTGCCGCCGGGCAGGTTGCCGGACCAACTCTCATGGCCGATGGCCGTGATCGTGCCGTCCGGCGTCGCACCGAGGCGGATCCGCTGGATCGTGGCAGGCCGATGCACGGTGTTGTTGAAGCTGAGCGGACGCGTCAGCGCCACCTTCACCGGCCGCTTCGCGGCGCGGGCACCGAGGGCGGCCAGTACCGCCTCCGCCCGCAGGAACAACTTTCCGCCAAAGCCGCCGCCGACGAAAGGCGAGACCAGACGGACCTTCTCCTTCGGGATGCCGAGGGTCAGGGCGAGATCCCGCGTGCCCCAGGCGATCATCTGGTTCGAGGTCCAGACCGTCAGGGCGTCGCCATCCCAGGACGCGATGGACGCATGCGGTTCCATCATCGCATGAGCCTGATCGGGCGTGGTGTAGGTGGCGTCCAGTTGAACCGGGGCCGAGGCGAAGGCCCCGGTGAAATCACCGATGGCGGTATCGGACGGGGCACCCGCCAACTTCTCGGGCTTGCCTGTATCCTTCACCGCCGCAAGGTCGAACGCGCCTTTGGTTTCGGCGTAATCGACACGAATGAGAGCCGCTGCGGAACGGGCCTGCTCGAACGTCTCCGCCACGACCAAGGCCACCGCCTGGTGATAATGCTCGATCTCGGGGCCGCCAAGAAGCTTGGCGGCGTTGAGCTTGCCCTTGTCGAGGGGACCGGCATTCTCTGCCGTGACGATGGCGAGCACGCCGCGCGCGGCCCTGGCCTCGTCGAGAGCCATCGCCTCGATCCGCCCCTTGGCGATGGTCGCGCCAACGACGAAACCGTAGACCGCTTTCGATTGGGGATCGTGCCAGTCATAGGCGTAGTTCGCGGTGCCCGTGGTCTTGAAGGGACCATCGATCCTGTCGGTCGCCTTGCCCACCACCTTCAATTGATCGATGGGGTTACGGCCTGCGGGAGTGTCGAACTTCATGGTTCAGGCCCTCGCTTCGGACAGGACGGCACCGAGCGCACGCTCGGTGAGCTTGAGCTTGTAGGCGTTGTCGTGAGTTGGCTTCGCTCCCGCGAACAAACGCTCCGTCGCGGCCTTGGCGCCCTTCGGCAGCTCCGCTTCGGCGGCCTCGTCGCGCCATGGCTTCGGGGCGACGCCACCAACGGCGATGCGTCCGCTCCCGTCGCGCCGGACGATTCCCGCAATGGAGATCAGTGCGAAGGCGTAGGAGGCCCGGTCCCGGACCTTGCGGTAGACATGCGTCCCCGCCACCGGCTTCGGCAGCGTCACCGCCGTGATGAGTTCGCTGGGCTGCAGGCTCGTCTCGATCTGCGGCGTGTCACCCGGCAGGCGGTGGAAGTCGGCAATGGGGATCGTCCGCGTGTCACCCTTGTCGTTCACGGTCTCCACGTTTGCGTCGAGCACCCGCATGGCGACAGCCATGTCGCCGGGATGCGTGGCGATGCAGGCCTCGCTGGCCCCCACGACCGCGAGCTGGCGGCTGATGCCACCGATGGCCGAGCAGCCGCTTCCCGGCTGGCGCTTGTTGCAGGGCTGCGCCGTGTCGTAGAAATACGGGCAGCGGGTGCGCTGAAGCAGGTTGCCCGCCGTCGTTGCCTTGTTGCGCAACTGGCCGGATGCCCCGGACAGAAGAGCCCGGCTCAGCACGCCGTAGCCGCGCCGCACCCGCAGATCGGCAGCGAGATCCGTGTTGCGCACCAGGGCGCCGATCCGCAGACCGCCCTCCTCCGTCGGCTCGATCGTATCGAGATCCAAGCCATTGACGTCGACGAGATGGGTCGGCGTTTCCACCTGCAACTTCATCAGGTCGAGGAGATTGGTGCCCCCGGCAATGAACTTCGCGCCGGGCACGCGAATGACGGCTGCGGCGGCCTGCGCCGGCGACGTGGCGCGCTCGTAGGTAAAGGACTTCATGCCTGCCTCCCCGCAACTTCGGTCATGGCGTCGATGATGTTGGAATAGGCGCCGCAGCGGCAGATGTTGCCGCTCATGCGCTCACGGATCTCGTCCGCCGTGATCGCGGCACTCGCCGTGAGATCGGCGGTGACGTGGCTCGGGATGCCGGCCTTGATCTCGTCCAGAACCGCCACACCGGAACAGATCTGTCCTGGTGTACAGAATCCGCATTGATAGCCGTCATGCTTGACGAAGGCGGCCTGCATCGGATGCAGGTTGCCGGGCTTGCCCAAGCCTTCGATTGTAGTGATGGCATCGCCCTGGTGCATGACCGCGAGGGTCAGACAGGAATTGATGCGCCTGCCATCGACGATCATCGTACAGGCCCCGCACTGGCCGTGGTCGCAGCCCTTCTTGGCACCGGTCAGATGCAGATGCTCGCGCACGGCGTCGAGAAGCGTCGTACGGGTATCGATGTCGATCTCGTGCGGCGTCCCGTTCACCGTGAGCGACACTTTGGACGTGACCGGGTCGGACGCGTTCCCGGTGGCCGCCCAGGAAGGGGAGGGACAGGCCGTGGCGACGGCACAGGCAGAGGCTCCCGCCATCAGATGGCGCCGGTTGAGTTCGAGGTCTTCAGAGCCATGCATGGCGTTCTCCGAACCTGATCCATAAGACGTGAGATTCCGTTGGTCGTGTCGCGGAAGTCCTCGCAAGGCTTCGACCAGCCCCTGGCAAACGCCCGATGGCGCAGAACTTTCCCTGATGGTGCGAAGTAGCGCAGGCGGGCCGTGCTGCAACGCCTTGGAAGAGTTCCAAAATCCGCATGTGCGTGCGCACACGCGCGCTACGGTCGTCATTGAGCGGCTAAAGGGACGGGTAAAATGCCACTGAACCGGGCGAGACGGGCTCATAGCCCACGCCGGTGAAAGCGAAACACAACAAAGCAGCCTAAAACGGCAATGCCGCGGCTGACTAAACTGCACCAATGATAATCAGAAAAGTGGGTCCCGGAGCCGAAGCCCCGGGTTCTGTTTCGACGGTTACCCTACCGCAAGATGCTTACGCCGCGAGGCGGGCATCCATGACAACGTTATCGTTGGCATTTAGAGTTTTGGCCAAATACTTGGAACAGGGGTTACCTGCGCCAAACCGGTCGAGTCCTTACCGACGCTCTCGCGATCCCTTTACCGCCCAGTCGATCCTATTTCGCCCCCATCAGAAACGCATCACGATGCGCTTTTGGTGGAGGCGCCGGAGTACTGCCCTCCGGGTCCTGAAACGTTATTACGAACCGGTCATCAAACGCAGGTTCGATATAGACGCGGCGACCCGAAAAGTCCAGATCGGCGCCCCAACCGGATGCCAATTGCTGCCGCATGGGGATTTTTCACCGCCCCGGCAACCAGGGGGGCGCGTATGGCTTCTCGATCCGGCACGAGGCATGCGGGGATGCGTCCCGACATGCCTTTCGGCAGAGGATCGATGATGGACAACACGCTGCTTTCCGCCCCGGACTTCAAGGGACCCGCCATCCTGCTGTCGGGGCCGGTCGATCACGACATGTACAAGGCTTTCCGGCGCCAACTCGACGCCGCCTCCGGTCTCGACCTCGTCGTGGTCGAACTCACCACCCTCGGCGGCGACCCGGAAGTCGCCCGGATGATGGGCGAAGACATCCGCTTCGCCAGCGAAGTCACCCCGCATCGCCGTTTCGTCTTTCTCGGCAAGGCGGCGATCTACTCGGCTGGCACGACGCTCATGAGCTTCTTCGCGCGCCCCAACCGCTATCTCACGCGCGGCACACGGCTGATGATCCACGAGCGCAAGATGGCTAAGGCCCTGGAGATCCACGGTCCCCTCACCACCTGCATCGCCACCCTCAAGGCGACGTTGCACGAGATCGAGACCTCCATCGAGATTCAGAACGAGGGCTTCGCCAACCTCGTCACCGGCTCGCAAGTCACCCTGGACGAGGTCATCCAGAAAGCCCCGTACAATTGGTACATCGAGGCCGAGGAAGCCAAGGGCCTCGGGCTGATCGAGGCCGTCTTGTAGCCCCTGGCGCGAACTCCTCTGCGACAGGGCGAGATCATATCGACCCGTCCCGATACCCCACCGCCTCCATCACGGCGAGGTAGATGCGGTCCGGCGCGAAGGGTGTCGCGGTGAGCCGCGCGCCCGTGGCGTCGCGGATCGCATTGGCCAGGGCCGGGGCAACGGGGTTGAACGGGCTCTCGCTCATCGATTTCGCGCCGAGCGGACCGATGCCGTCATAGGTGTCCGCGAACAGGACGCGGGTGCGCGGCACGTCCGCGAAGGCGGGAATGTGATAGTTGCGGAAGGTCTGCGTGAGGACGCGGCCCTCCCCGTCGATCCGCATCGCCTCGTACAATGCCGCACCGATCGCCTGCGCGACGCCGCCCTCGACCTGGCCACGGCACTGCATCGGGTTGAGAACGCGGCCGGCATCGGCGGCGTGCACGCTGTCGAGGATGCGAACCTCCCCGCTCGATCGATGGACCGCGACCCGGAACCCCTGGACGTTGAAGGCGACGGACCGCGGTGAGCCATCGGCTTTCGCTGCGCGCCCGATGGTCCCGCTCGAGACGAGGTTTGCGAAATCGATCTCGCCGTTGGGAGTCGAGACGCCGTCGCGGTGCGGGCGGCATTCGGACGGCGCCCCCCCTCCCCTCTCGGCGGCGGCCTCGCGAAGGGCCTGCGCCAAGGCGAGTGCGGCTTTCAGCGTCGCCTGCCCGGCCACCACGATGCCAGTGGATCCATAGGCCCCGGTATCATGGTCGACGTGGTCGGTGTCGCCGTGGCGCAGGACGATACGGTCGGGGCTCGTGCCGAGCGCCGAGGCAGCGATCTGCGCGTGGACGGTGGTCGTCCCGTTGCCGAACTCGGCGGTGCCGACATCGAGGTGGTAGCGGCCGTCCGCCTGAAGCGCGATCCGCGCCTCGGCGAAATGCCCGCGCGGTGGGATCGTGTCGATCATCGCCATCGCCATCCCCTTGCCGACGAGCCAGTCGGCGGGCGGGGTCTCGGCAGGACCAAGGTCGTCCATGGCGGACGCGACGAGATCCAGGCACTGGTCGAGCCCGTAGCTTCCGTACTCCACGTCATGGGGTTCGAGGCTGTTCGACACCATCGGGTCGCCCGGGCGCACGACGTTGCGGCGGCGCATCGCGAACGGGTCCAGCCCGAGGCCGCGCGCGAGTTCGTCCATGGCCGATTCCACCGCGAAGATGGTCTGGCTCAGGCCGTAGCCCCGGAAGGCGCCGCTCGGCAGCGTGTGCGTGTAGACGGCGTAGCCATCGACGCGTTTGTTGGGACAGCGATAGACGCCGATCACCTCGTTACAGCCGTGATGGATGACGCCACCGGCATGGTTGCCATAGGCGCCGGTGTTGGAGACCACATGCAGCGCGATTGCCGTCAGCGTACCATCGCGGCGGGCGCCGATCTTCACAGTTACCCGCATCGGGTGGCGGGTGGTGGTGGCGGTGAATTGGTCCTGGCGGGTCATCTCCCACTTCACCGGCCGGCCGGTGGCGAGTACCGCCAGGGCCACGAGATCCTCGGTGAGCATCTCCTGCTTGCCGCCGAAGCCGCCGCCGACGCGGCCGCAGAGCACGCGCACGGAATCCCGCTCCAGGCCGTACAGGTTCGCCAGCGCGTCGCGGGTGAGGAACGGTGTCTGGGTGCTCGAGCGGATGACGAGGCGTCCGTCCGCGTCGCGCCAACCGACGGCACCATGGGTCTCGAGATGGGCGTGCTGGATCCGCTGGGACTCGTAGGTCGCCTCGTGGACGAGGTCGGCTTCGGCGAAACCCGCCGGGACGTCACCGATCTCGCCATGCACCTCGGCGGCGAGGTTGGGATGGGATAGGCGCGGCGGCGCATCCTCGCCGGGCCGGTCAGCGCCGTCATGCACGGAAGGCGAGCCGGGCCGCAGGGCCTCGTCCGGGTCGAACACCGCGTCGCGGATCTCGTAATCCACGATCAGCGCCGCGCAACCGGCCTCGGCCGCGGCCTCGCTCGTCGCCACTACCGCCGCCACCCGTTGTCCGACGAAGCGGAGGATCGGATCGAGCACCCGCGTATCCGGTGCGTCGTCGAGGGGATTCTCGTGCCGCCCGGTGGAGAACCGTCCGGCGGGGACATCCTCGTGGGTAAAGACCGCCGCCACACCCGGCACGGCGAGAGCACCCGCCCGGTCGATCCGCAGGATGCGGGCATGGGCATGGGGCGAGCGCAAGACCTTGAGATGGAGCAGGTCGGGCACGGCTAGATCGAAGGTGAAGGCGGCGCTGCCCGAGACGATTCCAGGCCCGGCCGGGGCCGGGACGCTGCGCCCGCACGGGTCGTCGCCCCCATCCGCCGGGCGTTCCACACGCACCACGCCCGCCACGGCGTCGGCGATGGCGCCGTAGCCGGTGCAACGACAGAGATTGCCCTTGAGGGCGGTAGCGAGATCGCCCGTCTGCCCCTGGTCCAGGGCCGACGCGGTCATGATCATGCCGGGGGTGCAGAACCCGCACTGGTACCCCTGGGCGCCGAGAAAGGCCGCCTGCATGGGATGGAGCGGGTGCGCTCCCCCCTCCCCCGGCCGACAGGGGCCTCCGAGCCCCTCGATGGTGGTGACGCTGCGCCCCTCGGCACGGAAGGCTGGCAACAGGCAGCTATGCACCGGCTCCCCGTCGAGATGCACCGTGCAGGCACCGCAATCCCCGGCATCGCAGCCCTTCTTCACCCCGAACCAGCCGAGTTCGCGCAGCATCGTGCGCAGACATTGGCCCGGAAACGGGGACGCATCCTGCTCGTGGCCGTTGACGTGCAGGATCATGCCCGAATCTCATCCTCGAACGCGCGCCTGATCTCTTCGGCAAGGGTGAAGGTCATATGTCTGCGCCAATCCGGCGTGCCGTGAACATCGTCGTGATACAGCGCCACCGGAACCGCCTCGGTGAGGGAGGCGGCCAGAACCGCGGCATCGGGGAGCGTCGGGAAGACCAGGCGCAGCGGGCGTCGCGTGGAGGCCGTGATCGTCAGCGCGAAGGCGCCGCTCGCGTCCAGGGTGCCGATGAGCAGGGCGCCGGAGCGTCCGTTTGGGCTCAAGGAAACCTGGCGGAAGGCGGTCCGGCGCTTCAGCGCGGCCAGGGGAAGATCGATGCGCCGCAGGATTTCGCCGGGTGCGAGCGACGTGCATTGCGCGCCGAGGACGAGGTCGGTGATGGCGACCTCACGCTCGGCCCCCTCCGGTGTCCAGACCAGGCAGGTTCCCTCCAGGGCGGTGGCGAGCGCAATCATCGGCGCGGCCGGCAGGGCGAGGCAGACGTTGCCTCCCACGGTGGCCATGTTCCAGATCTTGAACGATCCGAGCAGCGCCCGGCAGCATTGTGCGAAGAGGGGCGCCGCGGTCCAGGATGCGGGCAAATCGAGGCGGAACAACTCGGCGATGGTACAGGTCGCGGCGAGCGAAAGGCCCCGTTCGCTCACCTCATGGGCCTGCCAGCCGAGGCTTGAGAGATCGACGAGGCGGCGCAGGCGCGGCTGAGGCTCGGAAAACAGCCATGTCCCTCCGGCCAGCCAGGCATCGCCGTCCCGCCACCCGGAGAGGTCGGAGCGGTTCCGCGGCACGGCGACGGCGCCGATCGAGTTCAGGTCCATCGTTGGATTCCAGGGACGAGCCTGCGGCGAGATTGCCCGGTCGGGACGGCGATGGGAAGCTCACGAGCCAAGCGAGGGCGCCTGGGCTTGGGGCAAAGTCAGTGGAGCAAAATCAGTGCCGCCCGGAATCGCATCTCGCGCGCTTCGGTCCGCCCCGCTAAGCTGCGACGATGGAACACGAAGCCGTCGCGAGTCTTCTGGCGAGCGCCCTCGACGACCCGTTCACCACATGGAGCCTTGGCAGTTTCGGCGCCGTCGCGAGCTTCCTCCGCGATCCGGAGGAGGTGGCGATGCCCGTGGCCGATGCCCGGATGGGTCTCGTCACGGCGCGGGGGGCCATCGCCCTCGACTCCGCCGCCCTGCTTCGTCCGGTGGCCTTCGAGACCGGGTTCGCTTTCGGCTGGAACCACGCCCTGGCCCTGTGCCTGCCGCGCGACGCCTGCGCCATGGGACGACGGTCCGTCGTCACCGAACTCGGGCCGGATCGCGAGGCCGCCGGGATCGCGCATCGCGACCATATCCTGTTCGATCTCGGCCTGAACCTGCTGGCGGTGGATGCCTGTGTCCGGACTGGCGACCCCGTCCTGATCGATCTCCTCCGCAGCCGAGCCGGGCGGGGAATCGTCAATCCCGACAAGACCATCGCGGCGGAGCTCGTCGCCGCCGGTCCCCACCGCGTCTTCGTCACCCGGATCGGGCGGATCGAGGTGTTCTCGCCCATCCGCATCGAGGCGGGATCGGCTCCGGTCGGCCCGAGGACCCACATCCTGCCGCAGATCCTGCGCCTTGGCCGGACCCATGCCGCCACGGCTCCGATCCCCGCCGGCTGGGTGCCCTGCGGTACGATTCATCCACCGCACCCGTGTAGAGATGTTGCTGGTGGAAGAATTTCCTTTCAGCGCGACCGTCACGAGGCTTTCCAGGCGCTGTTGGCACGCTGGGGCGACCCGGACCTGATCGCGGCGAAACACGCAGCGATCCGTGGGGAGGCCGTGAGCGGACGCCATGCCAGGAGCGCACGGCGAGCCGCCGAGGCTCAGGAAGCGTGTCTGCGCGGCGAGGGCTAGGTGCCCTTCCCGGCGAGCTTCACGGCGAGGGCGGTCAGTACGCCGTCGGGGCGGATCAGTTCGTCGAGGATCGAGAAATGGTCGTGGCCGGGCAGTTCGGCGACGACCGAGGCGTTCCCGGCGGACCGCCACGCGTCGTGGTAATCAGCGGAATGCCGCCGTAATTCGGGCAATTCGTCCGATCCGCACACGATGGCGAGGGGCTTGTCCGAACGCGGCACCTGCCGGATCGGCGAGAGGGCTTCGATTTCCGCATCGGTCAGGTGCAGGCGGTCGTCGAGCTCGGTGTGCCGGATCGGCTCCAGATCGAACACGCCGCTGATGGCGAGGCCGGCATCGACCTCGGGCCACGCCATGGCGAGCGCCGCGAGATGCCCGCCGGCCGACCATCCCGAGACGACGAGGCGGCGGCGCCCCCTCCCCTCCTCCAGACCGCGCAGGACAACCAGCGCCGCCCGGATCTCGGCGGCGATCTCGGTGAGGCTGGCGTCGGGCGCCAGGGTATATCCCACCAATCCCACATCGAGACCGTGATGCAACGGTCCTTCGGCCATGCAGGCGAAATCCTGGCGGGTATTACGGATCCAGTAGCCGCCATGGATGAAGACGAGGAGCGGCGCAGCCTCCGCCCCGCTCCGGAACAGGTCGATCCGGTTTCGCTCGGCCGGCCCATAGGCGAGGTCGAGAGCGTGGGGATGGAGCGCGCGAAACGCGGCGCTCCGGGCCCGCCAACCGGCCAGCCGCGCGGCAGAGTCGGCGACGGCGCCGGTATTGTCGTAGGCGCGGGTCAGGGTCTCGCGGTCCATCCGGCGCCAGTCGCCGGATCGCGACGCTGCCCCGATCATGCGGCCACGGGGGCGTGGTGGCTGTGGAGCTGGGCCGAGAGCATCCGGCGCACATCGTTGAAAGCCGGGCTCGACACATCGCGGCGGCGGGCCAAGTCGATGCCGTGGATCGCATCGATCCGGCCGGGGCTCGGCGACATAACCACGACCCGGTCGGCGAGGAAGATCGCCTCCTCGATGGCATGGGTCACGAACAGCACGGTGAGCCCGGTGCGGCTCCACAGGTCGAGGAGCTCGTCCTGCAGCCGCTCGCGGGTCATGGCGTCGAGCGCACCGAACGGCTCGTCCATGAGGACGATCTCGGCATCGTTCGCCAGCACCCGCGCGATGGCGACCCGCTGCTTCATGCCGCCGGAGAGTTGGTGGGGATGGGCGTCGGCGAAACGCTGCAGCCCGACGAGGGCGAGGTAGCGCTCCACCGTGTCGCGGATTTCCGCCGCCGGCCGGCCACGCGATTTCGGGCCGAAGCCGATATTGTCGCGCACGGTGAGCCAGGGGAACAGGCCGTAATCCTGAAACACCATGCCCCGGCTCGGGCCGGGGCCTTCGATGGGCTTGCCCCACATCAGCGCCTCGCCGGCGGTGGCGGATTCGAACCCGGCGACGATGCGCAGCAAGGTGGACTTGCCGCAGCCCGAGGCGCCGAGCAGGCAGATGAACTCGCCCTTGGCCACGGTGAGGTTGGCGCCGCTGAGCGCCTGGACCGTGCGGCCCTGGACGGCGAAGGATTTCGACACGCCGCGAATGTCGAGGATCGGCACGGTGGGCTCAGCCATGGGAGGGGCTCCAGGCAAGAAGGCGCTGACCGACCAGCATCACGGCCCGATCACAGACGAAGCCGGCGACGCCGATGACGATCATCCCGCAGATGACGATGTCCGTGCGCGAGAGTTGCCGCGCCTCCATGATGATCGCGCCGAGGCCGGTGGGAACGCCGGTCATCTCGCCGACGACGATCACCACCCAGGCAAAGCCGAGGCCGAGGCGCAAGCCCGTGAAGATCGACGGCAGGGCCGCCGGCAGCACCACGCGGGCGAACTGCGCCGAACCCCGGCAGCCGAGCATCGCGGCGGCCTCGAACAGGCGCGGCTCCACCGAGCGGACCCCGAAGATGGTGTTGACCAGGATCGGGTAGAACGCGCCGAGGAAGACGAGGAAATAGGCCGAGCGCGGCCCGAGGCCGAACAGGATCATCGCCAGCGGAAGCCAGGCGGTGACCGGCACCGGGCGCAGGATCTGCAGAGTCGGGTCGAGGAGCTGACGCATGAGCGGCACCCGGCCGATCAGCAGCCCGAGGGGCACCGCCGCCAGGGCCGCGAGACCGAACCCGCCGAAGACGCGGGTGAGCGAAGCCACGAGATGGGTGAGCAGCGTGCCGCTGAAGGCGTCGCCCTCCGGTCCGCCGATGGCGAGATCCACCATCGCCGTCCAGACTTCCGCAGGCGGCGGGATCAGGCTGTAGGGCTTGCCCACCGTGAGCCAATGCCAGGCAATGCCCATCGCCACGGGCAGGGCGAGCGCGAGGAGGGGCTGGCGCAGGCGCGAAAGACTCGGGAGCACGCGGCTCGGCAGCGCCTGACGCATCGTCTCCTCCGACACCGCCGGCGCGGAAACGGCCGGGGCGCTCACGAATCCCTCATCGCATCGACGAAGCGGGTATCGATGAAGCTGGAGAAGTCGGGCAGGCGCTTGATCTGCCGCGCCGCCAGCATGTGCTCGGAATAGGCTTTGGCCTGCTTTACCTCGGTCTCGCCGAGCTTCCACTTGAACTCGACATTGGGCACGGAGAGCTCGATCGCCTCCCGCTTCTGCCCGAGTTTCTGCACCGCCATCGCCACGGTGGCGTCGCGGTTCGCTTGCGCGAAGTCCGAGCCCTTGCGGTGGATCTCCAGCATGGTCTTCACTACGTCGGGCCGCTCGGCCAGCGTATCGCGATGGGCGCCGAACACCATGTTCAGGGAGCCCATCTCGGTGCCGTAGGGATACTCGACCAGGGTGCCGATGCCGGTGGAGAGGCTGACGCCGGGGGCGGGTTCGGCGCCGACATAGGCATCGACGTCGCCGCGCGCGAGGGCGATGTGCATCTCGCTAAAGGAGATGCGGACCGGCGTGATGTCCTTCACGCTCACCCCCTCCATGCGCATGCGCTCCAGGGCGAAGACCTCCTGGGTCGAGCCGGGCCAGATCGCCACGCGCTTGCCCTTGAGGTCGGCCACCTTCTCGATGCCCGACCCGGTCTTGGCGATGATGGCCATGCCGCGATTGCAGGTGGAGGCGATGACCACGATGGGCTCGCCGGCCGCGGCGCCGAGGGTGCCGGCGGCGATGCCGAACGTGCCGAAATCCACCGATTTCGTCACCACCGCGTTCTTGCACTCGGTGGGGCTCTCGAACGGGATCACCTCCACGGTGACGCCGGGCGGCGCGAACTGGGCGTAGAAATACGGTGCGATGGAATGGATCAGCTTCAGCGATCCCATCCGGATCACGGTGGGCGTCTCGGCCCGCAGGGCCGAGGGTCCGACGAGGGCCCCGGCGCCGAGGCCGGCGAGGAAGGTGCGACGACGAATCATCTGTGCCGGCTCCGTGTTGATGTGAACCCGGACAGGGTATGTCGGAGAGCCGTTGCAAACGAGTGCTGCTTATCGACTATGGTGTTGCGAATTTCGCAACACTTTGCGAAGGGCGGAGCAGTGCCTTGGAGATCGCCCGCCACGAGCGTGTTCGCGTCATTTGTCCAAGGCTTCACCTCAGGATGAGGTGGTCTGCTGGAATGATCGACTGTAGCGCGAGTCGCCGCTGAGAACCCCGACCGAACAGGCTTCATGAAGCATCTGCGGACCCTCACCTACGTTTCCGAGGTGGCCCGGCGCGGCTCGATCCGCCGGGCGGCGGAGGCCTTGAACATCGCGCCCTCGGCGCTCACGCGGCAGATCCAGGATCTCGAATACGAACTGGGGACGCCGATCTTCGAGCGGCTGGCCCAGGGCATGCGCCTCAACGCGGCCGGCGAGTTGCTGGTGCGCCATATCCGCGATCAGGTCTCCGACATGGAGCGGGTCCGTTCGCAGATCGCCGACCTGTCCGGCGTGCGGCGGGGCCATGTGGCGCTGGCCTGCAGCCAGGCCTTCGTCAATCAGGTGGTGCCCGACGAAGTGCGGGCCTACCGCGCGCGCTTTCCCCAGGTGTCGTTCACGGTCCAGGTGCGCGACCATGCCCAGGCCGTGGCGGCACTGGCCTCCTTCGAATCGGACCTCGCCCTGGTGCTGCAGCCGCCGCCCTCGGCCGATCTCCACGCCCTGTTCACCTGCCGGCAGACGCTCTGCGTCGTCATGCGCGCGTCGCATCCCCTGGCGCGGGAGGACGGGCCGGTGCGGCTGCGCGACTGCCTGACCCATCCCCTCGCCCTGCCCGACCGGTCGCTGGCGATCCGCCATCATCTCGACGATGCGCTGGCACGGCGGGGGACGCCGGTGCATCCCGCCGTCGAATCGAGTTCGCTCGAATTCCTGCGCAACCTCGCCCTGCGCGAGGATGTGGTGAGCCTGCAGGTGCCGAGCGGCATCCCCGACGACCAGCGCCTCGTCAGCCGGCCCATCGACGAGCGCGACCTCTCCCCCATGACCCTGATCCTCGGCCAGCTGCGCGGCCGGATGCTCCCCGTCGCCGCCGCCAAATTCGCCGACGGCCTCGCCGCGAGCCTCAACGACCGCTACGGCGCGGCGTGACTTGTTCAGGCGGCATTCCGGTTCGATTGATACACTCATCCCGTCTTCGCTACGGACGTCCCGCCCAATCCCCTCATCGCTACGGCATTCACCCATTTGCTCTATCAACCAGAGCGCACCCCTCTCCCCTTTGTGGCTACTAGATTCACACATCTGCTCGAAGGCCGTTAGCTCTATCCAAAAGGGTTCGAGCTGAGGCGCGACGGGCTCCCTCTCCTGGAAGGAGAGGGCTGGGGTGAGGTGTGGTTCCTTTCCGGAAAGCCCACACACCTCACCCTGTCCCTCTCCTTCCAGGAGAGGGGACCCGCGCGGCCCGCGACATGTGTGGATGCCGTAGGGATGAGGGGAAGGGTCGGGACAATCATGGCGATGGCGCTGCCATCCTTTCTCAGGGACTAATCGCTTCCATGCATGCCGACGCCTTTCTCGCCGCCGCCGAGACCCTGCCCGTGGCCGATCTCGATGCCCTGACCGATGGTGGCGGCCTCGTGGTCGTCGCCCCGCATCCGGATGACGAGAGCCTCGGTTGCGGCGGCCTCATCGCCGAGGCCTGCGCGCGCGGGCGCGACGTGCGGCTCGTCATCGTCAGCGACGGCTGCGGCTCGCACACCCATTCCGCCCTCTATCCGCCGCTCCGCCTCCGGGCCCTGCGCGAAGAGGAGACGCTGGAAGCGGTGGCGGCGCTCGGCCTCGCGCCCGCCAACGTCACCTTCCTGCGCCTGCCCGATGCGGGGGTGCCAAGCACCGGGCCGGAGGCGCAGGCGGCGGCGGATGCGGTGGTGGCCGTGGCCCGGGAGAGCGGGGCCGGCGCGGTCTGCGTGACCTGGGCGCACGATCCCCATTGCGACCATCAGGCGGCGGCCGCCATCGTGCGGCTCGCCCAGCCGCAACTCGGGACGACGAAGGCCTTCGCCTATCCGGTCTGGGGCTGGACCCTGCCGAAGGGCACCGAAATCGGCGCGCCTCCCGTGGGTTACCGCGTCGATGTCGGCGCGCATGTGGCGGCCAAAGCACGGGCCGTGGCGGCGCATCGCTCGCAGACCACCGACCTCATTGCCGACGACCCGACGGGCTTTCGCCTCGCGCCGGAGATGATCGCGCGCTTCCTCGGCCCCTACGAGATCTTCGTCGCGATGCCGGCGGACGCCGCATGAGCGCGACCGTCATCACCCTGAACAAGGGCCGCGACGCGCATCTGGCGCGCCTGCTCGAAGGGCTCGGCCGGGGAACGCATCCGGCCGAATGCATCGTGGTGGAGATGGGGGCGGACCCCGCCCCCCTCCCCGATCATGGTTTTCCCGTCCGCCGGATCGATCATCGGAGCGCAGGCCTGCCCCTCGCCAGTGCCCGCAATGCCGGGCGTCGCGCGGCTTGCGGCGATCACCTGATCTTCCTCGATGTGGATTGCATTCCCTCGGGCGATCTCGTCGCCAGTCTCGACGCGGATCTCGGCCAGGCCGATGGGCTGATTTGCTGCGAGGTGAGCTACCTGCCCGCGAGGGCCGTCGACGATGACTGGACCGAGGCGGGCCTGCGCGCTTTGGGGCATACCCACCCGGTGCGGAGCTTCCCGGCTTCGGGCCTCGCCCGCACCGACAATCCCGGCCTGTTCTGGTCCCTCGCCTTCGGGGTCCGCGCCACGACCTTCGACCGGATCGGCGGGTTCGACGAAGCCTTCGACGGCTACGGCGCCGAGGATACCGACCTCGCCTTCCGGGCCGATGCCGCCGGCATCCCGATCGTGTTCAGCGCGGGCGGCCACGCCTTCCACCAGTATCACGGGGCGTTCGACCCGCCGCTCCAGCATTTCGCCGACATCATCGCCAACGCGACGCGCTTCCACGCCCGCCACGGCCTCTGGCCCATGGACGGCTGGCTCGACGCCTTCGCGCGGTTGGGCTTGCTGCCGCCGAACTGGCGCGAGGCGCCGACGATCCTGCGCATGCCCACAGCGGACGAGATGGACGCCGCGCGGGTGCCGCTCGACCGGCCTTTTTAAGTCTTCGTGTTGAACCACTGGCGGCTTTGCGCTCAGACATCACAACCGAGGGCATCCCACCCAATCCATCTCATCCTGAGGCGCCGGAGCGTAGCGGAGGCTTTGAGGGAGCCCTCCAGACACCGAGGCGATGCCTGGACGCCTCCTTCGAGGCCGCTCCGCGGCACCTCAGGATGAGGTGAAGGCTTGGACCACCACCTCAGATAGGCGCTAAACCCGAGGCCCGCGGCGCCGCTCGATTCCCTGGATGACGTCTTCGATGATCGCCGCCGTGCGTCCGATGGCGTCGGCCTGGACCAGCCCGCCGATCACGGTCGGATCGAGGGCGAGACCCGCGCGGATGAGGGCGGGCCAGTCCGAGGCGTCCGGCCAGGTCGGACGGACGATCGCCGCACCCAGCGCCGCCAGGGCGTCGGCTTTCGCCGTCTGCTCGTCGAAGGCGCGGGGTTCCGGCAGGCATAGGAAGCGCTTGGCCCGCGTCGCCACCGCCGCGACGACGCCGTCGCCGCCACCGCCGACGATGAGGGCGGCGCGGTCGAGATAAGGGCCGGTATCCGCAACCCAGCCGTGGAGATGCAGGTTCGGCGGGGCGTCGGTCCCGAGGGGCTCCACCGGACCGAGCACGTGCCAGTGCCGGTCGGGCACGGCACGGGCCGCGGCCGCGAGGTCGGAGGCCGAGCCGCCGGTCCCGCCCCGCCCGTAGATCACCGCGATGGAACCGTCATCGGCCGCGCCGGCCTTGGGAGCGTCCGCCAGGAAGCCGGCATAGAGCGTCTTCGCCCTGACCCAATCCGGCGTGCCGGCGGTCTCGATCTCGGGCGGGTTGAAGGCGAGCAGGCGTTCCGCCGAGCGGAAGCCTTCGAGATGCGGCGTATCGGTCCGGTGACCGGCGAGGCGCACCACCAGGGTCGGCACGGACAGAAGCCGCGCCAGAAGCGTCACTTCCACCGACACGTCGACGATCAGCAGGGCCGGATCGTGCTCCGCCATCCAGGCGGCGAGCATCCCCATCCGGGCGCGGATGCGGTCGATGCCGACGGGGACATAATGAAAGCATTCGGGCCGGATCGCCTCGCCGTCCTGGCCATCGAAGCCGGTGAGGCGGTCGTCGGGCAGGTCGAGGATCGCGCCGTTGGCGGACGAGGTGTCGATCTCGGCCAGGGTGCCGATGAGGGTCACGGGCCGGTCCAGGCGGGCGGCGATGAGATTCGCGCGCTGCCAGTGACCGGCGCCCTGATGATGCACGTAGTAGCCGACGGGGCGCCGGCGCGCCGCGGCCTCGCTCACGCGACGCGCGCTCGGGGCCGGTCGATCAACCGGGCTAGCAGGGTATCGAGCCCGGCAATGGCCTCGTCGAGGGGAATCTGCGACGGCTCGGGCCCGCTCTCGCCGATTCGTTCGCCCACGCGCTCGGCGAAGGCGATGGCGTTGACGCACGCGCCCGGATCGATGGCGGCGATGTCCTCGGCCGAGACGCCCAGCGCCCGCAACCCGGCTTCCGGCCCCCCTTGAGCGCTCCAGGCGAGGCGGAACGCGCGCTGTCGCTCGATCACCGCGAGCCAGTGGCTCGCCGGCGGTAGGAGGTAATTCTCCTCGCCCGCGACGACGCGGGCGCGCCTTGCCATCTCGGTGGCCATGCCGCCGGTGACCCGGCCGGTGCCGCGATCGGACACCGAGATCGCGACATGGGGGCAATGGCGCACGCGCCCGCCCGCGAGGCGGACCTTGGCGACGAGGGCATTGTCCTCGCCGCAGGGGATCGCGGGCAGACCGCCGACCGCGCGATAGAGCGCGGCGCGAAGCGCAAGGCTCGCCGCCACATGGTCACCGTGGCGGGGCGCCGGATCGTGGGCGGGGGGATCGACGGCTTCTTCCAGGGCGCGCACCGCGACCCAGTAGCGCTCGATCCGGCGATGCAGCGCGTGGATCTCCGGGTCGCGGTTCTCGCTCTCCTCCGTCACGATGACGAGGCGGCCGCCCACGAGTTCGGCATGTTCCAGGGCCGCCAGATTGGCGCGGGCCCAGCCGGGGGCGGCGACGGCGTCCGCATCGGTGCTGAGAAGGACCGCGTCCTCGACGCCGTCGGCGTCGAGCCAGTCGGCGCCCGCATCGAGCGCCATCCGGCGCGCGGTGCCCACATGGGCGACGTCGCGCGGGACGGACGCCTCGATCACCCGGAGATCGAGGCGGCGGGTCTCGCCGTCGCGCTCCATCGCGCGGATCAGCGACACCGTGTCGTCGGTGCAATTGTTGGCCAGGATCACCACGCGCAGCAGCGCGCCGTCTCCCGAACCGATCTGCCGGTCGAGGGAGCGCACGAGGCGCGGCAGCACCTCGGCCTCGTTGCGGGCGGGGACGCAGACGACGGCCCGGCCGAGGGAAAGCGGGCCGCTACGCATTGTCGAGGAGGGGTGCGCGAGCGCCGGCCGGGACCGGACGGACGGAGACGGGGGTCGACCAGCGGCGGATTTCGGCATGGTACATCGCCTCGTAGCGGTCGGTCATCGTGTCGGCATCGAACAGGTGCTCGGCCCGGCGGCGGCAATCGTGCCGGTCGAGGCGAATCGCGCAGGTGAGCGCACGTCCGAGATCCACCGGATCGTCGGCCTGGGCGAGAACGCCCGACGTCTCGTCGAGAATGTCGGGGATGGCGCCGCGCGCAAAGGCCGCCACCGGCGTGCCGCAGGCCAGGAACTCGGCGAGCACGAGGCCGAACGGCTCCTCCCAGCGCGGCGTGCACAGGGCCACATGCGCCTTGCCGACGCGACGGGCGAGTTCGGCATGGCCGAGATGGCCGAGATAGGTGATGTCCGGGCCGAGACGGGGCGCGATCTCGGCGTCCCAATAGGCGCGATTGCTCTGCGGGCCGGCAAATTTGAGGGGGATGCCGGCGACGCGGGCGGCATCGATGGCGAGATGCGGGCCCTTCTCGGGGACGAGGCGCCCCATCCAGATCGCATGGGGCTCGCCCTTGGGCACCGAGGAATAGGCGAAGGCGTCGAGATCGATGCCGTTGCCGATCACCAGCGGATCGTCGAGGAAGGGCAGCCACTCGCGGGCCAAGGATTCGGAGACGGCGGCGAAGGTCATGTCGTTCGCCCGCGCCTTCACGCCGCGCACGAACGGCTCGAAGGGCGGCGTATGCAACGCCGTCACCATCGGCGCGCCGAGGTCGCGGGCGCGCAGCAACGGCAAGTAATGCAGGCTGTTGTTGTGGATGATATCGAAGTCGCCCCGCGCCACATCCGCCACCATCGTCTCGTAGGCCGCGAGCTCGGCGCGGTCGATCCGCAGGCCGGACTCGTCGTCGATGGCGCTGCCCGTGGGCGGGCAGATCGCCTTGAGGCATCCGCGCGCGTCCGACCCTTCGGACGCGTAGAGCGTCACGCTGTGGCCGCGGGCACGCAGGGTGCTCGCGAGGAGATGCGTGTGCATCTCGAGCCCCCCGGAGAAGGGCTGGGCGATGGGGTATTTCAGGTGAGCGAGGAGGGCGATCTTCACGGGGCTGCAGACATCACTTCTCGAGTGTCCTACGCCGCGAGTGACGCGGCCGACGGACACTGGAGTGCCCCCACGGTCTCGTTCGACGCGACAGTGAGGCCGACGCAGACCTCTACTGTGTCCATTTAGGGCACCACAGGTGAACGCCGACCGAACGACCTCACCGATATCGCGATTGTCCAATTCCTACCGTTCGGTCGGCCGACGTTCAGCGCGTGAGCCGCCGGTGCTCCTGCGTCAGGCCGTCATAGCCCCAGGCATCGGCCGCGATCTCCTGGACCACCACATAGGTGGCGAGCGGCAACGCGTCCCCGAGCACGCGATGCAGCAAAGCGTTGGCCTCGGCGATGAAGCGGGCCTTCTCCTGCGCATCGTTGGTGCCGGCGGTGATGGCCGCCTGGACATGCGCCGCGACAGCGACCGGCCGCCCTCCCACCTGCCAGCCGGTCGCGGGTACCTCCTCGATGAGGACGGCCGTGAGATCGCGGTTCTTGCCGAGAATGTCGGCCATCAGCGCCGTCACGCCGCTCTGCAGGCGGCCGACCTGATCCGCCTCGATGCCCGGACCTGCGATCTTTACGTTCACGAACGGCATGACGCTCTTCTCCCTGTCGCATCGCGGACGATCCGCGATTGACGAGGGGAGCTTGCCTCGACAGGATGATTTGGAAAATCTCGTAATTCTGAACCAATCGTTTGGAAAAACTCAATGCCGCTGCCGGTCAACCTCGACATGGACGTGCTGCGGTCGTTCGTGACCGGGATCGAGCTCGGCAGCTTCGCCAAGGCGGCGTCACGGCTCGGCCGGTCGCCTTCTGCGATCAGCCTGCAATTGCGCAAGCTCGAGGATCAGGTCGGACAGGTCCTGGTGCAGAAGCTCGGCCGCGGTCTCGTCCTCACCGAAGCGGGCGAGATGTTGCTCGGCTATGCCCGCAGGCTGCTGGAGCTGAACGATGCCGCCCTCGGTGCGCTCGGTTCGCCGGCCTTGTCCGGCCGGGTCCGGATCGGCCTGCCGCAGGATTTCGCCGAGACCTGGCTTCCGGAGACCCTCGGGCGCTTCGCGCGCCTGCATCCCGGCGTGAGGATCGATGCGCAGGTGGACCGGAACGCGACCCTGCGCTCGGGCCTGGACGAGGGCCATCTCGATCTCGCGCTCCTCTGGGACGAGGAAGGGGGTGAGCGGGGCGGCGCCGTCCTCGGAACCCTGCCGATGGCCTGGATCGGACCGCGTCGCGGCATCACGCCCGGCGCCGACCGCCCCCTTCCCCTGGTCCTGTTCGGATCGCCCTGCCTGTTCCGGCACGCCGCCCTGAGCGCCCTCGACGCGGCGGCGATCCCCTGGCGGATCTCGTTCAGCAGTCCGGGTCTCGCGGGCCTGTGGGCCGCCGTCTCGGCCGGACTCGGCCTGACCGTTCGCACCCCCCACGGCCTGCCCGCCTCCGTCACGGCGCTCGATGCGACGGAATCGGGCCTGCCCGATCTGCCGTCTCTGTCCTTGCGTCTGCTCAAGGCTCCGGCGAGGTCCGATCCGGCCGTCGAACGTCTCGCCTCGCTCCTCACAGAGGTCCTGAGCGTCGCCGTCGACGAAATGGATCATTCGACGATCGTCTCCCCGCATCGATAATCACAGCATTAGATGTTCGCCGTGGACGATCTTGTGCAACGCAAAACAACGAGCACAAACAACGGCGCACTGCACCACCGCACTGATAAGCTTGTCCTTACCGTCCCTTGCGATTTTGTCTTTCCGTAAGCGGGACAATTCAGAAAGATCCGGGAACGAATGAAGCCCCGCTTCCGTTGTGAGGGCAGAACTACTTCCTGGAGGAATAGATGCGACAGATTTCCAAGCTCGTCGGCGCCGGCGCCATCGTCATGCTCAGCTCCGCGATGGCCATCGCCGCTCCCTGCGCGACCGGTTCGACGGCGGACGGGAAGGCAGCCACGAACGACAAGAGCTCAAAGGTCGATCCCGCCGCGACCGGCAATGTGAGCCCCGGCGCGAAGGCCGAGTCGCCCGGCACCGTCGGCGCTATGAACAATGTCGGCGCCAACACGGCGACCTCGGCCTCCGATGTGGCCAAGCAGCAGGACGGCAAGCCCACCGCCGCGGACGCCGCCAAGGGCTGCTGAACCACGCACTCCGACAGTCAAAGAGCGCCCGCCCGGTTCCACCGCGGCGGGCGTTCCGCGTTTCTGGGTCGGCGAGAGCCGTCGAGCGTGTCGATTCGGACGTGGTTCACAACACAACGTCGGAGGCCTTATCTTATGTATGTAAACATACACTAATTGAGGCAAATTAACCGTTCGGGAAACCATCTCGCTCGCGCCGACCGATAAGTCGAGATGAAGCCTTGCTTGGGCTTAACTCGGGCGTACAACGTATCCCGTCCGAATCGCTTCCTGGCGAACGGGTCCGATTGTATGTCGAGGCGACGCGTGAGGCATTCGATCATCCTGGACGATGTGCGGTGATCCACGTCTCCGAACAGGAGCGGATCGCCTCGGAAATCGCGCGCTCCGTCGACGGGCCCGATCCCTTCGCCGCGGCTCTGCGCGCGACCCGGATGCCGATGGTCATCGCCGACCCCAACCTGCCCGACACCCCGGTCGTGTTCGTGAACGCCGCGTTCGAGCGCGCCACCGGCTTTGCGCGTGCGGAAGTGCTCGGTCGGAATTGCCGGTTCCTCCAGGGTCCGCAGACGGATCCGGCGGATGTCGCGCGCATTCGCGAAGCCATCGGCAAGGCCGTCCCGATCGAGATCGATCTTCTTAACCATCGCAAGAACGGCGAGGTCTTCTGGAACCGCCTTCTGATCGCGCCGGTCTTCGATTCCAATCGCAAGGTCGCCTATCTCTTCGCCTCCCAGCTCGACGTGACGTTGGAGAGGGACCGTCTCGTCCGGCTGCAGAACGACCGCGATGCCCTGGAGACCGAGGTCGAGCGCCGCAGCCTGGAGCTTCGCCGCAGCGAGACCAACCTGCGTTTCGCGCTCGGCGCCGGCCGGCTCGGCTCCTGGACCCTCGATCTCGTCGGCATGACCCTGGAGACGTCGGACCATTTCCGGATGAATTTCGGGCGGGATCCCGACGCGCCGCTCAGCTATGACGAATGGCTCGCCATGATCCATTCCGGCGATCGCGAGCGGATGCTGGCCGAGGTGCGCCGCTGCATCGAGCGGAACGTCGATTACGATATCGAGTATCGGGTGATCGCGCCGTCCGGCGACCTGCGCTGGGTCCATATCCGCGGCCAGACCTTCTACCGCGCCGATGGAACGCCGGTCAGCATGGCCGGCATCTGCCTCGACATCACCGAGCGCAAGCATGCGGAGGAGTATCGCAGCCTGCTCGCGGGCGAATTGACCCATCGGGTCAAGAACACCCTGACGCTCATCCAGTCGATCATCCGGCAGACCCTGCGCACCGCGCCCTCCCTCGAAGAGGCCGGCCGATCCCTCGAGGCGCGGGTGGTGTCCCTGGCGGCGGCGAACGACGTCCTGACCGAGGAGGCCTGGGACAGCGCCGCCATCACCGATATCGCGGACCGCGCGCTCACCCCGTTCCAGAGCAAGCGGCGGGAGCGCGTCGACCTCGACGGCGGCGAGATCAGGCTGCCGCCGCGCAGTGCCCTGGCCTTGGCCATGGCGCTCCACGAACTCGCCACCAACGCGGTGAAATACGGCGCGCTGTCGAACGATACCGGGCGGGTCCGGCTCTCCTGGAGCCTCCTCGACGGCACCGGGCCGCGCCGCTTCCGCGTCACCTGGGAGGAATCGGGCGGGCCGCCGGTGCCGGTGCCGACGCGGACAGGGTTCGGCTCGCGGCTCATCGAGCGCGCCTTCGCGCAGGAAATCGACGGGACCGCGAAGATCGCGTACCGGCCGGAGGGAATCCTGTTCGTCGCCGAGGGAATCCTGCCGGGACGTCTGCAGGACGAGGGCGAGTGTCCGGGCACAGCTTGACCCGCTCGGGCCGAAGCTCGAAGGAAGACGCTCAGCAAGCGCGCGGACGGAGACGGGCATGGCGACACGCGGTTTCACGGGACGACGGCCGCCGGAAGCGACGCGCGAACGGCTTCCTCCGGGCCAGTATCTCGAACAGGACTTCCCCGTCCTGCAGATCGGTCCGAACCCGCGCATCGACATGGACCGCTGGAGCTTCACCCTGCGCGAAGGCTCGCGCCCCCTGAAGAGCTGGAACTGGGAGGAATTCTCCGCCCTCCCCCGCACCGCATGGCGCGGCGACATCCATTGCGTGACGAAATGGTCGAAGTTCGACACCGGCTGGGAGGGCGTCAGCGTCGACGACATCCTTGCCGCCGCCGGGATCTCGGCCCCCACCGAGTATCTGCTCGCCGAAGGCTATGACGACTACATCACCAACGTGCCCGTCGCCGATCTCACCGGCCCGAAGGCGATGGTGGCGACCCATTACGAGGGCAAGCCGATCGAACCCGATCACGGCGGCCCGGCCCGGCTCCTCGTGCCGCACCTGTATTTCTGGAAGAGCGCCAAATGGGTGAAGGGCCTGCGCTTCACCAAGAAGGACGAGGGCGGATTCTGGGAATTGCGCGGCTACCACATGTACGGCGATCCCTGGCGCGAGCAGCGCTTCACCGGTGATTGATCCGGTCGCACGGCCCCTCCCCTGGCAGACCGCCACGCTTCTGGCGATCAAACCGGTCACGCGGCGGGTGAAGAGCTACCGGTTCCGCATCGCGTTCGACCGGCCGATTCTGGCCGGGCAGCATGTGGACGTGCGCCTGACGGCCCCGGACGGCTATCAGGCCCAGCGCAGCTACTCCATCGCCTCGGCGCCGGGCGCGGACGGCACGATCGAGCTGATGATCGAGGGCCTGCCCGATGGCGAGGTCTCCGGCTTCTTCGATTCCGTGGCCGAGATCGGCGACACGATCGAGCTGCGCGGTCCCATCGGCGGCTCGTTCGTCTGGCGCCCGGAGGATGGCGGCCCCCTCCTCCTCGTCGGCGGCGGCTCCGGCGTGGTGCCGCTCCTCGCGATGCTGCGCCACCGCGCGGCGGCGGCCCCGCAGGTGCCCGCCCTGCTGCTGTATTCGGTGCGCAATGCGAGTGAGATCATCGCGGCGGAAGAACTGGCCGTCCGCGCGCGCGACGAGGCGCATTTCGACCTGATGCTCACCCTGACGCGGGCCGGCGGCCGGCGGGTCGACGGGGCGATGATCGGCGAAGCCCTGGACCGGCTCGGTGCTCCGCGCCACGTCTATATCTGCGGCGGAAACGCCTTCGTCGGACAGGCGGCCGACCTCCTCCTCGATGCCGGGATCGAGCCGGGCCTCATCCGGACGGAACGTTTTGGCGGCTGATCTGAGGGGGACGGGAGACGAAAACCATCTCCGGCATCCCCTTGGATAGTCTCAGCAAGCGGAGCTCGAAACGCCATGGCAGCCGATTTCAATCAGCGGACCGGACAATGCCATTGCGGCGCCGTTCGCTTCGAGGCGACGCTCAGCGCCGGCCTCGGCACGATCCGACGCTGCACCTGTTCGTACTGCCGGATGCGGGGGGCCGTCGTGGTCTCGGCGGAGACCGGCGGCGTTAAGGTGCTGCAGGGTGCTGACACCCTAACGAGCTATCGCTTCAATACCGGTGTGGCGCAGCACTTCTTTTGCTCGCGCTGCGGAATCTACACGCACCACCAGCGTCGCTCGAACCCGAACCAGTATGGTGTGAACGTCGCCTGCCTCGACGGGCTCAGCCCGTTCGACTTCGCTGAGATCCCCGTCTTCGACGGCGTGAACCACCCGAACGATACCGGCGGCACGACCCGCCTCGCCGGCACACTGCGCTTCGTTTGCGAGAGCTAGACGGCGCCACATCCTCAGGCCTCGGCCCCGACCAGCCGGTCCGCCACCTCCTCCGCCAGCGACAGGCTCGAGGTCAGGCCGGGGCTCTCGATGCCGAAGAGATGGACGAGGCGGCTCAAGCCATGCTCGTCCGGTCCGTCGATGAGGAAATCCGCCGCCGGCTCGCCCCGTCCGGTGAGTTTCGGCCGGATGCCGGCATAATCCGGCGTCAGGGCGTGATCGGGCAGCCCCGGCCAGTAGCGCCGGATAGCATGGGTGAAGGCCTCGGCGCGGCCCGCATCGACGACGTAATCCGGCGCCTCCACCCATTCCACATCCGGCCCGAAGCGCATGCGGCCGGCCAGATCGAGGGTGAGATGGATGCCGAGGCCGCCCTCCATCGGGGCGGGATAGATCAGGCGCGAGAAAGCCGGACGGCCGAGGCAGCCGAAATAGCTGCCCTTGGCGAGGACTTGCCGCGGAATCCGCTCGACCGGATAGGGCTCGACCGCCCGCGCCACCGCCTGCGCCCCGAGACCGGCGGCATTGACCACGGCGTCGAAGGGCAGTTCCTCGCCGCAGACCTCCACCCGCCAGCCCCCTTGATCGCGCCGGATCGCCCCGACCGGGCTATGGAAGGCGATGGCCCCGCCGGCATCCTCGATCTCGCCCTGCAGGGCCAGCATCAGGGCGTGGCTGTCGACGATGCCGGTCTCGGGCGAATGCAGCGCCGCGACGCAGGACAGATTCGGCTCCAGAGCGCGGGCCTCCCGCCCCTCCAGGACAACGAGACCCTCGACGCCGTTGGCCCGGCCGCGTTCGGCGATCCCCTCGAGGGCGGCCCGCTCGTTCTCCGACGTGGCGACGATGAGCTTGCCCGGCCGGGCATGGGGCACGCCGTGGCTCCAGCAGAAATCATAGAGCCTCCGCCGCCCTTGCGTGCAGTGGCGGGCGCGCAGGGAGCCGGCGGGGTAGTACATCCCGCCATGGATCACCTCGGAACTGCGCGACGACACGCCGGTCCCGATCGCGCCCTCGGATTCCGCGACGATGACCGAATGCCCGCGCCGGCCGAGGACCCGCGCCACCGCGAGGCCGACGATTCCAGCGCCGATGACGAGTACGTCCATCCGGGGTTCCTGCCTGAGGGCTGACGACCGGGCGAGGATAGCCGAATCGGACGGAGAACAGCCAGATGACGGGAGGAGCGGGCCGGCGCGCGCTCCCGGATCTACGCAAACGACGCTTGGAAGCATTGCAGCATGGGGCGTGGCGTCACGGCGCCATTGCAGTTAGAAGCAACCTCTCCGTAACCGAACGAGGCCGGACCCACGACCGGATGAAGCGACGTCGCCGCGAAGGGCGAGTCGAATCCGCAGGGTTTGCCTTGTCTGCCTGCAAGGCCCCTGCCCCGTGCCCTTTCCTACCCTGCCGGCCCCGCTCGTCCGAGCGCTCGAGGCCCGCAACTACGAAGACCCGACCCCCGTCCAGAGTGCTGTGATCGAGGCGGCGGCCCAGGGCCGCGACCTCCTCGTCTCGGCCCAGACCGGCTCCGGCAAGACCGTCGCCTATGGCCTCGCCTTCGCCGAAACGCTCCTCGGCGATGCCGAGCGGCTGGAGCCGGCCGGCCCGCCCCTGGCCCTCGTCATCGCCCCGACCCGCGAGCTCGCGCTCCAGGTCCAGCGCGAGCTCGAATGGCTCTATGCCGAGACCGGCGCCCGCGTCATCGCCTGCGTCGGCGGCATGGACCCGCGCCGCGAGAGCCGGGCCCTGGCCGAGGGCGCCCATATCGTCGTCGGCACGCCGGGCCGCCTGCGCGACCATCTGGAACGGCGCAACCTCGCCACCCAGAACCTGCGCGTCGCCGTCCTCGACGAGGCCGACGAGATGCTGGATCTCGGCTTCCGCGACGACCTCGAATTCATCCTGTCGGTGACCCCGAAGGAGCGGCGCACGCTGCTGTTCTCGGCGACCCTGCCGAAGGCCATCGCCAGCTTGGCCGAGCGCTACCAGAACGACGCCCTGCGCATCGCCGTGAAGGGCCAGGAGCGCGGCCATACCGACATCACCTACCGCGCCGTGCGCGTGGTACCGCGCGAGATCGAGCACGTGGTGGTCAACACCCTGCGCTACACCGATGCGCCCACCGCCATCGTCTTCTGCAATACCCGCAACGCCGTGCGCCATCTCCAGGCGGTGCTCACCGAGCGCGGCTTCTCGGCGGTGGCCCTGTCGGGTGAACTCGGCCAGGGCGAGCGCAACGCCGCACTCCAGGCCCTGCGCGACGGCCGCGCCAAGGTCTGCGTCGCCACCGACGTCGCGGCCCGCGGCATCGACCTGCCCACCGTGAGCCTCGTCATCCATGCCGACCTGCCCCACGATGCCGAGGTGCTGCAGCACCGCTCCGGCCGGACCGGGCGCGCGGGCCGCAAGGGCACCAGCGTCCTGCTGATCCCGGCCTCGAAGCGCCGCCGCGCCGAGCAGATGTTCGCCATCGCCAAGGTCAACGCCGAATGGGCCGCCCCGCCCACGGCGGACGAGATCCGCCGCCTCGACGGCGAGCGCATGTGGCAGGACCCGCTCTTCACCGAGACGCCGGCCGAGGAAGACCTCGCCATGGGCGAGGCACTGCTCGCCCAGCGCACGCCGCAGGAACTCGCCGCCGCTCTGGCCAAGATCTACCGCGCCCGCCTGCCCGAGCCCGAGGACGTCACCGATCCGGGCGCCGGCCCCGAGCGCAAGGAACGCAAGGTCTACGACCCCGCCGATTCGGCGCGGATCGATGCGGAAGGCCCCTCGGTCTGGTTCCGGCTCAATCTCGGCCGGCGCGACAACGCCGACCCGCGCCGCCTCCTGCCGATGCTGACCCGTCGCGGCAATATCGGCCGCCAGGAGATCGGCGCCATCCGCATCTTCGACCGGGAGACCAAGTTCGAGATCCGCGGCGGCGCCGCCTCGCGCTTCGCCGCCACCTTCGCCAAGAACGGCTCGCCGGAAATCCAGGTCGAGGCGCTGCTCGGCGGCGAGCCCGACCGCGAGGCCGAGGGCCCGAAGGGCTTCAAGAGCCCCCGCGCCGCCCGCCACGAACGCGAAGCCGGCAAGAAGCCGCCGCAGCGCAAGCCGCGCTGAGGGAAGACCGCATCCCTCTCCTCCCGCGTGCGGCTACGGCATTCACACCTAACGCGGGATGCGCGGGTCCGCTCTCCTTTCAGGAGAGGGAACCCGTGGCGCCTATCGAACCCTCTTGGATAGAGCTGATAGCCGTCGAGCAGAGGTGAGAAGCCGGCAGCCGCTCGCGCGGGGGGGAAGAGTGCCGGCAAGACCGCTCGGTCAGTCGAACGATGCGGTGACGAACTGGTCCATCTCGTTCGCGGGCCGGTAGGGCGTCCGGCGCAGGGTCACGGAGCGCCCGGCGAAATCCGGGTCGTCGTCCCGCACCACCTGAACCTTGCCGTCCGGTGAGACCCGGCTGAACGCGAAGAGCGAGACCGCGAGGGTGTCGAACGCGGCTTCGTTTGAGCGGAACCGGCCAGGGGCACCGTTCGCCCGCTCGAACAACCGCAGCACCTCCCGCGCCGTCAGCGAGAAGACGCGCTCGTTGCGAAAATGCGTCCCGGCATGCCGCGCTTCGACCGTCACGCCGTCCAACCGGCCGTCGCGGTATTCGAGTAGGATCGGCGTGCGGTCCTTCTCGAGGTTCTGCCGGTCCATGGCCGCCAGATCCCTGGCGGCTTGTCTCATGGCCGAGACGTCGGCCGCCGACAGCGAGGCGCCCAACCCGGCGATCATGGCGTCGGTATCGGCGGCGGCCTCCGCGCCGCCGATGAGCGGCGTGGGCACGCCGTAGACCGGATCCGCCACGGCCGCGACCTCCGCCGAGGTGAGGCCGAAGACGAGACGACCGATCCCGAGATGAGGCTCCACCCGCCAATCGGGATTCATGTTCGCTCCCTCCCCCACCATCGGATGGGCGAGCGCGGAGGCGGCCGCCAGAAGGCACGCCCAGAAGGCCAGGCGCCATGGCAGGATTCGCGTCATGGTCGGCTCGCCTCCTCTGCGCCCATCACGCCGCCACCTTCGATCGTGCAGCCCGCATGTCCGCAACACCGCGGCGGTACCGAG
Source organism: Methylobacterium sp. W2 (assembly GCF_020662345.1). Lineage (GTDB taxonomy): Bacteria > Pseudomonadota > Alphaproteobacteria > Rhizobiales > Beijerinckiaceae > Methylobacterium. The sequence continues at coordinate 23,343 of NZ_VMOA01000036.1, read as the reverse complement.
ACAGTGTCAGCCACAAAGCCGACAGGAGAAAATAGAACGCGCCGAACGCGGCGTAGGGCGCGAGATCCATGATGCCGGGCACGGCGACGCCGTTCGCCTTCGTGAGGAAGAAGACGCCCGCGAGCGCCGATTGCGCTCCGCTGAGAACCATCGCCCATTGCGCACCCGTCTTCCAGCGCCGGATTCCGGTGGCGAGTTGCAGCAGGCCGGCGAGGATCGCCCAGATGCCGAACACCGCGAGCACCGCATGGAGGCTCATTCCGAGGGAGACGGCGACCGCGACAGCGGTGACGACGCTGATCGCGGCGTTGACGATCTGGCTGGTATTGGCTCTCCATCCGCCGCTGCGCTGCGCATCGACAAGATTGGCCACGGCATCCCAGGCGGGATAGGCGACGAGGAGTGCCGCCGCGACCGGAGGCATGGTCGGTCCGACGGTTACGGCGGCGGCGACCCACGCGGCGGAAACCCCGGCTCGGGCGAAGTAATAGGATGTCAGCCAACGTGATGCGGTAGGAGTTGCCATGTCGGTGTCCTTCTCGTGTGTAGACCATTCCAAGGATCGGCAAATCATCGCGCGCGACGTGAGCGGCGAGATCCTCAGGTCTTCGTGAGACGTCGTCCGTTCGTGTTACGGCGGGACGTCTTCACTGACCGCATGTGTAAATTTCGGGGCCGGTATCAGCCATGACGGATACGCGGAAAGACTTGACCGATCGTCCGGAGTTGGGTCCGCCGGACGCCGCGAATGCCGATCTCCTGTCGCAGGTGCTGGCGCAGATCCGGCTCACCGGCGATCGGGTCCAATCCCGTAGCGTTTCGCATAGCGAGCCGTTGGAGCTGGATGCGGACGCGGCGCATGCTCTCGTCGTCGCCGCGGGCGCGCTTCAATTCGGCGGTGGCGCCGAGAAACCCCTCGTGATCGACACGGGCGACCTCATACTTCTGCCCCGGGGTCCCGGAACGGCGCGGCTCCTGGGGTCATCGGAGCCGACCAAAATCATCCTCTGCCGGTTCTGGTTCGATCCCTACAGCCTGCGCGGCATGATCTCGGCCCTGCCCGACCACATCCACATCCGCCATGAAGAGGGGGCGGAATGGCTGGACGGCATGGTGCATTTCATGATGCGCGAGACGACCGATGCGCAGCCCGGCGCGGCCCTGATGATCTCGCGGATCATCGATCTGCTCGTCATTCGCACCCTGCGCACCTGGGTCCATCTCGGGCATTCGTCCGGCTGGCTGAGCGGCCTGTCCGATGCCCGCATCGCACGCGTGCTCAAGCTCATGCACGAGCGGCCGATGCAGCCCTGGCGTCTCGACGAATTGGCCGGCGCGGCCGGCATGTCCCGCTCGGGCTTCGCCGAGCGGTTCACCGAGCTCGTGGGACGCGCGCCGCTACGATACCAGAACGAGTGGCGGCTCCATCTCGCGCGGGACATGCTCGCGAGGCGCGAAGCGCGGGTCGGCGAGATCGGTTTGCGGATCGGCTATACCTCGGAGGCCGCGTTCAGCCGCGCCTACAAGGCCCTGTTCGGGCATCCGCCACGGGACGAGATCTGAGTCTTCGGACGGCCCATGCGGGTCCGCAGCCCCCGCATTCGACGTCGCAATCGACGATCAGAACTGGTTCGGCAGGTTCTTCACCGCGTTGCCGAGGGCTTCCACGCTCTCGGCGATCTTGCGTCCGGCCGGGGCGAAGGACGGCACCTTCAGGCCGAAGATTTCGCTCTGTTCCGGTTCGGGTGCCGCGACGGGGGCCGCTGCGGGTTCGGCACTGGCCTCCTGCACGGGCTTGGCGGCCTTGACCGGCTTCGGCTTTGCCACCGCCACGCTCGGCTTGGCGACGGCGGGCTTCACGACGACGCTGGCGCTGGGCTTGACCGTCTCGGTGACCGCCGCGGCACGGGCGGGCTCGGGGGGAAGGGACGCGAAACTGGTCTCGGCCGCGCGCGCCCGGATCGTCTGGGCCGCGCTCGGGGCGATCACGGCGGCGACGCGGTTCGGCACGATGGGCGAGAGCGCGTTGGGCGGCAGGGCGAGACTCACCGGCTCGATCGGCGGCAGCGCCTTCGAGCGGGGCGCCTCGGCCTTCACGACGGGGGGAGCGGGCGTCGCCGCCGCCAGCGTCACCGGAGCTTCGACCTTCGCGGGGGCTTCGATCCGAGCGGGAGCTTCGACCTTGGCAACGGCTTCGACGGATGCGGGATTCTGGACCTTCGACACCGTCTCGGCCTTCGCCGGCTCCTCGACGAGGGCACGCCTCTCCACGAGCTGGATACCGGGATCACGCACCGGCGCGGACGATCCGGCGGCCGAGGCCAGGGCCGGCACGCCGTCACGCAGGTCGGGCCAATCGGCGGCTTTGGCCTGGGCGCCTTGCGCCTTCTGCATCTGGTAGAGGTTCGGCCGCACCACCTGCGGACCGGCGAGGCTGCCCATCGCCGAATAGGCCGCGTAGGACAGGCCGGCCACAGCCACGCAGCCCAGCGTCCCGAGGGCGATCACGCGACCGCGCCCAGCGGGCTTCGCCACGGGCTTGACCGGCCGCGCCGCCGCCGGCTTGGCTGGACCAAGCTTGGCCGGAGCGGGCTCGCGGGAGCCGGCGTCGCGCCGTTCGCTCGGATCGATGGCAACCTGCATCATCGGGCGAGTTCTCTAACACTGCTCGAAAAAACGTTTGACCGTCACGGAATCGCGACGGCGTAGAGCGGACGTGAGGCCGACATTCGGGCACAAAGATGTCCTCGGACATCTCGCCAGTCACGCCCGTGTCGTCGCTCACATCAATCTGGATAAAGCATCGGCGCTTAACGCTCGGTATAAGGCGAGGACTTGAGGCCGGAGGCCATTTTCAGATGGCTTTGCGGCGGGGAGAAACGGGCGCGGTGCGCTCCGCCCCGGATGCGCGCCTTCCCGGCGGATGGGATATCGCTACAAGCGCCAAACCGCCCCCGATCCATCCCGGTACGCTCGACGATGACCCTGTCTCCCCCCGGCCCTGCTCCCGTGGAAACGGCGAGGGGCGCCTCGCGCCGCCTGACCTGGGCCGCCCTGCCGACGCGGGCACGCCTCGTCGTCCTCGTCCTCGCCATCGACCTCTTGGCCGCCCTCGTCTCGTTCAGCCTGATCGTGGTGAACGCCCGCTCGGCGGTGGAGGTGGAGATGAAGGCGGCGCTCGCCAATATCGAGCTGATCGTCTCCGATACGATCGGTCTCGCCCAGTCGGATTCGCCCGCGCGCCTGCTCCAGACGCTGGAACTGCGCGTCCAGGGGCTTCGCCACGTCCGGGTCGCGGTGTTCGATGCCGAGGGGCGCAAGGTTGCCCTCGCCACTCCGCGCCCCCGCCGCGAGACTCATCTGGCGCCGCGCTGGTTCGCCGACCTGATCGCCCCGACGCCGCAGCGGGACGATCTGCCCATCGTGGCGCAGGAGCAGCGGATCGGCACCGCGCTGATCACCACGGAACCCCTCGACGAGATCGACGAGGTCTGGGGCTATACCGTCTCCCTCTCGCTCGCGAGCCTGTGCCTCAATCTCGGCCTGCTCGGCGCCCTCTACCTCGCCTTCGGCCGGGTTCTCGCCCCCCTGACCCAGCTCGCCGACGGGCTGACCCAGCTCGAACGGCACGATTACACCGCGCGGCTCGACCCGCCGGCCTCGCGCGAACTGGCCGTCATCGCCGAGCGCTTCAACAGCGTGGCCGGGGCGCTGGCCGAGGCACGCGCCGCGAACGGCCGCCTCAACCGGCAGCTTCTCACCGCCCAGGACGACGAGCGCCGCCGCACGGCCCTCGAGCTCCACGACGAGTTCGGCCCCTGCCTGTTCGCCCTGGAGGCGAACGCCGCCTCGGTCACCCGGATGGCGCAGGGCGCGTCCGAGCCAGACCGCAGCAAGCTCGCCGCCCGCGCCGACGAGATCAGCACCATCGTCGGTCAGGTCCAGGGCCTCAACCGCGACCTTCTCAACCGCCTGCGCCCGCACGCCCTCGGCCAGGTGCCGCTCGCCGAGTGCCTGCAGCTGCTGCTGCGCAACTTCCGCATCCGCCATCCGGGGACGACGTTCTCGGGGACCTTCACCGACCTCGCCCGCGGCTACGGCGATCTCATCGATCTCACGGTGTTCCGCTGCATCCAGGAGAGCATGACCAACGCCGTGCGCCATGGCGCGGCACGCACGGTCACGGTGGAGGCGAGCGAGCGCGCGGCCGCCGACGAACTGCACCTCGTCATCCGCGACGACGGCGCCGGCCTGCCCGCCGACCACGGCACCCCATCCGCCAGCCTCGATGGCGGCTTTCGCGGCGGAATGGGTTTATCGGGGATGCGCGAGCGCGTGGAGGCCCTCAGCGGCACATTTCGGCTTGACAACGCGGCGCCGGGGACGGTTGTCCGGATAGCGATACCGCTCGATCCCGAGCGGGCCGAGGACACGAGCCCGATCGTTTCCGTATGAACGCGTTCACACCGACATCGACCCACGCGCCCGTCCTCGTGATCGACGATCATCCGATCGTCCTCCAGGGCTGCCGCCGTGTCCTCGAGGACGCCGGAATCGAGCGGATCGCCGAGGCCACCAGCACGGTGGCCGGCTATCGCCTGTTCTTCCGCCTGCGCCCCTCGATGGTGATCTGCGACCTGACCTTCCAGGGGAGCGGGCTCGCCGGTCTCGATCTCATCCGCCGGATGCGCAGTGCCTCGCCCGACATCCGCATCCTCGTCTTCAGCATGCACAACGATCCCGTGATCGTCTCGCGCGCCCTGGAGGCCGGGGCTTTGGGCTATGTGCTCAAGGACCACGCCTCGATCGAATTGTTCGAGGCGTTCGAGAAGGTCCGCGCCGGCCAGGTCTATCTCGACCGGCGTCTGGCCACCGAGGTCGCCATGCTGCGCACCGACCCGCGCCGCACGCCCGAAGGCCAGCTGACCCCACGCGAGCAGCAGATCCTCACCCGCCTGGCCCAGGGCAAGTCCTACGGCGCGATCGCGAGCGACCTGTCGGTGAGCTACAAGACCGTCACCAACGCCTGCTCGCAGATGCGCCAGAAGCTCGGCGTGCGGACGCTGGCCGAACTCATCCACGTGGCGGTGACCCAGGCGCAGCGGCAGGGCTGAACCGCCCTGAGCTGCTGACGCTGCGCGGGGGCGTGCCGGTCACGAAACGATGCCGTCGATCCGGCGCAGGGCCGGGACGGCGAAATCGACGAAGGCGCGGACCGCCGGCCGTAGGAACTTCGCCGAGGAATAGGTCAGGTAAAGCTCGGTCGGGCGGATCTCGTGATCGCCCAGGACCCTGACGAGACGCCCGCTCGCCAGATCCTCCGCGACGAGTTGGACCTGCGCCGTCCCGATCCCACGCCCCGACAGCAGGGCGTCGATGAGGACACGAGCGTTGTTGGTCGTCAGCACCGGCCTCACCGGGACCTCGGTGATCTCGCCGTTCCGGCATAGGGGCAGCGTCTCGGCCCGAGACAGCACCGTGTCGGTGACGAGGAGGCTGTGATCGAGGAGATTGTGCGGCTCGGTGACCGAAGCCCGTGTCTCGAGATACGACGGTGCCGCGACGAGGATGCGCTGGACCAGCCCGATCCGACGCAGGATCGCCTCCTGGTCGACCGGGCGGCCCATGCGGATGGCGAGATCGAAGCCTTCGTGGATGAGATCGGCCGAGCGGTTCTCGAGGGTCAGGCGGACCGAGACGGCCGGGTGCCGATCCTGAAAGTCGGCGACGATCCGGTGGAGGCGGCTTTCTCCCAGGCAGACCGGGCCATGCACGCGCAGGGAGCCTCCGATCATCCCGGCCTCGTTGCGAGCTTCGTCGATCGCCGCGTCGATGGTGGCGAGGGCACCGTTGGAGGCTTCGTAGAGACGCAGACCCACGGGGGTCGGCCTGACGGCGCGGGAGTTCCGCTCCAGCAGCCGGGCTCGCGTATGGGCCTCGAGATTGCGCAGGAGCTTGCTCACTGCCGGCTGCGAAATGCCGAGATCCTGCGCAGCGGCCGTCATCGAACCGCGCTCGACGGTGCGGATGAAGGCCCGCAGGGCGACGGTGAGGTCCATGCATAACCCCCGGTTATGGCAACGAGCGCTGTCCATCGCCTAGACACTGCATCGATGGCGGACAACCATCCCGCATCACGACGATGACGGATGCCGATATGCCGATCCAGCGCAGAGACTTCTTCCGTTCCGCCGCGTGCGCCTCGGTCGCGCTCGGGATCCTCCCCGATCTCATGACCGGGCCCGCGCTCGCGGCCGCATCCGATTCCGGGTTGGATGCGGGCGTGCTGCCGCCGGGCGCGATCAGTCGCTTCGCGCAGCTCAATGGCATCCGCCTGCACTACGTCGTCGCCGGGTCCGGCCCGCCCCTGGTCCTGCTGCATGGCTGGCCGCAGACATGGGCGGCCTGGAGGGGCACGATGGCGGCTTTGTCCGACCGCTTCACCCTCATCGCCCCCGATCTCAGGGGCCTCGGCCTCTCCGAGCGCACCGTCTCGGGCTACGACAAACGCACCATCGCCGAGGATATCCGCGCCCTCATCGATCACGAAGCGGGTGGGCGCGCCCGCGTGCTCGGACACGACATGGGCGGCAAGGCGGCCTACGTCCTGGCGCATCGTCACCCCGACCGCGTCTCCCGGCTCGCTTTGGTGGATTGCCTCCTGCCGGGAACGGAGAACATGGATTCGCTGCGCGGCGGGGCGTGGCACTATGGGTTCCACATGGCCCCCGACATCCCCGAAATGCTCACCGCCGGTCGGGAACGAGCCTATATCCGCGAACAGATCAGGGCGTGGTCTCGCCGCAAGGACGCCGTCACGGAGGACGCGATCAACGAGTACGCGCGGCACTACGCATCGCCCGGCGGCATGAGGGCGGGTTTCAACCACTACCGTGCCCTCAGGGACGACGCGGCGCTGGCCGCCACCTTCGCCGGGAAGCGCCTCACCATGCCGGTCCTGGCCATCGCCGGCCGTTACGGTGTCGGGTCGCGACTGTCCGATGCGCTGAAGGGCGAGGCCAGTAGCCTGACAACGGTGATCGTCGAGGAGTCCGGCCATTTCGTCGCCGAGGAAGCCCCGGACGCGTTCCAGCGTGCCGTGGCGCAATTCATGACGGCCTGATCGCCGGATCGGATGAGGGGGGCAAAGCCCTAACCGAGGCCGCCCATCTCCCGCACGATCCCCCATTCCTCCGCCGTCACCGGCTGCACCGAGAGGCGGGAATTGTTTCCGAGCACCATCGCCTTCAGGCGCGGCTCGGCCTTGATCGCCTCCAGGGTCACGGGGCGCGCCAGCGGTTCGACGGCGCGGAGATCCACCATGCCGAACCGGCCGGTCGGGTCGGTGTCGTCGGGGTAGTAGGGGCGGATCACCTCGACGATCCCCACCACCGCCTTGCCCTCGTTGGAATGGTAGAAGAATCCGCGCTCGCCCACCTGCATCGCCATGAGGTTGAGCTTGGCGACGTGGTTGCGCACCCCGTTCCACGGCGTGCCGTGCTCCCCCGCCGCGACCTGCTGGTCCCATGACCAGGTCTTGGGTTCGGATTTGTAGAGCCAGTACGCCATCGCTCGCCTTTTCGATCGTCGCGCCTCCTTAGCGCGGGAAAGCGTGGCCGTCAGGCGTCGCGGAGGGCCGATCCCCAGTAGCGCAGGCTTTCGTCGTTGATCGGCGAGCCGGCTTGCGCGTTGCGCGCGGTGACGAAGGCGTGGAACGCCTCCGCCTCGGCGGGACCGAGGAGACTGCTGATCGCGGTGACGATCCGGGTGATGCGCAGGTGGTTGTGGTCGTAGGGGCGCAGCCAGCCGTCGGTGCGGGTATAGAACAGGCGCATCCGCGCGAGCGCCGCGCGCAGGCCGGCGCGGGCGGCCTCGTCGGATCGGATCGCCTCGGCCTCGTCGCGCCCGAGAACCGGGGCGCCCGGCACCGCGCGGCTGGCTTCGCTCAGCGGAAAACACCACTGGATGTAGTCGTGCACGCCCTCGATCCGGGCGTCGTCGAAGGCGAGGATGTCGGCGAGGCTGCGACGCGCGCCGTCGCGTCCGTGACCGGCGAGGAAGGCGTGAATCGGCCCCATGCTCATTCGGCCTCCCGCTTGAGGGGACGGGCGAGGAGGCCCGCCACCACGGCGTCGACGCTGGCCTCCCCCGCGACGATGGCGGCCACCGCCTCGGCCACCGGCATCTCGACCGTGTTGCGGCGTGCCAGGGCGATGAGCGCGGCGGCGGTGAAGGCGCCCTCCGCGAGCTTGCCGCCGGAGGCTTCCTCCGGGGTGGCCCCGGCGCCGAGACGCTGGCCGAAGGCGAAATTGCGCGATTGCGGCGAGGAGGCGGTGAGCACGAGGTCGCCGAGGCCGGACAATCCCATCAGCGTCTCGGGCCGTCCGCCATAGGCGCGTGCGAAGCGCATCAACTCGGCGAAGGCCCGTGCGATGAGGGCGGCGCGGGCGCTCTCGCCGAGGCCGCGCCCGGCGACGATGCCGGAGGCGATGGCGAGCACGTTCTTGCCCGCCCCGCCGATCTCGACGCCGCGCACGTCGTCGGTGTGGTAGACGCGGAGAGCCGGGCCGGACAAAGCGGCGGCAAGGCGGCCGGCAAGGGCGCCATCCTCCGCGGCCAGGGTCACGGCGGTGGGCAGGTTGCGGGCGACATCCGCCGCGAAGCTCGGGCCGGACAGGACCGCCACGGACGCGCCGGGCATCGCCTCGGCGGCCACCGCGCTCATGAAAGCGTCGCTGCCGCGCTCGATCCCCTTGGCGCAGAGCACGATGGAAGCCTGCGGATCGATGGACGAACGCAGGGTTCCGAGAACGCCGCGCAGAGTCTGGGCCGGCGTCACGATCAGGACGATGCCGGCCCCGGCGAGATCGCGTGCCTCCCCGGTGGCGCGGATACCGTCATGCAACGTCACGCCGGGCAGGTAGCGGGCATTCTCGCGGCTGGCCTGAAGCCGCGCGGCGGCCTCCGCGTCGCGCAGCCACAGGGTCACGGGCCGCCCCGTGGCCGCCGCCGCGTTGGCGAGCGCCGTGCCCCAGGCGCCGCCGCCCACCACCGCAATCCGGTCGCTCATGATCGATGATCCTCAGGCGCCTGGTCCGCCTCGGCGAACGACCCGTCCGCCATCAGGCGATAGAGCACGTGCGGCTGGAGGGGGTGGTCCGCCGGCAGGGCGGGATGGAGGAAGTCCTCGGAGAAGGCCATGCCGAGCCGTTCCATGACCCGCCGGGACAGTGTGTTGCCGGTGGCCGTGAAGGCCACCACCGCCGGCACGCCGCAGCGCCCGAACAGGTCGGCGAGGGCGAGTCGTGCAGCTGTCGTGGCGAGACCGCGCCCCCAGGCGGACCGGGCGAGGCGCCAGCCGATCTCCACCACGGAGCCCGCGACGTCCCCGCCCGCGAACGGCATCGGCCGGATCAACCGCATGGCGCCGACGAAGCCGACGAAGCCCTCCCCCGGCACGTCGAGCGCCCAGGGCCCGAACCCGTCGGATTCGAAGCGCCGGTCGATGGCTCTGGCCTCGATCAGGCTCTCGCCCCGGTTCTTGGTGGCGGGGAAATGCCGCATCACCTCGGGATCGGCATTGAGCGCGGCGAAGGGCGCGTCGTCGGCCCGGACCCAGCGCCGCAGGACGAAACCCTGCCCCGTGAGCGAGGCGGGGGTCGAGGTGGGGACCGCCCGCCTGATCTTGCCGCGCCAGGCGAGGGAGCGGCGGTTCAGGAGCCCGAGATCGGCCTTCGCCGCCAGCACCGCCTCGCCGAGATCGATGGCGACGGCCAGGCGTTCGGGCGGCATGTTGGCCCAGGCCGGCGGGGCCACGCTCTCGCGCCAGGGGCCGCCGCAGGCATTGTCGAGGAGGATGCGCGCGAAGCAATGATCGAGGCGCACCGGCCAGTCCGGCCGGGCACGGGCCGCCTGGGGCAGGCGCCGGTCGACGAGGTCGCGCCAGCGCCTTTGCAGGGCGACGGGCGGCACGGTCCCTGCCAAAAGACCCTCAGGCAACCGCCGCCGCCTCGGCGAAGGGCCAGCGGGCGCGGGCCGGGGCGGTGAGATCGTCGACGAGGCCGAGGCGCAGGCGCTCGATCCCCGCCCAGGCGATCATCGCGCCGTTATCGCCGCAGAGGGACAGGGGCGGCGCCACGAAGGCGAGGCCGGCCTCGTTGGCCTGGGTCGTCAGCGCCCGCCGGATCGCGCCGTTGGCGGCGACCCCGCCGGCGGCGACGAGGGCGGTGGGATGGCCGGCGATGGCGCCGAATTCCCGCAGGGCGACGCGGACGCGGTCCACCACCACGTCCACCACCGCCGCCTGGAAACTGGCGCAGAGATCGGCGACATCGGCGCTGGAGAGCGGTGTCAGCCGTTCGGCCTCGATCCGCAGGGCGGTCTTGAGGCCGGAGAGGGAGAAGTTCGGCTCGCGGCGGCCGAGCATCGGGCGCGGCAGGGCGAACCGCTCAGGGTTGCCGGTCTCGGCCATGCGCTCCACCTCGGGGCCGCCCGGGTAGCCGAGGCCGAGGAGCTTGGCCACCTTGTCGAAAGCCTCGCCGATGGCATCGTCCACGGTGGTGCCGAGGCGGACGTAATCGCCGACCCCCTTCACGGCCACGAGCTGCGTGTGCCCGCCGGAGGCGAGCAGCAGCAGGTAGGGAAAGCCGATGCCGTCGGTGAGCCGGGCCGTCAGCGCATGCGCCTCCAGGTGGTTCACCGCGATGAGGGGCTTTCGCGCCACCAGCGACAGGGTCTTGGCGGTGACGAGGCCGATCAGTACCCCGCCGATCAGGCCCGGCCCCGCCGCCACCGCGATGCCGTCCATCTGCGACAGTTTCATCCCGGCCGTATCGAGGGCGCGCGCCACAAGGCGGTCGAGGACCTCCACATGGGCGCGGGCCGCGATCTCGGGCACGACGCCGCCATAGGCCGCGTGTTCGGCGATCTGGCTCAGGACCTCGTTGGAAAGGATGCGGCCGCGCCCATCCTCGCCCGGCATGACGATCGAGGCGGCCGTCTCGTCGCAGGTCGTTTCGATGCCGAGGACGTTCATGGCGCTGCTTTGGAGTTCGCGGAAAAAGAGGTCTCCACCCTAGCCGGGCATGGCGCCCGAGGGCAACGATGGGCGCCTGCCAAGCACGACGTGTCATCGAAGCGGCTTGCCAACGCCGCGGCGAGGGGCGAATCCAGAGCGATGGTGGCGAAGCGGATATGGATCGCGCGGCCCGAGCCGGGGGCCACGCGCACGGCCGGGCGGCTCGCCGCCTTGGGCTACGAGCCCCTGGTGGCGCCGGTCCTCGTGGTCGAGGCGACGGATGCGCCCCTGCCTCCGGGCGCATGCGACGGCATTCTCGTCACCAGCGCGAACGCGCTTCGGCAGGCCTCGGACTGGCGGCGGATTCACGCCATCCCCGTCTTCGTGGTGGGCGCGCGGACGGCGGCGCTGGCACGCGCATGCGGATTCGTTTCGGTGAGAACGGCGGAGGGTAACGCCGCCAATCTCGTCGGTCTCGTGGGGCGGGAGGCCGCGCCGGGAGCCTCGCTCCTGCATCTGGCGGGTGAGGACCGCAAGTCGGAACCGGCGGCATCCCTGACCGGAGCGGGCTTCCGGGTGACCACCCACATCGCCTATGGCGCGCGACCGGTGGCCTCCCTGCCCGCCGCCGTAGCGACGGCGCTCGGTCCCCCTTCCACGCTGGAAGGCGTGCTGCACTACTCACGAAGAAGCGCCGCGACGGCTTGCGAACTCGCTTGGCAAGCGGGATATGGCGGAGCTTTCGCGGCGCTCAGGCATTACTGCTTGTCGGCGGACGTGGCGGTTCCCCTGGTCCAGGCCGGGATCGCCCCTCATTTCGTCGCGGAACAGGCCAACGAGGAGTCGCTTCTCGCGGGCCTGACATCAGGTTTCCGACAAGCGGTCTCGCCGAGGCCGCGGCCTCGGTGCTAGGACGAACGCATACGCTGTGACCGCAGGGCGGCAAACGGAGCGCGCTACGCGCCGGGGTTGCTTCATGCGGCAGACGAAAGTCGGGAAGGGAGCAAGACGCCCGTGAATCCATCCAACAGCGACGGAAAAGGTCCGGGAACTTCGACGGGGCCGAACGGCCCCAAACCCGAGGCAGGCAAGCCGGAAGCAGGCAAGCCCGAGGCGATCAGGCCGGAGGCGGTCAAGCCCGAAGCAACCAAGCCCGGCACGACGGGTCCCGGCTCCACGACTCTCGGTGCCACGCCCCCCGGCGCGGTCAAGCCGTCGATGCAATCTTCGGCATCGCCGTCTCAGCCGGCCAGGACCGATGCACCGAAGCCCGCCGTGCCGCCGGTCTCGACGGCTCCGAAGCCTGCGGAAGGCAAGCCCCTGGAGGGAAAGCCGGGCGACGCGAAGCCCGATGCCGCGAAGGCGGCCGCCCCCCTGACCGAGCCCGTCAAATCCGAGCCGCCCAAGCCGACGGCATCGACCGTCGATGCCGGCAAGGCCGGCGGTCTCAAACCCGAGCCGTCCAAGACCGAACCGTCCAAGACCGAGCCCGCCAAGGCTGAGCCGTTCAAGACCGAGCCGCCCAAAGCCGCCGGTCCGGGCGCTGCGGGCGCGAATCCGTCTTCCATGAGGACCGAGCCACCGAAGACCGGCCCATCCGGCAGCGGGGCTCAGTCCATGCCGTCGAAGGCGGATCTCACCGATGGACCGATCATCGATCTGAAGGCCAAGCGGGTTCCCGATCCGACCGAGGCCGCGAAGGCCGGCTCCGCGTCGAGCGCGACGAAGCCGTCCGGCTCCGGCACCTTCACCACGAACCCGGACAAGGCCTCGTCCCCGTCGGATGCCAAGCCCACAGGCTCCGATACCAAGCCCGCCGGCTCCGACACCAAGCCCGCAGGCTCGACCACTCCCAAAATCGGCCCGGCCGTCGCCGTGGCCGAACCCAAGCGCGGCGGTGCCGGTTTCGGCTCGGTGGCGGCGGCGGGGCTCCTCGGCGGCGTCATCGGCGCGGGCCTGCTCTTTGCCGTCGAGCGTTCCGGTGCCCTGGGCGTCGGTGACGACGGGCGCATCGCCGCCCTCGACCAGAAGATCGCGACGCTCGCGCCCAGGGATGCGCTTGCCGCCCTCGACAAGCGCATCGGCGCCAACGAGGCCGTCCTGAAGCCCCTGCCGGAGGCGATCCGCTCGGCCGATGCGGCCGCCAAGGATGCCTTGCAGAAAGCAGGCGCCGTCTCGGCGAGCCCGCCGGCCGAGGGGTCCGCCCCGGCGGCGGCGCTGCCGCAGGATCTCGTCGCCCGCCTCGACGGGCTCGACCAGCGCGTGGCCGCCCTGCAGGAGGAGCCGGGCCGCGACCAGTCCGGCAACGCCGCCCTCACCGCCCTCTCGCCCCAGGCGCTGTCCGGTCTCGACGACAGGCTGAAGGCCGTCGAAGGCAAGGTGGAGAGCGCGACCAAGCCTGCGGTCGACGAGACCCTGGCCAGTCAGGTCACCGCTCTGAAGGGGGATCTCGAGAAACGGACCAAAGCGAGTTCCGAGGCGGACGAGGCCCTGACCCAGAAACTCGCCAGCCTTCAGCAGACGCTGGAAGCGCGGGTGAAAGCGGCGACCGAGGCGGTCCAGGCGGCGACGCAGGCGAGCCAGCAGGCGGTCGACGCCAACAAGACGCAGGCGGCGGAAGCCGCGAAGGGCGTCGAGCGCCTCTTCCAGGCGCAATCCGACAAGATCGCCGGCCTCGACAAGGCCGTGGCCACCCGTGCGGAGGCCTCTAGCCTGCAGGCCGCCATGCGGGTCGTCGCGGCCGATCGCATCGTCGGCGCGCTGAACACCGGCTCGCCCTATGCCGATGCGCTGGCGGCCCTGCGCAGCTCCGAACCCGGTGATCCGGCACGCCTCAGCGCCGTCGCGGCCTTCGCCGACAAGGGCGCCCCGACGGCGCGGAGTCTCGCCGCCGAGTTCCGTCCCATCGCGGAGCGGATCGCCGCGAGCCGCAAGGCGGCGCAGGCGAAATCGGTGGCCGAGACCGGCGATATCAAGCAGCGCCTGATGAGCATGGCCGAATCCATCGTCCAGGTCCGCAAGGTCGACGCTCCCGCCGCACCCGGCGAGGCCGTGGCTGACGACGCGGTGCCGAAGGTGCAGGATGCCCTGGATCGCGGCGCCATCGCCGAGGCGGCCAAGGCGTTCGCCGGCCTGCCGGAGGATGTGCGCGCACAGTCCGGCGAGTTCGGCACCAAGCTCGCCTCGCGCGCCGCGGCGGGTGACGCCGCGCAGGCGCTGCTGGCGGATGCGTTTAAGGCGCTGCCCTCCACCGGCACCGCCCGGTGAGGATCGCCCCTCCGGCTCCGCCGTCCGGAATGCCGGACGAGGCCAACTCGATCATCATAATATGTGGGCGCGGCGCGCCCGCCTTTCCCGATACGCGCGTCCCCTCCCCGGCCGACGCCACCTTCCGGAGTTCGTGATCCCATGTGGCGCGCCCTCGCCTTCCTAGCCCTTCTCGCCCTCGCCGCCTTCGGGGCGACGTGGATCGCCGACCGCCCCGGCACGGTCACCATCGTCTGGAACGGCTACGAACTCGCCACCAGCCTCGCCATCGCCCTGATCGGCGTCTTCATCGCCGCCATCGTCATCGGCTTCATCTGGGCCATCGTGCGGGGCATCATCACCCTGCCCGAGACCCTGGTCCGCGGTTCCAAGGAGCGGCGCCGGGCCAAGGGCTTTTCCGCGCTTTCGCGTGGCATGGTGGCGGTCGGCTCGGGCGATCCGCTCGCGGCACGGCGCCATGCCAGCGATGCCGAGCGCCTGCTCGGCGCCGAGCCCCTGGCGCTTCTGCTGAAGGCGCAGGCGGCGCAGATCTCCGGCGACCGCGAAGCGGCGGAACAGGCGTTCCAACGCATGGCCAACGACCCCGAGACGCGGGTCCTGGGCCTGCGCGGTCTCTTCGTCGAAGCGCGCCGCCGCGAGGACGACGTCGCCGCCCGCGCCTATGCCGCCGAGGCCGCGCGCCTCGCCCCCAGCGTCACCTGGGCCAACGAGGCCATGCTCGAAGCGCAATGTGCCGATGGCGATTGGAGCGGTGCTGTCCAGACGGTGGAGCGCCGCGCCTCCTCGGGCCTCATCGAGAAGGGGCTCGCCCGCCGCCAGCGCGCCGTGCTCCTCACCGCCGCCGCCCAGACCCGCGAGGCGGGCGAGCCCGAGGCGGCGACGCAGCGTGCCCTCGACGCCGTCAAGCTGGCGCCGAACCTCGTCCCCGCCGCCTGCGTCGCCGGGCGCCTCCTGGCGCGGCGCGGCGACCTGAAGAAGGCCGCCAAGATCGTCGAGGCGGCCTGGCGCGCCAATCCCCATCCGGATCTCGCCAAGGTCTATCTCGGCCTGCGTGTCGGCGATTCCGTACGCGACCGTCTGGCCCGGGCCGAAAACCTGGCCCGGATCTCCACCTGGCATCCCGAAGCCCGCCTCGCTCTGGCGCAGGCGGCCCTCGAAGCGCAGGAATTCGGCAAGGCGCGCGAGGCCCTGTCGCCTCTTCTCGCCGACCGCCCGACGGTGCGCGCCTGCCTCGCCATGGCGAAGGTCGAGGAAGCCGAGCACGGTGCCGGTTCCGGCCGGGCGCGCGAATGGCTGGCCCGCGCCGCCCATGCCCCGCGCGACCCGATGTGGATCGCCGACGGGGTCGCCTCCGAGCGCTGGGCGCCGGTCTCGCCGGTCACCGGCCATCTCGACGCCTTCGTCTGGAAGGCACCGACCGAGCTGCTCGAAGGCCCGTCCGGCAACGATGTGACCGGCGATCTCGACGACAGGGACGACCGCAGCCAGCCCGCGCTCACGACCTCGATTCCGGGCACGGAGATGCCGGCCCCGGTGACGACGCCCGCAGCCGCACCGGCAAAGCCCGCCGAACCCGTCGCCGTGAACGGAGCGACGATAGCCTCGAAGCCCTCGGCTCCCGTGACCGGCCCGATGGCCACGGGGGCTGCGACGCCGGTGGTGTTTCCGCCGCCGAAGGGGCCCGATGCCGCGCCCGAATCCAAGGCTCGGCTCGTCGGCTGATCCCGCAATGGGGCAGGAAGGGCGCCGTCGCGGCGGCGCCCTTTAAAGGTCGGTTCACGCAAGCTCGCTAAAGCTGTGTCCAGCGAGTTCTGCGTAAACGAAGTGCCATGTCCCCATCTCTCGACGATGCGCCGGACTTCTCCGGCCTGATCGAACTGTCGCGTCTCGGTGACCTCGATCTGAAACCTGTCATCCTCCGGGTGCAGACCGATCTGTTCCTCACCGCCTCGGTGCGGGACCGGAAGACGGTGGAGGCGTTCGAATCCCTCGCCGGCGGTCTGATCCCGACGGTCGACGACGAGACGGCGGAGATCGTGGCGCGCAAGCTGGCGCCCTTCCCCGCGACCCCGCAATCCGTGCTGGCGG
Source organism: Methylobacterium sp. W2 (assembly GCF_020662345.1). Lineage (GTDB taxonomy): Bacteria > Pseudomonadota > Alphaproteobacteria > Rhizobiales > Beijerinckiaceae > Methylobacterium. The sequence continues at coordinate 6,971 of NZ_VMOA01000036.1, read as the reverse complement.
CGCTCGCCGCGCGCGGCGGCGAGATCAGGGATCTCATCATCGCGCAGGCGCCGGACCTGTCGGCCCGCGTCATCGAAGCCGCCCTCGCCGACGGCTCCGACATCGCCGTCGCCATCGCCCGCAGGGCCGATCTGAGCCGCAGCCTCATCGAAGAGATGGCCTCGCGCGACGTGGCCGCCATCGATCTCGCCCTGGCCGAGAACTGGCAGCTCGCCCTTCAGGGCACCACCGTCGCCCTCCTCGTCGGCCGTGCGCGGACGAAGCCCGACCTGGCCCAGGCGCTCCTCGCCCGCCCCGACCTCGCCCCGGGGGATCTGGCGCCGCTGTTTCTTTTCGCCGACGAAGAGCTGCGCGAGGCGATCGGCCGGGCGATCAGTTCGCGAGCGGCGCTTCGGCCCTCCCCCCCCATGCCGCGCGAGGCGGGCGCCGTCCTCACCGGCTTCTCGGGCCGAAACGATGTCGCCGGCTTCGTCGCGGCTCTCGCCGAGATGCTCGGCCTGCAGCGCAACTTCCTCGCGGCGACGCCGGACCCGAGCCAGCGTTACGAACTCCTCACCCTCGCCCTTCGCGCGGCGGGGCTGCACGAGGAAGAGGCGGTCTATGTCTTCCTCACCCTCAACGAGACCGTGGCGCGGTCGGTGGACCGGGTCTACGATCTGGTGAAGCTGTTCCGCACCATCCCGCGCGGCGCGGCCCGCGACCTTCTCAGCGGCGTCCTCGACAAGCCGCTGCCCGAGCGGCTCAACGGCGGCACCGCCCACCAGCCCTACACGGCCCCCGATGCCGCCCGCCCGCGCATGGCGCCGGCATCCACAGAGCGCGCCCCGCTCCGCCCTGCCCTTCCGGGCCGGGTCAGGCAATCGGCGTCGAACTGACAATCCGCCGGGGCGCGCCTCGTCCTATTCGGCGAGATCGAGATGGTGGCGCCCCGCGCGGTCGTCGATCTCGATGATCCAGAGGTCGTCGTCGAAGCGCAGTTCCTTGCCGAGGCGGAGTTCGACATCGGGCGGCGAGGCTTCGCTCATCACCTGGACGAAGCTGCGATCGCCCCCATCCCCGGTATCGACGAGGGATTGCGGGGCCGGCCCATAGAGATCGGCCCGGCCATCCAGGCGATCGACCTTCACGAAGATCGCGCCCGCCTCGGGCGCACCGCGCCGGCGCTGCACCGCGTCGATCCCCTCGACGGCGAGACGGCGGAGATGGGCCGAGACCCAGAAGTCGGAGCGCAGGCGAGGCATGGCCCGCCTATAGCACCGAAGGCGTGGCGCGGGGACCGCGCCTGAAGGAGGGCCGACAGAGAAGGCGCTCAGAACCGAAAGGTATTCCGGCCGGCGGCTTTGGCCCGATAAAGCGCTCGGTCGGCGGCAGACAGCAGGACGTCCGGAGATGTGCCATCGCACGGCGCGCGGGCGATGCCGACGCTCAGGCCGACACGAAACTCCTGGCCGCCGTAAGGGATCGGCACGCTGACCGCGGATACGAGGCGCTGGGCCAACTCGGGCAGTTCCGGTTCACCGGCGGTCAGGATGGCCGTGAACTCGTCACCTCCGAGGCGGGCAACGAAATCGCATTGCCTCAGCTCAGCGCGCAGACGGGCCGCACAGACCTTCAGAACGCTGTCACCGGCCGCATGCCCCATCGTGTCGTTGATACCCTTGAAGTTGTCGAGGTCCATGTAGAACAGCGCAACGCTTTCGCCGATGCGGCTCGAGCGGTCGAGCGCGGCTTGAAGGCGTTGGCTGAACTGCGACCGATTGGGCAGGCCCGTGAGAGGATCGAAGGACGCAAGCTGTTCCAGTCGCTCTTCCAGCAGCTTGCGCCGCCCGACATCGCGAACTGAGACGACGTAGCCGTTCGGGGCCTGCGTATCAGGATCGCGGCTCAAGCGCAGGGAGGCTTCCATCCAGACCCACGCGCCGTTCTTGTGCTGGAGACGCAGTTCGATGACGGCGACGTCGATATGACCGTCGCGCACGCTCTGCATGAACCGCCGGAAGCTCGGGATATCGTCCGGGTGGGCGATATCGATCGCCTTGCGTCCCACGAGTTCTTCCGGCTCGTATCCGAGCAGCGCCCGGATGGAGGGTGAGACGTAGAGGCGGACACCGTCGAGATTGCCGCGAATGATCGTATCGGTGGACATTTCCGCGAGGTGACGAAACTCCGCCTCCCGCTCCGTGGCCCCGCGTACGGCGCGGGCCAGGTCGTAGATCTGCCCGGCCATGGCGGCGAGGTCGGTCAGGAGCCTGATTTTCTCGGCCGAGCCGGCTTGCGGACGGGTATCCAGCACGGACAGCCGGCCGATCTGATCTGGACCGAACGGGGCGCTCGCAAAAAAGCCGATCTCGGCGTTCCTGGCCGGCAGCCATCCGGTCAAGGCCGGGTCGGTTCGCATGTCGTCGCACCAGAGCACGGGCCAGTCCCAATCGGGCCGTCCATCGGCCATCTCAGCCGCATTCCTCAGTTGGGGGCCGGCATCGGAACCAAGATCCGTCCAGGTCCGGGAATTTCCGCGAAGACAGACGGAGGCGGCCGCGGCATGGAAGAGCGCCCGCGCGATCCGACAGCATTCCGAGAATTCAGGTTCCGGCAGGATCGGCCTTGCAGGGCCGCCGATCGATCCCACCATTTCGTGTCGCGTCATACCGCGGATGCCGATCCCTGCGTGACCGATGCTCTGTCAACAGCAAATTGGTTAATATGCGATGATGGGACACGGTTCGCGTCAGTAGATCGGGTCTGGATTCGATCGGCACCGGACGATGATGATGGCGGCGAGCGCGAGGACGAAGTCATCGTTGCCGGTCAGCTTGTCGTACCGGCTGGCAAGACGACGGACGCCGTCGATGCGGAAGAAGGTAGCCTCGACGCGCCGGTGTTCGCGGTAGCGCGACTTTTCCTAGCAGCACTTGTCATATCTAATATTGTAATTCATATCGCACTTGCTGAAAATCCTTCTAGGGCCTGTCGTCGCTTGAACGGATTGGCGCGTTTTGCGTTTTCGTCTCTCTGATTGCGGGAGGGACGATGCTGAGCGATGCGCAATGGTCTGAACTGGAGCCGCTGGTCGAGGCCTGCCGGCCCAAGGCCAAGACGCCACCGCAGCACCTGCAACGCACGCTCTCGGCGATCCTCTGGCGGCATCAGAACGGGGCCAAATGGCGGGCGATCCCGGAGGAACTGGGTCCGTGGTGGCGGGCTGCCCAGATCTTCATTCGCTGGTCCCGGGCCGGTGTCTGGGAGCGGCTGCTCAGCCTGGTGCAGGAGCGCGGTGTCCAACTCGGAATGGTGTTCCTCGACGGCACGAACGTGCGGGCTCACCAAAAGGCGGCCGGGGCCGCCAAAAGGGGGGATCTGCGGCCGAGCGAGATCATCGTGAAGCACTTGGCCGCTCGCGTGGCGGCTATGGCACCAAGGCTTGCGTGATCGCCGACGGGCGGGGCCGCGCCATCGCCTTCCGGCTGGCGCCCGGTCAGGCCCATGAGCTGCCCCATGCGGTGCCGCTGCTCGACGGGCTGCCCAGCGTGCCGAAGTGGGTCGTGGGCGACCGTGGCTACACCAGCCACGCCTTCCGCGAGCACATCTGGACCATGGGCGCACGGCCCGTGATCCCGCCGCAGCGCCATGAGGCACCCGTCGCCTGCCCGGACTGGATCTACAACAACCGCAACCAAGTCGAGCGCCTCTGGGCCAGGCTCAAGGAATGGCGGGCCATCGCCACACGCTACGAAAAGACAGCCGCCAGCTTCATGGGCATCCTCTACCTCGCCGCCGCACTCGATTGGCTCAAGCGATGACACGCTCTAATCGTGCCAATTTTTGAAAGGTGAGCGCGCAGCCAATCGGCGCGGTAAGCCTTGTCGGCGGCTGAAGTGTTCGATCCCGGCCCGTGCCGCTTTTCCGCTTGCAGTGCGAACGGAAAGCCAATCTCATCCGCTCCGATGCGGGCGCGGCGCCCGGCCTTCTCGCTCTTCGTTGAGCTCTGAGCCTCGGCGGTCTATGCACGGCCCATGGACCTCCAAGCTTCCGCGAGTCGATCCCCGGCTCCCATCGCCTGCAAGCTGCCGCTTTACGGGAAGGCGGCGCCGTTCCTGCCCATGAGCCGCGCCGAAATGGACGCGCTCGGTTGGGATGCCTGCGACATCGTCCTGGTGACGGGGGACGCCTATGTCGATCATCCGAGCTTCGGCATGGCCATCATCGGCCGGCTGCTCGAATCGCAAGGGTTCCGGGTCGGCATCATCGCCCAGCCCGACTGGCAATCGGCGGAGCCGTTCAAGGCCTTGGGCCGGCCGAGGCTGTTCTTCGGCGTCACCGGCGGCAATCTCGATTCGATGGTGAACCGCTACACGGCGGACCGTCGCCTGCGCAGCGACGACGCCTATACGGCGGGCGGGGAAGGCGGCGCCCGCCCGGACCGCTGCACCATCGTCTACACGCAGCGCTGCCGCGAGGCCTACAAGGACGTGCCGATCATCCTCGGCGGCATCGAGGCCTCGCTGCGCCGCATCGCCCATTACGATTACTGGTCCGACAAGGTGCGCCGCTCGATCCTGGCGGACGCCAAGGCCGATCTCCTCCTCTACGGCAATGCCGAGCGCGCCGTGGTCGAGGTGGCGAACCGCCTCGCGGCCGGCGCGGCGCCGAACGAGCTCGACTCGGTCCGGGGCGTGGCCCTGTTCCGCCGCGTGCCCGAGCATTACACCGAGCTGCCCGCCGACGATCTCGACTCGGCCGACGAGGCCGCCATGCGCCGCCCCGGCGAGACCGTGATCCGCCTCCCCGCCTACGACGAGGTCAAGGACGACAAGGAGGCTTATGCCCGCGCCTCGCGGGTGCTGCACCGGGAGGCCAATCCCGGCAACGCCCGCCCCCTCGTCCAGCGCCACGGTGACCGCGACCTGTGGCTGAACCCGCCGCCGATCCCACTCTCCAGCGAGGAGATGGATGCGGTCTACGATCTGCCCTACGCCCGCGCGCCCCATCCCGCCTACGGCGACGCGAAGATCCCCGCCTGGGACATGATCAAGTTTTCGGTGACGATCATGCGCGGCTGCTTTGGCGGCTGCACCTTCTGCTCCATCACCGAGCACGAGGGCCGCGTCATCCAGAACCGCTCGGAGGGCTCGATCCTGCGCGAGATCGAGCTGATCCGCGACAAGACACCCGGCTTCACCGGCGTGATCTCGGATGTCGGCGGACCCACGGCCAACATGTACCGGATGGCCTGCAAGGACCCGAAGATCGAGGCGGCGTGCCGGCTGCCGTCCTGTGTCTTTCCGGACATCTGCCCGAACCTGAACACCTCGCATGACGACCTGATCCGGCTCTATCGCAAGGTCCGCGAGGTGGAGGGCGTCAAGAAGGTGATGGTCGCCTCCGGCGTGCGCTACGATCTCGCGGTCCGAAGCCCGGAATACGTCGAGGAACTCGTGACCCACCATGTCGGTGGCCGTCTCAAGATCGCGCCCGAGCACACCGAGCGCGGCCCCCTCGACCTGATGATGAAGCCGGGAATCGGTACCTACGACCGCTTCAAGGAGATGTTCGACGCCGCCGCCAAGAAAGCCGGCAAGAAATATTATCTGATCCCGTATTTCATCGCGGCGCATCCGGGCACGACCGACGAGGACATGATGAACCTCGCCGTCTGGCTCAAGAAGAACGACTATCGCGCCGATCAGGTCCAGACCTTCCTGCCTTCGCCCATGGCGACGGCCACGACCATGTATCACACCGAGATCAACCCGCTGCAGGGCGTGCGGCGCGGCGGCAGCGAGCCGGTCGACGCGATCAAGGGGATGCGGCAGCGCCGCCTGCACAAGGCGTTCCTGCGCTACCACGACCCCGAGAACTGGCCCCTGTTGCGCGAGGCGCTGCGGGCGATGGGCCGCGCCGATCTCATCGGGCCGAGGCCGGACCAGCTCATTCCGTTCTCGCAGCCGCCGGGAACGGGCTCGGGTAAGCCGGGAGGCCAGCCGCGCCCCATGCGCCACCCGGGCGCGCCGCGCTTCACCACCAAGGGCGTGCCCCTGCGGAAATGACGGTTTCGTCCGTCCGATAGCCGGATACTTCGAGGGGCTTTCGAGGCTCTATGCGCCGAGGCGGACCAACCGGAACGCCACCCCTCGCTGAGCTATGGCATTCACACAGCTCACGAGCGTCGCGGTTCCCCTCTCCTGGAAGGTGAGGTGTGCGACCTCTCCGGATGTGGACCACACCTCACCCCAGCCCTCTCCTTCCAGGAGAGGGAGTTCCGCTGCGCCTCATGCGAACCCTCTTGGATCGAGGGAACGGCTGTCCAGCAGATGTGTGAATCCAGTAGCCTCGCGGAGACCGCGAGCGGCTTCCGAACGCCGGATTCCTTGCCGCTACCCCTTGGTCGAACCGGCGCGGGAGGCGAGTTCGCGCAAGGTACGGCCGGCGGCGACGCCCTTGACCGGCAGCTTGCGGTCGCGCTCGAACTTCTCGATGGCCGCCCGTGTTCCGGGGCCGAGGACGCCGTCGGCGACGAGCGGTCCGTATCCGAGCTTCACCAGGGCCCGCTGCGCCTGCGCCACGGCCTGATCGGGTTTCGGCGTCACCGAGGCCGTGGTTTCCCCGGCCTTGATGATGTCCGCAATGACGTCGCGCTTGGTGGAGGGCGCGGCTGACGCCGGCTTGGGCGCGGGTCTCGCCGCCTCGATCGCCGGCGCGGGCTTGGGCTCGGGCGCAGCCTCGACCTTCGGCGTCTCGATCCTGCGCGGCGGGGCCTCCGCGATCTTGACCGGTTCAGGCGACGGACCGGCCGTGGGCTTGGCGGCGGTGCCCTTGCCGAGGGTAGGGAAGAGCGGCGCCGGGTGGCGTCCCCCCTGGTAGCCCAGCGCATTCATGGCGACGGCCGCCACCGCGCCGATGGCGACGACCGAGCCGAGAACTTCGCCGGGCCTGCGCAGGCAGAGCCGACCGAAACCGCCGATGGCCGACGC
>NZ_VMOA01000035.1 GCF_020662345.1 Methylobacterium sp. W2 | reverse complement strand
CATCCTACGAGGACATCGTCGACCGCGGCTGCAACGCCTGGAACAGGCTCACCGATCAACCCTGGAAGATCATGTCCATCGGACTGCGCGAATGGGCTCATCGGTTATGATCAGCGCCCGTTGGTATGACGTGCTGCTGCAGCTTTCTCACGTGCATCGGAAAGGGAGACCGCTGTTAGACCACCAAGTCCCATTTCCTTCAGCTTGCCCTGCCACCGAAATAAGAAGAGCCAGCGCTTGGCGCCACTTGCATCAACGATTAGGTAGAGACCATCACCGTCGGAGTGCCGCCCAGTCGCTCTGAGGGTCACAACGGTTCGTGCGCTCAGCTTCTTTACAGCTCGTGCCATTGCCCTTTCCTACCCCAACATAAACCCAACGATTGACATGGATCTTAACGGACGCTCACATGCCTCGATAGGCTCAAAATGCTTTAAGTTTCTGTTATGACAGAAGAATTTGGACTCACAGGGAACTGAGAGGACCTGGGTGTGACGGACACCCCTTCCGCCAGTGCCTCGCTAAGTAATTGCAAACGCAAGAAAGCTTGCCGATCAGAGATTTGGTTGTCAGCTGTGCTCCTCGTTGCTGCTATAGGCGGTATTCGTCAAATAGTCCTGGAAACCCGCTTCGCTCGTCGCTCAAACGGCGGTTCTGCAATCCGTGGATGGGTTCCAATGGAGCTGCGCGAGTTGGTGCCAGGGGGACGTAGCGGCCAGAAATGGATCTCGCTCGGTACGACGAATCGAACAGGAGCCCGGCGTCGTGCCATCGTGCAATCCGCCGCGGCCACCCCGTTGCGAAGGGCCTGCGCGGAGGGCTCGAACCCGCGAGCCAGAGCGTTGGGATCACCGCCGGCGCGGGCCAACTCGACCATCTGTCGGCGGAACGCGCTTGGGTATGGCGGGCCGCTCTTCCACATTTGGACAAACACCTCACGCGAAAGCGTTCTCAGGGTCCACCAAACCGGGGTAATCCCAGGCATCGCATCACCCGCGCCAGCGTCTTCCGGCTTCCGACACTCATTTCCGGATACAGGCTTGGCAGTCCCGCCTCGTGTCACCTTGGGTTGGTTCCAGATGCTCACCGACACCCTCACGGAAGCGAGCCTCCAAACCTTCCTGACCGCCTTCTATGCTAAGGTGCAGCGCGATCCCCTGATCGGGCCGGTTTTTGCCCGTGCCATCCCGGATGAGGATTGGCCGCGCCACCTCGCGGTGATCCAGGATTTCTGGTCCTCGGTGCTGTTGAGAGCCGGCCGCTACAAGGGCAATCCGTTCGACAAACATCAGGGGCTCGGTGCGTTGACCCCCGCCCACTTTGCCCGATGGCTGGCCCTGTTCGAGGAGACGGCCCGGCAGAGGTTTCCTGCCGAGGTGGCGGTGCTCCTGACCGAGCGTGCGAACCGGATCGGCGACAGCCTGCAAGCGGGCCTGTTCTTCAGACCGGCATCTCTGCAGCGAGACCCCTGAGATCAGGTGCGCTGCCCGCCTGTGGTGCGGCAACCCCTGACACCGGTTCCACCCATGGAAGAATCGCACCCCGTGGGAAGGATCGATCGCCCGGCAGCGCCGTTGCACCCCACCCTGATGTCCGCTGGCGGGATCGCGCCCTACGATCCGCCTTCGGCCGGCGTCTGGGCGGCAGGCAGCGCGAGACTCCCATGAAACGGTTTCCAGGTTTCCCGCCCGAGGCCTTCGCCAAAGGCGATCCGAGCCCTGATCCGCTGTTCTACCGGCAACCGCGCTTCGTCACGCATATCGATGACGCGGCCATCGCGGCGGTCACGAACCTTTACCGGGACGTCGTTCCGGTCGGAGGAACGATTCTGGATCTGATGTCGAGTTGGGTCAGCCACCTGCCGGAGGACATGACCTTCGCGCGGGTCATCGGCCATGGCTTGAACGCCGCGGAACTCGCGGCGAACCCCCGCCTGACCCAGCACTTCGTTCAGGATCTGAACGCCGAGCCCCACCTTCCCCTGGACGGGGCGAGCGTCGACACGGTGTTGATCTGCGTCTCAATCCAGTATCTGCAGAGGCCCATCGCTGTGCTGTCCGACGTCGTGCGCGTGTTGCGCCCGGGAGCACCGGTGGTCATCAGCTTCTCGAACCGATGCTTCCCCACCAAGGCCGTGGCGATCTGGAACGCCCTGGATGGGGCGGCGCGCGCGCGACTGGTCGAACGCTTTCTGCAGGACGCCGGCTTCGTCCGGACCGAGGTGCGCGCGTTGATCCCGGAGCATGGCTTCAGCGATCCGCTGACGGCGGCGATCGGCTGGACCTCGGCAGCGTGACAGTAGCCCTGTGCCGTCGTGGTGGCGCGAGGCGGTCGACACACGCATGGCATGGGGATGGTTCCAACGGCGCGGGCCAACCGGATTCAGCGGCCGGCAAGCGGCGGGACCTTGCGAGGGTCCCGCTTGGCGCTTCAACGAAACTTGGCGCTTCAACGAAAGGGACGGGAATGCGAGGACCGGCATGGATACTGGGAGAACGGGCACTCGGGTGCGGATCGTTTCGTGATGTCCTCCCCGTGGTGGCCATCCTGGTCGGGTGCGCGACCACGCCTGCTCGCGCAGTCACGCCGGTGACACCTGTGGGCGTGGAGAGCTGCGACGCCTTCCTCGCCGCCTATGCCCAGTGCGCCGCCAGCCCCGGCGTGCCGGAGGCCGCTCGCCCCGGCATCCGCCAGGGCATCGGCACGATGCGCGAGAGCTTCCGGGACACCGTCGCGCGCAACGAAGCGGCGCGCGCGACCGTGGCCTATCAGTGCGCCCAGGCCCATGAGGCCGTGCGCAAGAGCCTGTTTGACGCGTTCAAGTGCGATTTTCCCGCTGCACCCGCGGCCTCCCAGGCCCTGTTGCAGAGCCCGCCACCGCCGCCCGGCTCGGCGCGGGCGACCGTCCGCCCGGCGCCGGCGCAAACGCCCGAGGCTCAGGCTCTGGCGAAGGCCAATGCTTACACGGAGGCACAGAACCACCTCGTCCGGTCCCATCCGCTGACGCAGCAACTGGCCGATTACCGGCGCGACAACGAACGGGTGCTCAAGCTCGGCACGAAGCTCGGCGCCAATGCCTGGTACCATTTCGGCATCACAGATTTCGACGGGGTCATCGTGGAGTTGGAGAAGGCCGTCGCGTTGCCGGGCGTCGTGCCCGAGGTCGATGCGCAGGCCGCCCGGCTGTTGGCAGCCCTGCGCGAGGTCAATCCCACCCTGAAGGAGCTCACGCGCTATCAGGTCACGCGGGAGTTCAAGGAGGATGGCTTCAAGTTCGCCCGCGAGCAGCACGCGATCCTGGTTCCCCGGGTCGAAGTGGCCGCCAGGGCGATGGACGCGTTCGGCACGGCCCTGTTCGAGCGCGAGATCGCCCGGGACGAGCGACGCGTGGAGGTCATGCCGGACGATGCGCCGGCACGGCGCCTCCTCTCCACCAGCCTCACGCTGCGCCGCGCGGTCCGGCAGTTCGAGGCACTCGGTCCCAAAGCGGATGTCGCCCCCTTCCTGGCCGCCCTCGGCGACGTTTCCAACGCCAATCGCCAGCTTGGTACGACCTTCGATGGCATGAGCCCGAAGGCGAACTCATCCTGCACCGGCTATACGGAGACGGTCGCGAGCCTGATCGGGCACGGCCGGGATGTCGCCCGGGACATTCGCGCGAAGGGTGATCCGAGCCAGCCGGCGCAACGTTTCAATGAGGTCTACAATCGTTCGGTCCGCGACTTGGAATCCTGTCAAAAGAACGAGGGCCGAGTGCGTCCGAGCTGAGATTCTTCGCCGGAAATCGCGACGTACTCATCCGGCCTGACGCTCTTTCCGCCCGATTATACGACACTTCACTGACCCTGACTCATAGGTCAGGGTCAGTGTTGCCACATTACCCTGACCTGCTCGCCGTCCAACGGCCGCTGCAGGAGATCGGACCGGCAAGGTCCCAGCGTCCCGAACCGCCGGATGACCTGAGTCGCCCCTCGACGGCGATGCTAGCCAGTCCGCTCCTGATGGAGCCGACGAGGCGCCCGTTCCGGATTCGATGGCTTCCTGGATGGCCTGCGTCTCGTAGGCCTGCACGACCATGCTCAGGCGCGTATCCCCGGGTCCGTGGGCGCCCCTGGCCGATGATCGGGGCCGGTGCCTGGCTCCACCGGCTCGTCGACAGGCGCGTCCTCGTAGGGCGCGGATGGCTCGTCCGGCCCGAGTGGGCGTTCGCCCGGGAACGGACGCGGCGGCGGCTCCGACGGGATGTCACCACCGGGGATGGGATCGGGCATGCCGGGATTGGCCATCGTGGGATCCTCCAGGGTTGCGGGTGATGGATGGCCTACGGGCCGAACGTGCGCCCGGAGCGGCACGACGCCCGGCCCTGCGGCCATGCCGGACCTGATCGGGGGGACTCTTGGGGCCCGGCAGAACTTCGGGATTCACTCGCCGTTCGCCTGGATGCGTTCTGCGATGACTGTGAGATATGACTGTCCCAAGCTGGCTCAATGATGCGGATGCATCATTTTGGCAGGCCCTGACTTGGTAAAATACAGTATGCGTCGCGTCAGTCCGGACCCGTGCATAGTCGATCGCCGGCTATGGCGACGTCAGGGAGGGGAGCTGCGTGGGGCATCCGGCCGGGCTCTCGCAATTCCCGCCGTAGCCGAGCGCGACGGCCTTCCAGAACGCCGGCCGCTCGGCTGGCGCGCGGTCCCGCAGAGAGCTGTCCAGGGCGGCATGGACCTGCGCGGCAAGGGGCACGGGCAAGGGGCACGCGGCTCCGTATTCGGATCGACCGCGTCCGTTCTTGGAATGAGCACGTCCAGCCGCCGTCCGATCAGGTCCGAGACATGACGGGGCAATCCCTCGCTGCGCGAAGGTCTTTCAGAGATGATGCTTAAGTACATACGGAGGAATTTGTCCTTCTCCCGGATAATGACCGGGTGTGTCCGCCCCCTCTACGGTGGACTTTGCGTCTCAGTTTGTGGCTGATCGGTCACGTTCACGTCAATGATCCAGATATACCAGAAGATTGCTGACTTGCCGCGGAACCGTCCCCCGCCATCCCCTGTTACGGCTCGGCTTGATCCAAGCAGTGGGAGGGTGGTCGAAGGTGACGGTAGGCGTCGACAGGCATGAGCTTCGGCAGATCATCGCCGGCCTCAGCGAGGGCGTGATCCGGGTCGAGCCCGACCAGACCATCGCCTACGCCAACGACGCCGCGCTCGCGATGCACGGCGCGGAGACCGTCGGCGAGCTCGGCGAGACCGTCGAGGCCTACCGCGCGCGTTTCGCCCTGCGCTACCGCAACAACCACACCCCGAACCATTACCCGATGGAGCGCGTCGTCTCGGGCGAGCGCTTCCACGACGTCATCGTCGACGTGAAGCGAACCGACCGGCCGGACGTCGACTTCGTCCACTCCCTGCGCAGCCTGGTCGCCACCGACCGCGAGGGCAATCCGAGCTGTCTCGCCCTCATCCTCAAGGACGTGTCCGACCAGTTCGAGGCCGAGGAGCGCTTCGAGGCCACCTTCAACGCGAACCCGGCCCCGGCGGTGATCTGCCGGCTCTCGGACCTGCGCCACGTCAAGGTCAACCTCGGCTTCCTGGAGATGACCGGTTACACCCGCGACGCCGTCATCGGCCGCAGCGTCTACGAGGTCGACGTGCTGGCCGGCGCCCGCAGTCGGGACTTGGCGATCTCGCGCCTCAACAGCGGCGGCACCATCCCGCAGATGGAAGCCTGCCTCAACCTGCCTGACGGGGGCAGCCGCTACGTCATCGTCGCCGGCCAGCCCATCGACCTGGGCGACGAGCCCTGCATGCTGTTCAGCTTCGCCGACCTGGACCTGCGCCGGAAGGCGGAGACCGCGCTACGCCAGAGCGAGGAGCGCTTCGCTAAGGCGTTCAACATGACCCCGGTGCCGACCCTCCTGGCACGCGCCGACGGCTTTGCCGTGACCGGCGTCAACGAGGCCTTCACCCGGGTGTTCGGCTACGGCGCCGACAAGGCGTCCGGGCGTTCGCCGGCGGATCTCGGACTCTGGGTTCACGAGGCAGCCCGGATCAAGTTCGAGTCGGCGGTGGCACGCACCGGTTACGTGCTCGGGCTGGAGGTCTGCCTCAAGCACGAGGACGGCACCAACCTCGATTGCCTGGTCTCGGCGGAGCGGGTGGAGATCGGCTCCGAGACCTTCGCCCTGATGGTGCTGCAGGACATCACCGAGCGGAAGCGCACGGAGCGCGAACTGTTCGAGGCCGTCGAGGCGGTGATGGCCGACACCTCCTGGTTCAGCCGCGGGCTCATCGACAAGCTCGCCAACCTGCGCAGGCCGGGTGCCGACCACAAGGACGGCATCGTCCCCAACGTCTCGGTCCGCGAGCGCCAGATCCTCGACCTGATCTGCCAGGGGCTGGGGGACGACGCCATCGCCACGCGGCTCAACCTATCGAGGAACACGGTGCGCAACCATTCGGCGTCGCTCTACCGGAAGCTCGACGTCCACAAGCGCTCCGAGGCCATCGTCTGGGGCCGGGACAACGGATTTCCATTGAGCCAGCCAAGCAAATAAAATCCTTCAACTGGTATGTCTGCATCATTGCTCGCCGGGAACGACGGGCCACTTGATGGGGTGAGTCATTTGCCCAGGCTTTGGAGCACCCCGTGAGCACGCAGAAGACGACCGACAAATCCGACAAGATCAAAGGCTCGATCAAGGAAGCCCTCGGGAAGTTGGTCGGCGACCCCAAAGTCGAGGCCGAGGGCAAGTCTCAGCAAGAACGACCGAAGTCCGACGTGAAACCGAAGACCACCTCCAAGCCGTAGATTCGGTCAGGCGGCGCAGCCACGAACACCATCACCGACGAACACAGGAACGACATCATGGTTGATACGGATCGCTTCACCGGCGCCGCCAAGGAACTCGGCGGCAAAGTGCAGGGCGCGGTGGGCGACCTCACCGGCTCGAAGCGGGACTCGGTCGAGGGCCGCGCCCGCGAGGCGCAGGGTGCCGCCGAGAACCTCTACGGCCAGGCCAAGGACACCGTGCGCGACGCCGCCGAGCATGTCGCCGACACCGCCCGCGACATCGGCGGCAAGGTTCGCGACACCGTCGGCAACCTGATCGGGTCCGACGACGTCGAGGACCGTGCGCGCCGCGCCCAGGGCGCCGCCAGCGACACCTACGAGCGCGGCGAGCGCCACGTGCGCAGCGCCGGCCGCGATGCCTACGACCGGGCCGAGGACGCCTACGAGAATGGTGGCCGCGCCCTGCGCGAGGGCGGCCGCGAGGCCACCAGCCAGATCGCCGAGCACCCCATCGCCGCGCTGCTCGTGGCCGGCCTCCTCGGCTACGGCCTCGGCCTGCTCATCCACGGCCGCGACTGACCCGCAGGTCCACGATCTTGGTCCGACCGCGCCGGGACTGCGCGGTCGGGCCCTGATGTTCCACCCCACCGACCATCCGCTCGAACGACCGACCACCCGGAGTATCTCTACGTGTCCACTTCCCCCATTCTCGCGACCCCGACCGCCGCGGCCTCGGCCGACACCCGCACCGTCCTGCTGAACCAGGTGTCGTGGGGCGCCATCTTCGCCGGCGCCGTCACCGCGCTGGTGACCCAGGTCATCCTCAACATGGTCGGCGTCGGCGTCGGCCTGTCCAGCGTCGGCCCCGTCGCTGCAGACAACCCGGCCGCCTCGACGCTCTCTCTCAGCGCCGGCATCTGGTTCGTGGGCTCGGGCATCGTCGCCGCGCTCGCCGGCGGGTTCATCGCCGGGCGCCTCTCGGGCAAGCCCATCACCGGCGGGGCTGGCCTGCATGGCCTCGTGTCCTGGGCGGTGACCACCCTCGTGGTGCTGTACCTGCTGACCTCGGCGGCCGGTGGCCTGATCGGCGGCGCCTTCTCCGGCGTGACCAGCACGCTCGGCGGCGCCGGCTCGCTTGTCGGCGGCACCGTGCAGACGGCGGCCCAGGCCGCGGCTCCCTCGCTGTCCAAGATCTCGAACCCCTTCGACGGCATCGAGCAGTCGGTCCGCAACCAGGCCGCCGGCCAGGACCCGCAGGCCGCCAAGGACGCCGCCGTCGCCGCCATCCGCGCCCTGTTCACGGGTGACCCGGCCCAGAAGGCGCAGGCCGAGAACCGCGCCGCCGACGCCCTCGCCAAGGCCCAGGGCATCCCGGTCGATCAGGCCAAGACGCAGATCCAGGACTACAAGAAGCAGTACGACGAGACCGTCGCCACCGCCAAGGTGAAGGCCGAGCAGGCGGCCGTCGTCGCCAAGTCCGCCGCCACCCAGGGTGCGTTCTACGGCGCGCTCGCGCTGATCCTCGGCGCGCTCGCCGGCTTCTTCGGCGGTCGCCTCGGCGCCCCGAAGCCCGCCACCCTGGTCGCCGGTTACGACGCCCGCCGCGTCTGAGGCGATCCCCGGCCGGTTCCTCGCGACCGGCCGGTCCTTTCTCCCGGAAAACCCGCCTCCCTGAAAACCCGCCCCTGGAACCGAAGGACTCATCCCATGAGCAGCACCACCGACAAGCTGAAGGGCCTCGCCAACGAGGCGGCCGGCAACGTCAAGCAGGCCGCCGGCAAGGTCACGGGCAACGACAAGCTCGTCGTCGAAGGCAAGGCCCAGGAACTCAAGGGCGAGGCTCAGCGCACCGTCGGCGAGGCCAAGGACGGCGTCGCCTCCGTGGTCGATAAGGTCACCGGCAAGCACTGATCCCATACGGGCGGCGGGTGACCCGACCGGGTCCCGTCGCCCCATCCTTCGAACCCAGGAGTATCCCATGAACGGTGACCAGTTCCGCGGCGCGTCCCGCCACCTCAAGGGCCGCGCGCAGACCGCTGTCGGCGGCATCACCGGTGATCCGGCCCGTCAGGTGCGCGGCGCCGTGAACCAGGTCGCAGGTGGCGCTCAATACGCCTACGGCCGCGCTCGCGACCGGGCCGAGGATCTCTTCGACGATGGACGCGACATCGCCCACGAGGTCCGGGATCGTGCCGGCAACCTGATCGAGGACGGACGTCACCTCGTCGACGAGGCACGCGACCGCGCGGGGAACCTCATCTCGGACGGCCGCGACCTCGCCCGTCACGCGGCTAAGCGCGGCACGACCTATGGCCGTCAGGCCGTGCGCTACGCCGACCACCACCGCCCCTCAACGCTGCTCGGCCTCGCCGCCGTCGCCTTCACGGTGGGCTGGCTGTCCCGTCGCACGCACTGAACCCGCAATCCTGGCGACGACCTCATGATCCGCAAGCTCCTCACCGCCTTCCTGCTTCCGAAGGTCATCGCCTACGTCAGCCGCCGGCTCAAGGG
Organism: Methylobacterium sp. W2; assembly: GCF_020662345.1. Classification (GTDB taxonomy): domain Bacteria; phylum Pseudomonadota; class Alphaproteobacteria; order Rhizobiales; family Beijerinckiaceae; genus Methylobacterium. The sequence continues at coordinate 50,009 of NZ_VMOA01000035.1, read as the reverse complement.
TCGCTCCGGCACTCCCCCGAACCGCCGGGGCTACTGACCTTCCTGCTTCCCTCGAAACCGATTCAGGAAACGGATCCACAATGAAGCTGACCCTCGCCCTCGCCGCCACCGTCGCAGCCACCCTTGTCGGCCTGCCGGCCCATGCCGCCCCGGCCTCCGCGGCGCCCATCGAGGCGCTCGTGCGCGGTGACCTGCCGACCGATTACGTCCAGTACCGCCGCTTCGGTCATCGGCATGGATGGCGTGGCGGACGCGGTTATGGCCGGGGCTACGGCTACCGTCGTGGCTACGGCTATCGCCGCGGGCCCGGCGTCGGCGCTGCGGTGGGCGCCGGCGTGGCCGGCCTGGCGGCGGGTGCCATCATCGGCGGCGCCATCGCCAACTCGCAGGCGCAGGCCGCCCCGGTCGTGGTGCAGGGTGGTCCGGGCCCCGAGGCCGTCGCCGCATGCGCTCGCCGTTTCCGGTCCTACGACGCGTCGAGCGGGACGTATCTCGGCAACGACGGCGACCGCCACCCTTGCCCGTAGCCGGATCGCCCTGCCGAGCCGAGGCCCAGACCCTGTGACCGTTCCGGGCCTCGTCCTGCGCCGCGAGTTCGTGTTCCTCGCCCTCGCGGTGCTGCTTGGGCTCGGGGCGGCGGCGGCCTACTGGGTGTCCCGCGCCACGGTGCTGACCATCGCCGTGGCGCCGAGCGACGGGACCGAGCCGGCCGTCATCCAGGCCTATGCCGACGCGTTGGCGAGGCGGCACAAGGAGATCCGCCTCAAGATCCTGCCGTTCGACGACGTGCGCGACAGCGCGGCGGCGCTGCAGGACGGCCGGGCCGACCTCGCGGTCGTGCGTCCGGACGTCGACCTGCCCGACAACGGTCTGACGCTCGCGATCCTGCGCGACCAGGCGATGATCATCGCGTCCCCCGAGGCCTCCGGCCTGACCAGCTTTCCGGATCTCGACCGCAAGCGCCTGGCCATCCTCGCCCACCGCGACGCCGACCAGGCCCTGATCAAGGCGATGGTCGAGCATTACGGCCTGACGCTCCTCGACACGGATCCCGAGGGGCCGCTGCCACCCCGTCACGTCGCCCTGGTCGAGATGCCGGAGGCCGACCTGGCGGTCGCGTTCGCGAAGAAGCGCATCGACGCCGTCATCTCGGTGATCTCGCCGACCGCCCCGGCGGCCCAACGCATCATCGGCATCGTGCAGGGTGCGAGCAAGACGCGAAAGGTGGCCTTCGTGACGGTCGCGAACGCCGACGCCATCGTCGCCCGGCTGCCACGCCTCCAGGCCGTGAGCATGCCGGCCGAGACCTTCGGCGGCAGCCCTAAGGTGCCGGCCGAGGACGTGGCCACCGTCGGCGCCTCCTACCGGCTGATGGCGCGGGCGAACCTGTCCCGCCCGGTGGCGGCCGACGTGACCCAGCACCTGTTCGAGTTGCGCAGCGGCATGGCGAACGTGGCCCCGGCCGCGGACTACCTGCAGGCGCCGAGCTACGACAGCACCGCGGCCGCCACCAGCGCGCGGCTCCCGATCCATCCCGGTGCCGTCGACTACTTCGAACGTGAGCAGCAGGGCTTCGTCGAGCGCTACGAAACCTGGATCTACCTCGTCGCGTTCCTCGGCGGCGGTATCGGCTCGGCGGTGGCGTGGGTGGGACAGCGCCTGTCCCGCATCCGGCGCGAACGCATCGAGGAGGCCACCGACCGGCTGCTGGAGATCCGTCGCGAGGCGCAGGACGGTGCGGATGCCCGGCGCCTCGAAGCGCTCGCCCGCGAGATCGACGATCTTGCCGGCGATATCGCCAAGCATGCGCTGGAGCGGCCGACCGAGGCCAGGACCATGTCGGCGGCGGCCATCGCCATCGACGCGGCCCGCTCCACGGTCAAGCGAACCATCGTCGCCGGGCAACCATCGGGCGACGAGCCCGAGCTTGCCGGGCGCATGACATCGACGGGAGCCACCGCGTCCGACGCGGCGGGCTGACCGCGAGACCCCGGATGACCCCATCCGGCACCACGTTCAACATTGGAAAGGAAACACGATGAGCAAGGGCTACCCCTCGATGACCGCGCTGCTCGGCCTGCTGGCCGTGGCCGGCTACCAGAACCGCGACAAGCTCGCCGAACTCCTGAAGGGGCATGACGCCCCCTCGAACCCGGCCCTCGGCACGAACCACGGCACCGTCCCGCCGGTCCCGAGCTCCGCATCGAGCACAGGTTCCACGGGCGGCATCGGCAGCCTCGGCGGCCTGCTCGGCGGTCTCGGCACCGCCGGTGTCGGCGGCCTGATCGCCAGCGGCCTGAGCGAGCTCGTCGACCACTTCACCAAGGGCGGGCACGGTGAGACGGCCAACTCCTGGGTCAACCAGGGAGCCAACCGCGACATCCCCGAGGCGGACCTGGAGAAGGCCATCGGCTCGGACACCCTGGACCACCTCACCCAGCAGACCGGCCTGAGCCGCGGCGCGCTTCTGTCCCGCCTCTCGCGTGAGTTGCCCTCGGCCATCGACCGCTACGCCACCGACGGCCGCGCGCCGGTCTGATCCTGCGACATGGCCGGTGCCCCAGGGCATCGGCCACACACGACGCCGGGCGACGCCGCGCCGGGGTTCGATCCACCGCCTTTCCCTGACCTTGCGAGACCCCCATGGCCATCGACTATCGCTCCGAACTCCGCCGCCCCCTGCCCTTCAGCCTCGCGGTCGTCGCGGTTGTGCTGCTCGTCTGGCTCATCGTCGCCTCCATCGCCGGCGCCCGTCAGCGCAGCGCCCGTGATCACCGCATCGAGGACCTGCAGACCCAGCAAACGGCGCTCCGCACCGACCTGGACCGCCAGATCGCGACCGCCGGCACCCTGACCGCGCTCCAGGCCAAGATCGCCACCGCCCAGCAGCAGGACCAGCAGGCAAGCCAAGCCGCCGAGGCGGCGAAGTCTCGGGCCGCGACACTGACGAAGGAGCAGCAGACGGCCGAGGCCAAGGCGACCGACGCCAAGAAGGCGGCCGAGGCCGAGACCCTGAAGCTGTCCGACCTCCAGTCCCAGGTCACGCAGGCCGAGGGGAAGCTCGCGCCCTTGCGCGAGGCCATCACGACCGCTGAGAAGGCCGCCGTCGACCGGACCCAGGATCTCGCCGAGGTCGGACGCCGCCTTGAAGACGCCCGGGTGCAGGAGGCCAAGCTCCGCGCCGATCTTGCGACCATGACGCAGGAGGCGACCGCCAAGACCGCCGATCTCGCCAAGGCCGAAGAGCGCCAGCAGAACGCCCGCGAGGCCGCCGCCGCAGCCCAGAAGGACCTGGCCGACGCACGGACCGCAACCGAGCAGGCCGCCAAGCAGCGCACGGAGACGGACCAAGCGGTCGCGGCCCTGACCGCCAGCAAGGACAAGCTCACCTCCGAGACCGGCCTCGCCAACCGCGACGCTCAGCAAGCCCGCGACGCCCTGGCGAACGTGCGCAAGGAGCTCGCCGAGACCCAGGCGCAACGTGACCGCGTCGTGTCCGAGCGCGGCCAGGCCGAGCAGGCGCTGCAGACGCTCTCCGCCGACCGCGATGCCGGCACGGCCGCCCTCGATGCCCTGCGCAAGCGCCAGACCGATGCGCAAGGCGAGTTGGCCACCCTCACCGAGACGCTGGCCACCCGCAACAAGGAGGCTGCGGCCATCGACGAGCAACTGGCCTCAGCCCGGCAGGACCTGAGCACGGCCCAGGCGAAGCTCGCCGAAATCCGTCAGCAACTCGCCAACCCGCCCGCCGCCGCGCCGAACCAGCCGGCTCGCTGAGACAAGGCAACCCATGCGGGCAACCGCTCGCATGGGTCGTCTATCCCGGCCCCACCGCACGAAAAGACCGCATGATGAACATCCGTATCTTCGCCCTGACGGCAGTCGCACTCGCAGGCTCCCTGGTCTGTTCCCAGCCCTCCACGGCGCAGGACGGCCCCGAGATGGAGGCGATGCGAGCGAATTGCGGGGGCGATTACCTTCGCTTTTGCGCTGGCATGAAGCCGGGCGGGCCGGAGGTGAAAGCCTGCTTCAAACGCAATCGCCAGAATCTGTCGCAGGGATGCTCGCAGGCCATCGCCGTCTACGAACGGTCCCGTGCCGGATCGTCCGGTGAGGCCGACGACTGACCTTACGGAACGATGCCGGTGGGCGCCTGGGCTTGCCGGCCCGGGGGGCAGTCCGGCCCGGGCATGATGGCCAGGCACCGGCTCTGACGGATCGAAGCCCCGATGACCGGGGGCCCCGGACGATGGTCACGGCGGCATGGGAAACGCGAACGCTATGCTGACCCGGACCTGATCTATCCCGGCCAGGTCTTTGTGCTGCCGGCCGAGGACACCGTCGATGCGGTTCAGGACGGAAAACGCGGTTGAGGAGAATCAGACCATGACCAAATTCACGAAGACCGTGACCTATGTCCTCGCCGCCGCGGCCATCTTCATGCTCGTCATCGTCGTCCTTCAATCGACGAGCATGCTGGCGAGTTCATGAGGACGCCGAGGGCCCGGAAGCTCCTGCCACGCGCCGGCCTCGGCCGGTAGCAGGCAGGGAAAGCTCCGGTTCGAACGTGATGATCTTTGGTCCTTACGCTGATGGGATTGTGCAGGAACGGTATCGTCTCAAGGATGTTACCGGTCCCTCAGCTTAAGCCGGAGGCGCCCATGCGTATCATGCCGTCTATCCTGATTATTTTTGCAGGGCAGAAGCGTTCGGGTCTTTCCAGCGCAAGAAAGACCAACCGCAATTGCATCCATGCCGCTCGCCATGATGATCAGATGAGGATCTATCCAACTGGACAGAGCTACACCTGGGGAGGGCCGACAACGGCGTCGAACGGGTTCGCGCCGGCTATAGGCTACGACGCTTACCTCGGTGGCAACGGCTACTGACCCTGTGACGTGTTGTACCATGTCCGAAGCCGGAACGGTCGACCAAGCGAGGTTGTTTCTTACCCACATCTCGAACAATGAGGAGCTATCGAATGCGCAAGCTCGCACTTGCATCGACGGCGCTGCTCGGCCTCGGCCTGCTCGCATCGGCACCCGCCGAGGCTCGCGGCTGGGGCGGTGGCTACGGCCACGGCGGCTATGGCTACGGCGGCGGTTACCGCGGCGTCGGCTTCCGCGGTGGTTACGGTGGGTATCGCGGTTACGGCGGCGGCTACGGTCGCGGCTATGGCTATCGTCGCGGCATCGGACCGGGCGCTGCCATCGGCCTCGGCATCGCCGGCCTCGCGGCGGGGGCCATCGTGGCGAATAGCTATGGCGGATACGGTGGTTACGGATATGGGCGTCCGGTCGGGTACTACGGCGGCTATGGCTACGCACCCGCCTACGGCTACGCGCCGGCTTATGGCTACGGATATCCGGCCTACGGCTACGGGTACTGATCCAAGTCCGTCGCTGGCTCGCCATTCGACGTGACGGGTCGTGATTAGAGATGCAGTGCGCCTGGAGCAATCCAAGTGCGCTGCATTATCCGTTGCTGATTGCTCATATCTATATAGATTACAATCAATTTGAAACTCTCATTATTTGAACATTTTAAGATCATCCGAGTTGTTTGCCTGGTTGATCAAAGGATGCAAATGTCACGTTTCAAGATGCTCTGCGGCGCTGCCGCCATGTCCACTCTTGGGTTCATGAACGCCGCTGCCGTCGCTCAGGAAGGCGGTCCCTGTTCCGATGACATCGCCAAGCTCAAGCGCGAACTCGGAACCCAGGTCGGCATGGGGGCACCCGTCTCGCAGCCCGATACCGGCCAGCGCCGGGGACCGAATGATGGAACCGCTGACCAGACGGCGAGCACGACTGTGTCCGCGGCCAAGCCAGTCGGTAACGCGGAAACGGATCGTGCCCAGGACGGCGGGGCATCCCGCGCGACGGGAGGATCGCCGGGCACGGTGGGCGGCGTCTCGGGGCCCGTCGCAGCCACGGCCGGAACGGGTCAGGCGGACTCGGTCGCGAGCGGAAGAATCGCCACCTCGCCGGCAGATGTCCGGGCGCAGTCCGAGAACAAGCCGACCGCCGCCGTCGAGGCGTCGAAGGGCGGTGAACCGTCCGCCTCGCCGAACCTGTCCGCCGAGGACAAGGTCTCGCAAGCCAAGACCGCCCTGCAGCGCGCCACAGACCTCAACGCCAAGGGTGACCAGTCTTGCCGCGACGCCGTCCAGCAGGCTCGTTCGTTGATGCCGCAGCAGGGGCGCTAAAACGCATCGCTTTGGAATCGAACGGATCGCGAGGCTTGTCTAAGAACAGGCTTGTCCAAGAACAGGACTTGCCTTGCGATGTCATGATCGGAACGTCCCGGCCGCCCATCGCAACGGCCGCATCGTCCCGACATCGAAAAACCGGCCACGCGACCAAGACGATCCCGGCTCTCCAAAGCCTGGGTCGCAGCGACCCTGCGACCCTTTTCAATACGGTTGCACAGGCACCCGCCACGGTATCGAGTCTAACGAGGCTGTGCAGCAGCCGGTCGGGAGGCGCCGACCTTCACCGTGCTTCGATGGGCCCGGGTGGCTGGGGAGCCGGTGGCTCGACGGATGGATCGATCTCAGGCGTCTGGGGCTCGGGAGCCGGGTCGCCGATAGGCGGAAGAGGAGCGTCAGCTGGGCGCGGAGTGTCCGACGGCATTCGTCTCATTCCTCTTCATGCTGGACCGTCACGGCGGCACCTTCGTCTAACGTGTGACGCTCGCGATGGTCCCGCCACCGGCGGGATGGCCGAGGTCGGGACCATCGGGCCTTGGATGACACCTGCCGGCCTTGGATGAGACCTGTCAGGCAGCGCGGATGCCCGGCCCCTCACGTTGACCCCCCGGCCAACCTGGCGATTGCGATGGGCGAGGCGCGACGCCCGCGTCATCGGCGGCATCGCCCGACAGGTCCACGGTAGAGACCCGGAGGGCATCCGCGAGGTGCACCGGTCGCGACGCGCCTGATATCGCCTCGGGGCCACGGTTGAGACCGCATCCGCCGAACGGGCCGCGACGGGCGCCGATGCGGCTCGGGTCACCCGGCCGAGCCTGAAGGCGCTCTTCATCACTGGCTTTGCCGAGACCGCCGTGGTCCGCAATGTGGATCATCGCGGGTCGACTTCCTTCGTCGGTACGCCGGTTGGCGGACGGGTCGCCGGAAAACGTGGCCGGCCCTTCCGGGTACCAGACAAGATCCCGAGCGGCGTGCCGCCGTGTAACGTTTTGTGACAACGAAGCTTTTTGCGTTGTCGGCACGCCCGGTCCTCGTATGTTCGCCACATGACCGAGGGCCAGACCATCGTCATCGTCGAAGACGACGGCGACATCCGCACCCAGCTCGCCGCCTACCTGGAGGGCGAGGGCTTTCGTGTGGTCGGCCTCGACGGCGGCGCGAGCCTCGACCGATCCCTGATGGCCGGACCGGCCCCGGACCTGATCGTGCTCGACTGGATGCTCCCAGGCGAGGACGGGCTCTCCATCTGCCGGCGGCTGCGTGAGGCAGGCGGACCGCCCGTTATCATGCTCACTGCCAAGGACGAGGACATCGACCGGGTGCTCGGGCTGGAGATGGGAGCCGACGACTACGTCTCGAAGCCGTTCAACCCGCGGGTGCTGCTCGCCCGAATCCGCGCCGTCCTGCGGCGTGCCCCTAGGAATGGCGCCCGCGCGGACGCCGCCGATCCCGAGACCCTGGCCGTGGCGGACCTTGTCGTCGACCTCGCCGCGCGCCGCGTGACGACCGGCGAACCGGCGGCCGAGATCGCCCTGACCAGCGCCGAGTACGACCTGCTGCATTGCTTCGTCACCCGGCCGCAGCGGGTGCTCTCCCGCGACCAGCTCCTCGATTGGACCCGGGGCCGCACGGCCGAGGCCTTCGACCGCACCATCGACGTCCAGGTGAGCCGGCTACGCCACAAGCTCGACGCCGGGGGCAGCGGCGTGGCGGCGCTGCTCAAGACCGTGCGCAACGCCGGCTACATCCTGGCCGTGCCGGTAAAGCCGGCGTCGTGATGGCGCGGGTCGGCCTGCTCGGGCGCATCATGCTGCTCCTGCTCGGCGCGCTCTCGCTGCTCGTGCTCGCCACGGTCGCCCTCGACACGTGGCAGCGGCGGCAGGAGCCCTCGCCCTACGGCACGCGCTTCCCGCGTGTCGACCAGGCCGCGAACATCGTCACCCTGCTGAGGGAGGCCGATCCGGCTCTGAGACCGGCCATCCTCAGGGCCGTGAGCGGCGAGGTCCTCAGGGCCGAGATCGTCGACACGGCCCCGGATGACGCCGGCCTGATCCGCGAACCGCGCCTCGAACGGCGCCTGCGCCGGATGAGCGGTGATCCGGATGGGTCGCTGCGGGCCTATACCGATACGGCCATGTTGCATCGGGGCGTCGACCCCGAGGACGTCAACGACCGGGATCGGAACCTCCCCGTCGGTCGCCTCGCGACGGCGACCGATCGCCTGCCGGACGGCCGGACCCTCATCATCTCGGCCGTGGAGAGGCATCGCTCGCTCATGCCGTGGCTGCTCGGGCAACCGTTGAGCCTGTGGGTGGCCGTCCTCGGCGCCGCGGTCGCCGCCCTCGTCCTCGTCGGCACCCGCCACGAACTCGCCCCGCTGCGACGCCTCACCGAGGCGGTGACCCGGTTCGACGGCCGCGCGCCCGAGCCGGTCGCCACCCCGCGGGGCGCCCCGGAGATCCGGCGTCTGTCTCGGGCGGTCCGGGACATGCAGGACCGCATCGTCGGCCTCCTCGGCGAACGCTCGCTGCTGATCGGCGCGATCTCGCACGACCTCAAGACCTACCTGACGCGCCTGCGCCTGCGGGCCGAGGGCGTGTCGGAGCCGGAGCGTCGGGACCGGCTGATCGAGGATCTCGACGCGATGACCACACTGATCGACACCTCCCTCGGTTTCGCCCGGGGCACCGCGGTCGAGGTGGGCCGGACGGCGGTAGACCTCGCCGACCTCGTCGCGGTGGAAGTGGCCGAGCAGGCCGCGCATGGCATCGATGTCCACCTGACCGGCGAGGACGTGCAGGATGCCGTCGCCGCCGGGGATGCGGTCGCCTTGCGTCGGGTTGTCGCCAACCTGATCGGGAATGCCGTCAAGTTCGGCCGCTCGACCGTCGCCGTCTCGGTGAGCCGGACCGGCGCGTCGTGCCGGATCACCGTGGAAGACGACGGCCCGGGCATCCCGGCATCGGAGCGGACGGCCGTGTTCAGCCCGTTCTACCGGATCGAGCGGTCTCGCAACCGCCAGACCGGCGGGACCGGGCTGGGGCTCGCCATCGCCCGGCAGATCGCGGAGGCGCATGGCGGCACCGTCGTGGCTGAGGCGTCCCCGCTCGGCGGTGCCCGCCTCGTCGCGACCCTGCCGGCCATCGTCTGACGACCGGAGGGTACGCCGGGCGGCCCGTTACAGAACGTTACGTCGACGCATCGGTCCGTCACATCCGGGAGGCAAGCGGGGACGATCCTGACCTCATCGGTCGCGGGGCCATCTCCGGCATCGCGGCTCGGACGAGAGCAGAGAAGGATTCCACGATGCTGAAGATCCTCGCCCCGGTCGCCCTCCTGGCCGGACTGGCATTCCCGGCCGCGGCTTCGCCGCTGATCCAGCCGGCCGTGTCCACCGGCCTGGACGGCGCCGAGATCATCCAGGTCTACGACGGTTGCGGCCCCTACGCCCATCGCGGTCCCTACGGCGGTTGCCGGGCCGGTGGTCAGCGTGGCGGCTATGTCCGCGGCGCCTCCTGCCCGGCGGGCTTCCACATCGGCCCCTACGGCCGCCGCTGCTGGCCGAACTGATCTTTCCGCCATCCTCTTGGGATGCCCCGTGGGGACCTCGCCGACGAGGCCCAGGGTCGCGTCGGCCCTGGCCGAGGCGACCCCATGATACCGGCAACGAACCCGTTCCCAACGCCCCCATCCGGTCGATCCGACCGGGTGGGGGCGCGACCAAGGCGACATCGCATGATTTTCACGCAAGGAACGGCGGCGGGACGGATCACTCGTCGCCATCTCCTCGCCGGCCCCATCCTCCTCGGCCCCGCCTGGGCGATGGCGACCTGGCCCTCCGATGCCCTCGCGACCGCCGTCGGCGATCCGTCGATGGCGGGCCCCCTCGGGGACATCTGGGTCGGCGCGCCCGATGCCAAGGTGACGCTGATCGAGTACGCCGCGGTGACCTGCTCGCACTGCGCCGCGTTCCACGACAGGACCTTGCCGGCGATCAGGACGCGCTGGATCGATACCGGGCGGGTGCGCTTCGCCCTGCGAGGATTCCCCCTGAACCCGCTCGACACGGCCGCCTTCATGCTCGCCCGGGCCGATGGCGGACGGCACTACTATGCGATCACCGACCTGTTGTTCGAGCGGCAGGCCATGTGGGCCTTCGTGCCGAAGCCCCTCGATGCGATGCGCGACCTCCTGCGTCAGGCCGGGTTCGACCGGGCGAGGTTCGACGCCATCCTCGCCGATCAGGCGCTCTACGACCACGTGAACCGCGTGCAGTCCCGCGCGACGGAGGAGCTCGGCGTCCATGCCACCCCGACCTTGTTCGTGAACGACACCCGTTACGAAGGGGCACTCACGACTGAGGGCTTCGATGAGGTCATCGCCAAGCTGCCGGCGTAGGAGCATTCCACCACTGTGTCGTCCATCGGGAGGCGCGACGAAACCTCGGCACCCGGTACGCGGGAGTAGGGATCGGACGTCGCCCTGGCTCGCCCCCACGCAGTCGTATCGGCCTATTTTCGCTGCCCTCGATGATCCCCTGGGGTATGATGCGAACGGCTCGGGTTCCACCTCCGACACCGATGCTCGGTCCATCGATGTCGATGGGATCGGGGTTGCACCCGGATACGTCCCGATCCTCGCTCCCGCTGCGGGAAGGAATCATGGCTCATCGCATTCTCGTCACCGGCGCCAGCGTTGCCGGCTCCACCCTCGCATGGTGGCTTGCCCATCTCGGACACGAGGTCACGGTGGTGGAGCGGGCGCCCGCGTTCCGGGACGGGGGTCAGAACATCGACGTGCGTGGCGTCGGCCGCGAGGTTTTGCGCCGGATGGGACTGGATGAGCGCGCCCTCGAACAGGGCACGGGCGAAACCGGAACGGCGTGGGTCGACGGAGACGGCCGGGTCGTCGCGAGGTTCATGACGGACGAGCTCGGCGGTGACGGGCCGACCGCGGAGATGGAGATCCTGCGTGGGGACCTGGCCCGTCTCCTCTACGAGGCGGCGCGCGACAGCGCGAATTTCCGTTTCGGCGACAGGGTCGAGCACATCCAAGACGATGGTGACGCCGCGGCCGTCACGTTCGCCAGTGGCCTCACCGAGCGGTACGACGCCGTCGTGGTCGCCGAGGGCGTGGGCTCGACGACGCGCGAACTCGCTTTTCCCGGGGAGAGCGAGCCGCGCTGGATGGACCTGACCATCGCCTACTTCACCATTCCACGGGTCGCCGACGATGATCGGCTCTGGCGTTGGTACAATGCGACCGGCGGCCGGAGCGTGTCGCTTCGCCCCGACCGGAAAGGGACCACCAGGGCGATGATCTCCGTCCGGCAGCCTCCTGCCGGCGAGCAGCACTGGGACGTCGACCGGCAGAAGGCCTTCCTGCGCGAGCGGTTCGTCGATGCCGGTTGGCAGGCGCGACGCGTCCTCGCCGGGATGGACTCGACCGAGGATTTCTACTTCGACGTCCTGCGTCAGGTGCGGATGCCGCACTGGTCGAAAGGCCGCGTCGGGCTCACGGGCGACGCGGCCTGGTGCGCCACGCCGCTCGCGGGCATCGGCACCACCCTGGCCATCACCGGCGCCTTTGTCCTCGCCCAGGAACTCTCGCGAAACCGGGATGTCCGGGCGGGCTTTGCCGCCTACGAGCGGGCGATGCGGCCGATGGTCGAACAGGGCCAAGGCGTCCCGAAGATCGCTCCGAAACTGGCGAACCCGAAGACCCGCCTCGGTATCCGACTGCTGCATGGCGCCCTGCGCATCGCCAGCACCCGTTTCGTCCGCCGCGTTTTCGGCACGCTCTTCTCGCGTCCTCCGAGGGCGCCCGACCTCTCTGCGTACGATGGCCCGACGACGTGAGGACCGAGCGGACGGCCCTCCTAAAACACCGCTCGATCCGATCCCGATCCGGGGGGCTTCGTCGCCGTGCGGAAACGGAGGCAACGGAATGAGCCACGACGTTGGGATCGTTCGTCTGGCCTATGGCTGGAGCCATAGCCGAGAGCGTCCGTGAGGCTTTGCGGCTGCTGGGATGCAGCGAAGGATCTCCTTGTCCGGGTTGGCCGCGTCCCCGATGTGCCAGAACGCGATCTCGTCGCAGACCACCGCCGCCAGGGTCGCACCGCGCACCGTCTTGAAGCTGGCTGGCGTCACGGTGATGCCGATGCGGTTGGTCAACCGGATCACGGCTTTGCCCGCCGCCATCTCGGCCTCGATCAGCTCTCGCCGGACGCTCAGCATAGCGAAGGCCCGCACCGCCTGGCGCTCCACGACGCCGAGGGCGTCCGTACCGCCGCGCTCGGCTTCGAGGTCCGCGATGATGTCGGCGAAACCGCGGCCAACGTCCGTGCGGCCATCGACACGGCCGAGGAACCGCTTGCCGTTCGATACGGCAGAGCGCTGGCGGGGTGGTTTGGGCTTCCGGATCAAGGTGACGTCGTAGGATTGGAAGAGGTGCGCCCGCCCCCGGCTTGACCGGTTCATGACGCACGACGCGCGCGGGGCAGAGGAGTCAGCGTTTTCGGTGTTGGACGGATCGCTTCGCCCTCAGGACATCCGGCCCCGCAATCGTTGATACTGGCGCAAGGTCATTCGACCCCCGCTCAAATCAAATATTTACTAAGCAAAAGCGCTATCAATACTTGTATTATATTGATCGTAGACGTCCGCCCCCGCTTGTGGCCGTCCAAATACGCACCCGATCGCGACGATATCGTCAGTTGCTCGTTCGCTTTTCGTAGGCTCAAAGGGCCGCTTCGGCATCCGATGCCCGCCCCGAGGAGGCCCACCGTTTCCGATACCCTGCTCCTGCTCGCCCTAGCGACCGAGAATGTCGAATTGCGTGCCCAACTCGCGGAGGTCCAGGACCAGTGTGTCGAACTGGCCGTGGATGCAGGCGAACTCCACGCTGAGGTGGAGCGGCTACAGGGCCGGCTTGCCGTGGTGGAGCGCGACCGTGACAGGTGGCGCGCGCAAGCTGCGCACCGCTGCGCCGGCTAGGTGGGGCGGGCAGTCCAAGACGCTACGAGGGTTGAGCAGCCACACGCGAGCAGGGCAAGCAGCAGGCCGGGGAAGTGGTACCTCCGATACCGAGAGATATATGAGCAACACCGACCGGGCGGTTCTTCCCGAGTATAATTAGTCAACTTTATCTCGCTTGACGGCTACGGAAAATTCGGGAGTGCTCCTGGTTCGGCCCGCGAGAAGCCGAGAAGATGTGCTTAGGTTGATTGTAAGGAAACATACGGTGGATCAGATCGAAAAGATCATGCGTGATCTCACCAAGGATTTTGAAGCCGAGCGGCAGGCACCCGACGCGAAGCAAACGCCCACGCCTTCACTGGCTGGCATCCTGCGTGTCATCGGTCCGAGCGACCGGCAGACCGCCGACTTTCCCTCCAATCATCACGCGACTCCGCAGGATTGGTCGGACCTGATTGATAGGGTCAGGAACGCGGCGCATCGCGTGAGGGAGGCTGAGACAGAAGCTCAGGAGCAGGAAATCCGCGTTCGTGAACTTTTGGACCGGGTTCGTGAGGATATGACGGCCGCGCATAATCGCGTCAGGGAGGCCGAGAGCCATGCCCAGGACATTCAAACCCGGTCCGATGCGCTGCTGAAAGCCGCGGATGCCCGCATCAAGGAAGCGGAAGAGCGGGCTCGCACCGCAGAAGCGTGGCTGTCGAAGATCTCAATGACGATTACCGAGGAATTCGCTGCTCAGGACGAAAAGCGACTGACGGCCTGAGTTCGATCCGCATGAGGTGCGGGTGGCTTTGCTAGAAGCTGCCGCTCAGCGGCTCCGGCGCGGCGTCGTCGGGCTCCTCATGCGGCTGGTTGCCGTTCAGTATGTCGTCTAACCTCGATAGTAGGTCGAGGAGTTCGAGCCGACCGTCGTTCGTGATGCCGGGCTCATTAACCCGGCGCCGTAGGTGGCCTCGCACGTTCGCCAGGGCGATAAAGTAGCCCTCTTCGCGCTCGCGGCTCATGATCGGGGCTCTGTTGCGACTGCGAGGAGGTAGGGCAGCTTCCCAGTCGCTTACCGCTTCGCCGCCCAAATCGGCACGGCCCCCTTCAGCCGGCCCGGCACATCCCAAAAAAATTGCGTCCGCTCGAACCGGGAGAGCGCCGTCCGATTTCGTACCGACGCCACAGGTGGGGGAACGACTGGCTGCCAACGTCTCTTTATCGTGCTGCGTTGCAATCGTCTTGGGAGTGCGCTGCGATGATTGGACCTGCAGAACTCGAAGACATCCGACTGGATCTCGAAGCTGCGAGGCTGGAACGCGAAGCCGCTACAACCGCGGCGAAATTAGCGAATGCGGATGAAAGCGGGGTTTCGCGTCCCCTTGACGAGAGTCGAGTTCGCATCCCCGCCGCCCCGATCTGATCACGGGTCGGATGCAGAGGACGCCATGGCCGAGAATCCATCGAGTTTCGTTCGCGATTGGATCAGCGAGAATGTCCGGAGCGATCCTTCCTTTTCGGGAGACATCGAAGCCCGCGTCGCTGAGATCGTGACGCGCCTCACCTCAGCCTCCAGAGAGGCGGAGATCCCACAGGACGACCCGGAGTTGGCACCGGACCTTCTCCGTGATCTGATCAAGGCCGCGATCGAAACGGTCCCTCATCCCGCTCCTGGAGCGATCCAATGACCATCGACATTCCGGCCGGCGCCAAGCCAGGCGACATCGTCACCGACGACGGCAAGATCCTGTGCCGCGATCGGGAGGCTCATGAGTTCGGGTATTACTCCGTGAGCTACGAGCAGGCGCAGATAGCGCGGGCTCACGGCTGGGGCTGCCGATCAGGGGTGTTCCTGGAAGCAGAGCACTCGGACGAGAAAAGCTGGGCCTACGTCGAGGAGGAACGTCTGTACGCGATAGAGAATGGTGAGGAGCCGCCGCTGGTCAGGATCTACCGCGAGGCGCCGCCGTCATGCGTGATCGATACGCCACCATCCTGTCGTCTTCCATCCAGGTAGACTGGGGGTCGCTGGGGCCTGATCGGTGACGCCGCATCGGGCGATGATTTGGTCGGCTACCGTGGGTGCCGCCGTGGGTAGGTTGCAATGGCGATATGCTAAACTGCTGATACCGCGACCTTCATTCACTATTCAGAGCGGATGATGTCTCCGCCCTGCCCCCTATTCGGAATCAGCAGGCGTTCAAAAGCACTTCTCAAGCCGTCCCGGATTTTTGCTGCTCTCGGGTGGAGGCGTCGCGTAGCCTTCCCAGCCCGTTTAGAACCACCCGCCCCTCTGGGGGGCTGAGGCTTCAACCCTTTCGTCCGCTTTCAGTCGATCCGAATGCCGCCGGCCATTGATTGCGCCTGGTTAAGCATCGGTCAGCCATCGAAATGACGGCTCGTCCGAGGTGCTACTGGCCCCCCCTCCAAGGATGATGCGGATTGATGCGGGTTGGCCGTGAAGCCTTCATACGCGCCCGCGCGTGTGCGTGCAGGAGGGAAGATCCGCATCATTGCCAGGCCTGAGATGGCCCACCCCACCCCAACGCCCTGAACTTCCAGGTCTCCCATCAGTTGCAGACTGACCTCAGCAGGACAGACGGACCCATGACACTCATGAAGCTTGCTCTCACGGCCACGCTGGCGATGATGCTGACCGTACCGGCTCTCGCCGAGCAATTGGCTCCCACTGGTGGCGCCGCCAACACCGGCGTCATGACGCCGTCCATGGAGCCGGGTCCGGTCCCGAGGGCGAGTGGCCCGAGCAGCCGTCCTGCCGATGCCATTCCGGGCAATCCGAGCCCATCGTCCGTCCCCGGCAGCACGCCTGATGTGAACATCGGCGGCACGCTCACCAGCAGCCCGCCCGGCACCGGTGGGACGTCCGGCGGGCCATCCCTGAGCGGGCAGTAGCTCGGAGCTTGAGCGTGTGCCGGTGCGACACCAGACCATAGGCATACCAGTCGGAACACGCCCGCTCGCAGCGCATTCTAAGCTCACCTTTCCCAATTCACCGCGTCCAGATGGGCCTGACAAATGTACAATCACATTGAACGTGATCGTCTTTCCTTGCCTTCGACCGGGCAGGTGATGGATAGCGGTGCCGACTCTCTGAACAATATTGGCCTTGGCGAGCCGGCTACTGAGAGTGTGGCAGATAATGCTGCGCCCGCACCCCGGCCCCCATATGCCAGAGCTGTTTCTCCGTCGGTCTTTGAAAGCTTCGGTTCGTTCTCCTGAGGAGGCTTTCCCGCCACCGAATCCGCAGCGTCGGTATCGCTGCGGATCGGCGACCATCAGCAGCGATAAGATGGGGATGGCCTAAGCTCGATCCCCTCGGAGCTCCGTGCCCGGCCGCCGATGCGGATTTGCTCGACGAAGATCAAAAGGCGCGTATCCTCCTTCTTGTCCCGCATGGGACCAGGGAGGAAATAATGTCGGCAAACTGGAAATCAGTTAAAGACGACTTGGATTGGAGCCTGAACCAAGGCGAAGATGTGAAGGGTCGCGACGAACTCAAAGAGGCTTTCGCTAAGGGCGACCCAAAGTACATTTCATCCGCTATTGACGCATATCGGATGGGTCAAAGAGACGACCATAAGCTGTCGAATTTCTCGCGATGCGCCCATGAGGACGACAAGCGCCTATACAATATGGGCCGGAAGCTGATTGGTCTAAAACCGACATAAAAAGATATTGTCGATTTAACAGGGTGCGTGGCTTTTAGACCAGGGCAACGACCACGATGATGCGTATCAATCCGCATCATCGCCTCCTGAGCCTCCAGCGGTGTGTTTTTGGCGGACCTCGACACCTGCAAGACCTTTAGTCCTCGTCCCTAGCCCAGTCGGCACGTTGAGGAGCTTCTCGAAGCTCTCCGAGAAGGCCTTCAGCGAGCCGACCGCCTCGTTGTTGCCGAAGGCGTACTTCGACCAGGAATCGAACGATTCCTTTTACTAAAGCGGGCATCCCTTCCGCCAGTGCCTCGCTAAGTAATTACAAACGCAAGAAGGCTTGCCGATCAGAGACTTGGCGGAGGGCTCGAACCCGCGAGCCAGATCGTTGGGATCACCGCCGGCGCGGCCCAACTCGACCATCTGTCGGCGGAACGCGCTTGGGTATGGCGGGCGGCTCTTCGGCATTTGGACAAACACCTCACGCGAAAGCGTTCTCAGTGTCCACCAAACCGTGGCAATCCCAGTCCAGCCGTTGGGTCGTCAGGTCCAGGTGGGTATATTTCAATGCTCAGGCTGAGACCGGTACGCGCAGGGGAGCGTAGGTGTCGCGGTAGCTGCGTGGACCGATGAACGGAAGCAGGAGGTTCCTCGCCCAGCCCGGCATCTGTGCGGTGCGCGACAGGCGATCGGTCATGGCCTGGACATGGGCCACGCGCGGCCGCCGCAACGCTTCGTAGTCCGCGCCGACCGTGCGCCAATCGGCTCGCTCGGCGAGCAGCGCGCCCAGCACCACCGCATCCTCAAGGGCAAGGGCGGCGCCCTGGGCCCAGACCGGTGCCGTCGCATGCGCGGCATCTCCCACCAGGACTACGCGGTCCTGGGTCCAATTCGGGATCCGGACCTCTTCGAGCGGCGAGTGATGGAGGGCGCCCGGCTGAGCCAGAACCGAATCGAGGGTCTCGCGGACGAGACGTGGGAACGAGGCGAACACGCTGCGGGAGGCGGCCAGATCCCGTCCCTGTTCCGCGGCCTTGCCGAGTGAGACCCAGCCGTAGACCTCGCCACGGTCGACGGGGATGAGCAGGAACAATCCTCCCGATCCCGCCCAGAGCGTCCAGGCGTCGATACCGGGGTTCGGCGCCATGAAGCGCCAACTCGCCGAAGCCAGCATCGCCGCGCCGAGCGCGCGTTCGCCGAACACGCCACGTCGGACCCGCGAGTGCACCCCATCCGCACCAACGAGCAGCCTTCCGGTCTCGACCGCTCCATCCGTGCATTCCACGGTAACGCCCTGCGGTCCCTGCCGGAGGGCGGCGACCTCGCTTTCCGGCCGGATGTCGCGTGAGGGGAGGTCCAGCGTCAGCAGGCGCAGGAGATCGGCGCGTCGAAGACAACGCGGCTGTGCCTCTTCGCCCCAGAACGCTGCTTCGTCGACGGCGAAGAGGAGGCGCCCGCTCTCGGTGCGGTACTCGCGCCGGTGAACGGGCGAGCCGACCCGGCGCAGGGCGTCGCCCAAGCCGAGTTGCCCGAGGGCCTGGACCGCGTTCCCCGGCAGGTTGATGGCGAGGCCTCCATCCGCCGCTTCTGAACGCCGCTCCAGGGTCAGTGAGGGGATGCCGCGCCGCTGGAGCGCCCGTCGCATGGCAAGCCCTGCGATGCCGCCCCCGGCGATCAGCACGCGGCCTTTGTCGCTACTGTCCATCCGGCCTTGCCTTCCCTTGATCTGCATCATCGCGACTGGGATGCCGTTAGACGCAGGGCCATGCTGCCCAGGACGCCATCCCGGCGGATGAGCCCGTGCATCAGGGCGGCACCGAGATGGGCGAGGATGATGCCGAACAGGGTGTAGGCCAGGACCGTGTGAAGCGGACGCAGCCACGCGTAGAGGCCGGGATCGCGCGGCAGGATCGGCGGCAGCACCACGGAGCCGGCGAGGCCGATGGGATAGCCGGCCGCCGACAGCATCGCCCAGCCGACCAGCGGCAGCGTGAGCATAAGTCCGTAGAGCAGGATGTGCGAAGCATGGGCCGCCTTGCGCTGCCAGCCTGGAAGGTCCGGCGGCAAGTCAGGCGGTGGACTGCGCCAGCGGTTGATCAGGCGCAGCACCGCGAGGACCAGGATGCCGATGCCGAGGGGCCGGTGCAGCGCGACGAGGGCGTGATAGTGGGCCACCGAAGTCACCATCGCCACGCCGATGAACAGCATGGCCAGGACCATCGCCGCCATGGTCCAGTGCAACGCTCGGGCCGGCAGGTTGAAGTGCGCTGGGTCGCTCACAATCCGGCTCCTGAGACAGGGGTGTCGTGGACGGCGCTCGGCGCCTTCGGTTCGCCAACGCGGCGCGTGAAGGATTGCGAATAGGCCGCCGAGCGGGCGCTGAGCAGCGGATCGTCCGATCCCACGATGCCGTCGGGCAGGACGAGGGGGTCGAAGTTCACGTCGCGACAATTGCCGTTCGCTTCCGCCTCCGTCGCGGTGACGACCACTCTGCCGACGTCGACGCTCGCGCGTTCGGACGGCCAGGGAAGGGTCGCGTCCGCGCTGGCGTCGCCGGGCGAGCCGAGGGTGACAACGAGGTGCCAGCGCACGGGACCCCGGCGGATTGCGGCCGCGAAATCCTCGAACAGGAAATTCTTGTCTGTGCGCGCTGCCTGAGCGGGGCTCTCTGCTGTGGCCGCCTGCTCCGGCACGAAGGCCCAGCGCACGAGCGTTTCGGTCCCGTCCGCGGCGACGAAGCGGAAGGCGTTCAGGCTCCGGAAGGTGTCATCGGCGAATCCGGACGTGATCGTCCGCGCCTTGATCAGGGCCGCCGCCTTCGCGCTTTCGGGGTGCGCGGCGAAGAACGCTTTCAGCGCCTCGGGATCGGGCTTGGCGGTGGCCGGATCGGGCTTGGCGGCGAGGAGCTGCGCGTAGAACGCCTCCGGTGTCCGCACCGGGAAGACCGGGATGTCGTTGTTGCCGGTGCGCCATTCCTCACCGTCGGGAAGATGAAAGCGAAGCGCGAGGCTGCGCACCGTCGCCGCCGCATCCGCCGCGTAGGGCTGTCCGCCTGCGAGCGCGATGCGCCCGGTGACGGGGGTGACCTGTCCTGCGGCGAACAGCGCGGCCTCCGACAGGCGCACGCCCCCGCCGCTGCTCTCGAAGCGCCCGGCGAGGCAGAGCCCCTTGGCGTGATTGCGCCGGAACCCCGGATGGGGGCCGTTGACCTGCTCGAAGCGGTCGACGATGCGCGCCTGGGTGAGGTCCCCCGGCGAGAGCCAGCCTCCGGCATACGCAAAGGTCCCCGCGGTGCCGGCGACGAGAGCTCCGATGGCGCCAAGCCGGAGGAGGACGGCGCGCGGGCCCAAGCCGGGACCGGCGCCTGTGAGATCGTTCAGGAGGGACATGGCGGACCTTCAGATGGCTTTCGCGGTGGCGCGACGGATCTCGTTGGCCAGCGGATGCAGGACAGTCGGGTCGACGGCACCCACGAGGCTGTAGCCCAGCCCGTCCTGGGCCCAGGCGTAGCCGTTCGAAGCCTCCGAGGTATGGGCACGCATCGGCGCGTCACCGGGCTGGGCCATCGGCCGCATCAGCATGACGAAGCGGGTGGCGTGGCCGTCGTCGTACATCAGCATGCCGGCGGGCCCCTGCGGCGTGGCGACGAGGCGCCCGCCCATGAGGCGGTAGCCGGAACCGCTCAGGTCCGGCACGCCCACGGGCCGCTTCAGCCTGTTGGAGAACCAGCCGGCAAGCTCATCGCGGTTTGCGGCAACGAGCTCGACGGGGCGGGTATGATCGGGGGCATAGACCGCATAGTTCGTGCTCGCCTCCTGGGCCAGGGCCTCGATGCCGGTCGGTGCGGGCGAGACCACCTCGCGCAGGCCCCACCCTCCGGCGCCGCCCACGAGGAGCAGCAGCCCGGCCGCCATCGCCTGCCAGGCGGGACGAGCCGGGCGACGGCGCGCCTCGACGATGCGCGACAGGTTGAGCTGGGCCGGCACCGGCTCGGCCGCGATGGGCGCGAAGGCGGCGCGCATGTCCTCGCGTAGGGCGACCATGCGCGCGACCCGCGCCCGGGCATCCGGGTGGTCGCCGAGATAAGTCTCGACCTCGCTGCGCCGCGCGGCATCGAGGCGCTCGTCCACGAGGCCCTGGAGATCGTCTTCGCCGATTGGACGCGTGGTCATTTTACCCTCCGCAGGAGCGGGCGCTTGGCGGGAACGGCCGCCTCGGCGCCGTCCATCAACTGGATCATCCGGTCCCGCGCCCGGGACAGGCGGGACATCACCGTTCCGGTCGGGATGGCGAGAACCTGCGCGGTCTCGGCGTAGGACAGGCCCTCCACGGTCACCAGCAGGAGGACACTGCGCTGCTCCTCCGGCAACGCCTCCAGGGCGGTCATCAGGTCCCGGTGGCGCAGGCCGCTCTCCTGCGTCGGCGCCACGGCGAGGTTGGCTTCCGCCGTGTCCTCGATCGCCATGTGGGCCCCGCGGCGGGCGCGCTGGCGCATCTGCGTCACGGCGAGGTTGTGGACGATGGCGAACAGCCAGGTCCGGGTATCGCCGTCGGCCTGGCGTTGGTGCCAGCGACCGACCGCCTTTTCCAGACAGTCCTGCACGAGATCGTCGGCATCGGCGGGATTGCGCAGGAGGGCCCGCGCATAGCGGCGTAGCGCCGGGATCAGCGGCTCGATGAGGCGCATCATGTCCGTCATGTCCGGTCTCCTGGCATGGGCGGGACTCCTGTGCCGTCGCGCCGGCCGGACCGGAGGTGCTCCGGGGCTGGCAACGTAGGCATGGACGCTGCCAATTCCGGATTATTCCAGCACACCAAGATCTTTTTGGGCGCGCCTTCGAGAGGGTCCATCACAAGGGAGTACCGCGAAACGGCAAGAAAAAGATTTTGCGAGAGGTCGGGAATAACCAAGGGAAGCTGGCGTCTGTCCGGTTATCGCTGCCAGACATTGTCGTTCGTGGCAGGACAACTGGAGACATGATATGAAGCCCCTCAAGAACCTCTCGGGTCTGCTCCTCGCGTCTGCTTGTACGCTCGCCGTTCTGACGGGTGCCTCGGAAGCCCGCACCGTCCAGCACACCGAAACCCACTCGGTCCTCATCGAGCCTCTCTCGGCGCCCGCCGGCTCCCCGTACTGGCTCGGACGTATGGACACCGACAGCGGCAACGCCAAGAACCCGGCCCTCCCCGATTACGCCCAGGCGCGTGGTCAGGAGACCGGTGGCCCGGCGCGCGAACTCATCCCGAACTGATCCATGCTGACGCGAGGACGCCTCTCCCGTCCGGGTCAGACGTCCTCAGCCTCAGAAGGCTGGGGCCTGCGGCAGGCGTGGGCCGCGACCGTCGCATCCCACGGTGCCGGGGTCCGGAAGATCTCGGCGGGGAAGCCGAGGAACGCCTTCACGTTCGCGGGGCGCATTTTTCAGAGCCCCTTCGTGCGCCGACGGGCGGATGACGATCCATTGCGGACCCTGGGAACATCCGCTCCCAGGGTCTTGGTGATGCAGTGACAGACGAGGGGCTTCGGTGGATTTTTGCCACTCCGCATTAAGAGTGCCTCACAAAACTCTCGGCCACGGTCGGTTCTCCTCGGAGCACGACGGCGCAGCGGGAGTTTTGTGAGAGACACTAAGACGGAGGTTTATTGACAGCAGACGCGGCACAACGGGAGACGGGGATGAGGGTAGGACCGTTTCCGCATTCAATTATGTGTCCGCCCACGCTGCCCGGAACGGACCTGTTGCAGTGTCCGGCTTCGCATCCCCAATGAAAATGACGACAGGGCCGTGATCGGACCGGCGCGGATCGTAGAAATCAAGAAGATTCGGGTAAAGGCGCTGAAGGAAGTCCAGGTGCAGGCCCTCCCGACGTACGAGGTGGTCGATGACGACCTGATCGCCATGCACAGCGTTCGGGACGGAACCGCAGGCGCCCGGCGTCATCCACCACGCGGGCTCGGCCGCGAAGGTCGTGTAGAGAAAATCCAGCTCGCCGCCGTCCCAGCGTAGCAGGGCACTGGAGAGCCGTCCCTTGTGGAAGTAATCCTCCATCGCGGCGAGGCCCGGCTCGGCCAGAGCGTCTGCCGGACCGGTGAAGACGGTATCAAGGTCGCAGAGCAGCGTCGGCCCTTGTGTAAGGCCTGGGCGGAACGCTTCCATCTTCGCCCACCAGGCTGGCCAGTCGTGCCGCAGCGGCACCCGCTCTACACCGGCCACCACGATGGGAAGGTCGGTGAGGCAGAGGATGCGGTCGAAAGACGGAGCGTGGCGGCGAACGCCTCGTGCCAAGCGCTCGACCCAGGCCGCGTCGTAGCGACCGCCACTTTTCAGGACAGTGAGGAGTGTCGTCATCGAATGCGCGGAATCCTGATCGGGCTGTTCAAAGGGGGCAGGGGTGGAGGCGGATCGTCCGCTTCGGGCCGGAGGGCTAAGGTCCGGTTGCCACCCAACTAAGCCGTTCGGTAGTGTCCCCTTTTTGCCAGAAGCGGAAGTTCGCCGCACGCTCAGAAGCGGACGCTCCACCGTCGACCGAACCCAACCGTTCGGGCTCCACGACTCGATGCCCCGAAGCAGAAGTTAAGCGTGCTACTTCTTCGCGACTGAAGTTGTCGCGATGGTGCATCGGCCGTTGGGACGGCTCGCCATATCCGGTCGTGCATACGATGTCTCGCACAGCCCCAACCTTAGAGTGCCTCACAAAACTCCCGGCCCCGGTCGGTTCTCCTCGAAGCACGACGGCGCAGCGGGAGTTTTGTGAGAGACACTTAGATCGGTCTCCCTGCGCTTCGGCGGACGCCCGCCGCCGCCCGGCCGCGCGGGCAGGCTTCGATGAGGCCGGCCCATTAAGTCTGGATATCACTCCTGATTCTGTTCGCGCTATCTTTCAGGGTGTGGATCGTCGTCGAAGCATGACCCTACCCTAAGTCTTCCCGGATCATGGCTCATCGAGCCGATTTCCCCGCGAAGTGGGGTTGCGACCGGCGCCGATGGCGATCCCGCCAAAATCTCAAATCTCGTTGATGCGTCACAGACTTGACCGCGCTTCTCATAGGGCCATGCTTTTAACGCCGATCCCCATGCCGACCATGACGTCGGGGACGGCAAACAGGGGCGTCGTACCGGGGCGTTGATGGTCGTAGGTCGAGTCTGCCGGGTAAGTGTATCCCTTCATGGGGGAAGGCGCTCTGATGGCCGGCTCACGTCCTCGAACGCAGCGGCTATGCGGAGCAGCGCCCTGTCTTGTCCCGGCCTTCCGATGAGCTGCAGCCCCGATGATCGTCCGTCCGGTGCCCAAGGACCTAACGGGATGCAGATCGTGGGGCATCCGGACAAGGTCGCCGGGACCACCACTTCCATCCAGCGATGATACGTATCCATGGACGTGCCGGCGATGGTCGCGGGCCAGGGCTCGGCCTGAGCAAAGGGAAAGACCTGAGCGCTCGGCAGGGCCAGCGCATCGAAATCGGCGAAGAGGGCGAGGAAGCGCTGGTAGAGGCGCGTCCGCGTCACCGAAGCTCGATAGAGATCATCGGCCGAAAGGCCGAGGCTGCCCTCGATCTCCCAGATCAGTTCCGGCTTCATCTGCTCGCGTTTGATCGGATCGTCATAGAGCGGCCGGTAGCGGCTGCCGACCAGGACATGGCGCCAGACCAGCCAGCATGCCCAGATCTCGTCCCGGCTGATCCCGAGACGGGTCTCCTCGATGCGGCATCCCGAGGCTTCGAGGGCGGAGAGGCCCGCCTGGGATAGGGGCAGGATACCGTCTTCCAGGGGAAGAGCACTGACGAAATCGCCGAGCCAGCCGATGCGGGCGGGATCCGCTCCGCCCGGCGGCAACTCGGCAGTGAGGCCCGGCTCCGCCAGGGAAAGGGGTGCACGGGCATCGGGGCCGCTCATGACCGATAGGAGGAGGGCCAGATCGGCGACGGTTCGCGCCATGGGACCGTCCGTGGCGAGCTGCTGGAGATAGCCCTCCGGGCCCGGCAGCGATGGGACCCTGCCCTGGGAGGGTCGGAACCCGAAGATGCCGTTCCAGCCGGCGGGGTTGCGCAGGGAGCCGGCAAAGTCGCTGCCATCGGCCATGGGCACCATGCGCAGGGCCGTCGCGACGGCGGCGCCGCCCGAACTTCCGCCGGCACTCAAAGCGGGATCATAGGCGTTGAGCGTGGTCCCCCAGACGGGGTTGTAGCTATGCGAGCCGAGGCCGAACTCGGAGACGTTCGTCTTGCCGATGAGGATTGCCCCCGCCGCGCGCAGGCGCTCGACGAACAGAGCATCCTCCGTTGGAACATGTTCCGCGAAGATCGGCGAGCCGAACGTGGTGCGAAGCCCGCGCGTCGGCGCCAGGTCCTTCACCGCGTGGGGCAATCCATGCATCGGCCCGCGCCACAGCCCGCGTCGAAGGTCGGCATCGGCCGCGTCGGCTTCGGCGAGAAGGTCGTCCCGGTCACGCAGGGACACGATGGCGTTCACTCGCCCGTTCACCAGCGCGATGCGATCGAGATGAGCCTCCATCACCTCCCGGCAGGAGATGTGCCGGTCGTGGATCGCCGCCATCATCCGCGTCGCGTCGAGGCCGACGATCCCGCCCTGCGGCAGGCTCGGCATCGGAGAAATCCCGCTCATCCCATCACTCCCGGGTTGGCGTACGGCTTGCCAGAACGCCGAAGACAGGATGGAATTGCATACATGATACGTGCCGGAGACCGAGAAGACTGCCTGAAGCCGTTCCGATGGAATCCGCATTGATGGCGGCGGCCATAGGCCGGGAAAACGCGGCTTTCGTCATTGATGGGTTGGCTGCGCCCGCCGAGATCCGCCTCGACCAATGGGGCGTCGCCCATATCCGGGCGGAATCGCAGGACGACGCATTCCTCGTGCAGGGATTCAATGCGGGGCGCGACCGTCTCTGGCAGCTCGATTTGTGGCGCAAGCGAGGATTGGGTTTGCTCGCCGCAGATTTCGGTCCGGGCTACCTCGCCCAGGATCGGGCCGCGCGGCTGTTTCTGTATCGTGGGGATATGGAGGCCGAATGGGCGGCTTATGGCCATCCCCGCACCATAACCATTGTCTCCGCCTTCGTCCGCGGGCTCAACGCGTTCATTGCCCTGACCCGTGAGCGGGACGATCTGCTGCCGCCGGAATTCGCGTCTCTGGGGACGCGGCCCGCTGTGTGGGATGCGGAGGACGTGGTGCGGATCCGCAGCCATGCCCTCGTCCGCAACGTCGCCTCGGAGGTCGCCCGCGCCCGTGTCCTCGCACGCTGCGGCCTTGCGCCGGACGCCTTACGCAAGGCGCTGAGCCCAGCCCACGCCCCCGTGATCCCGGAAGGTTTGGCGCCCGAGCGTCTGCCCGAAGACCTCCTCACGGTCTTCCGTCTCGCCACCGCGCCGGTGAGCTTCGATCCGGACCGCCTCGCCGCCCATCGCACCGAGGGCTGGGCATGGAGCGAGGTCGATGCCTTCGGCACCGTCCACCGCGCGGGTCGCCAACCGGTCGTGGCGCCGGCGGAGGCCGGCGAAGGCTCGAACAACTGGGCGGTCTCGGGTGCGCGCACCGCCACCGGCCGCCCGATCCTGGCGAGCGACCCGCATCGCGCCTACCAGCTTCCCTCATTGCGCTACGTCGTTCACCTCACCGCGCCGGGGCTCGACGTGATCGGAGCCGGAGAACCGGCGCTGCCGGGCATCTCCATCGGCCATAACGGCACAGCCGCCTTCAGCCTCACCATCGCGCCGATCGATCAGGAAGATTTGTTCGTCTACGAGACGCATCCGGACGATCCCGGCCTCTATCGCTATGGCACGGGCTGGGAGGCGATGGCGCGGATCGTCGAACGCATCCCCGTGCGCGACGGCCCCGACGAGGAGGTCACCCTCGCCTTCACCCGTCACGGGCCGGTGATCTGCGAGGATGCGGCCGGGCGCCAGGCCTTCGCCGTGCGGACGGTCTGGTCGGAGCCCGGGACAGCCGCCTATCTCGGCAGTCTCGCCTATCTCGGCGCCAGCACGGTGACGGAGTTCCGAGAGGCGCTGCGCGATTGGTCGGCACCCTCCACCAATCAGGTCTATGCCGATACCGGCGGCACCATCGCATGGTTCATGGCCGGCAAGGCGCCGGTGCGCTCGAACTGGGACGGGTTGCTCCCGGTGCCCGGCGACGGTCGCTACGAATGGGCCGGTTTCCACGATCCCTTCGTGCTGCCGCACCACGTGGACCCGGAATGCGGCTTCGTCTTCAGCGCGAACGAGATGAACCTGCCGGCCGATTATCCGGCCGAGACGCGCAAGCTAGGCTTCGAGTGGCTCGAGCCCTGGCGGGCCCGGCGCATCCGCTCCGTCCTCGAGGACGATGCCGGGCATACGCTCGACGCCTCGACCCGCCTGCAGGCCGACGTCTTCTCGGAACCCGCCCTCCGCCTTGGCCGGTTCGTCGCCGCCCTGCCCCCGGCCGACCATGCTGCGTCCCGCGCCGCCGCCCACCTGCTCCTCGGCTTCGACGGACACCTGCATGCGGGGAGCGCCGCCGCCTGCCTCATCGAGACCCTGTGGGTCCGGCACCTGCGCCCGGCCCTCGTCACCGCCCTGGCGCCCGAGCCGGCCGATGCCGACCTGTTCCGGCCCGGCGACACGGAGACCCTGCTCGACGCCCTCGATCATGGCCACCCGAACCTCGATGAAGCGGCGCGCACGGCCCTCGTCACCCGCGCCCTCGCCTCGGCCTGGCGCGATTGCGAGGCGCGGTTCGGCACCGATCCCGCCGGATGGGAATGGGGCCGGTTCCATCATGGCTTCTTCCGGCATCCTTTCTCCGGCATCGGCGGCGCGGCCGGCAGGAATGTCGGTCCGCTGCCTGTCGGCGGCTCGGCGGCTTCCGTGATGCATGCGGATTACCGCCCCCATGACGGTGCCCTCACCACGGGCGCGTCGTTCCGCATGGTCGTCGATGTGGGTGATTGGGACGCCAGCCTGTTCGTGAACGCACCGGGCCAGTCGGGCCATGCCGACAGCCCCCATTACGCCGACCATGCCGTGCCCTGGGCGGCGGGCGAGACCGTGCCCCTGCTCTATTCGCGCGAGGCCGTGGACGCGGCCACCGAGACCGTCATCACCCTTCGACCCAGCCAGCCCATTCGACCCAGCCAGGAGGTGCCGCACACGTGAAGATCTTCATCGCCGGCCTCGCCACCGAGACGAACACCTTCGCTCCCATTCCCACGGGCAGGGCCGCTTTCCTCGCCGATTACGCCCGCCGCGACGGGAGCCTCGGCCCGCCGAGCCTGAGCAATATCGGCCTCAAGGCCTGGCGCGAGATGGCCGAGAACGACGGGCACAGGGTGGTCGAAAGCCTGTCCACCTTCGCCCAGCCCGGCGGCATCACCCTGCGCGCGGTCTACGAAGACTTGCGCGAGACGCTGCTGTCCGATCTCGAAGCGGCCCTGCCGGTGGATGCGGTGCTGCTGTTCATGCACGGCGCCATGGTCGCGCAAGGCTACGACGATTGCGAGGGCGATACCCTGGCGCGGGTCCGCGCCCTGGTCGGGCCGAAAGTGGCGGTCGGGGTCGAGCTCGACCTGCATTGCCATCTGACCGAGACGATCCGCCGGGCGGCCGACGTCGTCGTGATCTACAAGGAATACCCGCATACCGACATCGTGGCGCGGGCGCGCGACCTCTATCCGCTCGTGATCGGCACGGCCACGGGGGCGATCCGTCCGGTCATGGCGATCCAGGATTGCCGCATGGTCAATATGTGGCGCACCACGGCGGAGCCGGTCGCCGGGTTCGTGCGGCGGATGGAGGCGCTGGAGGGCAGGGACGGCATCCTGTCCGTCTCGTTCGGACACGGTTTTCCATGGGGGGACGTCGCCGAGGTCGGCGCCCGGATGCTCGTGGTGGCCGACGACGATACGGCCAAGGCCGCGTCCCTTGCCCGAAGTCTCGCCGCCGAGGTCTGGGCGATGCGCGGGGAGGCCGCGACACGGGTCGATACGGTCGATGCCGCGCTCGACGCGGCGCTGGCCTCCACCGATCCGCGCCCGATGGTGCTCGCCGACATCGCGGACAATGCCGGGGCGGGCGCTCCCTCCGACAATACCGCCCTCCTCGCCCGGATGGTCGAGCGGGGCATCCGCGACGCCGTCACCGGCCTGTACTGGGATCCGGGCGCGGTGGGCATCTGCCACGAGGCCGGGATCGGCGCCACGTTCGATCTGCGCATCGCCGGCAAGTGCGGTGTCACCTCCGGCGATCCCCTCGACCTGCGCATCACCGTGCGCGGGCTCTCCGAGGCCCATAGCCAGGGCGGCCTCAGCGGCGGGCGCGCACAGCTCGGTCCCTGCGCCTGGATCGAGGCGGACGGCATCCACATCGTTCTGGCCTCTCAGCGCCAGCAGCCCTTCGCTCCGGATGCCTATACCGGCCTCGGCCTCACCCTCGACGACAAGCGCATCGTCGTGGTGAAATCGATGCAGCACTTCCACGCGGCCTTCGCGCCCATCGCCAGCGAGATTCGCTACGTCGCCGCCCCCGGCGCGGTTCCACCGGATTACGGAGCGATCCCCTACACCAAGCGCGACCCGGCCTACTGGCCCCGCATCGCCGACCCGTTCGCACAGGATTGATCGATGGCTTTCGAGAATTTCGCTCTGAACGACCTTCCCTTCGATCTCGGCGACCTTCTCGCCGGCCTTCGCCCCTGGATCGAGTGCGAGAGCCCGACCCACGACAGGGCGGCGGTGAACCGGATGATGGGCGTTGCCGCCCGCGACCTCGCCATGGCCGGCGCCGCGGTGGAGTCGATCCCCGGACGCATGGGCTTCGGCGATTGCGTCCGCGCCCGGTTCCCGCATCCAAGCCGGGACGAGCCGGGCATCCTCGTGCTCGGCCATCTCGATACGGTCCATCCCGTCGGCACCCTGTCCGCCCTCCCCTGGCGGGTGGAAGGGGATCGCTGCTACGGCCCCGGCATCCTCGACATGAAGGGGGGGAACTTCATCGCCCTCGAAGCCGTGAAGGCTTTGCGCAAAGCCGCCGTCGAGACACCGCTCCCGATCACTTTCCTCCTCACGAGCGACGAGGAGGTGGGAAGCCCCTCGACCCGTGATCTCATCGAGGCGGAAGCGTCCCGGCAGCGCTACGTCCTGGTGCCGGAGCCCGGCCAGCCGGGGGACGGGGTGCTCACGGGGCGCTACGCCATCGCGCGCTTCGATCTCACCGCCACCGGCCGCCCGAGCCATGCGGGAGCACGCCTCGGGGACGGCCGCTCGGCCATCCGGGCGATGGCGCAGCAGATCATCGCCATCGAGGCGATGTCGGATGCCGATTGCACCTTCAGCGTCGGCATCGTCCAGGGCGGGCAATGGGTGAACTGCGTCGCCACCACCTGCCGGGCCGAGGTGCTGAGCATGGCCAAGCGCCAGGGCGATCTCGACCGCGGCGTCGAGCGGATGCTCGCCCTGTCCGGAGAGGCGGACGGGGTCGCCTTCACGGTGACGCGCGGTGTCACCCGCCCGGTCTGGGAGCCCGATACCGGCACCATGGCGCTCTACGATACCGCCCGGATGATCGCTGGCGACCTCGGCTCGGCCCTCCCGCACGAGAGCTTCGGCGGCGGCTCCGACGGCAATTTCACCGGCAATCTCGGCATCCCGACCCTCGACGGTCTCGGCCCCTGCGGCGCCGGCTACCATACCCTGGACGAGCATGTGCTCACCGCCTCGCTGCCGCATCGCGCCAGGCTGCTGGCCGGCCTGATGGCGAGGCTCGACGGACGGTAACGGCCTGCATCCTGCATACACTTCGTCACGAGAGCCGCATCGCGGCGTTGGGGAGGAATTCCATGGACAAGGCGTTCAGGACGGGTTTCCGGGCGGCACTGGCCCTCGCTGCGATGGCGGCCGGAGCGATCACGAGCGAGGCGATGGCGCAGGCCAAGCCCGTCACCATCCGCGCCGTGATGCATTCGGGCCTGCGGATCACCGACCCGATCATCACCACCGCCTACATCGCCCGTAATCACGGTTACATGATCTACGACACGTTGTTCGCCACCGATGCGACCTTCAAGGTCCAGCCGCAGATGGTGAAGGATTACAGCGTCAGCGACGACTCGCTGACCTACACCTTCACCTTGCGCGACGGGCTGAAGTTCCACGACGGCACCTCGGTGACGTCGGCCGATTGCATCGCCTCGCTGCAACGCTGGGGCAAACGCGACAGCATGGGCCAGAAGCTCATGGCCTACACCGCCTCCCTCGACGCGGTCGACGACAAGACCTTCACCCTCAAGCTGAAACAGCCCTACGGCCTCGTTCTCACCTCCCTGGGCAAGCCGTCCTCGAACGTGCCGTTCATCATGCCCAAGCGCATCGCCGAAACACCGGCGGACAAGAACGTGCCGGAGGAGATCGGCTCCGGCCCGTTTCGCTTCGTCAAGGCCGAATTCCAGCCTGGTTTGAAGGTGGTCTACGAAAAGAACCCCGATTACGTGCCGCGCAGCGAGGCGCCGAGCTGGACCTCCGGCGCGAAGGTGGTGAAGGTCGACCGGGTCGAGTGGCTCAACATCCCCGACTATCAGACTGCCGTGAACGCCCTCATCAACGGCGAGATCGATTACATCGAGCAGCCGCCACATGACTTCCTGCCTATCCTGAAGGCAGGGGCGGGTGTGCAGATCATCAACTACAATACGCTCGGCGTCTCTGGAATGCTCCGGATGAACTGGGTCAACCCGCCCTTCGACAACGAGAAGATTCGCCAGGCCGTGCTGCTGGCCGTCAACCAGCAGGATTACCTCGACGCCCAGATCGGCGACCCGGACTACATGGTGCCGTGTCTCGCGATGTTCGTCTGCAACACGCCCAACGCCACCGATGCCGGTGCGCCCAAGACCGATCTCGCCCGCGCCAAGCAACTGCTGAAGGAGGGCGGCTATGACGGGAAGCCCATCGTCGTGATGCAGCCGACGGACCTCGCCATCGCCGCGCCGCTGGGGCCGGTGACCGCCCAGGCGCTGCGCAAGATCGGCATGAACGTCGATCTGCAATCGATGGATTGGCAGACCCTGGTGGGACGCCGTGCCAAGCAGGATCCGGTGGACCAGGGCGGCTGGAACATCTTCCACACGACCTGGGTCAACGCCGACATGCTGAACCCGGTGAGCAATGTCGGCGTCAACGCGCGCGGCCGCAACGGCGGCTTCTTCGGCTGGGCGGAGGATGCCGAGATCGAGAAGATGCGCGACGCCTATGCCCTGGAGATCGATCCGGCCAAGCAGGTCGCCATCGCCAAGATGGTGCAGGAGCGGGCCTACGCGGTCGGGATGTACTACCCGACCGGCCAGTTCATCAGCCCGCTGGCGGCCGGCCCCAAGCTCAAGGGCATCCTCGAAGCCCCCGCGCCGGTGTTCTGGAACATCGAGAAGAAGTGACGTTCGCACGGCCTCCCCTCCCCCGCGGAAGGGGGGAACCGCACCTCGATCCGAGAACCCGGAGATCTGAATGGGTCGCTTTCTCGCCGGACGCCTCGCCGCCACGCTTCCCGTCATGGGCGTGGTGGCGGTCATCGTGTTCCTGCTGCTGCGGCTGGCGCCGGGTGATCCCGCCGCCATCCTCGCGGGGGATGCCGCGAGCCCCGACCAGATCGCTGCGATCCGGGCGCGGCTCGGTCTGGACCAGCCGATCCTGACCCAGTTCCTGTCCTGGATCGGCCGTCTGCTTCATGGCGATCTCGGCGCGTCGATCATCTCGAACCAGCCCGTCGCAAAGCTCATTCTGGAGCGGATCGAGCCGACGCTGGCGCTGGCCACCACCACCATCGTCTTCGCCGTCCTCGTGGCGGTCCCCCTCGGGGTGCTGGCGGCGTGGTGGCACGGCACCTGGGTCGACCGGGCGGTGATGGCGGTCTCGGTGCTCGGCTTCTCGGTGCCGGTCTTCGTCCTCGGCTATCTCCTCATCTTCGGCTTCGCCATGCAGCTGCGGCTTCTGCCGGTGCAAGGCTATGTCAGCATCACCGAAGGCGTCTGGCCGTTCCTGTCGCGGCTGATCCTGCCGACGCTCACGCTCTCGGTGATCTACATCGCCCTCATCGCCAGGACCACGCGCTCCAGCGTGCTGGAGGTTCTGGGCGAGGACTACATCCGCACCGCCCGCGCCAAGGGTATCGGCGAGACGCAGGTGCTGTGGCGCCATGCCCTGCGCAACGCGGCGGTGCCGGTGATCTCGGTGATCGGGTTGGGCATCGCGCTCCTCATCAGCGGCGTCGTCGTCACCGAGAGCGTCTTCAACCTGCCCGGCCTTGGCCGCCTCACCGTCGATTCGGTGCTCGCCCGCGACTATCCGGTCATCCAGGGCGTGATCCTGCTGTTCTCCGCCCTCTACGTGGTGGTCAATCTCGCCATCGACCTGTCCTACCTGCTGTTCGATCCGAGGATACGCTATTGAGCGGCGAGGATCGGACGATGCCCTCCCCCATCCCTTCCTCCCTGGCCTCACGGCTCGCGACGCTGCCACCGGCCCTGCGCCATCCGGGCGTGCTTTTCGGGCTCGTCGTCCTGCTGGTCGTCGGGCTCGCGGCGCTGGCGGCACCTTTGCTCTGGACCGGCGACCCGATCCTGCTGCGGCCCCGCCTGCGCCTGAAACCGCCGTCGAGCGTGGCCTGGCTCGGCACCGACGCATTCGGGCGCGACGTCTGGACCCGTGTCGTCTACGGCGCCCGGGTGTCGCTCACCATCGGCTTCTCGGTGGCCGCCGCCGCCGTACTCATCGGTCTGTTCATTGGGCTCGTGGCGGGCTACCTGCGCCGCCTCGACGCGGTGGTGATGCGGATCATGGACGGCATCATGGCGATCCCGTCGATCCTTCTCGCCATCGCCATGGTGACCCTGTCGGGAGCCGGCATCGGCACGGTGATCGTCGCCATCGCCATTCCCGAGATCCCGCGGGTGGCGCGCCTCGTGCGCAGCGTCGTCCTGTCGGTGCGCTCGGAGCCCTATGTCGAGGCCGCCATCGGTGCCGGCACCCGCCTGCCGATGCTGCTGATCCGCCACGTCCTGCCCAACACCATCGCGCCCCTGATCGTCCAGGGCACCTATGTCTGCGCCTCGGCGATTCTGACCGAGGCGATCCTCAGTTTCCTCGGCGCCGGCATTCCCACCGAGATCCCGAGCTGGGGCAACATCATGGCCGAGGGGCGCCAATCCTTCCAGATCGCGCCCTGGGTGATCCTGTTCCCGGGCCTCTGCGTCGCCGCCACGGTGCTCGCCGTCAACATCATCGGCGACGGCCTGCGCGACGCCCTCGACCCGCGCACCGCGCGCCGCTTCGGAGCCTTGCGATGATCGGAGCCTCGGTGCGTTCGGAACCTGTCCTGTCCATCACCGGCCTCACCGTTCCGCTGCCGCGGGGCGCCGACCGGGCCAACGCCATCGAGGGCCTGTCGCTCAGCGTGGGGCCGAACGAGATCGTCTGCGTCGTCGGCGAATCCGGCTCGGGCAAATCCATCACGGCGAGCGCGGTGATGGGGCTCCTGCCGCCGAACCTGTCGCCGTCTGCCGGGCAGATCCTGTTGCAGGGCGAGGATGTGCTGAAGGTCGGCCCCGCGCGCCTGCGCGCCCTGCGCGGCAGCCGCATGGCGATGGTGTTCCAGGAGCCGATGACGGCCCTGAACCCCGTGCTGAAGGTCGGCGACCAGATCGCCGAGATGCTGGAAGCGCATTCCGGCCGGGGCGGCCGCGAGGCGCGGCGTCGCCGCGTCCTCGACCTTCTCGGCGATGTCCACCTGCCCGATCCGCCGAGCCTCGCGAAGGCCTACCCGCACCAACTCTCCGGTGGCCAGCGCCAGAGGGTGATGATCGCCATGGCGCTCGCCAACGACCCGGCCCTGATCATCGCCGACGAGCCGACCACGGCGCTCGACGTCACCACCCAGGCGCAGATCCTTAAGCTGCTGAAGGAACTCCAGGCCCGCCGCAATGCCGGCATCCTGTTCATCACCCACGATTTCGGCGTCGTCTCCCAGATCGCCGACCGGGTGGTGGTCATGCAGAAGGGGCGTCTCGTGGAGGAGGGCAGCGCCGAGGATGTGCTGACCCGGCCGCGCGACCCCTATACCCGCATGCTCATCGCGGCGGTTCCCCGGGCCGAGCCGCCGCCTCCCCGGCCACGCCGGCAGCCTTCGGCGCCGATCCTCGCCGTGCGTGACCTCACCAAGACCTATGGCGGACGCGGTCTCTTCGGTGGCGGCCGCGCGGTGACGGCCCTGGACAGCGTCAGCCTCGCGCTGCAACCGGGGGAAACCCTCGGCATCGTGGGGGAATCGGGTTCGGGCAAATCGACCCTGGCGCGCTGCGTCGCCCGCTTCGTCGATCCGTCCGCCGGCCATATCCGCATCGGTGGCGACGACATCGCCCTGTTGCCGACGCGGGAACTTCGCCCCTATCGGCGTCGCGTCCAGATGGTGTTCCAAGATCCCTACCGCTCGCTCAATCCACGCCGGACGGTGGGGCAGTCGATCATCGAGGGACCGATGAACTACGGTCTGTCGAAAGAGGCGGCTTGGGCGCGCGCGACGCGCCTCCTCGATCTCGTCCATCTCGATGCCGGCGCGCTCGACCGCTATCCGCACGAATTCTCCGGCGGCCAGCGCCAGCGCATCGCCATTGCGCGGGCGTTGGCCATGGAACCCGATGTGCTCATCGCGGACGAGGCCGTGTCGGCCCTGGACGTCTCGGTGCAGCGCCAGGTGCTGGAATTGCTGGAGGATATCCGCGAGCGTCTCAACCTCTCGATCCTGTTCATCACACACGATCTGCGCGTGGCCGCACGCCTTTGCGACCGCCTCGTGGTCATGCTCGGCGGACGGATCGTCGAGGAAGGGGCGACCGCCGCACTCTTCGCCAACCCGCGCCACGCCTATACGCAGGCCCTGTTCGCAGCGGCTCCCAAGCTCCGTGTTGCGCAGGAGTGATTTTGGGTCGCCAAGCGACAGGTCCCTTACCGAAGAGCAAGGGGGCGATGCCCACAGTTTGTCTGACTACTCTCGAATGGGCTTCTAAAGCACCTGGGACAGAAATCGTCGCGTGCGCGGATCGACGGCGCACGAGAACAAAGTCTCGGGCGGTCCGTGCTCGACGATGACACCGCGATCGGTGAAGTAGACGTGGTCGGCGACCTCGCGCGCGAAGTTCATCTCATGGGTGACGAGGAGGCAGGTCATGCCCTCTTCGGCCAGTTCACGGATGGTGACCAGCACCTCCTTGACCGTCTCGGGATCGAGGGCAGCTGTGACCTCGTCGAACAGCATCACCTCCGGCCGCATCGCGAGGGAGCGGGCGATGGCCACGCGCTGCTGCTGCCCGCCCGACATCTCGCCGGGATAGGCCGCCTCCTTGCCCGCGAGCCGCACCTTGGCAAGGAGCGCCCGTGCTCGGGCCTCGACCTCCCGCTTGTCCTGGCCGAGCACGTGGATGGGCGCCATCATGACGTTCTGCAGCGCCGTCTTGTGCGGGAACAGGTTGTACTGCTGGAACACCATGCCGACCTTGCGGCGCAAAGCGAGCTTGTCGAGCTTCGGATCGACCACTTCGATCCCGCCGACCCGGATGGTACCGGAGGTCACCGGAACGAGGGCGTTGATGCAGCGGATCAGTGTCGACTTGCCCGAACCGGACGGCCCGATGATGCAGACGACTTCACCCCGGCGCACGTCGAAGCTGATGCCCTTGAGAACCTCGGCCTCGCCGAAGGACTTGTGCACGTCGCGCAGCTCGATGATCGGCGCATCGGCGGTCGGGACCTTCAGCATCGGGGACGCACCATAGGGAATACTGGCCTCACGCGGTCTCGAAGCGCCGCTCCAGGCGCGCCGTCAGCCGGTCGATCGGATAGCAGTAGAGGAAGAAGCACAGCAGGGCGAAGCCGTAGAGGGGCGCGAACAGTTCGGGCCGCCCGCCTTCGGCGGCGTGAACCTGCGCCGTCAATGTCAGCATCTCGGTGACACCGACGATGGAGGCCTGCACGGTGGCCATGGCGATGAGGGCGTAGACGTTCATCCAGGGCGGCAGCATCCGCTTGAGGCATTGGGGCAGGATGATGCGGAACAGCGTCTGGCGCCGGGTGAAGGCCAGGGATTCGGCCGCCTCCCACTGGGTGGCCGGCACCGAGCGCACGGCGCCACGCACGATTTCTGCGACATTGGCCATCACCGGCAGGGCGAACCCCACCGTCGCCTTGACCCAGTCGGGCAGCGGTACGCGCAGGCCGAACACCGTGACCTGGAACGGCACGAGAAACATCACGAAGAACAGCAGCACCAGCCAGGGCACGTTGCGGAAGAACTGCGTCACGCCCCAGGCGATGCGGCGCAGGACCGGCCCCTCGCTCACCAGGGCGAGCCCCAGCCCGAGACCCGCCCCCGTGCCGAGGAGCATCGCCACGAGCGAGATCGCGACGTTGAAGGCAAAGCCCGTCAGCAGCAGCGGCGCCCAGCGCAGGACGACCTGGAGCGGCGACAAGACCGCGTCCGGCCCTTGTGCGAAGGCCGGCACCACGAGGACGAGGCCGGCGAGCCACGCCCCGAGGAGCCACCCTTGGGCCGGGCTGAGGGCGAACCGGGTCCGCGTGCGCGAGACCCGGAACGGCAGCAGGACCGGCAGGTCGCTGGCACTCGGCGGTGGCGCCCTCACCGGCTGTAGCCCGGGATCCGCAAGGCCCGCTCCCAGCGATGCATGATCCAGACGAGGACGCCGACGAGGACGGCGTAGGTCGCCAGCAGGACGATCATCATCTCGAGCACGTTCTGCGATTCCGACCAGATCTGCTTCACCGCATAGAGCGTCTCGGGCACCGCGATGGCGTAGGCCAGGGTGGTGGTCTTCAGGAGGTTGATGAGGTTGTTGTTGAGGGCCGGCAGGCAGACGCGGAGCGCCAGCGGCAGGACGATGTAGAGATAGGCCTTCAGGCGGGTATAGCCGAGGGCCTCGGCCG
The DNA here is from genome assembly GCF_020662345.1 of Methylobacterium sp. W2. Taxonomy (GTDB): domain Bacteria; phylum Pseudomonadota; class Alphaproteobacteria; order Rhizobiales; family Beijerinckiaceae; genus Methylobacterium. Next base: position 12,177 of record NZ_VMOA01000035.1, on the reverse strand, counting down.
CCTCGATGGTGGTGCGCGGCACCGCCTCGATGCCGGAGCGGAAGATCTCGACGTTGAAAGCGCCGGCGAACAGCGCCAGCGAGACGATGGCCCATTGCACGTTGTCGAGGATCGGCACGCGCAGGCTGTCGGCGGTCTCGGCGGCCGGCAGCAGGGTCCCGAGCCCGAAGTAGAAGAAGAAGATCTGCACCAGCGGCGGCGTGTTGCGGAACACCACGACGAAGCCGTTGACGAATCCGCGCAGGAGCCGCGACGGGCCGCCCTGAAGCAGGGCCCCCACGGCGCCGATGACGAGGCTCGCCAGGATCGTCGTCACCGCGAGCAGCAGGGTCGTCTTCAGACCGTTGACGTAGCGGTCCCAGTCGTAGGGGTCGTAGAAGACGGTGAAGTTGAAGCCCGTGCTGTCGTAAAGGGTCCGGAACCAGTTCGGAACGGCGTCCATCGTGCTCCTCAAGACGGCGGGTCGATCGGCCCGGCGCGGCTCGGAGTGCCTCACGAAACTCCCGACCGCGGCCGGTTCTCGCCCTGAACCCTACCGCGCGGCGGGAGTTTCGTGAGAGACACTCAGTTGGTCGCGTTCTTGTACTTCTCGTGCATCGCCTTCGAGTATTCCGTCGGCTCGATGCCCCACTTCTTCTCGCCTTCGATGATGAAACCGGATTTCATCCAGTCCTTGGTCGTGGCCTCCAGCATGGTCTGCAGCGAGCCGTTACCGGGCGCCACCGCCATCATCCAGGGGGCGTCGAGGATGCCCTTCAGCGGCAGGGCGTAATCCGCCTTCCAGTCGGCGTCGAGGAGCTTCCCCTGCAGCATGCTCTGATCGTAGACGTAGCCGAGGCAGTTGCCCTGCTTCATTGCGAAGAGCGGCTTTTCGGAGCCGTCGAAAGCGACGATCTCCGCGCCGTAGGTACGGGCCACGTCCTTGTTGTACCAGGCGCCGGAGGTGGCGCAGAGGGGCTTGCCCTTCAGCTGCGCCCAGTCGGTGATGCCGGCCTTCTTGGGCAGCATGACGTTGACGAAGTCGGAATAGTATTGCGGGTCGATGGCCTGCACCACGCGGCGGCGCTCCGGCTTGTCCGAAAGCGTGGCGATGAGGAGGTCGACCTTGCCCTGCTGCAGGAACTCGATCCGGTTGGAGGAGACCACCGGCACGAGTTCGAGCTTCACACCGAGGCGCTTGGCGACGTCGGCGGCGAGATCCGGTTCCAGCCCGATGATCGCGCCGCTCGGATCGCGGAAGCCGAAGGGACGGTAATCCGCCTTCACGCCGACGATGAGCGTCCCGCGCTGCTTGATCGCCTCGATCCCATCCGCAGCCGTTGCCAAGGAGGCTGAAAGCAATGTTGCCGCTGCAAGCAGACCGGAGCCGAGGAACGCCATTGTCGGCTTGCGCATGAAACGACACCTGTGCTTGGGACATCCGGGTCGACCGGATACGAGACCCGGGCGCGACGATCGCTCTTCAGAGAGACTGCCTTGTCCGGTTCGCCCGGGTCAAGCAATCGGCAGGCCATCCTGTGGGGATCAGCCGAACCGTGCGAGCGAATACGGTTCGAGATCGATCCGCCCGCTGGCCTGAACCATCTCGTCGGCCACGGCCTCGCCGATCCCGGCGGAGTGCTTGAAGCCGTGCCCTGAGCAGGCGGAGACGACGAGGACCCGGTCCATCCGCGGGTGGCGGTCGATGATGAATCCGCGGTCGGGGGTTACGGTGTAGAGGCAGGCGGCGGCCTTGGTCACCTGCGCCGTCGCGCCGGCGAGCCGGCCCGCCACGTGGTGCCGATGCATGGCGGCGGATTCTTCGGGACTGACGGCGCGGTCCACGGTCTCGGCACGCGTGGAACTCTCGTACTGTTCGGTGGCGACCTTGATCCGGGTCTCGCCCGGCAGGGGCGGGAAGCCGTAGAGGTAGTCCGTTTCGCCGGATCCATGCATCCAGATGAAGACCGGGGCCTCGGGGCCGTAGGCCGAAGCGTCGTCGAGGGCGTACCAGTGCAGGAGCTGGCGGTTGACCGTGAGCAGATCCGTGAAAGGCGCGCCCAGGAGGGGCGCGGTCCAGGCTCCTGCCGAGACCACCACCTGATCGGCCAGGACGACGCCGTTTTCGGTCTCGATCCGGACTCCGCCCGGCTCCTGGAGGATCGACAGCACCGTCGTCCCGGTGCGGATCGCGGCGCCGAGCTCGCCCGCCCGGCGCAGCTGCGCGGCGATGCAGCGCTCGGGGCGCACATAGCCGCCGCCCGGCTCGTAATAGGCCTTCTCGTCGCCGCGAAGGTTCAGAAATTGCGGGAAGCGGTGCGCGACCTCGCGCCCGTCGAGAACCTCGTGCGGGATCGCGAAGGCCCGCGCGGCATCGATCGAACGCCCGACGAAATCCGGCTTGCCGTGGTGGGAGGTGACACCGCTGCCCGGCCCCATCACCAGGGCGCCGCAGGCGGTCAACAGCGTCTCCCCGGTCTCCGCCTCCAGAGCGCGCCAGATCCGGTGCGAAGACAGGACGAAGGGGACGTAGTCGCGGCCCTCGCCGACGGCCTGCCGGGTGATGCGGCTCTCGCCGTGGCTCGACCCCAGGGCATGCGGCGGGGCGAAGCGATCGAGGCCGACCGCTTTCGCCCCCCTCAGCCCCAGTTGATAGAGGGCTGCGCTGCCCATGGCGCCAAGGCCCACGACGGCGATGTCAAAACGGTCTTCCATCGCAGGATGCGCTCCGGTTCGTTCTCAAGCCCATTCTCTGCAACGCATGCGAAACCCCGAGCTTCCGACGGAAGATCGCTACCGAGCGCGGGACGGATCGATCACGAGGATATACTCGCACGGGTCCGTGCCGAGATTCGTGAACGCGTGCCCGGCATCGGCTTCGAAGTACAGGCTGTCTCCCGTCTCTGCGACGACGGTCCGGTCGCCGATCACGGCGCGCAGGCGGCCGCGCAGGATGTAGATGTATTCCGAGACGCCGGGGCGATGCGCCGTGAACTCGCCCGTGCTGCCACCGGGCGGCAGGGTGTTCAGCACCAGATCGATGCCTCGGCCCGGCAGGACCGGCGACAGGCAGCGACGCAGGAAGCCCGACTCTTCGTCCCGAAGGACGGGTTGTCGGCGCGCCGGGATCAGCAGAACCTCGAGTTCGGTCGCCGGGGCCATCAAGCGCGAGAAGGTCACGCCGAGGGCCTCCGCCAGGCGGGAGAGCACAGCGGTCGATGGCACCGCCTCGGCCCTCTCGATCTTCGAGATCATCGAGCGGCTCACGCCGGATCGCGTCGCAAGCGCCTCCAGGGACAGGTGGAGCTCCCTGCGGCGGCGACGGATCTCCTCGGACACATAGATCTGGGGACTTGTTTCCGCCGCGGTCTGCGCCGGGGCCACCATCTCCCTCACCGACATGCCGTCATCCACTCCCATCCTCCCGGTAGATCGGCAGTATGGCCGTGCGGGTCAGCTTTGCCCCTGAATAGTGGATCGTCACGACGTTTGCACGCGCCCCATCGCGCGACGTCCCGGCCCTCCCGGCGCACCCCGATGCAGCCGCGCGCGAAGGTGTGCTCCCCAGCCTCGTCGGACGATCGTTGCCGCATGTGGCACGACGATTGCCTCCACATCAGTGGAAATTTCTCCAAGTTCGTGGAGGGTAGATCATCATGGCCAGTGCGGCGATCGCGATGGAGGCCGACATCGGCCTCAACCGGAACGAGGTGTCCCTTGCGGACCGACGGCAGATCGTCTGGTCGAGCGTGATCGGCACGACGGTCGAATGGTACGACTTCCTGATCTACGGCACGGCCAGTGCCCTGGTGTTCAACAAGCTCTTCTTTCCAAGCATCGATCCCGTCGTCGGGACGATCGCTGCCTTCGGCTCCTACGCGGTCGGCTTCCTGGCACGCCCCCTGGGCGGCATCGTCTTCGGCCATTTCGGCGACAAGATCGGCCGCAAGGCCATGCTGTCCCTCACGATCATGATCATGGGCCTCGGCACCTTCCTGATCGGCTGCCTGCCGACCTATGCGCAGATCGGCGTCTGGGCGCCGATCCTGCTCGTCACCCTGCGGCTGGTCCAGGGCATCGGCATCGGCGGTGAGTGGGGTGGCGCGGTCCTGATGGTGGTCGAGAGCGTACCGGCCCATCGGCGGGGCTTCTTCGGGAGCATCGTCCAGCTCGGCTATCCCTTAGGCGTCATCCTCTCCATCGGAGCCTTCGCCCTGGCTGGGCTGATGCCCGAGGCCGAGTTCCTGTCCTGGGGCTGGCGCCTGCCGTTCCTGGCGAGCGCCCTCCTCGTCGGGGTCGGACTCTTCATCCGGCTTCGCCTGCACGAGACACCCTCGTTCCAGCGTGTGAAAGAGCGCGCCGCCGTGGCCAAGATTCCTGTCGTCGAGATCCTCACCGAGCATCCCCGCACCTTCCTGAAGGCGGTCGGCCTGAAGGTGTCGGAGATCGCCTATGTCAGCATCGTCACGGTGTTCTCGATCTCCTACGTGACGGGGAAACTCGGCCTGCCGCGCAGCGTCATCCTCAACGGCATCCTGGTCGCGGCGATCATCGAGCTCTTCACCATCCCGGTCTTCGGATGGCTGTCGGACCGCTACGGCCGCCGCACCCTGTTCGTCGTCGCCTGCCTGTTTTCCATCGTCTTCGCCTTCCCGCTGTTCCAGCTTCTCGATACCCGCGATCCGACCATCATCACGCTGACCGTCGCGGTGGCCCTGAGCTTCGGCCAGGGCATCATGTTCGGGACGGGAGCGGCCTGGATGTCGGAGCTGTTCGATGCGCGCCTGCGCTACAGTGGCGCTTCCCTTGGCTTCCAGGTCGGGGCCGCCCTCAGTGGTGGTTTCACCCCGCTCATCGCCGCCGCCCTGCTGACCTGGAGCAGCGGCGCGACCTGGCCGATCTCGGTCTATCTGATCGTGCTGGCCTGCGTGACGCTGGTCGCCGCGTTCCTGTCGCCCGAAACCGCGCGACGGCCGATCGACTGAGCCGTTGGACCACCCGAGCTCGGCGCACGACTGAGAACTTCGGCGCCGCCACTCCTTCACGGTGGATATTTTTCTAGTATCGTAGACGAATCCTGGCAGTCTCGTTCACCCCGAGGAACACGAATGAACCGAACCATCATCAAGACGGACAAGGCCGCACCGGCCGCCGGTCCCTATGCCCAGGCCACACGCGTCGGCGATCTCGTCTTCGCCTCCGGGCAACTCCCGATCGACCCGGAGACGGGCGGGTTTCCCGACGGCATCGCGGCACAGACCAGGGCCTCGCTGGCCAATCTCGCGGCGGTTCTGGAGGCAGGCGGCGCGAGCCTGGCGACGGTGGCCAAGACGACGGTGTTCCTGAAGGACATGAACGACTTCGCCGCCATGAACGCGGTCTATGCGGAGCACTTCCCCGGCGATGCCCCGGCGCGCTCGACGATCGAGGTCGCCCGGCTGCCCCGCGACGCCATGGTCGAGATCGAAGCCATCGCCCTCGCGACACGGCCGGAGACCACGCGATGACGGACGCATCAGCCCCCCGCATGGTCGAGGCGTTCGCGCACCCGGCCGGTTCGATCGCTGTCGGCGTGCCTGGCGGAGCCGTGGGATGGCGGGGCAGCCTGCTCAACATCCATACCGCTTCGGCGGCGAGCTACGAGATGGAAGAGCGCGCCGAGGCTCGGTGCGTCGCCGGACGCGGCATCGAGGGCGACCGCTACTATCTCGGTTCCGGCACCTATTCGCCCAAGCCCGACACCCGTGAGGTGACCCTGATCGAGCAGGAGGCCCTCGATGCGATCAACCGCAACGACCCGCCGCTCCAGAGCGGCCCCCTGCACATCGCGCCCATCGACCATCGCCGCAACCTCACGGTCCGCGGCGTGCCGCTCAACCATCTCGTGGGACGTCGCTTTCGCGTGGGCGAGGTGATCCTGCGCGGCGGACGGCTGAACTTCCCCTGCAAGTACCTCGAGGAGCTCCTGGGCCAACCGGTCTACCTGCCTCTCTACAACCGCTCGGGCCTCAATTGCGGGATCGAGCGCGGCGGCATCATCCGGGTCGGCGATACGATCGAGATGGTGGACTAGCCCGTGAGCGCACGCCTGGTCATGAAGCTGCAGGTCGCGGCGGCTGTAGCGACGACGCCCGACGTGCTGCATCTCACCCTGGTCCATCCGCGACGGCCGGAACTGCCGGCCTGGACAGCCGGCGCCCATGTCGATCTTCGGCTGCCGGATGGGCGGGTGCGCCAGTACTCGCTCTGCGGCGACCCTGCCGATCGCGGTCGATACGAGATCGCGATCAAGCGCGAGGAAGCGGGACGCGGGGGTTCGGCCTGGGCGCACGGCAACCTCGGCGTTGGCTCGGTCGCCGACGTCTCCGCGCCCCGCAACAACTTCCCCCTCGCACCCGCTGCAAGGCGCCACATTCTCGTGGCGGGCGGCATCGGCGTGACGCCGCTCCTCGCCATGGCGCGTACGCTTGCGGCGGACAGGGCGGAGTTCGCGCTGCATGTCTGTGCGCGCTCCGCCGCCGATGCGCCTCTTCTCGCGGATGTCCGCGCGCTCTGCGGTGACCGACTTCAGGTTTGGTTCGCCGATGACGGTCGACGCCTCGATCCCACGCGTCTCTGCGACTTCACGGTGGACACGCACGTCTATGCCTGCGGCCCGCGGCGTCTCACCGACGCCGTCCAGTCTGCCCTGGATGCGCAGGGCTGGCCGCCGGAGCAGGTCCATGTCGAGCACTTCGCCCCCCTCTCGGACGAAACCTTCAAGCCCGAGCCGTTCGAGGCGCGCATCGCATCCACGGGCGCCCTGCTTCACGTGCCTGCAGATCGTTCGCTCCTCGACGTCCTGCGGGAGCACGGCGTCTCTCAGCCCGCCTCGTGCGAACTCGGAGTCTGCGGCGCCTGCGAGTGTGGCTACCGCGACGGCACGGTGATCCATCGCGATGCCGTGCTCTCGGTCGGGAAACGCCGGGACCGGATGACGCCGTGCGTCTCGCGCGCTCAGGGCAGCGTGACCCTCGATCTCTGAGAGAGGGTGGCGAGGTGACCACCGAACACGATCAACCGCCTGGACCCAGCATGACCGAGATCGAGACCGACACCTTCCTGGCCGACCTGTACGCCTTGCGCGAGATCGGGCGGTTCCGCACCGGCGTCCACCGGCCGACCTTCTCGCGGGAAGATATGCAGGCGCGGCGCTGGCTGATGGACCGGCTCGAGGCCTGCGGTCTCGAGGCGTCGATCGACGGCATCGGCAACGTGCTCGGGCGTCATCGCGGCCCAGGGCCCCACCTCCTGGTGGGCAGCCATATCGAGACCCAGAACGAGGCCGGCTGGCTCGACGGGGCGCTCGGCGTCGTCGCCGGATTGGCGCTGGCCCGGGCCGGGCTTCCCGTCGACGTCGTCGCCTTCGCGGACGAGGAGGGTCACTTTTCAGGCGGTTTCCTGGGAAGCCGGTCGGCGATCGGCGACCTGACCGAGGCCGAGATCGACGCCGCCCGCAACCGCACCGACGGCACGCCCTTGCGCGTGGCCCTCGAATCCAGCGGTCTCGCCCATCTACCCCGCATGCGGCTCGATCCTGCCCGCTACCGGGGCTTTCTGGAACTGCATATCGAGCAGGGTACGCAACTCGAATCCGCCGGCCTGCATCTCGGCGTGGTCAGCGGCATCGTGGCGATCTGGCAGTTCCAGATCGTGTTCGAAGGCAATCAGGACCATGCCGGCGGCACCACCATGGCCGAGCGCCGAGATGCGGGGCTTGCGGCGGTGCGCCTGCTCGCGGCCATCGATCGAGAATTTCCGAAGGTCTGCGGCCCGCGCAGCACTTGGACAGCGGGACGGATCATCCTGGATCCCGGCGGCTACAGCATCATCCCGGGCCGCGCCGAGGTGGCCTTCCAGTTCCGAGACGTGTCGATCCCGGTGCTGGAGCGGATGGAGGCTTGCCTCGAAGGGCTGGTGCGCGAGTCGAACCGGCGGGAGCGCTGCACCGCCACTCTCACGGCCCTGTCGAAGGCGGTCCCCGCCCCCTGCGATCCGACCCTGATGCGGGCCCTCTCGGAGGCTGCCGAGCAGGTGTGCCCCGGCCGTTGGCAGGTGATGCCCTCGGGTGCCGGCCACGACGCCCAGAACATCGCCCGCATCCTGCCGGCCGCCATGCTGTTCGTCCCGTCGATCGGCGGCATCAGCCATCACTGGGCGGAGGATACCAGCGATGCGGATCTGGCCTTCGGCGTGTGCGCGCTCGGAGCGGCGGCGCGGGTGCTGGTGGAGTAATCCGGTCCCGCGTTTCCCGGGGACCCGTCCGCGCTCCCGTCGCGGTGGGCCAGGGATGACTTTGGATGTCGGCGATGGGACCGACCCAGGCCAACGGAATGGCGCAGCAAACTTCCGCTTTCAGACCGAGCGCCCATCCTCGCCCGGCGGCATCCAGCGGGGATGGCGTCCGCGCCGCACGATGCCGTCCCCTCCCCCCAAGGATGACCGACAACCAATAAACGACATCATATTGTCGACTTGACTATGGGATGTCATCGTTTACGTTGTGCCCATGAGCAAGACATCCCCGTCGCGGCTGCCGGATCTCACCGCAACGAGGCTTGCCCTCAACGGCCTCATCTTCGAGATCTTCCGACTGAACGGCGACCTGCTCGCCGCCGGCGACGTCCTGGTGGGCGACCTTGGGCTGACCAGCGCCCGCTGGCAGGTGCTCGGGGCCATCGCCCTCTCACCGGTGCCGCTCCCGGTGGCGCACATCGCCCGCAACATGGGTCTGACCCGCCAGGCCGTACAGCGCGTCGCCGACGACATGCGAGAAGAGGGCTTGGTCCGGTTCGAGCCCAATCCGCATCACCGCCGCGCCATGCTCGTCGTGATGACCGAGCGGGGCGAGGACGCCTACCGCCGGGCGAGCGAACGACAGGAGCGCTGGGCGGATGACCTCGTCTCCGGCCTGTCCTCCGACGCCATCGAGGCCGCCGGCGCCTTGCTGCGGATACTTCAGATCCGTCTTGCCGAGGCCGAGACCGGCGCACCCGCCGAACCTACCGCAGAAGGAGCCCAGCCATGATGACCTTCGTCGAGATGGATCCCACCGTCACCCTCGCTGACCAGCTCGGGGACGAGGGCGGTCCCGTCGTCTTGTTCAACGTCTTCACCGCACCGCCCGAGGACGCGGATCGGCTCTTGACTGCCTGGGCCGCGGACGCCGCCGTGATGAAGCGCCAGCCGGGCTTCGTCTCGACCCAGCTCCATCGCGGCATCGCGGGCAGCGGTGCCTTTCTGAACCACGCCGTGTGGGAGTCCGTCGCCCACTTCCGGGCCGCCTTCACCAATCCGGAGTTCAGGGCGAGCCTCAGCGCCTATCCCGACACCGCCACCGTCAGCCCGCACCTGTTCCGCCCCGTGGCTGTGCCCGGCATTTGCGTCGCCTGAACCCAAGCCTCCACCGATCCGAACCCGCGAGGCGGCCCCGATGACGACATCATCGTCGTGGTGCGGGCCCTTCGGCCGGACGACAAGCTGCACGCTTCACCCAAGCGCGGACGCCGGCGATCCTTCAGCGACGGGGCAATTCTCCGGTGTGAAGCAGATGCCGCACATCCTCGCCGACCTGGTTGATCGCGCCGATCCGCTCGATGAGTTGGGCGGGGCGGCTGCCGCGCAGGCCCGCCAGCGTCAGTGTCCCGTCGCGGACATAGGTGTAGACGCCGCTGACCGCGAACGCCGAGGCATGGGCGACATGCTCGCTCAGCCCCGCGGTTGCGGCCGCGAGGGCATCGGACGCGTAGACGGTGCGCCGCTCCAGGGGCGAGCCGAACGCCAGTTCCAGGACCGCGATCAGCCGGCGTTCGCTCGGCACCGCGTGATCCACGTTTGGCGCCGGCGGAGCGGGCTTCGCGTTGTCGTAGGGCTCGGGAAGGTGAAACCGCACCTTCAGGACCGCGGCCTCGGCCGCGAGGGAGCGGGCCAACTCGGTGATGCACTCGCCGAACGCCGCCGCGTCATCGTGCGAGGCGCCGAAATGGATCTCGATCCTGTCGAGGCCGTCGTCCCCGTTCGGGGATGGCTCGGCCACGCGGTCCACCAAGGTCGTCGAGCCGTGCGGGAGCGCATACGCGACCGTGGCGGCGAACATGTTCTGCTCGTCCGCAAACAGGATCGGGCATGCCTCGGTGAAGGCCGCCTGGTCCGAGACGGAACTGAACCCGATCTCGACGCCTCCGTCCAACTCGTAGTCCGCAAACGGCCCGATCCCCTCGACCTGTGGCCATAGATGCGCATCCTGCGCACGATCGAGATGCCGTTGCACGTACCACCCGAGCCCGGGAATGCGCGCGCACAGGGGCCCGTGCACGTCCCGCCAATAGGTGGCGAAAAGCTCGTGCGGCACCCGGGGGCGTCGCAGCACCGTCGTGTAGGTGTTGATCGCGATGGCGGCGTCGCGTTCGGCATAGTCGACGGTCGTGGTGAGCCTGGGCATGGTTGGTCCTCATCGTCGGGTTCGTGGAGTTGCTCAGGCCGCCGGGGCGTCTTCGATCCGGGGCCGGAGCCAGACCGTGCCGCCCTCACGGGTCTCTGTGTGGAGGTGCCGGGGCGACCGGCCGGCGGCGGGCTTCTCGGCCGGGCTCTCCCTGGTGGTCGAAGGGGCTCGGCACCCCGGCGAGGCCGTCGATGGCCGGGCTCATCAGCAGGCTGATCTCGTGATCAGGCCGGCCTTGAGGAAGGCTCCGTCGATCGTGGCCGGGGCCCGGGCCTTACCCTCGGCGATCTCGGCCCTGGTCGTGCGACCGACGATCCGGCCCTCGCCGTGGAGGCGACCGCCCACCACCTCGTACTGCCGATCCCCGAGACTCGCTCATGCCGCCTCCGGCATGTGGTCGAGAAGCTTGTCGAGGGTGATGGGATAGTTGCGCACCCGGATGCCGGTGGCGTTGTAGACAGCGTTGGCCACCGCCGCGCCGACGCCGCAAATGCCGAGCTCGCCGACGCCCTTGGCCTTCATCGGCGACGAGATCGGATCGACCTCGTCGAGGAAGATGACCTCCTGATGCGGGATGTCGGCGTGGACCGGCACCTCGTAGCCGGCCAGATCGTGGTTGGCGAAGAAGCCGCGCTCCGTATCGACGACGAGTTCCTCCATCAGCGCGGCACCGGTGCCCATGGTCATCCCGCCAATGACCTGGCTGCGGGCCGATTTCGGGTTGAGGATGCGACCGGCGGCGCAGACTGCGAGCATGCGCCGGACACGGATCTCCGCGGTATGGACGTCGACGCCCACCTCGACGAAATGCGCTCCGAACGTCGATTGCTGGTAGGTCTTGGAAAGGTCGCCGAACTCGATGGTGTCCTCGACCGTCAGGCCGCCCTGGGCCGCATCGCCGAGCGGCACGGCGCGGTTGCCGGAGCGGACATGGCCGTCCTCGAAGACCGCATCGGCCGAGTTGATACCGAGGCGTTGGGCCACGGCCTCGCGCAGCTTCATGCAGGCCGCGTAGACACCGGACGTCGACGAGTTCGCGCCCCACTGGCCACCCGAGCCCGCCGAGGCCGGGAAGCTGGAGTCCCCCAGCCGCACCACGACCTTCTCCAGCGGCACGCCCATCATCTCGGCGGCCGTTTGGGCGATGATGGTGTAGGTGCCCGTTCCGATGTCGGTCATGTCGGTCTCGACCGTGACCGTCCCCTGTTCGTCCAGGCGAACGCGCGCACCGGACTTCATCACCATGTTGTTGCGGAAGGCGGAAGCAACCCCGACGCCGACGAGCCACTGCCCGTCCCGGACCGTGCCGGGCTTGGCGCTGCGCTTAGCCCAGCCGAACTTCTCCGCTCCGAGCTTGAGGCACCCGACGAGGTCGCGATGCGAGAAGCGGCGATCCGGGGCGTGGGGGTCGACCTGGGTGTCGTTGCGGACGCGGAACTCGACGGGGTCGAGGCCGAGCTTCTCAGCCATCTCGTCCATGGCCGCCTCCAGGACCATCAGGCCCGGAGCCTCGCCAGGCGCGCGCATGGCGTTGCCCTCCGGCAGGTCGAGAAGAGCAAGCTTCATCGCCGCGAGCCGGTTGGCGCCCGCGTAGAGGAGCTTCGTCTGGCTCACCGCCGTCTCGGGATCGCCGTCGGGCAGGTTGCCTGAGGTGCTCTCGTGGGCGATGGCCGTGATCGTGCCGTCCTTGGTGGCACCGATGCGCACCCGCTGGATGG
>NZ_VMOA01000034.1 GCF_020662345.1 Methylobacterium sp. W2 | reverse complement strand
CTGAGGGACGTCGGTTGATCGTGAGGCATGGTTGGCACCGTGCCATGGACGGTAGGCAGCTTCAAAGCGGAGCTACTCTCCGGTCTAGGGCCTTCTTTACAATGACCGCGTTTCACGATGAGCCGTACAGGCCATTCTACAAGTCCCGCTTCAGGCCTTAAGCCGCGGATTGAAGTGCGTTAGCTTCACCCTTGGCCGTATCGTTGTGATGGATGCTTGCGATCAGGAGAGCGCGTTGCGTCCGCATCGTTTTCAGAAACTTCTCGATGTCCATCAGGTCAGCGCGGGCCTCGTGGGGGTTTTGGTCTTCGGCTTCAAGAAATGCGATATGAATCATCGCATTGATCCTTCGGTCCTCGCCTCTTGCGATCAAGCTTCCTAAAGCAGCAAGACCGTCCTGCGCTACTTGAGTCATCATACTGCCACCTCTTGCAGGAGGGCTAAAACATTATGGTTAATAATGAGTTAACGAACTTATCTAAACACACAGACGACAGAACCTTCTGAAAATGGATTAGAAGATGAAGTGTCAGATTGTGACTCTTGCGGTTTGCTTATAAACAAGCTCCGTAAGCGGCCCGAGGCGAGTCTCGTCGTCTCCTTCGCGCCCGGAATTTGGTCAAGACCAATCCTCAATTATGGCCGCGATCACGCTGCTATGGTCGAACGGCCAGACGGGGGTCAGAACACAAAGCTCAAGCTGGTGAAGCGCCAGATGTATGACCGCGGCAAAATAGACCTGCTGCAAGTTCACCGGATCGGCCTAACACCTCGACGATCAGCACATATGCGTCAGAGCTTAAAATTGCAACCCGATCAAGGGTCAATCTTAATGCGGGTGACTGCAATAAAGCGCCATCTACCCAAGCGTCGACCCATTTTGCAAATAAATCATTGTTTAATATTAAAAATATAATCAATTTAACGGAATTATAAGTTATTGCTTTAAAGCAATGAGGTGATTTTATTCACCGAACGCTACGATAATTGCATTCATTGTTGATGTCAGTTTGTGTTGTATATTCCGATTTTATATCTATGTGCTTCACAAAAATAACCTATATCAGGTACCTGTGACCTTATTGCCTGAGCTATCTGCGCGCTTTTGACCTATTGCAGCGTTTATCGCGGCCATTTGCTTATATCGCAGCGCAGCATTGATTGGCCTTATGCGTTTTTTAACGGGGGGAGTGGAATATAATCCGGCACCGATGGAGCGTAGGCAGCCGCTTACAAGTCCGGCGGAATTGTAAGTGCCGTCCATCGTCTTCACCCCGCGGAGGGAACTACCTCCGCGGACGATGCTGGCTGGCCAAACCAACCAAGGCCACGCCATGATTGCCCGTTCGCTTCGCTTCCCAAGCCTTCCGTTGGCTGCTCGCGTCAGTCTGACGGGCACCATCCTCCTAATCCTTGCAGTAGCCACTGTGGCGGGTCTGATCCTACTCGACCTTCGTGGGGAGATGTCTCGACGTGCTTCGAACGCTCTCAATAGCAACTTGCGCTTGCTCCAGCGCTCGCTGACTGACCAAGGAGGATCAGGGGGCTTCTCCGTTGTAGATGGTCACTTGCAGATCGGATCGCATATCATTAGCGCGGACGACCTCGCCGTCGACCGTGTGCGTGAGATCGTTGGTGGAACCGCTACGATCTTCCAAGGTGATACTCGCATCGCCACTAACGTGTTGAAGCCTGACGGTACGCGCGGGGTCGGAACCAAGCTTGCACCCGGTCCGGTCTATGATGCGGTTCTTATGCGCGGGCAGACCTACCGCGGTGAAGCCAACGTACTTGGAGAACCTTATTTAGCCATCTACGAGCCCATCCAGGATATCGCCGGTCGAGTGATCGGCGTACTCTATGTTGGCGTGAAGAAGGCCGACTACTTCTCTGCGCTCGATCGCATGATGGAACGCGGTGCCGGCGCTACTCTACTGATTGCGCTCGTGAGCGCCACGGTCCTGTGGCTGGCACTCCGCCCAGTCATGAAGCCGTTAAGGCTGCTCAACGATACGATGCTGCGGCTTGCGCAGGGGGATCTAACTGCTGCTGTGCCAGTGACGGGCCGCAAGGATGAAGTTGGTGCAATGACTGTCGCCGTGCAGGTGTTCAAGGACAGTATGGTTCACGCTCGTGAACTGGAGGAGAAAACGGCTGAGGCTCGCGCTGGCGCTGAGGTGCAGCGCAAGGCAACGATGCAAGAAGTGGCCAATGATTTCGAGGCTGCGGTCGGTGGCATCGTCGAAACGGTCACCGCGGCAGCGACCGAGCTGGAAGCAACAGCGCAAAGCATGAGCGGCGTCGCCTCTGAGACGGCACATCAGTCCACGGCAGTGGCAGCTGCGGCTGAGGAAGCAGCCTCAAACGTCACGACCGTTGCAGCAGCGGCCGAGGAGTTAGGCTCCTCGGTGGTGGAGATCGGTCGCCAAGTCAGCGGTTCGGCTAAGCTAGCCCAAGCCGCCGTCAACGAAGCTGTGCAGACCGCCAACCTCGTGCAGGAGCTGAGCGGCGCTGTGGCGAAGATTGGCGATGTAGTCACGATGATCTCGACGATCGCAGGCCAGACCAACCTGCTGGCGCTTAACGCTACCATCGAGGCCGCTCGTGCCGGTGAGGCCGGACGCGGGTTCGCTGTGGTTGCCGCCGAGGTCAAGCAGTTGGCTAACCAGACCGCACGGGCCACGGGAGAGATCTCCGATCAGATCGCCCGTATCCAAGGCTCGACAAGTCAGGCCGTCTCGGCGATCGGCAGCATCACCACCCGCATCCAGGAGATCAGCAGCGTGGCCACAATGATCGCCGCGGCGGTCGAGCAGCAGGGCGCGGCGACCCAGGAGATCGTACGCAACGTCGCGCAGGCGGCAGCCGGTGCGAGCGAGGTCATGAGCAACATCTCAGGCGTGGCGGGTGCGGCGGAGGAGACGGGAGCCGGTGCCCGCCAAGTGCTCGGCGCCGCCTCTGAACTATCGCGGCAGTCTGGGGACCTCAACGCTGAGGTTATCCGCTTCTTAGCCACGGTGCGGGCGGCCTGAGAGCTTTGTCAGCCTTCTCCACGCCAACATCTCACACTTCGGCTCCTCCTTCGAGAGTTCAGATCGTGCGGAAGCCTCACATGCCGTTCTCTCGTCCTCAAATTCTGGTTCGACGCCTCGCAGCTAGTGCCGCCCTCATTTTGTCCTCCATCACGCTCCTCGCAGCTGATGAGCAGGCAGCTCCCGTGATGAGCCAGATGGGAGTGGCAAAAGCCATCGTTGCCGCTTTCGATACGATCTTCGCCGGGCCCCATGCCAGCATGAGAGCTGTCCATGGGCAGGGTGTCCTCTGTGAAGGTATCTTCACGGCAGCAGCAAGCGCCAAATCCTTGAGTCGCGCCACACACTTCCAGGGCACGGCCGTCCCGATCGTCGTCAGGTTCTCGAACTTTGCCAGCATACCAACACGTGCCGACGGCGACCCAGGTAGCAGCCCACGAGGCATGGCGATCAAATTTATCCTGCCTGACGGTGAAGACACCGACATCGTTGCGCATTCTTACAACGGCTTTCCGGTATCGACCCCTGAAGATTTCCTAAGCTTCCTCAAGGCTGTCGGAGCGAAGGACCCCCAGCTTCTCGCCTCCTTCCTCGCGACCCACACCGCCGCCAAAACGTTCATTGAGGCACCCAAGCCGGCTCCCCTTAGCTATGCGACGGAAGCCTTCTACGGGGTGAATGCGTTTCGGTTCATCAACGCTCACGGGATCGAGCAGTATGGCCGCTACCGGATCGAGCCGGTGGCTGGGCAGGCTCACCTGTCTGCCTCAGAGGCAGCGCTGCGCGCGCCCGACTACCTGTCGCAGGATCTCTCAGAACGACTGAAAGTTGCTCCTGTCGAATTCCGGCTCCTGCTCCAGCTCCCGGCACCCGGTGATCCGATTTTGGATGGATCAGCCACGTGGGCGGAGGATCGTCCGGTTCTCGAGATTGGAACCCTGACGCTACGTACCCTCGCACCCCCCGGCTCTCAGCAACCCCAGTTTTTCACGCCGCTTAATTTAGTGAGTGGCATTGCATCCTCAGGAGATCCGCTGCTGGTGGCGCGGACAAGAGCTTACCGTATCTCGCTCGAGCGTCGCTCGAATTCCGCTGTCGCACGCGACTGACATCACGCTGATCCGACAGCCACGATGCCCCACGAGGGCTCGATCTGCATCGAATGCATACCCCTCTGATGTCAGATATCCGACGGTTTTCCGGACATATGGTAGCGAGCAAGTTCGACCCATTGTTGTCCAATAAGCCGGTCTCAACTTTCCCAAAGGCGGTCGGACGCTGCTGTGCCGACCCCAAAATCCGAATGTTTCGCAATGGCACGTGGGCCACCAAGGAGCACGTAATATTCCAGACAGCATTACCCGCCGAACGAGCTTCAAATGCCATGTGGCATTGTGTTCCTAGTTACTAAGTTCGTCGCAACCCAACGATATTTTCACGGAAGCATAACTTCTCTGCGTTCTATTTCGGAACGAGAGGTCAAAATGCATGCAATATTGATCTGCGTTACACAAAAACATGATGAACAGCTTTTGTTTGCCGCCGCCATAATTTGTCTTATTGGCATTTACGCATCATCAGCCATCGCCTCCCATGCCGCCCGCTCCGAAGGCCCCTCGCGTCGCAAGTGGGGCATCGTCAGCATCGTCGCCGCAGGCTGTACGGCTTGGGCGACGCACATGATTGCTCTGCTGGCCTTCCAACCTGGTATGGCGGCTGGCTTCGAGCCAATCCTGACGGCGCTCTCGCTCCTCCTTGTCATCGGCGGCATTGGCGCAGGAGTCGGGCTGTCCTTGGACCAGCGCGACCGCTCGCGTCGCTTCGTGGCCGGGGTCATCCTCGGCCTAGGAGTGACCGCCCTCCATTATGTTGGCCAAGCGTCATATCGTGTGACGGGGCATGTCTCGTGGGACATGAGCATCGTAGTCGCATCCATCCTGGGCAGCCTCGGGCTTTCCGGCATTGCCCTCGTCATCGCTGGCGAACGCGATCGGTCCCTCCGCCGCTTGGCTGGCCTGCTGCTTCTGGGATCGATCGTCGTGCTCCACCTGGGCGGCATGACGGCGCTCACCCTGACCTACGACCCGCAGGTGCTGCTGCCGCCCACCGCCATCGCGCCATCAACGATTGCTCCCATCATTGCGGTCGTCTCGTTCGGCCTGCTCACGCTCGCCTTTTTCGGATTACGCACCACTCTGAATGCGAGGGCGCAACTGCGGCGGGATCGCGAGCGCCTGCGCGAACTGGCCAGTCTGGCGCTCGAAGGTTTGGCGGTTTGTGACGGCGACACCATCACCACAGCCAATCGCAGCCTCGAACACCTGTCTGGCATGACCCAGACCGAGCTCGTCGGTTGCAGTCTGACACGGCTGCTGCCCGGGCTCGTGCTCGGCGATCTGCCGGAGCAGGAGGAACGCGAAGCCGAACTCATCGCCGCCGATAATCAGAGCGTGCCGGTGCGTGTACTGCGGAAAGACATCTCGCTCGGCCACAAGCGCCAGACCGTCATTGCCTTTCGCGATCAGCGCGAACGCCTGCGCTCGGAGGCGCGGCTCCGCACCCTCGCCTTCACCGATACCGTAACCGCCCTGCCTAATCGTGCACGCTTCAATGACTTGTTGGCGCATCACACCGCCGCTCTAAGGCAGCGGGATCAGGGGTTTGCCGTACTGATGCTCGACCTCGACCGCTTTAAGGTCGTCAACGACGCACATGGGCATGCTATGGGCGACGAGCTCCTGCGTAAGGTTGCTACCCGCCTACAATCAGCCGTCGGCGAGATGAACGTCGTGGCACGCCTCGGCGGCGATGAGTTTGCAATCCTGCTGCTCGACGGGGCGACCGTCGCCCAAGTCCAGTCCGTTGCGGCCAACATCGTCGAAGCGATCAATCGTGCCTTCCTGCTCGACGGGCAGCTCGTGCATATCGGGATCAGCGTCGGCGTCGCGATTGCCCCGTTGGATGGCACACAGCCCGAGGACTTACTCCGCAATGCCGATTTCGCTTTGTACAAGGCCAAGGGCGAAGGCAAGGCGACTTTTCGCATGTTCGAGCCCGTTCTCGCCGAACGGATGCAGGCGCGCAGCCGGATGGAAACCGACATGCGCCGCGCTCTGGAGACCGGCGAATTTGAGCTACACTATCAGCCCTTGGTCGACGCTGTGACGGGTGAGGTCACTGCTGCCGAAGCTCTTGTCCGCTGGCGCCATCCCCTGCACGGCCTCATATCTCCAGCCGACTTCGTTCCTCTGGCCGAGGAGACTGGCCTGATCATGCAACTGGGTGCCTGGGTGCTCCGTACGGCTTGTACGCAGGCTGCAACCTGGCCAAACGCAATCCGAGTGGCAGTCAATCTGTCACCTGTGCAGTTCCGTGACGATCAACTTCCGGAGATCGTGTCGGCTGCTTTGAATGCGGCGGGCCTAGAGGGCAACCGACTTGAACTCGAAATCACCGAAGGCGTGATGCTCGACGACGAGGAGCGCACGTTTCTAATGCTTACCAGACTCAAGGGGCTTGGTGTTAGCTTCGCGATGGACGATTTCGGCACGGGTTACTCTTCCCTGAGTTACCTGCGCCGCTTCCCCTTCTCCAAGATCAAGATTGATCGGTCCTTCATCCAGTTGCTCCCTGAGGATAAAGAGAGCGCCGCCATTGTTCGCGCCATCATCACAATGGGTGCATGCCTTGGTATGACGACGACGGTGGAGGGAGTAGAGACGGCCGAGCAGTATGCTTTTGTGGCTGCAGCTCACTGCACCCAGGTCCAGGGCTACCACGTTAGCCGGCCCCTGCCTTACGCAGAGTTCCTCGGCTTCTTGACCGACTTCAAGGCAGCCGCCTAAGCGAGGAGCGATATGCAATCGAACGCTGAAATTTTCAGAAGGTATCAACTCGAACGATCATTGCTTTAAAGTAGACGGACTGGGAACTACCAAAACAAGACACTCGTCCTACGACTAGGCATGTCGGAAATCCGATCATTTTCCAGACATTTTATAGGATCTTCTTGATATACTTAACTTCTATGCGCGGACGTAAAACCAAATATATTATATCAAACCCGTGCAGTTGTATTGGTAAACCGAAGTTCAGAACCAGACATAGCGGCACGACCGCGTGTCGTGATACGCCATTCCGTATTAGTGCCAAAAACTCGATCTGGCTTTGGCTTCACAAAACCTGCGACGTATAGCTGAAGTAAGCTCAAACGTTCCGTGTTATTTTCCCTTCCTGATAGAACAATCCCTTTTCTTCGCATCCGCTGCAGGAAAGACAAATGTTCACTCGTCAAATCTACAATTAAAGAACGGCTTGATGCAAAATCAAAAGGCACCAGACGTTGCCGCGGTGTTGAAAGTTGTTGTCTGCCAATTTTCGATGTTGCCAACAGCATTCTATAAGATCCTATTAATTGAGACCATTCTGGGTATCCGCTCCCAACGTTTCGCCATCCTGCAACCTCAGCCTTCGAACGCTCTCGATGCCCGGTTCTTGCTCCCGCTTTCGCCTCTTTGGTTCAGGCCGTCCTCGGCGCACCGACGGGGGCGGCTTTCGCACGCTTGCGCGTCTGGAAATGTGCGACCTTGTGGGCAACCAGCGCGAACAGCCCCGCGAGGGCGACCATGGCGGCATCGAACCAGAGGAAGCCTGGATCGTGCCGCAGCAGGGCGCTCGGCGACGGCGCGGCGGCGGCCAGGAGGTCCGCTAGGGCCACGGCGAGGAATAGGATCGCGGTGACGATGGCCATCTCCCGCCAGGCGACGCGGTGAGGCCGGAACAGCGGAACCACGCTCATGACGATCCAGGCGCCGAAAAAGGCCCGGACCTCCCAGTCGAGGCGGCCCTCGAGGCCGGGAGGGAGAGCGCGGTTGGCGAGGAAATACACCGCGATCGCCGCCGGCAGGCCGATGACGGTGCCGATATTGAGGGCCTGCACCACGCGAAGGCCGAGGAACGCGGTCTCGCCGGGTTTCGGCAGCCGGGCGACGGACCACAGGATCAGGCCGCTCGCCACCATGACGCATCCCATCAGGCCGCAGAGGAAGAACAGGATGCGCAGGGCCGGCCCGGCGAAATGGGCCTCGTGCAGGCCGACCATGGTGGTGAAGGTCTTGGCCGCCGGCTTCAGCCCGCCCTGCAGGATCTCGACGATCTCGCCGGTGGTGCCGTCGAAGGCGATCTGCGGGTGCTGATGGGCGAGCCCGTGTGGCTCCTCGAAGATCGCGATGACGGTAGCCCCGGCATCGCCCGGATTGACGACAGACAGGCGTTCCAGCGGCTCGTGGATCGTCGCCACGGCACGGGCGACCATCGGCCCGATCGGGGCCAGGGTTCCGGGCTGGCCGACGGGCGGGCGCTGCGTCGTGATCTGGGACGTCTCGGCGTAGAAGCGCGTCGCATCGCCCTTATAGGCGGCGGTGACGCCCCAGGGCATGTACATCATCGCCAGGGTGACGATGCCTGTATAGGTGATCATCAGGTGGTAGGGCAGCGCCAGCACGCCGGTGACGTTGTGCGCGTCGAGCCAGCCGCGCTGGGCCGACTTGTCCCGCCGCAGGGTGAAGAAATCGGCGAAGATCCGGCGATGGGTGATGATGCCGCTGATGAGCGCCACCAGCATCACCATCGCGCAGATGCCGACGATCCAGCGCCCCCAGAGCGGCGCCATGTGCAGCTCGAAATGGAAGCGGTAGAGGAAGTCGCCGCCCCTAGTCTTCCGGAACGTCGCCGGCTCCCCCGTCTGCCCGTCGAGTTGGACGATGCCGGGCGGCGACCCGGGCTTCGTCCGCCAGAACAGGTCGATGATCGGCCGGTCCGGCTGCGGCAATCCGATGAACCAGGACCGCGCGCCCGCGGCATGGGCCTGGAGATGGGCGATCCCGATCTCCGCCGCGCGGGCGAGGTCGGGGACCGGCTCGGCCCGCGCCGCCTGCCTCAGCTCCGGCTGCATCCAGGCCGTGATGTCGGTGCGGTAGTAGCTCGCCGTTCCGGTGACGAAGACGGCGAACAGCACCCAGCCGACCACGAGGCCGGACCAGGTGTGCAACCAGGCCATGGATTGGCGAAGGCCGTTCTTCATGCCGGGCATCATCTCCGTGTACGCGGCACCTCATGAAGGCGTCGGTGCATTGGCTAGCCGTACCCGTGGCCGAGGCACGGAAGGGGTCTTACAAGACCGCGCGGTGGACCCGCGCGGCATCGTCACTACCAACGGTAACGCAGGGTGGCGTAGACCGTACGTGGTAACCCGTAGTAGCAACCGGAATACGTGAAGCACCCGGTGACGTATTGCTCGTCGAGGAGGTTCTGGGCGTTGATCTGCATCGTGAAGCCTTGCAGCTTCGGATCAAGGTACTTCAGGTCGTAGGAAGCCACCGCATCGACCAGGACGCTTGCCGGTACCTGGAAACTGTTGGCCGGATCGCCCCAGGACGGTCCGAGGTAGCGCACGCCACCACCAAGGCCAAATCCGATGAGGGGACCGCTGGTGAAGCGATAATCGACGAACATGGAGGCAGTCGAGTCCGGAACCTGTACCGGGCGTCGGCCAACGATCGGCACCTGCTGTCCGGTAAGCGCGTTCGTGGTGAAGCTGAGGTCCGCCGTGTTGCGAACGTCGAGAAGCGAGAACCCGCCAATCAGCGTGAGCCCCTCGGCAAGGTTCGCGCGTGCCTCGAACTCGATGCCCTGCACGCCGATCTCGCCGGTTTGCACGACGAAGCCTCTGTTTACCGGATCCGTGTTCGTTGAGTTCGAGCGCCGGATATCGAAGGCGGCAGCCGTGAGAAGGATGTCGGTGCCCGGAGGCTGGTACTTGATGCCGGCCTCGTACTGATTGCTGGAGATGGGGTCGGGGATGCGGCCTTCCGAGCCCAACGCAGTGTCGAAGATCCGTCCATTGACGATCGGCTCGAACGCTTCGCTGTAGGAGACATATGGCGCGAAACCGCTGTCGAAGAGATAGAGCAGGCTCGCCCGACCGGTGAAGGCGTCGGCGGGGACGTTCTGCTCGGTCACGGCGCCAGTGTTGAGGTTGCGGGTCGGGCCGGATTGAAGCGCTCTGTCATAGCGGCCGCCTAGGGTCAGGACGAGGCGATCGAACTTGACCTGATCCTGAAAGTAGATGCCGGTTTGCTCGGCGGTGATGCGCGAGTTTGCCGTGAAGGCCGGGAACGCGATGTTCATCTCATAGTTCGGCGCCAGTAGGTTTTGGCTGGGTGCCAGCACAAACGGACCGGAGAGCGTCCTGGTCTCGAAACTTCTGTGATCGATGCCAAGAAGCGCGGTGTGAGAGAAGATGCCGGTGTCGAATGTAGCAACCGCATTGTTATCGATGGTGAAGGCATCGATTCCGACGCGTGTACCACCAGTGAACCGGCTCAGGATCGGCCCACTGGTGAACGGGCCGTTCAGTCGATCGTCGAAGTTCGTATACACGCTCCGGTAATCGCCCTCGGTATGCAGAAAGCGAGCTGCCGAGTGAAAGCGGAGATGATCGCTGAAGCGGTGGTCGAAGATGTAGCTCACTGACGCCTGCGTTCGATCTGAACGTTCAATACCGCGATCACCATCGTAGAAATCGACTGGAAGACGACCGATGACGCCATTGCCGAAGTTGCGCGGAAACAGTGAGCCTACCGCCGGCACACCGCCGTAGAAGCCGGAGAACGGATCGCGCTGGTAGTTGCCGATGACGGTAAGCGAGGTATCGGCCGACGGTCGCCATGTGATGCTTGGACTGATGAAGAAGCGCTCGACCTGGGTGGTCACTGCTGGGCCGTCACCCTTCCAGCCGAGGCCGATGACGCGGTAGGCGAACTGGTCGGCCAGCGGACCGGCCTCCGCAGCAATGGGGCCTCCGACGTCGAACCCGCCGCGGACCTCGTCGAAGCCGCCTCCCTGGACGAAGATTTCCCCGTGTTGGACGAAGCGCGGCAGCTTAGAGACAAGGTTGACGATACCGCCCGGCCCCGACTGCCCGTAGAGAACCGAAGCCGGACCCTTGATGATGTCGACGCGTTCCAGCCGGAACGGATCGACCGAGGGAGACGCATCGCGGCTACCTGGCAGGCTTAGGCCGTCGAGGAAGATCGGAGCCGTAAACCCGCGAATTGAGAATTGCTCCAGGCGGGTGGATCCTGCCCCGCCGCGCTGCTCCGTCGTCACGCTTGGCGTGTAGCGCAGCGCTTGGTTGATGGTCAGCGCATTCTGGTCCTCAATTTGCTTGCGGCCGATGACCGAAATTGACTGAGCTGTCTCAAGGATTGGCGTATCGGTCTTGGTTGCAACGATGCTGCGGCTAGCGACATAACCGGGAACCGCGCCAACAGCACCACCGGCCCCATAGAGAGCACCACCTAGACTTCGGCCGCTTGCCTCCGAGGTCACGCTCAATTCTGCGAGTTCGACATCTGTTGTAGCCGCAGACTGTGCGGCTGCTTCGTTGGGTCCGACTAGGGCACAGGTTGTGGAGAGCAGCGCCGCGTACAGAGAGGCGTACCAAGAATGGCGCACAAGACCGCTTGCGCTATTGAGATAATATAATGCCATTTCGCCAATCACACCGCTGCCAAGCATGCAAAATATCGCCGCCATGTTTTCGATCACGGCGATGTGATTATCTTATTAAATGGAGAGAGCCATGGCCCAACGGCTATGTTATGGAATGCTTCTAAGCTATTTCTGTTCGTATCTGTTTGTTTCTGATCGCCGATACGGTTCATCGCTCTCAGGTTGCGGTAGAAGCATCATCTCCTAAGTCGTCTTTAGAACGATTCGCGTGTAATAGTTTAGCTCAATTCACTCTCAAGTTGTTCTATGTAGGTATGTCACATGCCATGTGTGTGTGGCCAAAACGCAACAAAATGCTAGCTTAAGCTTCTAGCGAAGCCCTACAAACATCGCACGTGAAAGCCCCTTCAAGGTATACATTAGCCTAAAGTGGCAGGATCAAAAATCGTCAAAATCATTTATTTCAAGATAAAATCTGCTGCTACTATAAATACGGATCTGCAGTTTCGACCGATTAGCTTTGATTTTATCAACTGCATAGCTTAGTTTTATTGGAAATCTGGCCGTTTTCTTTACAAATGAGTGTAACTTCTGCCGATCCAAAGCGGCCGCTTCACTTCCAGGTTGACAGCGGTGCGTGCTAGCCCTCTTCTGTTAGCGGCTAGTGCAGCCTGCCGCTCGCGCCGCAAGGTACGGTGAATGCACATACCTCTCCGAATTGGTCTGACCTTCTGGGTGGTCCTCTCGGCAATGCGAGCCCCGATACAAGAGACTGCCCGGTTCAAGGATCGGACACATGCATATTCCTCACGACCCCAAGGTGATGGCCAAGAGCCTCCGTCAGGCGCTTGCCGAACGTCATGTCGACATCTCTCACAGTGATAGTCTGGAGTGCGTTGCGCGTCAGTTCGGCTGGCGTGATTGGAACACTCTGGCTGCCCAACTCGACCGGCCCGTTCTGCGTCTCCCCGAAGATTGGAACGTCGGCGGCACACGCAGCGACGATTACGAGATGGGCTTCGATCCGGCAGAAAGCTGTGCGGTCATTCGCTACCGTGTAGCTCTGGCGGAGCCAACCTTGGGTCATGCGTCATCAGGCTTCGGAACGTTGATGCAGAACTTCCGCGCCGAAGGCTTCCTCAATAAGCGGCTCGAACTCAGCGCACAACTGAAGGCTAGTGCGGTCACTGGAGCCGGCTCGCTTTGGATGCGTGTTGACGGGGAGAAGGGCCGTACGCTCGCCTTCGACAACCTGGATGGGCGCAAGAGCAAGGGGCCGCTCGTTGGCACCATCGGTTGGCAGGATAGGTCCATCGTGTTGGACGTACCTCCAGACGCTCAGTCGATACACTTCGGATTCTTCCTACGAGGCGGGGGCAGCCTCTGGGCTCGGCGGTTCACCTTCACCGAAGTGGATGCCTCTGTGGAAGTGACAGATCATATCATTCCTCGAAGGGCCGTTCCTACAAACCTCGATTTTGCAGCCGTAGCGTAATTTAGGCGGTGGCCTGAGCAGCTTCTATCACTCAGGCCACTGCCAACGCCAAAGTCTGCAACCCACCCCGAGCAGTTCTCTGGTTGTGTAATCATGTTTGTATGAAAAACGATCGTTTTTCTGACAGCTACGGAGTGTGCCTCATTGGACATTCAAAGCAGCTCGGTTCATGTCGGAAAAATATGGCTGGTTTTCTATTGTCGGTAAAACGTATCTAGATCGCTATCCCGACGTGCTAGTTCCATACGGCCCGCGAAAAAGGTCACCCATGGCCTTCCGGCGGAACAGGGTCCGCCAGCGTCTCCGTTGATGCTCCGGCCGATCGTAGATCATGTGGCAGCGCTGGCAGAAGGCCGCGAGGTTCGAGTCGGCGTTGTTCGCGGTGTCGTGGTCACGGTGGGCAGCACCATCTTCGCCGAGGCGCGGGCCGCGTCGCGTGCCGAGCGCGCGGCCCCGGACTAAACCACCCTGGGATCTACTTCTTCGAGCCGCTCGAACCACCGCTCGGCGGATTCTTGGGAGCATTCTGGCTAGTCGGCCCCTGGTATCCGCCATCGATCTTAGGGGGCTGGACGACATTGGTAAGCCCGTGATGCCCGTCCTGCGCAAAGCCACCTTGTGTGCCTTGGTGACCTTTGGTTTCGGAGCTTTGATTGCCTGGATTGCTTCCGTGCTTATTTTCGGTCGTCATTCGCGCTGTCCTTGTGCTTGTTGAACTCGATGGTTCTGATTTCACCCGCCGATATGAGAACACTTTTGCCAGTGTCCTTCCAAGGACCATCGCCGTCCTCTTCAAACACCTGCTCAATCAGCACGTCTCTCTCTTTTGCATCAGAAGAAGCGAAGGAAGCTCCTGACCACCATCCTCTGAATACAGTATCGTTCTTCAGCACCACTACCACCCATTCGCCACCTGCGCGGGCGAATTTGTAGTCCCAAGCATTTGGCACCGAATGGATTGGGTTCAAGCCCAGGCGACGAAGCAAATGATACAACATCTCTTTCTGAGAGGCTATGCCAGAGATGAAGCCCAATACTACAGGTGCGACGAGAAGCACAAATGTCCATAGAAGAACCCTCATCGAATAGGCTTGGTCGTAGGATATAGACAGGTAGATCATCCACCCGAACAGCGCGTTGCTCATCGAGCTATACGCAAGAAGTCTAACGAATTGATCTGCGCCAGTTCTGTCCTGCTCGATCACAAACTGACTTCTTACCGCCCTAATCAAAAATCCTGGGACAATGAAGATCAGGGCAATATAGACGGCATCTAATGATGATAGACTTCCCACAACACTGATGCTCCAAGTCCATTGGGCCGATTGCCCTCGGCCATAATGTACAGTAGTGCCCGAGCCTGTAGGAAGCCTGGGCGCCACTTTTATCAGCGGCGATTTGATCTCCGCTGATTGTTTTCAAAGCCGCCCCGGCTTCGCGCTGTCCGATGTTGTCGGGATGTCGCAACGACGAGGCGGCTTGTCTTCTCCTACACGCCAGGCGTCAGACCAAGCCGGCCATCATGTCGGGCTCTACCGAGTAGATGCAGCCGACATTCTCGCCGTCGTTCCGGCCCCAAAAATAGTCCTGCTCGCCATTGTAGCCCTTGTGCTGGTAGCCCGAGATCAGCCGCTCAGCCTCGTCGCGCGCCTCCCGCTGTGTCCGGTACGAGCCCGGCAGCGCACTGCCTCCGAAGCTGTTCTGACCCGGCCCAAGGTGCCGTTGGTACTTCTTGACGACGAACATGCATTCACCCTCTGCGGCTACAGGAACCCACTCCCTGCATGTCCTTTGAACGCATTCGCGCGGCGGATGTAGCCGACAACCGTCCTCGGGTCGCGGTGGCCCGACACGTCCATGATGCGGGTCATATCGGCGCCGCGGTCGGCTGCCGTTGTGATGAAGCCCGCCCTCAGCGAGTGGCCGGCGAAGAGAGCAGGGTCGAAGCCGGCCAGCGCGGCGTAGTGCTTCACCAGATCCCCGATGCTCCGATCCGTCAGGCGCGGGGCATTGTTCTCGCCCGGAACATTGCTCGCCCGCACCCTCCCCGACCGCGACACCGGCCGGAAGACAGGCCCTTCCGTGATCCCCGCCGCATTGAGCCAGTCCTGCACCAGCGCGACCGGGCGAATGAAGCGCCCGTGCGGAATCGCTTTCTCGATCCCCTTGCCCTCTTGGTCCGTCTTCGACCGGCGCACCATGACGCGCAGGCCCTCGGCATCCTCGCGCAGATCGGCGACATCGAGCGCCGCCAGCTCGGAGCGCCGGAACGCGCCAGCGAACCCGAGAGCGAGCAGCGCCTTGTCCCGCTTGCCGGCCAGCCCAGGCGAGACGTGCTGCAGCATGGCGGCGATGACCTCAGCCGTGGCCGGAGACTTCTGCGTCGGCCTCACCCCGACCTTGCGCCGGATTCCTTTCACCGTCGCGTGGATGCCCTCATCGGCGGTCGGGTCCGCGAGCCCGGCGAGCTTGTGTGCGTACCGGATCGCGGCGAGGCGGCGGCCGATGGTCGACACCGCCCTCCCCGCTTCGGCTTCATGCACCAAGAACTCGGCGATGGCGTGTGCCGAGGCCGGCATGGACTGGAAGCCGTACCGCGAGCACCACGCACCGAACGCAACGGCATCCCCGCGATAGGCCCGCACGGTGGCGTCGGCCTTCGAGGCGCGCTGGTACGCCTGCACGATCGGCGAGACGACGACCGGCAAAGCGTCCAACAGCTGGACACTCTCGGCCTCAGCGTCGACGACAGCGGGCGGCGGATATAGCCCTGGCTTCATTGTTTCACCGGTCTTTTGATCCGCTCGTGTCAAAACTTCCGAGAATGAGGCTTATCGGAAGTTACACGGGTGACGGCTTGATGTGAATCCCGCATGGTGACATGCCGTCCTGTGTGCCTGCCCACAGGCCGGCTTTAGTCGCTTTGTCTCAGGACGTTGCAAGGCAGATGCGTGAAGCCCGCTGCGATAGAAGCGAAGAAACGGTGGTAGCCATCCGCCGTGCGATACTCATAGGGATACGGCGGACGCTCTGGTCGGGGCAAGGCGAACGCTGGAACCGGATCAAGCACTTGATCACCTAGCATGCGCGCTAGAACGGCATGGAAGCGCTCCTTGGAAAAGCCCCGCCAGTCGAGAGGCACCCATGGATTTCGCCGGGGTGGCTCAATGACCTGGAGGGCAACGAGCGTCGCCTCGTTCGCGGTTCGATATGCGCAGCCTTCGGCGCGTGGCCGCGTCAGGTCCTTCCCTTCGAGCCAAGCGTCGGGAATCTCGAAGTCGAAGGGGTGGTTCGGCATCGCGAAGCGCATCGTCCGGCCTCCTTATGCGATCCGAGAGAGGCCGCGCTTCTCGAACACGAGGTTGATACCCTCGAGCAAGAGATCTTGCTGCTGGGCGTCCTCGTCGGCCGCGATCCGCTTTAATTGCCGGAACGCCTCGGGATCGAGATAGGCGGTCACCACCCGCTTGCCCTCGCGCGTGCTGGCCTTCGGATACCGTTGCGCCGTGACTACCTCGCGTGAAGCCGGGGGGGGCGCGACTTCCGGCTGAGCCTCGACAGGCTTCGTCGCCGGCGCTGTGGACTTGTCGCCGAACAAGCTGGGTCGCTTCGTCATCTCTTGCCCTTTGCCTTCCTGTCCTCTGGCCTGCCTGCGCTCAAGCCCACCTGCCCACAGGCCCACGTGAAGAGCGCAGCCACTTCCTCAGCAGCTTTCCCGTCCGGCTCGTACTCGCTGGCCGACCGTCCATCGATCACGGCATATGAATAGGCGACGCGATGGTGAAGCACCTGCGGTGCGACGCGTGTTCCATCTGCTTCCAGACCGCGCCGTGCCTCCTCGACGATGGCGCTCCGACTCGGCGCGGCTGACAGGACCACCCATGCGGGTTTGCGCGCGATCGCGGCGAGGTCCCGTGTCGCCTCGATGGCTTCGAGGTCGAAGGCGGCTGGCCGGCACGGAATGAGGATGAGGTCGGCCACACGAGCGGCAGCGAGTGATGCGCGGTCGGCATTCGGCGCGGTGTCGATTACGAGGAGGCCCGCACCGTTCGACTTCGCCGCCTCGACGAGCTGGGGCAGGCGTTCGGCATGGTCACCAATCACCTCCGGATCAGGGGCCTGCCGCTTGTCGCCCCACTTCCGGGCGGTGGCCTGGGGGTCTAGGTCCACCAAGGCGGTTCGGTAGCCGGCCAGAGTGGCGGCGACGGCGAGGTGAACGGCGAGGGTCGTTTTCCCCGCCCCACCCTTCTGACTGATGACCGCGATAGTCCGCACGCCTGCTTCCCCGCATGAAGGCCCGCCCGCCTGCCCACAGGTAGGCATGGCAGGGTTTCGATATGGTTTCCCTCCCCATACTGGGGATGGCCTCGCAGAGGAAGCGAACCGACAGATCGCTGCCGCCTGCGCGGCCGAGGCAAGAGGGCACGCAGCCAAGCCATCAATTCTGCATGCGGGATTGTGGGCAGAACGGCATGCAGAATCGTAGGCTAGTGGGCATGCCGTCTCTATAGAGCCACCACATATACAGCGACCAGCACGGCGGCGGTGATGACGTTGCCCCGGCCGACCTCGTGTACGGCTCGCTTCAGGAGATTGCAGCGCCAGCGGCGAGCCCGACCGAGGAAACGGGCAATGTCGGCATGACCGAGGGACACGGCGGCGCGCATGGAGAGACGGAGCTTCATCGGGTATGCTCTTGCTGGTTGGAGATTTCGCGGTCGGAGTCGGAGCCACGGAGCCAGATGACTTGCGAGCCGTAGTGCTGTTCGGGTGCGCCGAGGGACGGTTCAGCGTCGGCGCCGTCCTCATCGTTCTCGTCGCCATCGAGGCCGTCGAGGATGGCAATCAGCCGGTCGGCGGCATCCATGGCCGCGAGGGCTGCGGCCTCGATCTCGGCCCGGATCACCGCCGGGGAGGGCCGGGGGATGTGCGCCACGGTTGCGCGCTTCGGGCGGAAGGTGTGGACGTTGCTCATCGGCTCAATCGCGCGCTGCGACAGAAGCTCGGAGCGCCTTGAGCAGCGCGGGATAGACCTCGGCAAAAACGGTGTCGGAACCGTCCTGCGGCGAGCCGTCCAGGTTGCCGTGTCCGTCCACCCACGTCTCAATGAAATCCGCGAGAGCGAGGCGCCCCGCTTCCGTGGTCGGTGCGGTTTCCAGAACTTCGGTGGCGAGGTCGGACCATATGTGGGCGAGGCGTAGATCTTCCTCGCTTGCGACATCCCAGCCACCGAGAGCTTCCGCCCCCTCGACTTCAAACCGCTTGCTGAAAGCGTCCCCGGCCTCCCGCGCTGCGTGATAGCGTTCGATGGCAGAGAACACCGGGTCGGCCTGCTGGCGACGGATCGCACGGGCGGCAGATGCCTTGAGCGCAGCGGCACGCTCTTTCAGAGACGGGCGCCCATCGGCGCGGCGGAACGGGTTGGACAGCTTGAGAGAGGGCACGGCGGCGCTCCTAGGTTTCAGGATGGCAGGACGTGCGCGGTGGGATCACCACCGCGCGAGGGCGGCAGCGTCAGAGGCGCCGGCTATTTGCTTCAGAGGCGAAGAGTGCGGCTTCTTCGAACTCGCCGCAGGAAATGGCCCGGTCGATCAGGACGATGGATTGACGCCCCGCCGTGCCTCTCTCTTCGGACAGGCCCCGCCGGGCCAACTCAGCGGCGATGTAATCTTGGAAATGGGACAGGCGATCGGCCTCGGCATCGAGGAGCAGGCTGCCGCCTGCGTCCTCTTGCGCGCCCAGCGTCCATGTGGTCAGGCCCGCCACATCGGTCGCCAGCTTGAACGCATCGTAAGTGCGGATCAGAGCGTTCAAAGACATGCCTGAGAAGTCGGGTGCCAAGGGCTTCCCCGTTGGAACGCTTCCCAGCATCGGGCTACGCGCAATCAGGTCGAGGATGCGAACGTGTTGAGCGTTGGCGTGATCCTCGTCGATGTTGAACCCCTGGTCGGCCCGAAACTCGACGGCGAAACGCGCCAGGGCAGTGCAGCCTTCCGCCGTGGTTGGAACCGTCTTCAGCAGCACACCGTCAACGTGGACGAAGAAGGCATCGGTCGTCGCGTTCTGTTCGGGTGTCGGATCAATCGTCCCGGTCGGTAGCGGCAGGTTGAAAGCGCGTGTGCGCGCCCAAGCAAGACGCTGCGTCTCGGAGATGGCCGCCAGAATGGGATCGGCAGTGGCCGAAGCGACCGGCGCAGCATCCACCGGCTTACGACGGATGGCGTGGGAGGCCGTGGCCTTGAGGGTATTCAGGCGCTCGCGCAGGGTGGGCTTGGCAGGGTTGCGATGGACGAGGCGGGCAAGGGGATTGCGCATGGATTGACCTCTTGTTTGCTTGTTGTTTTGCAGGCTTGTGGGCAGGCAGTCAGGGAGGCAGATCAGGCCAGAGTGGCGAGACCGACGAGGGCCATTCCGCCGAAGACGATGACGAGGGCGGCGGCCACTTCGACGCCCGACATGAGGGCGCGGAGGATCGGGGCGACCGGTTCGCGTGGGGGGCGTCACCGGCAGGAAGTCGAGATGCAGCGAGCGGGCGAGGTCACTTGCACGGGCCAGGACCGCAGCGTCCGTGATGCCGTCGTGCTGGATGTGCCAGCGCAGATGCCGGAGGAGCATGAGGGAGCCGAACCGGGTCGCGCAGGGCGTCACCAGCAGGCGGTCGAGGGCGGCGCTCATCTCGGCCAGGGCAGCGTCCACGCGAGCCTCGGGAGCGGCCTGCCAGACGGACCACGCCTCATCGTGGGCGTCGATGGCGGCCAGCACCGGGTCAGCGTGGAAGGGCACCCGCTCGACAACGGTGGTCGGGACGAGGGGCAGGGAGAAATCGGGGATCTGGGCATAGGTCATCGGTCGGGCTCCAGAGGGGCTCGTGGCGGCAGGATCGGGGAGGGGGTGCCGGCTACCCGCCGGCAGGGATCGGGGCTGCTAGGCGGTCGCGTAGGCCATGGCAGCGGCGCGGAGCCGGACCGCGTCGTTGCGGGCGGCAACCTGATGGATGCTGTCCGTGTAGGAGGTCGAGAGGCCAACGCGGACGCGGGGCTCGATGGCTTCAGCGGCCTTCAGCGCCTCGATGCCGAGACCGGCAAGGCGGGCAGTCTCGCGGGCCTCCGCCCAAGCCTTCCGAAAAGCCCAGGTGAAGCAGTCGCGGCCGATGGAGCGAAAGGGAACGCGGGGGTAGTTGAACGAGGAGCGGAACAGCTCCCAGGCGCGGGCCAGGACCCCGCGACGGAGAGCGGCAGGCATAGGAGCCACGGGAGCGACGGCCGGGACTGCGAGGCGGCGAGCGGTGGTGGCGCAGGCCCAGAAGAACCGGAGAGCGCGGGAGAGGGCGGCGCCCCAGGTCAAGGCAGGATCGTTCCGGCGGTGCTTGCGAGCCTCGACGATGGCGCAGGCCATGATGGTCGAGACGTTGAAGGTGGAGCCGGTGACGAGGCCGTGCTTCGCGGCGATCTGGACGCGGCCAGCGTCAAGCTTGGCGGCGCTCTCGGCCAGCATTGCGGCGTTGAACTCGGCTTTCGACGGGCCGGAGTTGCGAATGCCGCTGAGGACCATGGACCAGGAGGTGGAGCGGGAGTGGAAGGACATGATCAACCTCTTTCGTTGAAAATCAACGTAAAGCGTCAATACTCGACGGTCAATGCCTTTCGTTGCTAATTGACGAAAATCGTTGGTTCCGCTATCTCGGGTGATATGCTCACCCCTGCTCAGTCTCGTGCCGCTCGCGCCCTCCTCGATTGGTCCCAGGACCAGCTCGCCGAGGCATCTCATCTCGGGCTGTCCACCATCCGCGATTTCGAGAAGGGGCGGCGTGTGCCGTCCCACAACAATCTCGCCGCGATCGTCCGCGCTCTCGAAGAAGCAGGCGTCCAGTTCATCCCCGCGAACGGCGGTGGTGCTGGCATCCGGTTCCGGGACAACCCGGCTGCCGACCCGGCGTTGGGCGCTCCATAAAAGGGACCGCATTTTTTAATCGGAATAGGGGCCGCCCCTAGGGAAACGCGCTCCGACTTGCGCGCCCTAAAAGACCCATTTTCGAGAGCGAGACGCCGCGCGATTGCGAGGGGCAGATACTCGGCTGCGTTCAGCTTCAGCCTATCTATCGACAGCGAACCTTTATTGCGTTTATTGCGTTTGTTGCGAATAGCGCGTAACGATCGCGCTCATCGGAGCGACTCATATGACCATGCCCGCCTTGGCACAGGGTCTCGGTAGCCGCCTGCCGTCGGCTGACGAGAAAGCAATCGCAAATCAACTTCGCCAAGTCATCGCTGCGCATGCCGCTGGTGACGCGAAGCTATTCGCGCTGGACGAGGAGAAGCGCCAGACCGAAATCACGCTTGGTCCAGCTGTGTCTGACCTTTTGATGAAGGTGCTTCGACACATCGGCAGCGGTGATGCCGTTACGCTTGTGCCTGTCAGCCAGATGCTCACGACGCAGCAGGCGGCGGACATCCTCAATGTGTCCCGTCCGTTCCTGATTGCACTCCTAGATAGAAGGGAGATCCCACATACGCTGGTTGGACGGCATCGACGGATCAAGGCTGACGACCTTTTCGCTTATAAGGAGCAGCGGGCAGTCACACGCAGCGCAGCACTCGCTGAACTAGCTGCCCTCGATGGCGAGACGCTCTGAGCCTTGTTCGCTAACCGCTTTACCGCCCTCATAGATGCCTGCTCGCTGGCAGGAGCGCTGAGCCGAAATCTCTTGCTGACGCTGGCAGAGGCAGAGTTTTTTCGGGTGCGATGGTCGGTTCCAATCATGGATGAAACGGAGCGTGCGATTGAGCGTATCCTTGCAAACAAACAGCAAGGCGATGCTGCTCAACGAGCGGCACGAGCTCGACGGGCGATGGAAGCCGCTTTTGAAGAGGCCATGGTCAGTGATGTCGACACATTCCTATCTGTGTGTGACTGCTTGCCGGATCCTGGTGATGCTCACGTACTCGCCGCGGCGCTTAAGACACGCGCTTCAACCATCGTAACCGAGAATTTGCGGCATTTTCCTGAGGCAGTGCTCGCGCCGCTCGGGCTTGAAGCACGCTCATCCGATGCTTTCCTTGCGGACACGATCGAGCTTGACCCTGGTCGAGCAGTAGCTGCAATCAGGCAGATGCGGGAACGTCTGCGGAAGCCAGACAAGACGGCGCAGATGCTGCTGCTTGATATGGAAGCGGTCGGCCTTGTTGAGACGGTTGGCGTGCTACGCTCCTACGAAGCGTCTCTGTAGAAGCCGGCGCACACTGTCGATTTTTCCCATTGACCGTGCATCCCACGCTGGGACGGGGCCGCCAAGGCCGATGGATCATTGGCTAACTCCCTTCAGCTATCCTCTCCATCGAGCCAAGTTGCGTACCGGCTCGCGTGAGATGGACGACCCACCCCGCCGGCCCCGTGAGCAGATCGGGGCGGCGGGGCTGCTGCTCCCGTAGGCTTCCGATCCACACCACGTACTCAATTCTCGTATGCATTTTGCATGACCCTGCCCTTTTTCCGAGGAGGGCTGTCGATGCCGGACCTACTCACACGCTTTCGCGCAGGTGTGCTGTACCGACTCGCTAAGCGGGATGTGATTTCGGCGGACCGTGCTGCTGCCAAGGGTGAGAGCGACCGCTCTACTCAGCTTGTTGCGAGAGCCGATGTACGGCTCAAGCGGGCCTGTGGATTGAGCGGGTGGTCTTCTCACCGACGAGTAACACCCCCAAGCTAGCCATCCTTCAGTCTGAGGGGCGGCGCGAACAAGCAAAGCCTTACCGGTGGTCTCGACGTCAGGAAAAGCGGTTCGAATGGCGCATGCGTTCAAGTTCGGCATCGAAGAGGAAATGTTCCTTGCCAACGCACGGTCGCGCGGCGCGCCGACTCGCTCCGTCGAGCGCTTCCACAAGGAGGTGGCAAAGCGGCTTGATAGCGTCGAGCGCGAACTGCTTCAGAACCAGGTCGAGATTTGCACCAAGCCTTCGGAACGTTTTGAGGAAGCTCGTAGCGTTCTGTCAGGGCTGCGGACCGGCCTGGCGGAGATAGGTCTGAAGCACGGATTGCTCGTTTTCGCTGCTGGCACGCACCCCACAGCTCTCTGGCCGGCACAACAGGAAACCGCGAAATCCCGCTACGTCGATATGATGGACGACCTCCAGATCGTCGGTCGCCGCTCGGTGGTGTGCGGCCTCCATATCCACGTCGAGGTCCCCCGCCCGGAGGCGCGGGTGGATCTCATGAACCGCCTGCTGCCATTCCTGCCGGTTCTGCTGGCCCTATCCACGTCCTCGCCGTTCTGGGAAAAGCGCCGGACCGGCCTCGCCGGCTATCGGATGCGGGCCTATGCTGAGCTGCCGCGCACCGGCCTGCCCGAACTCTTCGACGAAGCTGCCGATTACGACCGCTACGTCGAAGGCATGACGACATCGGGGGCGGTGAAGGATGCCACCTATTTCTGGTGGCACATCCGGCCCTCGATCCGGTTTCCGACTTTGGAATTGCGCGTGGCTGACAGTTGCACCCGCCTCGACGACACGCTTGCCATCGCCGCGCTCTATCGCTGTCTCGTGCGCCTCGTCGATCGCAGGCCTGACATCCATGCCGGGCTTACCGGGGCGTCCCGCGGGTTCGTCATGGAGAACCTGTGGCGGGCAGAGCGCTCTGGCGTCCACGCCACGCTGATCGACGAGGCTACGCTGAAGGGCGTCCGCCTGCCGAAGCTTCTCGACGCTCTCCTCGATCTCGTGGCCGAAGATGCCGCCGCCCTGGGTTGCGAAGCCGAGTGCCGCCATGCCCGCACGATTGCCCGCAAAGGATCCAGCGCCGACGGGCAGCTCGAAGCCTATGAAGCCAGCTTGAAGGAGGGGCGAAGCGAGCGGCAGGCGCTGAGCGCGGCTATAGACTGGCTTGCTGCCGAAACAGTCAGCCCTATCGCTATCTAAGGAAGCCTGCTTCAAGTTTGCACGCTCAAGTTCACTGGAGCGACCCTAGGGAACGGCGTTAGGAACCTGCTAACTATCCAGGTTCAACCTAGGGGCCATGTCAAAACGTACTGTAAGAACAGTGAGAGGCGCCCTCTGGCTGGCATCCCTAGCTCTATGCTGCATCTGCGCCTTCCAACTGATGAAGATCCCGAAGACCGCTCCGCAGCCGGCAGACCATGCCTCGCTGAGCCGCGACCCTGAAACGACAGGGTCGGTCGATCCACGACCTATCAAAGTGTGCAAACCGAGCATTTGCTGATGGCCTCGCACAACATGCTAAGGGCGGTCACCAATCGTTAACCGTACCCTCGCCCCGGCGCCGTTCGATCCTGGGGGCGCCCCTGTGAAGATGGCACCGCGGTGAGGCTCCTGCCGCAAAACCTCGTTGCATCGACCCTACGCACGCTGGAGGCTGGAGCGACGATTGACGGCCGCAATTCACCGTCGATACTGCCCCCGTTGCCCTGCGGCCTGCCTCAACAGGCCTTCAGGGTGACGGCGGGTCGGGCACGCGCCGCGAGCGTTCGCCCGACCCGCTTTTGTGGCCTAGGTTATTCGGCTGTCGTAGCTTTGCGCGGACGACCGGCGCGCTTCTTCTCGGGAGCAGGTGCGTCTGACATCACCTCAGCCTGCGGTGCCTTCGCGGCCACAGCCTTTGATGCTCCATTTCGCTGCTGCCCAAGGCCAAGCGACCGGGCAAGCTCCGAGCGCTGCGCCGAGTAGCTGGGAGACGTCATCGGGTAGTCGGCGGGCAGGCCATGCTTCGCACGATAGGCTTCCGCGGTCAGACCGCGAAGTGTCAGATGGCGGCGCAGCGTCTTGTAGGACTTGCCGTCCTCGAAGCTGATGAGGTGGTCGGGCGTGATCGACTTCTTGATCTGGGCCGGTGTCGCCTTCTCGATCTTGATACCTTCCGGCGTGGCAGATCCCCCGTTGGCAAGGCCACTGACGGCAGCA
Source organism: Methylobacterium sp. W2 (assembly GCF_020662345.1). Classification (GTDB taxonomy): domain Bacteria; phylum Pseudomonadota; class Alphaproteobacteria; order Rhizobiales; family Beijerinckiaceae; genus Methylobacterium. The sequence goes on along the minus strand of NZ_VMOA01000034.1, from coordinate 35,680 downwards.
TGCACGCTGCTCAGCAGGTCGCCTAGGGCGCTTGCTGGCAGAGAGTTGTTTGAGACGTAGGCGGCGACGATATCAGCCGCAAGTTCGATGTGGCTGGTCTGAAATTCGGAGGTCTGATCGGTCATAACGTCTTTCTCTAAGGCTCAGCGAGTGCCCTATAGAGCATTTTTCGGCGCGCCCTCAATAGACTTGGTAACGGATTAAAAATAGATTGACCGAATAGGATGTCTTCGAAGCGGGTCCTGCCGAGCCGGACTGAGAGGCGATAAGCCACAAATGACGGACGAACTCCCGCCCTGGCGCGAGATCACGACGGACGACTATGCGCCCCGCATTTTTACGGACCTGGGATCATTGGAAGCATGGATCGCCTCTTCTGAGACCCTCAGGCTTTTATTGGTTCGTCAGCATGAGGGAGAATTCCGCCTCCGTTTGATCCTCCGGGAAGGCGTCGATCTGAGGTGGGGCCCAACTGCAGACCCGAACTGGCGGTGGGATTACGCTCACGGTCCAGAGCTCGCCCTCGACGCCGCTGAAATTTGGATTGAGCGGGCCAATGGCCGACGCAAGCGCGTGGATCAGATGGAGACGCGGCCGTAGTCTTGGTAAGGCTTAGTGCGAGCCATCAGCCCAGGTGACGGACGACCCCGGCGAGGCCCGCTCCATGGCGTTGAGCAGGTCCACCAGATCGTCAGCATCTGCAAATGGAAGTCCGACTTGCCGAACACCCTTCACCAGAGCGGGGTTATTAGATTTCGTGTCGTAGACCGTCCAGACATTGAAAGTTCGGTCGTCGGGGCGCAAATCGTAGGTGATGTGGTGATAAGTATCCACGTACGCCCCCCTGGTGTCGAGGGGGCAATGTTAACTTAAGTTTTCTCGCCGCATAGCGTATGTTGAGTTTCAGACATTCTCATCGATCCTGCTACAACCACCATCCCCCTCACCCCTTCCCGTCGGGCTTCTTGCGCTCGCTATCCGAGCAAAAAGCCCGGCGCGGACTAATCCGGCCGGGCTAGAAATGCTCAACTACGGTCGCCTACTGCTACATGCCACCGCCGGCGCCGCCACCAGCGCTTCCGGTCCCAGAGGCTCGTGCAGGCTGGCTGGAATTGCCACCTGCGGCCGAGTTCGAGGTGACTGTGTCAGCGCCGGTAGCCCCACGAGAGATCGTGCGTCCCGGTCGACCACCGGTCGTGCTCGTGCTGGTCGTCACGGCAGTGCCGCGCTTCTTGTGTCTTGATCTAGCATCCGCTGCCGTTCCCATCTGAACGAGAACGAGGGATGCGAGTGCCACGGTGCAGGCGGTGAGGGTCAAGGTCTTCATGGATGCTCCTGTCAATGCAGGTGGCAACGCGGAGCCCTTCCCTAATTTCCATGCCTGCTTCGCTATGGCTTTGAGACGAGGAAAAACCCCCGCAACAACTTTCGCTGCGCGGGGTCGGTCATTCAGAGGAGCATCGGGGAGGATAACTTCGGAGAGGGCGAAGCACGGGGCGTGCCGGGGGTTAGGTCTCTCGGTTACCCGAGGCGTCCAACCGAGCGAGCAAGTTAGGGCCCTTCCATAGCTCTAAAGGGCGTCCGTCCGTCATCGCGTGAAGCTGGCGAAACGCTTCCTCCTCGTTGTCGGCTGCAATCTCACGCACTCGTAAGATCCGATCACCGAGGTCTTTCAAATGGGCTCGGTACTGAGGGTGCGGAGCCTCTAATTCGCGGAGAGATGCGAGGTCGACAGACAAACGGCGTTCCTTCAAAACGTTGCGCGGTGAGGCGCAGTACGTATGGGATGCCGAAATTGTTTCGTCCGAGCGTCAAAAAAACCCGCCGCGGCGTGAGCCGGGCGGGGCCTTAGGTTCGCGGTAAACGTAGGATCAAGCAAGGTCGTTCTGCTCCTCAGGATCATCGGGCAGACGCTCGGCCGGATCGATGGTCTCTTGCGTATGGCTACCTTCGATCTTCGGGGTCTTGGTGATTACATGATCCATCGGCACGTTCAGCGGATCCTGTGTATCCGGCGCGGTCGACGGGCCTGCCTCGTCGGTTTGGGACGTTTTCTTCTCGGTCATCGCTTCCTCGCTGGCTTCCTGGACAGGACCAACGGCCGGATGAGACGGATGTTCGAGGCCCCAATAGTCCATCCTCACTCGCAGATGGTTTGGATCTGATCGAAAAACCCCGCCGCAGCGTGAGCCGGGCGGGGTCAGTTGGAACGATTAAGGCGGCTTATGACTTGCCCCTTGCTCAATCCTTTAGGTCGGCCGGCACCTTGCCGCCGTTCTCTTCCAGCTTCTTGATGACCTGCTTGTGCAGCCAGACGTTCATCGTGGCCGAGTCTTCCTTGTCGCCGGTATAGTGCAGCTCGTCCGCGAGCGATTTGCGTGCGCTGAGGCTTGAGTCGATGTCGAGGAGCTTCATCAGGTCGACGATGGAGGTCCGCCAGTAGAGGGTCTGCGGGTTCTTGGCGGCGAGGTCATTCAGCACGGCTTCGACGTCAACGGGCTCGCCCGAGGCTGCCGGGGCTGAGCTGGTGGAGGCCGGTGCGCTGGTGCCGGAGCTGGTGGAGGCGTCGGCGGGAGCGGCCTCGGCGGGGGTGTTTGCGCCGCCGAAGGGGTGGAGGATTTTGCTGACGATGCTGCCGAGGAAGCTCATGACGGGTCTCCTTATCGATGCCTGGCCGAGAAGGGGTGAGGCCAAAGGCGACCCATAAACAGAACTATAGCCAAGCTCGTTCCCCTGTTTGAGAATTTGATTGATTATCCCCGTGGCGCCCGCCACCCGGCTGCCCTCGCTTCATCCTCCGAGCAGAACATGCGCTCGCCGTCCTTCTCGCTAATCCGAGTCCGGTCGTAGTCGCGCGATCCGGGGACGTGGAAGACCTTCTCGCCCTTCCGGCTGATGTTGCCCTTGATCGCGCAGCCGCCGGCCTTGAGGGCCGGCTGCGGAGGTGCTGGCGAGGGTATGGGGCCATCCGGGCCGCCCGGCGCTGCGAACCCCATCGTCATCGCCCGCTCGCCCTTGCGCCAGTCCTCCGGCGCCGTGAAGGAGCCGGCCCATATCCCGAGCTTCCCTGCTTTTGCGGTGTCCTCGGCCGGGACGTAGTCCTCGGAATACCGGCGGTAGGCGATGGCGTGGCCCTGCGCGACCAGCCAGCCGTTCAGGTCCTCCGCGCCCTTCCGACAGACCGCGACGGTGCGCCCGTACTTGTCGGTATCCTTAGGATCGCATGAGACGGGCGTGGAGCTGATCCGGTCGGCCAGCGCGAGCGCAGCAGCCTGCCCGCAGCGGAAGGCCTCTCCTGCCCTTCTATGGCAAAGTTGACTGCTCTCCGGTGCATCGATCCCATGGAGCCGAATGCGGGTGCCGCCGATGTCGAGGGTATCGCCATCGACCACCGAGCCCCGGCCGGTGATCGGCTCGGCCGCAGAGGCAGTGGCAAGGGCCAGGAGGAAGGCGAGGGCGTAGATGATTGAGCGCATAACTTTCTGGAGTATCAAGATGCCGTCGCCCCCAATCTGACGACAGGGGACGACGAGGATCCGGCCTTGAGTTAGTTCCCCCACATCCGACGATGCTGGTACTGACGGCTACCCATCCGTCGGTGCATCCGGCTATGGGTGATCCGGCGGTGCATCATACGACGCTCCATGCGTACCTCAGCAATTGTATTGGTGGGGACCGTCAGGGCTGGCGCAAGGCCAACGACCGCGGCTGACGCCGTTGTAACGAAGCCCACCGTTGCAGAAGCCATAAGCACGGTGGTGGCGATGAGTAATTTGCGCATATTAATACCTTCTCGTGCTGCCATCGCACCGCAGAAATCTGCTGCTAAATGGGTGAAGCGTAGGATGAACGCACGAGCCGGTAATTTGGGCTATGGGAGATCAAACGAGTCTTTTGATTGCCTTTCCTTCATGGAAGACGGTGCCTGTCCCCGGTTGCTGCGGCTACTCTGAGCAAAGCGAGATTTCGCCGCAGCGCCTCGACCTCGGCGTGGGGCTCGCCTGCATCCACTGCCAGCTCGACGCACTGGTCCTGCACCTCCGCGAGTTGAGCGCGCAGCTCGGCGTTCTCGGTCGCCAGGGTGAGCAAAAGCAGAGCGTCGGAAACGGCTGGCCTCCCATGGCGCACTAGGTCGCGGGATACGGCTTCGTATTGTAGTCGAAGCGCGTCACAGCACTGTCCCGGAGATCCTCCGGGTACTGCCCCGCGTAATGGCGGATGGCGATCAGACACAAATCAAGCATGTCGTACTGCCGTCCGTCGTGCTCGATGTGCCGGCCCCCACGGTCATCAAATCGCAGGTCTTCCCATAGGCTGCCGAAGCCCGAGACGGGCCGCTCCGTGTCGGAACCTGCCACCATTGGAGGTGCTTTTCCGTGGGTCGCCTCGCGGTGCTTCGCGGCATTGCACATGCGATCGAGGGCCACGAACGGCAGGCCAAGTGCTGCCTTGGCGTCGGAGCGCGCCGTAGGGCTCAGGTAATCGCCGAGATGGTACGAGACGATACAGGCGAGGTAGCCGCGCCGCCTGTCCGGGGTCGCTACGAACTCCCGAATGGTCGGCTCCACGATCTCGTTCGCGAACTCACGCGCCGTCATCGTCGCCATAGGCCAACCCCTTACCGTTGACTTAACCATCCCGCCCGGCCGACATGCCATGTCCGGCCGCGTATCGCCCTAAGCGAGTCGTGAGCCGGCATCAGGAGAGATCACCGCCGCGAGATAGACCCTGAAACGACTACGGGCCCCCCGTCGCCAAACGAGGAGCCCGCAAAAAATCGAAATGGCCTGTGGTGGCCCGACACAATCCCCCACAAGCCATACGACCCCCTCGGGAGTCAAGCGGGAACGCCAATTCCCGCATCGAGAAGTCGTGCCTTGTGCCTGCCGCGGCCCGAGAGGGACCGAGGATGATGTTTCACGCGACCATGGCCGCCGCCATCGACGGCGCGCGGACGCTTGCGCAGATGGATGAGCTATCGCGCCAGGTCTGGCAGGGGCACGGATCGGGTGCATTGGCCGACGAGGAGGCCCAGGCGCTTGCCGAACGGCTCCACGGGCGCCGCAGCGCGATCCGTGAGGGCATCGTGCCCGTAGGCATCCCTGCCGGCCGTGTGAGCCTGTTCCCGCCCCGCAGGAGCGTCACCAGCCCCGACAAGGCCATGTCGAGGGACAGGCGCCGCCTGCTAGCTTGCTCTGGCCCTATGCCGCCCGCGTTGGCCTCGCGGTTCACCACCGGTCAGCTCGCGGTCCTGCGCATCGTCGCCGATGAGGTAGCCGCCAAAGGCGTGTGCGGCCTCTGTGTCGACGCCATAGCCGCTAGGGCCGGGGTCTGTCGTCGCCTCGCTCAGGGCGCGATCCGTCTCGCCGAGGGCGACGGGTTGCTGACGATTGAGGAGCGCCGCCACGAGGGCAGGAAGAACTCGCCGAACCTCGTCCGCATCATCAGCCGAGAGTGGCAAGCCTGGATGCGTCGCGCCGGCCGCTCCCCAGATCGGGGGAGTGGGTGCAAAGCAATTCACCCCACGGATACAGGGGTTCTAACTTCGGGGAAAACCGAGCCCAGCCCTACCCTAAGAGAGCTGCCGGGACGGCAGGGTCGCCTTCACGCCAATGGCTCGCGAGAATCCAGGCGGACTGCGGAACGGGCGAAAGCCATGCGGTGAGGGTATGCGGTTGTTCGACAAGCCGGACACTGCTCTTCCGAACCGTCTGAGGCTTTGCGCGCGGCCGAACCGTACCGTGTGAAAGAAGAGCGCTTACCGGTCGGACGCGAGGTGCTGCTGGCTAATCGGTCTGCAGGACACTCAGCCGAGATGCGGTTCGCACAATCGACAAGACGTCGCGGCGAAGGTCACTGTCCTCAATGGATGCATAGGCGGCGAGGATTTCGATGGCGCCAGGCTCAGCGAGGAAGGGGAACATCTCGTCCTGCCCCTGGGGCTCACTCTCGCCGAAGAGGGCTGACATCGGTACTTCAAAAAAGTGGGCGATCTGCTGTAGGCGGCCGCTGGCTATTCGATTCTGCCCATTCTCGTATTTTTGGATCTGCTGAAACGTAACGCCAACGACTTGGCCAAGCGCAGTCTGTGACAATCCCTTAGCTTTACGGAGGGCAGCGATGCGCAAGCCGATGGCACGGTCAACGTCTGTTGCAGATTTAACGGTCATGCCGCGTCTCACCTCTGTTCATAGATAATTAATCATGATGACACTTCAAATGCGAAATATTGTTCACGTCTGCTCGTAGCCTATCGCGTCAGCTCTTGGCTGGTAAGCCAGATCTCTGCAGTGTTGCAAGATCGCACTATCGCTACTGGCGCTTTCAGGGCTCTGTGTCGTTCAAATTCATCGCACGGGCCAACGACTTCCATGTTCAAGAAGCTCCTCCTCGCCACTGCGGCCACCGCTCTCCTAGCTGGCGCCGCTTCGGCCGCCGACCTGCCGCGTCGCGCCGCTCCCCCGGTCTTCGTGCCGGTGCCGGTGTTCACCTGGACGGGCGCCTACTTCGGTATCAACGCCGGTTACGGCTTCGACGCCAGCAGCAACAGCGACCGCTACAACCTGCCGGCCAGCTCCGTGCTGAACTCCTACGGCACCTCGGGCGTCCTCGTGCTGAACAACAGCGACAATCACGAGGGCTTCGTCGGCGGCGGCCAGGTCGGCTACAACTATCAGTTCACCCCGGGCTCGGGCGTGGTCGTCGGTATCGAGGCCGATGCCCAGTACACGGACTTTGGTAACAAGAGCCGCACCGTGACCGGCACGTTCACGCCGAACGGTGGCCCGGCCCAGAACCAGGCCGTTCGGATCGCTGGCAATGAGATGAACTTCTTCGGCACGGTTCGTGGCCGCCTCGGCTATGCCTTCGATCGCGTCCTGTTCTACGGCACCGGTGGCTTCGCCTATGGCGACGGTGCCACCGGTGGCGACGATTTCCGCACCGGCTACACCGCCGGCGGCGGTATCGAGTACGCTCTACCCACCGACTCGTTCTTCAATTTCTTCAAGTCGTCGGCTGTGACGCTGAAGGTCGAAGGCCTGTACGTGAACCTCGATCAGGAGAACGGTCGCGGTTCACGCTCCGTCTACAACCCCCGGACGGACGTGCTGTCGCTGAGCAGCACGGCGCGTGAGACTGAGTTCGCCGTCGTCCGCGCCGGCCTGAACTACAAGTTCGGATCTTACTAAGGCTTTTCGCCTTATATCATCTGGCTGAGCATCCCCAGCCCGATCCAGCTGGTCGCTTAGCTAACAGACGCCCTAGGAGCTTCTCCTGGGGCGTTTTCGTATGTGCATCGATCTCATCAGGGTGGTGAGAGGATCTGGTTGGCCAGTAGGCGGACGAGCGCATCCTAATGGCCTGAGCTGGCTCGCACACACTCTTGCCGAACTTCAGGAGGATCGTGGCTGCGGTGCGGGGTCTGTCCCGCTGCACACTGGAGCGAGCACGCCTATGATCAAAATTCTGACGGCGATCCTATCGGTCTTCGTGGTCCTGACGCTGGGGGCCTGCCTTACTGCTCTGATGCTCCCCTTCCGAGCCCTGCGCGGTCTAGTGCGCAGCCGAGCCCTGCCTGCATGAAGCGGATCTTGCTTCAGTATCTTAACGGTTTGTTGCCGACGTCCGGTTAGGAAGTCTCAATCTTTTGAGGACCTTCCCATGCGCGTGCTGCTGATTGAGGACGACGCTTCGATCGCAGCGAGCATCGAACTGATGCTCAAGTCGGAGAGCTTCAACACCTACACGACGGACCTCGGCGAGGAAGGAATCGACCTCGGCAAGCTCTACGACTACGACATCATCCTCCTCGACCTCACCCTCCCCGACATGTCGGGCTACGAGGTGCTCCGCAATCTGCGCGTGGCGAAGGTCAAGACGCCGATCCTGATCCTCTCTGGCATGGCCAGCATCGAGGACAAGGTTAAGGGGCTCGGCTTCGGAGCCGACGATTACCTGACCAAGCCTTTCCATAAAGACGAGCTGGTCGCCCGCATCCAAGCTATCGTCCGCCGCTCGAAGGGCCATGCCCAGTCGGTCATCACCACCGGCGACCTGACGGTGAACCTCGACGAGAAGATGGTGGCCATTGCTGGCAACCGGGTGAACCTCACCGGCAAAGAGTACCAGATCCTTGAACTCCTCGCTTTGCGGAAGAGTACGACCCTTACGAAGGAGATGTTCCTCAACCACCTCTACGGTGGCATGGACGAGCCTGAGCTCAAGATCATCGACGTCTTCATCTGCAAGCTGCGCAAGAAGCTCGCGAACGCCTCGTCCGGCAAAAACTACATCGAGACCGTCTGGGGCCGCGGCTATGTGCTGCGCGATGGCGTAGCCGAGATGCAGGCCTTGGCCGGTTAGAGGATGTCACCCCCGCTTCGCTAGCAGCGCAAGGAAGCTTTGAGCGGTAAGGGGGCTCCGCGTTCCAGCCCCGATGGGGTGGATCATATCGACCTGTCGGCGTTCCCGCTGAGGCAATGGCTTGGGAGCGGACTTTCCCGGATCGCTGTCTGCGATGGACGGCAGACCGGCCAGAATGGCGCGGATCACGGATGATGCGGTGAAGGGCCGAGGGAGTATCGCCCCTCTCAGATTTTCACGCTGTTCCAACTCGACCTGTATTGGGGGAGGCATCCCGCGCCCTGGCCCTGGCCTGACCCCGTTCTTCACCTACGATCCCTCATTTACCAGCCCTTAATCATGATCGCGCCCCATGCTTTCGTAAGCGAGGGCGCCGTGATGGATCTGGACGAGACTCTGAGAAATTTGGCGGCCGACACCCTGGCGCACCGAATGGTGCTCGAAATCCTGGCCGCTCAACTCCTTGCCTCGATCCCGGCGGAACAAAGAGCGGCTTTCGCCCAGAGCGTTGTGAGCGCCGCCGGGCGCATCGACGGCCTCACTGCGAAACCGCGTTCGGAGGAGCGATCCGAATTCCTCGCAGACGTAGCCGTACGAACACAGCAGAAAGTCGACGGACTAATCTCCGATGCCATGGCGCGGGTCGGTAGTATTCCATAGGAGACCGGACACCGGCCGCTTCGACAATGGCACGCAGCCGCCGAACGGCCTCGTCGTCTCGATCCTGTTTCATCGCCTGCCTCATTGCGTCTAATCCGATCCCGCGCCACCTTGGGGCTATGTCCCGCTGGTTGTTCGTCGCCCTCGCTCTGATCCTGTACGTCGCTGGCATGGCGGCGCTGTTGTGGGTGGCCAACCTGCTGATTACGCCGTTCCTGGACTTCCTTTACGGGACGGTCGGCCGAGGCGGCGCATGGGCCATGTTCCTCGCCCTACTCGCCGCCACCGGCCTCCTCGCCCTTTACCTCCACAGACGTGACGGTATCGCCGCTGGCAAAGCAGGGCGGAACCGTTCTCCCTGAGACTGTGTGAGCGATTGCGTCAGGCTGTTCACCAGAGCGTCGATGCCACCGGCCCGCTGGGAGGCGTTCAGGCGCATCCCGAGGGCGTTCAACAGCGTGTCCATCGGGTCGCCTGTGTAGACCAGCGCCTGCGCCAACTCGCGGTTCCTGGCGACATCTGCTGCCCTACCCGCCGCATTCGCACCGAGTTGAAGGCCCTTGACGCCATAAGCCATGGCACCCGCCTGCGGCCCGCCGACGATCCCCGCCACAGCAGGCATGACGTCTGAAGCCTTTGGCTTGAGATCCCGAGGAGCAACATCGGCCGCTGACTGCCGACGCATCTCCGTCATCGAGTTGTCCACGATGCGATTGCGGGTTCCGTCAAAGGCGGCCTCTCGCTCGACGGCCCCGATCACGTTGGCCGTAGGCTCCTCGCCGAAGACGGTCCCGAGACGGGCACGGTTATAATCGCCTTCGCCCTTGATCGCTTTCTGTAGCGCCACGCGGTCGTTGGCTGTCGTTCCAACGAGACGGTCCACTTCAGCCCGCAGGCCAAGCCGCTGTGCGTCCTGTACGGGCTGAGCCATCGCGGCGGTTTCGGCGGCGAGTTGGGCGGGACGCGCTGCCTCTCGCCCGCTGTTGAGCAACGTCTGGCCGTTGTCGAAGGCATCACGCTGGCGGAAGAACAACTCGGCGTTTCGGTTGGCCTGCTCGTAGCCAGGCACCTGAGCCTGAAGGGCGTCGTTCAACTGTGCCCTCGTGGCCGAGAGCGCACGCAACTCGCTGCCGGCCGCCGAACCCTGCTGGTTCTGCACGGTCGCGATCATCGCGTCCAAGGCTTCCTTGGCGTTGTGAAGGGCTTCAGGCCGGCGATCCGGGATCATGGCGCGGCCGACACCCGGAACGTCTCCCTCCGTGTGGAGGAGCCCCCAGGCACGCCGCAGAGCCGCTTCAGCGCCGCCCTTCTCCTGAGCGCCCATCTGTCCGATCGTGTTGAGAACGCCGCTGGTGTCCACTTCCACGCGCTGGGAAAGGGCATTGCGATAGAGGGGTGGGATCTCGCGCTGGTACGCCGTGTCGATCCCGGCATGGAATGCGGCCGGATCAGTGGCAGGGCCGAGGTTGCGGCCGACATCATCCGCGAGACGCGCGTTGGCACCCTGCGCCCTCGCGACCAGCGGGTTCATGATCGTCTCGCGGGTGTCGGGCAGGACGGCGAGGCCCTGTGCCCTACCCTCGAACGACGGCGAGGCGTCGAGGAGCATGGCTTCGGGGCCGAGGTTGTTGAGGTTGCCGCGAACCGCATCAAGACCACCCGCGTTGCGAAGGTCGTCGGTGAGCTTGCCCGCCGCAGAATTTCCGAGGCCGGGCACCTTAGCGTTTCGTGCCAAAAGGTGCTCCGACAGAAGCCCGGCGGTGCGGCCTACGGCTTGACCGAGGAAGGGGGAGCCAAGCCCCCCAACGTACCCAAGAGCGCCAGCCTTCAACGCTGCATCGACGTCACCGCCCGTCCGCGCCGCCGAGTCCGCCGAGTTGAGCGCCGCCCCTGAGAACGCCGAGGCCAGCGCCCTCACCGGCACCGAGGCCGTACCCGCTCCGAAGGCCGCAGGAGCCGCCGCGACGAGGGGCAGGGTGCCGAGCGCGCCGCCTGCCACCTCGCCGGCCGTCGTCGACCACGGGTTGGCCTTGGCGGTGCCCTGGCCGAAGGCTTCGACCCGCTTCAGCTCGTCGGCATAGGGCTGGCCGCTTTGGTAGGACCGGACGGCAGCGATCCCCTTGTTCAGCCCGCCCGTGATCGAGGGGCCGATGACCGGGATGCCGTTGATGATTCCTCGACCTATCGCGGCGGCACCATCTCCGGCCATGCCGGCGGCAGGATAGTCCGTGACGTCGGCCGAGGGCGTGGCCTCGTGCAACTTCAGGAGATCCGCGTCGGAAAACTTCGATAGATCCCAGGCCGGAGCCGCAGACACGGGATTGGGAGCCGGAGCTTGTGTCTGCTCCGAAAGCTTCAGAAGCTCCTCATTGGAAAGCGTGGTCAGGTCCATCAGCGCAATCCCCTACGGCGAAGTTCGGCGTCAATCGCGGATCGATCCGGCGCGGCCATCCTGCCTGAGCCCGTCTGGCCGACAGGCTGGGCGGTCGAAGCAGCCGCGGCGGCCGGGAACAGCGGGTTCTTGGCCGAGTAATCAGCGAGGACATCGTCGAACCCGGCATCGATCCGGCCGTTGCGCTGGCCGGCGTACTCACGAGCCAACCGAGCCACTTCCTGCTGGCGCTGAGCCAGAGAGCGAGCGACGCCGATGAGTTCGAGGTTGCCCTCCTTCGTGCGGGAGAGGCCAGGGGCAACACGACCGAGATAGTCACGGTCGGTGTTCGAGATACCAGGGCCGAGCGAACCGCCGAGGCTGTCGAGAACAACCTTGTTGGACAGCGCCTCGAAGACCTCAGTCGGCTTGGTGAAGCTGGCATCCTTGACGCCCAGCGACACCATGAGCTGGTTGGCCTTCTTCAGACCCTCCGCTCCGACGCCGGAGTAGAAGTTGGGATCACGGGCTGCCTGCTCCATTAGGGACAGGGTGTTAATGGTCGAGCCGGCGTTCCGGCCCTTGGTGGCAAGATCAAGCTGGTACTCGCCATAGCCCTTGCCGACCGTCGCATCCTGGGCCTTCTCACCGCCCATATTGATCGTCTGGCCGCTCGGATTGACTGCCGAGAGCTTGCCCTTGCTGTCGCGCTGGTAGGAGCCGGTAGGGAGGCCGAGGGACACACGCTCGGCTTCAGGAACCTGCGCGTACGTGTCGTCGGGCTTGCCCGCTGCCGTGCCCTCTGCCGAAGCCTGATTTTGGCGACGGAGATAGTTCGGATCTTCGGGGCCACCCACGACTGGCGCGAGCGTTCCGTCCGAACGCTTCTCCCATCCGAACTTGGGCTCGACCGGCGCCGGGACTGCCGTCTTAAGCAGGTTGTTCAGCGCCTCGGAATGGCCGGCCCCCGAAGCCGAGATGGCAAGATCCACCTTTTCAGGAGCATGGCCGGCCTGGATGAGGCTGGCACGGGTGCTGTTGTTGGCCGCCGTCTCCCGTTGAACCTTGCCGGTCTTCAGCGCTAACTCTGCGCGAGCGAGATCGGACACGGCCCGTTGCACGTTGTACTTTTGAGCGTTTTGGAAGCCAGCGTTAAGGCCAGGGCCAAAACCCTTCGTGCTCATCAGGCCCGTGCCGAGACCAATGAGGGTATCGCCCACGCCGCTTTCGCCGAGCTTCTGGAAGAGGCTCCCGAAGCTGAAGCCGGGGGCGCTGGAAGCTGCTGGTTGCGCCGTCGGCGCTGGCATCGTGCCGGAAGCAGGAATGGCATCGGCGGCGGGCATGTCGGCCTGAGCCGTAGCGCCAGGCACCAAGCCGAAGTTGGGCCGGACGGGAGGCAGGGGCACCCGCACATTCGGCATCGGTGCATCGTCCGCGAGAAATTGGGGCGATGCGGTCGGTGCCGGGACAGGCTGCGCCGAAGCGCCGAACGACAGGGGGCGAGGAGCCCGAGCGGGAGGCGCCTGCGGGACCATTCCCGTCTGCGCCTCGGCCGCACGGGTCGCCGCCTCGTTCTCGGCCACGAGAGGATCGTAGCCCATCCCAGGCGGGCGGGTCGGCGGCATCGGGGCCGCGCCCGCCTGCGGAGGCAGAGCACCCGGCACCGAGGGGGCGCCGAAGAGTGATGCGCCAAATCCGAAAGGAATCGACGGCGCCGGGGGCTGGCCCTGATCCGGGGGCGGCATCTGAGGGGCGCCAGAAACACCGGCTTGCTGAGCGAGCAGACGCTTGATGTCGTCGGCCGAGAGCCCTTGAGGCACGCCAGGAGCTGCGCCGAAACCAAATGCCATTACGAGATCCCTTCACATTCGAGCACGATCCGGCGGACCTTCATCCACTCCTCCGCGCGGCCATGCAGTCGGGCCTGGACGAAGGCGAGCATGTCGCACTCGTCCTGCGGCCCGTTCGCCTTCAGCAAGAAGAGGCGGGCGGAGCCGATGTTCTGAGCGGCCTGGACGTTCTCGGCGGCGTAGGCGGCATATTCCGCTGCCATCGCCATCCGCTGATCGGATGGGGCAGAGGCCACGACGCTCTGGTCGGTGCCGGGGGCGGTTTCTTGAGGCTGATCCATCGGCGCCACCTACCCGTGAGCCAGGGCGCGAGGGGCGCCAGCACATGAAGGGTGAGAGGCGGACGACACGGTAGGGCGAGGAGCACGTTCGACTAGAACGCGCCGAACCCACTCCGAAGCCGAGGAGCCCTCACGCGCGGCGGCGGCGTCGATGGCCGCCCGCAGCTCGGCATCCGTGCGCATTGTGAACGTGATCGGATATGTACGCATGAACGCCCTCCGTTGCTGTTATCGACAGTAACATTCGAGCTCATTGGCGGTAATACCGGGAGCAAAGCCTCGTTTCTTGTCTGGTCTTGTTTGTCCCGATGGGCCGGATTGGTCCGACTTATTCACGAAATGAAGCGGTCTATTCTATGTCCTTATCCATGGGATCGGCGGGCAAGCGACGGCTCATGTCCGATTCCTTTCCACCCGGCGCCATCGGCAGAGCCCAGCCATGCTTCCGCAGGGCGTTGTAGGCGAACTGCTCAGTCATCTCGCGGTAGATCCGCTGCTCGTCTTCAGTCTGAGCGAATTGGCTCAGGTACTCGGCTTCGCTGTAGTCGGTGCCAAGAACGAATTCACAGACCCGCGAGACGGCACGACGCACATAGACAAGCGTCTGCCAGTCACTCGTGAAGGGCTTGCCGGTGGTCCCCTCTATCCATCGGATCGTCGTCGCGATGCATTGGACCAGGGGCCGGGCGTGAGAGGTCTCGCCAACCAAGGCGACGTACAAATCATCCTGATCGAAGCTGCGCTCCAGTCGAAGCTCGACCTCCTGCGCCAGTGACCGCCCGTTCATGGAGGCGGCACGCTCCAGACGAGACCGCCCCTCTTCCGAGAGGCGCACGCTCATCGTCGCCCGGCGACCCTCTCGTTCCGCAGCTTTGACGGCCATTCCATCCACTCCTGTTTCGGGGGTTCTGTCCCGCGCGGTTCAGATATCAATCCAAGGGCTTGAAAAAGCAATCCACTCCGGCTATTCCGGTGTGGTGCATATTTCAAGCCGCACGGGGCGCAGTCCTTTGCCACCCCGTCTGACTCGGAGGGATTGGCATGCCGACGATGGATGAAGTTCGGAAAAGACTGACCGACGGCAAGAACGTGCGAGCCAAAGTGATGGCCGATGCGGTCGGGATGAGCCTGTCGGCATTCTACGCGGCATGCGAGCGCGGCGACATCGAGACCATCGCCATCGGCCGCACGAAGCTGATCCCAGCGCACGAGGGGATGCGCCTACTCGGCATCAAGCCGGAGCCCATCGCCGCCTAATCCGCCGCTGGCGGGATCTGGCCCGCCGGCATCCGCAGCAGCCCCGAACCCGAGTGCAGACAAAAGTCGGCCCCGCACAAGCAGGGCGCTCGCCGGGGCCGAATAAAGTTGAATTTGGTATGGCACCCCATAGAGCAAAACCTGTCCGGCGGCAATTGCCCGCCGTCCCGATGGCGTCCTTTGACGGGCCATCACCCGCTGAACTTCGCGCCCATCGCATCCTGAACCGCGTCAGCGTCAGCCGCGAGGTCGCCGAGCAGATCGCGAGCCTCGCCTACGGCTGCATTCCCGAGAAGTGGGAGCGGCGAGCTTGACCGCCCCCGCGCAGATCCTGCGCCCCCCTCCCGCCGTTGACGACATGACGCTCGACGCAATCGCCGATGCAATGGCGCGGGCTAGTGTCTTCTCAGAGAGCGCCGCCCGCTTCGCCGCGCTCCACGACACCCGGTCGATGGCCTTCGCCATTCGGTCGGCCGCGAGCTGCATCCATGCCGCCGCCGAGTATTTAGACGCCGCCGCCGGCGCATCCTCTCACCCGGGGAGAGTGGCATGAACCGCCCCCGCACCATGAAGCGCATGACGGCCGAGGCCGACGCAATGCGCGAGTCCGACCGACTGTTCTTCGAGCGGTTCCCGCATCGGCAGCACCGCGTCCGCCGGCTCAGCAAGGCCGAACTCGCTCAGTTCGAGGAAGCCACCGGAACGACGCTCCTCGTCCCGAGCCAGGCCGACGCCTTGTTCGTCATCATCAAGAACTTGGCGCCCGGTGTCCGGCTCCGCATCCACACGTTGGGTCCGGCCGACGAGACTGGCGACGACGCGCCCGAGGCGATGGTCGCCGCCCTTTGGAACCGGAAGGCCGCCAGCAACCCCTTCCTGCTCAAGCAGGAGGCCCACATTCAGAAGGCCATGCGCCTGCCGGGCGGTCCCCTCCACGAGGGGGGCGCTGCATGAACGGCCCCACCCTCATAGAAATCGCCCGCGCCGTCCCAGGTGGGAAAGTCAGCGGAAATCAGGTGCTCGCTCCAGGTCCGGGGCACTCCCACAAGGACAAGAGCCTGTCCATCCGCCTCTCGGCTGGGCCGGACGGGTTCGTGGTCTACAGCCATGCCGGCGACGACTTCCGAGATTGCCGAGACTATGTCGCCGACGCGCTTGGTCTGTCGTCAGACCGGTGGCGAGCCGGCTCCCATGCCCCCGATCCCGAGGCTATGGCCGCGCGCCGCAGGGCTCAGGAAGAGGCCAGACAGGCGGAGGAGGCTGAGACTGCAGCAAGGCAACGGCGAGCCCTCGCCATCTGGAACGCCAGCCAATCGCCCGCCGGGACCATCGTGGAAGCCTACCTCGCGAGCCGGCGCTTAGCGCTTCCCGGGGAGATCTCGGGCGAGACTATTCGCTTTCACCGATCCTGCCCGTGGGACACCGGGACCGCCCCGGCAATGGTGACGCTGTTCCGCGACATCATCACGGACGAGCCCCGCGCCATCCACCGCACAGCTCTCACCCACGAGGGCAAGAAGGTCGGCAGGAAAATGCTCGGACCTGTAGGTGGCTGCGCCATCAAGCTTGATGCGGACCAGACGGTAACGACGGCCCTCGCCATCGGCGAAGGGATTGAGACGTGCCTTGCCGCCCGCCAGCTCGGCATTACGCCGACATGGGCACTCGGTAGCACGACAGGCATTGCAGCGTTTCGAGTGCTCGACGGCATCGAACGACTGCAAGTCCTCGGAGAAAACGACGAGACCGGCGCCTCGGATCGCGCCTGCAACGACGTGGGCGCCCGCTGGCACCGCGCCGGCCGATCCGTGGAAATCATCACCCCGAAAATCGGCACCGACCTCAACGACGTGGTGATGGAGGGCGCAACGACATGGGAATGAACCATTCCTCTGCCGAAGACACCAGCCGAGTGCATCGTCGATCATTCACGCCGCCTCCAGAAGGGAAGGCGGGCAGAGGGCCTTACCCGCAGGCGGTGGATAGGGACCATCTTGAGATTGCGCCGGCCCTCAGCGCCGAGACCGTGTTCCCAGTCCATGCCCTCCCGCCCTTGATGAAGAGCGCCGTCGAGGCGTTGGAAGAACACATCCAGGCCCCCCGGTCGATGTGCGCTCATTCGGTTCTGAGCGCGGCCATGCTGTCCTGCCAGGGCCTCGCCGACGTCGAGGTTCAGGGGCTCCCTACCCCTCGCCCCCTGTCCCTGTTCATGCTGGTTGTTGCGGTCAGCGGCGAACGCAAGAGCGCGTGCGACGATCTCGCCCTCCTCGCCGTCAGTAAGCACGAGGCACAGCTTAGAGCCGAGTGGGATGAGGAGGCCCGCGAGTACAAGGCGACGGACGCCGCCTATCAGGCTGAAAAGAAGAAGATCGAGCGCGACGGCAAGATCACCCACGAGGAGCGTCTAAGCCACCTGCGCGACCTCGCTGAGCCGGTTGCGCCCCTGATCCCGGTCATCCGCGCGAAGGAGGCCAACCTTGAGGGCCTACTGAACGTCCTGCAACACGGCCGGGCAAGTATCGGAATTTTCACCTCAGAAGGCGGCCAGTTCCTCGGCGGCCACGGGATGGGCGACGACGCCAAGACCCGAACCATCACCGGCTTGTCCGAGCTATGGGACAGCGGGTCAGCCCAGCGCGTTCGCTCGCGAGAGCATTGCTTCCTCAACGGCCGGCGCGTCGGTATCAGCCTCGCCGCCCAGCCCAAGGTCGCCTCATCCCTCCTTAGCGACGAGTTGGCGAAGGACCAGGGCTTTGTCGGCCGCTTCCTCGTCGCTATGCCGGATAGCACTATCGGCAAGCGGCAGATCCGGGGCAGCGACCCGCTCGGAGATCACAGGCTGATGGGCTTCCATCGGCGATGCGGCCAAATCCTCCGGTCGCCCCTGCCCCTGCGTGACGGCGCCCGGAACGAGCTTCAGCCGCCAACGATCGGCCTAGATGACGAAGCGTGGCACGTCTGGCAGGCCATGGCGCAGGCTATCGAGGACGGGTGCAAGCCCGGCGGCCCCTGGATACCCGTGAGATCCGCTGCCCTTAAGATGGCCGAGAATGTAGCCCGGATCGCCGGCATCCTCGCTGTATTCGAAGATCCGACCATTATCCGGTCCCGCGGAGACATCTCCGGCGATGTGATGGCCGCCGCCGCGGCAATCGGCATGTTCTACCTTCAGGAGGCCCTACGCCTCACAGGCCACGCGATCCTCGACCCAGAGATCCGCGCGCAGAACGAGCTGGCCGAGTGGCTGACGACGGACAAGGATTTCGGCCCCGGCAAGCTCATCTCACCCAGCATCATTCAGAAGCGCGCCCCGAACCACCTCAGGACCAACGCAGCGACCGTGCGTACCCGCATCGAGGCGCTTGTGAGCTTCGGACGCCTGGAGCCGGCAGGCCGCAACGAGATCGGGGGCCAAGCCTATCGCGAGACCTACCGCATCACCGCAGAGGGGGGCTGATCCGTGAACGACCTTCCCATGTTCGACCCCTTCAAAGCCCTCGCCGAAGCGAGAAAAGCACGCGGAACCGAACTTCCGCAGAAACTTCCGCAACCGCCTGCGGAAGTAAACCGCGAAATAGATCAAAGGCTTAGCCCCACTTCCGCAACTTTCGCAGCTTCCGCAGGGGGGCTCCGTGAGCCTCAGGACTTTCGCACTCCCTTATTAAGAAAGAAAGAAAGATTTTACTCAATCTTTTCAAGGACATGCGAGGAGCACGACACGCTCGCGGACCATCAAAGCGGGCACGGTTGCCATACCCATGCGGAAGTTGCGGAAGCTGCGGAAGTTTCCCTAAGTAACTGTGATCGCAAGGTTTCTCACAAAACACCCCCTGCGGAAGTTTTGGGGCCATTGCTGCGGAAGTGGCACGAAGGGGTTGCAAGGCTGTCTCCGGGCCAGCCGCCATGTCCGGGTTTAAGTCTCACCGATTGGTCCCGCACCTACTCTAGCGCCCTCGCCTTCCTCGACACGTTCGGCGCCCAGGCCGAGGCCCTTGGCTGGCAGACGAGCGAGTTATGGGGCGTGCATCCCGAGCGCGGGACAATCCGAGTGGATCATTGCGGCGCCCTCCTACTCACCGCCGGCCATGTCCGCGCCATCACGGCCGATACGATCGCATTCGAGCGAACCACATTCCGCAGGAAGGTAGGAAGCTATCAGGGCATCCCAGTCTGGGAGTTCGGTCGATGATCCCCGCCGCCGACGCCTGGGGGCCTTTCGCGCCGGGTCTTCCCGAAGCCGAGCGCCGAGCACAGCTTCGCGCCTTGCGAGCCTTGTCGAAGGTCTATGCCGGTCCCCGCGCCGCCGCCCTCTGCCAGCTCCTCGCGCAGGCCGAGACCGACACCGCCGCCTTAGAGCCCGCGAGCCGCGCGCTTCATCACCTCGAACCGCTCGACTGGCGCCGGATCTTGAGCAGCTTCGCCAATCTCTCTGCATCCGCCTGAAAGGAGCCGACATGCAGACCGAGATCACCTGCGCCCCGCCGCAGGGCTCACCGCTCGCCCCGATCCTGTCGAGCCTTACCGGCCTCGTCGTCGCGATGGAGGCGCACACGGCACCGAGCCCCGCCGCCACCGCCTTTCACCAGGCTATCCGCAGGAAGGGCGATGAACTCGCCCAGATCGGCGGCATCGAGGTTCTAGACTACGCGCTCGTCTTCATCCGTGAGCAGGCTTCGAGCCCAGCCAAGGCCGGCCATCGAGAGGCAGTCTTAACGGAGGCGTGGACCGGCCTCGCGGGGTGGCGAGTATGACCCAAGGTCTCGACACTCTAGCGGCCACATCTCGCGAAGCTCTCGCCGGCATCTTCGCCCGCCACGAGCGCGTGTTCCTCGCGTTCTCCGGTGGCAAAGACAGCCTGACCGTCGCCCACCTATGCGAGCCTTGGGGGGATCGCCTTACCCTGCTTTGGTGCGATACCGGCCACATGGCCCCGCACATGAGCGACTTCGTTCAATCACACCGCGAAAGGTTCAGCCTCATCAAGGTTCAACCTCAACGCCCGCTCATGGATCATTGGGCCGAGCATGGCGCCCCGGCCGATCTGATCCCCCTGGAGCATTTGGAAGGCGTCGACTGGCGGTACCCGCGCCTTCAGCCCTGGTCGGTCTGTTGCGGCACTCATCGCACATGGCCTCTCGTGGAGTTCCTGAAACAGCAGTCCGCGCCGTGTGCCTTTCTCGCCGGCCAGCGCCAGCAGGATCAGGGCGCCAACGTCACCGGCATTCGCGGATTGATGCCGGGCCACGTCGAGTTCGGGTTGCCGCTATGGGGCTGGACCGATGCCGACGTTCTCGCCTTCGTCGCTCAGGAAGGCATTCAGCTTCAGCCGCACCATGCGACCTGCGGAACGTCAATCGAATGCATCATCTGCCCGGCCAATCTTTCGCGCGAGAAGATGAACCTCCTCGACCGGCATTACCCGGCAGAGGCGGATTTCGTGCGCCGACTGGCAAGCCACTCTCTCGGTCTCGCCGCCGCCAAGGCCAACGAGATCATGGGCGTAATCAACGGCACCGGAACCGCAGAAAGAGAGGGAGTTCGATGAGCCCACGCGAACAAGCCGCCTACGCCCGAGGCGTGAGAGAGGCCCGCCAAATGGCGATGATCGCCGCCGTCACCATCGAGGCCCGCGACGACCACCGCGAGGTCCGCCAGCAGGCCGCAGCCGCGGCCCTTCACGGACTGGCCGAGGGGTTGAAGCAGCTCCTGCCAACGAAGACAGGCGCCACCCTCTTGCCGAGCAAACCCCTGCTTCAGGATGCACTTAGCTCCGATATGCGGTAATCATGATGGGCCGAAAACCTGAAAGCCGGAGTTCCGGGTTTGCTGATCTCCCGCTGATCGAAACAGCGGCGGCGGCGCAGGAAAGTAGACGATGACGAGTCGAGGGAAGCCATTTCAGAAAGGGCAAACGGGGAACGCCGCCGGCCGCCCAAAGGGCAGCCGCAGCCGATCTGCGCTTGCCCTGGAGGCCATCCTAGAGGGCGACGCCGAGAGCATCGTCCGCAAGGCCATCGAGCTCGCCACCGACGGCGACACGCAGGCCCTCAGGATGTGCCTGGACCGCCTCATGCCGGCCCGGAAGGACCGCCCCGTACAGTTCGACCTTCCCGTGATCGAGACCACTGCTGACCTCCCCAAGGCCACGCAGGCCCTCCTACAGGCTGTCGCTGCCGGCGAGCTCACCCCGTCGGAGGCCGCCGACATCTCGAAATCCGTCGACGCCCACGTCCGCGCCATTGAGGCGACGGATCTGCATGAGCGCCTTGCCCGCCTGGAGGAGATGACCCAGCCATGACCTCGAAAGTGATGGACCTCCGCCTCCGCAAGCTGGAAAAGGCAAGGAAGGCCAACCGCTTCGACAACATGTCGGAGGAGCAACTGAACGAGGAGATCAACCTCTACCTCGTCGAGGTCTGCGCACCGTACGGCACCGTGAACGCCATGGCCGAGGCGCTGAAGGCATCACCTGATCGCCTGGACCAGGAGGTCGCTGGGCACCTCGAATGGTACATCGGCTATGTGGGCGAGGAGCGAGCGGCGGGGCGGATGGGGTGAAGCAGCGCTCCGCGCACGGAGCATTTGCACGGCCGCCTAGCGAGCCGGATGACGATCAATCGGCATCTTGTTCTATGTGAAGAATGCCCAACCGCCGGGCGACCTCGGCCGCAGCCGTGCCACCCGCTTCCAGGGCATTTGCGCGGTTCGAGAATTCCGGGCGAGAACGAGCAATCAGGAACCGATCAGTGCCGCAGTAGATGGTCCAAGCCCATTCGCATGGCCTTACGCCAATCGCTTCGGCCTGGACCCTGAGGGACGTCGGTTGATCGTGAGGCATGGTTGGCACCGTGCCATGGACGGTAGGCAGCTTCAAAGCGGAGCTACTCTCCGGTCTAGGGCCTTCTTTACAATGACCGCGTTTCACGATGAGCCGTACAGGCCATTCTACAAGTCCCGCTTCAGGCCTTAAGCCGCGGATTGAAGTGCGTTAGCTTCACCCTTGGCCGTATCGTTGTGATGGATGCTTGCGATCAGGAGAGCGCGTTGCGTCCGCATCGTTTTCAGAAACTTCTCGATGTCCATCAGGTCAGCGCGGGCCTCGTGGGGGTTTTGGTCTTCGGCCTCAAGAAATGCGATATGAATCATCGCATTGATCCTTCGGTCCTCACCTCTAGCAATGAGGCTTCCTAAAGCAGCGAGACCGTCCTGTGCCACTTGAGTCATCATACCGCCCACCTCTTGCAGGCGGGCTCAGTTGTTATGGTTAACGATTGGTTAACAAAGTGCCGTAGGCGCGCAAACGGTGTAAGGGGCTCATCTCACCTTTCTAGGCTTGTAAGGTATCGGATCACGTCCTCGACTTGGTTGGGATCGAGCTTGAATTCTGGCATGCTAGGATGACCCGTTCTGATACCTTCTGCTAGGGACTCTGCAAGATCGGTCACCGGATAGCGAGTATGGAGGTCGCGGAACCGAGGTGCCTCGGCAAGCGGACTTTCGCCTATGCGACCAACTGCGTGGCAGCGAGCACAATGAACCTGCACGTAGGTGTGTCCCCGCCGGACGTGGACGTCCTCAGCCGCGTCAACCGACGTGACCGTGACGCTCAGGCCCGCGGAAAGGATTGCTGCGGCCAGGGTTGAGGCAGGGTAGCGCATGGAGGTCTCCCGCAAATGGCTCGCTCACAGCAGACGTTTCGGATAGCTCTCTCTCAAGCGCAAGCCTGAGCTGAGCCAATGCGCGCACCCGCTTACCACGCGATTGCTGCCGTTTCAGCTGCACAAAGACCACTCCGTTGGATTGCGCCTATGTCGTCGCGTGGGATCTCCGGGAATGAAAATGTGACGTAACGATCAGCTCAAGAACGCGGTCGCAGGACGACGATGTTTCCGTCTTCAAACGCAGGTGGAATGGAGTGGCCGAGAGCCTCGGCTACCTTGACGGCTAAATGCTCACGCTTGAACGGCTTACCAATCAGGCGGACGCCATCGTCCAGGCGGCCGTGATGGACGATGGAGTTCTCGGTGTAGCCCGACATGTAGAGAATTCTCACCTCGGGACGCATTTCGGTGATGCGTTCGGCAAGTTCTCGACCACGCACCTTACCGGGGAGCACCACGTCAGTCAGCAGCAGATCGACGGCAGCCGTGTTGGCGCCGAACACCCGGAGAGCCTCCTCCCCATCGGCAGCCTCTAGGACACGGTAGCCAAGGTCGGACAGGATTGCGCAGGCGATCTCGCGCACCGCCGGCTCGTCTTCGACAACGAGCACCGTGGCATTGCCGCGGGGCAGTTCGATCGGGGCCACGGAACGCTGTCCGGCAACCGAGACAACGCCCACCGCCCGCGGCAGGTAGATCTTCACTGTCGTACCCTCGCCGGGCTCAGAATAGATCTTTACGTGCCCGCCGGACTGCTTCACGAAGCCGAACACCATCGCCAGTCCGAGGCCGGTGCCCTTGCCGTCGGGCTTGGTCGTGAAGAATGGCTCGAACACCCGCTTCACGACCTCGGGCGTCATGCCGTGGCCGGTGTCGGAGACGGCCAGCATGGCATAGTCGCCTGGCGTAACTTCTGAATGGTGTTGAGCATATTCCCGGTCCAGAACCTTATTGCCGAGCTCAATGGTCAAGCGTCCTCCGCCTGGCATGGCGTCCCGGGCATTCAATGCAAGGTTCAGAACCGCGCTTTCTAATTGTGCTGGGTCCGCCATTGCCGGCCAAAGGCCGGCGCTTTCGACGTAGCGGACTTCAATGTGCTCTCCGAGGGTACGCCGGAGTAATGGTACGAGGTCGGGCATCGTGGCTGCCAAGTCGATGGGCGTAGGGGCCAAGGGCTGCTTGCGCGCAAAGGCAAGAAGTTGACCGGTAAGTGTCGCCCCACGCTGGGCAGCCCAGGCGGCCCTCTCGATCCGAGTCTGGAGCTTGGCATCTTCATCGCCGAGCTTGGATCGGACGAATTCCAAATTGCCGAGGATCACCTGTAAAAGGTTGTTGAAGTCATGTGCGATGCCCCCAGTCAGCTGGCCGATGGCCTGCATTTTCTGCGCCTCGCGGAGCACACCCTCGGCCTGGGCGCGCTTGGTCATGTCGGTTACCGTCACCACGAAGCCACCATCAGGCATCGGCGTACGGCGAAGCTCAATGTGGTGCTCATCGCCGCGAATACGCTCGTACACCACCGGCTCTCCGGAGACGCTTCGGCCGTGGCGGATCTGGTCCTCACTTTCCAGGGCGGGACGACCGGCATCGGCGGTGTGCTCGACGAAGGCGGCGTAGGGCGTACCGGGACGCAGCATCGCTTTGGGGATGTCGAGCAAGACCTGGAAGCAATGATTCCAGTTCGTCATCTGTCGGTCGGCCCCGAACACCGCAATGCCCTGGCTGAGGCTATCAAGGGAAGCGCGTAGACGCAGGGCTAGCGTACGCTGCTCGGCTTCGATCTGGTACGAGCGCGACCAAGCTTGGTTCAGGAGGCGTGCCGCGAGTAGCAAGACGACCGCAGCAAGAACCGCGCCACCAAGCACCAGCCAACGGACCCAGGCTGCGCGGGCATCGTTTTCTCCCAAACGCCTGTCCAACAAGCCCTGTTCTTCTCCAAGCATGGCCGCCAGGGTAGTCTCAGCCTACTTCTGATAATCGCGACCCGCATCGGTGTTGACGAGGCGCAGCGCCGCCTCAAATCCGACGTCCCGACGTAGCTGCACGGTCTGTGCGAGCTCTTCCAGCTTGTGCTGGATCACTGGGGACAGATCGCGGAGCCGTCGCTGTTGTGCGGGGTTGTCGACGGTGAGCTTTTGTAATTCTCCCTGTAGCCCCCCGACGCGATCGCGGGCCTCGTTGTAGGGTGCCAGATAATCGTCCTTGCTGGTGAGGAGGAAGCCACGCTGACCGGTCTCCGCGTCGCGAAGGGCGATGGCGAGATCCTTCATCGTGGCGAGTACGCGGTAGCTATGCTGCGACCATTCACGTGCCTCGCGGGAGGCACCCAGCCGCTCCCAAGTCACGCCGCCGACCAAAGCCAGAATGGCGAGTAGCACGGTGAAAACCAGGAAATTAGCGCGCGCGACGAGGTGCTTGGTCATGTCGATCCCGTCTTCGCCTGCGCCGGTGCGTTGGATGACCGTTGCTCAGGCGCGGGCCCGAGCAACGCGCCGAGATGGGAACCGGCACAGTTCGATGATGCAGTTCCTACCCGTATTCCTGGCGATTGCGAGGAAATAGCGATGCTGAGCCTCTCTACGATAATTGCATCGTTCGGCTCCTCAACTCCATCCATGGAGGGCAAGGGCTAC
The DNA here is from genome assembly GCF_020662345.1 of Methylobacterium sp. W2. GTDB lineage: Bacteria > Pseudomonadota > Alphaproteobacteria > Rhizobiales > Beijerinckiaceae > Methylobacterium. The sequence continues at coordinate 10,603 of NZ_VMOA01000034.1, read as the reverse complement.
CCTGTCTGGTTGCCCAAATTAAGCTGGCGGATCATTCGGGTCGGCAAGTGAGCGTTGGTATGGCGGAATTTGAACACAGGGGATTCATGACCAAACGGCAACTACCGACCACGTCCGATAGTTGACGGGCGAGCTCGTTGACGGGATCCGGGCGCGGTGCCGGGATGTCCTTCCGCTTCCCGCTGGAGATACGCCTTGGACGGATATGGTGGTGGGGAGCTGAACCGGCCTGATCTGGGGGTACTCCTGGCGGCAGTCGAGGCGTCAGGAGAGGCAATCCTTATTACGTCGGCGGAGCTCGACGAGCCGGGACCGCGCATCGAATACGTCAATCCGGCCTTCATGCGTATGACGGGTTACACAGCATGCGAGGTTCTAGGACTTACACCCCGTCTGCTCCAAGGCCCAAAGACGGAGCGTGCCGTACTCGATCAAATGCGCGCAGCGCTCGTAAGAGGCGACGGATTTCAGGGTGAGGCGCTCAATTATCGCAAAGACGGTACGACCTACATGGTCGAATGGTTGATAACGCCCGTGCGCGAGGCGAATGGCGACATATCGCGATGGATCTCCGCACAGCGTGACGTCACTCGACGCCGCGCCGCCGAGGACCAGCAAGGATTGATGGTCCGCGAGCTGCATCACAGGGTAAAGAACACGCTAGCCACGGTGCAGGCGGTGCTAAATGCAACCGTGCGCTCCTCCCCTTCCATCGCCGAGTTCACACGTGCCTTTTCGGGCCGGATCGCCTCGCTCGCCAAGACTCATGCACTGATCACCGAGGATACGGATCAGGTGGTGGGTTTTGAAGAGCTGTTGCGAGATGAGCTGCAGGCTTACGACGAACCGGGACGACAGCGTGTGAGGCTCCAGGGGCCTCCAGTCCTCCTCTTCTCCGAGCTCGCGGTACCTATTGGTATGGCGCTACATGAATTGACGTCGAACGCACTCCGCCATGGAGCGCTTGGCGACCCCCGCGGTTGGCTGGAGGTTGCCTGGTCTGTCGAGGAATGCCCAAGCGGCCAAGTCCTTCACTGGACCTGGAACGAGCACGACGGCCCACCCACCGCCCTACCGACGCGTGAGGGCTTCGGCTCGAAGCTGCTCAATCGCGTGCTTACGCTGCAAGTTGGTGCGAGGGTCGACATCGCGTTTGATCCGGATGGGTTACGGGTGAGCGTCGCCGTTCCGCTGACGATGGCCGAGCGTCAGTCCAAAGATACGGAACCCTATGCCAACCCTACAGTTTTCCGTAGCGCCTCGCGAACATAACAGTGCGGTGGAGAGCCGGAATGAGCAAGATTTTTAATGACCTTCCGTCAGGCTCCGCAGAACGTGAGGTCGGCACGTTAGGCGGTTTCACCGGCTCAATCCGAGAACAAGCGGAGAGCTATACCGAGAAGCGTAAGGCTGATGTATCCCGCGTCGTGTCAGATGTTGCTGAGGCCATACGCGCGAGTAGTGCCGACTTCGGGAGCCACCAGCACGTGAAGGCCTTTTTCGACAGCGCCGCCGATGGAATTCAGGAGCTTTCCGAAAAGATCGACCAGCGCACGTTCGGCGAAATCTATGGCGAGGTTGAAGCCACCGTCCGTCGGAACCCTGGTGTGACCGTAGCTGCTGCAGCATTCGCTGGTTTCGTACTCTTCCGCTTTCTTAAGGCGTCAAAGATCCCGCCCGTGCCGCGCTCCTATGCAATGGTTCCAGTTGACGTCCTCCCAACCCAGGACGTGTGAGACGCGTTATGGCCGAGCCGCAACTTCGGAGCCTTCCCAGCCTCGTTGGTGATGCGATCCGCGAGACGCATAACGTTGTTTCCAAGGAAATTGCGCTCTTTCGCACCGAGATGAGCGAAGGCCTTCATCAGCTCGCCATGGGCCTGAGCCTATTCATTTCCGCGACCTTACTCGCGGTAACAGGCGTGCTGGTGCTGATCCTCGCGTTGGTGAAGGGCTTGGCCACGGTACTGCACTCCGAAGCCATGGCAGCCCTTGTTGTCGGGGGTGGGTTCGCGGTGGTGGCGCTTGGCCTAGCGTTGTGGGGGCGTAGCAAGGTTTCCCTTGCTAGCCTGGAACCTACTAGGACGGAGCGACAGGTCCGCCAGGATGCTGGCATCATTACGGAGCGCATGGGCGGATGAGTAAGCCAGCAGACGAGATCGAGCGTGAGGTCGAGGCAAGCCGAGGCAGACTCGACCGGACACTCGATACCCTTCAGTCCCGCCTGGACGTCTCGGGCGTCACAGCCAACTTGATGAGCTCCGCCTGGCGCGCAAGAATGCTTCATGGGAATACCGCCCGGGTCGTTGACGCGAGCCGGGCGAACCCACTGCCGGTACTGCTGATCCTGAGCGGGCTGGGCTACCTCGTTTACGACACTGCACGGCGTGCGGCCGAGGCGAGACGCCTTGCTCTGGTGCCGGGGGATTTGTCCCGAACGAACACGGACAGCAACCTAGCGGGGAACAGTCAGGATCGTTTGGACAACCGGCTCAATGATGCACTGGAGGAAAGTTTCCCGGGCAGTGACCCGGTTTCGGTACAGATCACGAGATAGGTGCAAAAGTCGCTCTATCGATATGAGCGATCACCGAGGCGAAGGAATACGTTAGGCGCCTTAGGCGAGAACCCACATCCTAGCCAATTGTGAAGGAGGGATTGCTAGAACAGCTCTCTTTTCTCACGTCTGTAAACCGACGGTATTTCCGACACCTACGGCTGATTGCGGCAGAGTCCGAGAAGGGTGGAGGCTGTGTGACGACGCGTCTCGGGCTGATGCAAGTACAAGGATTTCCTCCTGAAACTCTCAAACGTCGCTGTCTCGGCCATCCGAGCTGATGTTTCCCAGTCTTCCATGGAAGATTGCGCTCCAGCGTGGCGAAGTGCCGACGTTTTTACACAGCCTGGGTGGCAACCGGACCTTGGCCTTTCGTCCCGAAGCAGACATTTCGGGGGTTCTAGCCCCGATAGCGTAGGACGTCGACCAGCAAGGCAAAGGCCGGCGTCGGCTGGCGCCGGCTCGGGTAGTAGAGGTGGTAACCTGGGAACGGCGCGCACCAGTTGGCCAGTACCCGTACGAGCCTGCCTTCCGCGATGTATGGCGCTGCTTTGTCCTCGGCGAGGTAAGCCAAACCGAGCCCGCCCAGGGCCGCCTTCAGGATCAGGGCGGTGCTGTTGAACACCGTCTGCCCTTCGACCCGCACGTTGATCGCGCGCCCCGCCTTCTCGAACTCCCAGGCGTAGAGGCCACCCCGCGTCGGCAGGCGCAGGTTGATGCAGCGATGCTCGGTCAGGTCCTGTGGGGTGAGCGGCTTCTTCCGATCCGCGAGGTAGTCGGGCGCGCCGACCACCGCCATGCGCATCTCGGGTCCGATGCAAACTGCCACCATGTCCTTCTCGACCTGCTCGCTAAGCCGCACGCCCGCGTCGTAGCGCTCACTGACGATGTTCGTCAGGCCGTTGTCGGAGATGACCTCGACTTGGATGTCGGGATAGTCCGGTAGCAGGCGTTCCAGCGCCGGCATCAGGATACTCTCGGCCGCATGCTCGCCGGCCGTGATCCGGACAGTGCCAGCCGGCTTCTCGCGCATCTCGGTCAGGGCGGCGAGCGCGGCATGAATTTCCTCCACCTTCGGCGTCACCGTACGCAGCAGGCGCTCGCCGGCCTCCGTCGGCGAGACGCTGCGAGTGGTACGGGTCAGGAGCCGCAGGCCCAGCCGAGCTTCAAGGCCTTTCATGCTGTGGCTCAGCGCCGATTGCGACACGCCGAGCTGCGCCGCCGCCCGGGTGAAGCTGCGCTCACGCGCCACCGCTACGAACGCCATGAGGTCGTTCAGGTTCTCACGCGCCATTCATGAAACCTTTTCATAGCCTCATGCGGATTTGGCCACCTAATCGCAGGATCGCGCAAGGCTTACCTTGCCGTCCTGCACGGGGCCCGACCTCTCAGGCGCTCCTCCCTCTACCGAAGGCACGATCATGAAAACTCGCAAGCTCGGTCCTCTCACCGTCTCCGAGATCGGCTACGGCACGATGAGCTTCGCTAGCTTCTACGGAGCTTCGCCCGAGCGCTCAGAGGCGATCCGCATCATTCGTGGTGCGCATGAGCGCGGCGTGACCCACTTCGACACCGCCGAGGCGTATGGCCCGCTCACCAACGAAGAGCTGGTCGGCGAGGCGCTGGCACCTGTGCGGAATTCGGTGACCATCGCGACCAAGTTCGGCTGGAACATCGACCCGGAGACCGGCGAGCGCCGCCCTGGGCTGAACAGCAAGTCGGCCCACGTGAAGCGGGCCGTCGAGGGCATGCTCAAGCGCCTGAGGGTTGAGAGCATCGACCTCCTGTACCAGCACCGCGTCGACCCGGAGGTGCCCATCGAGGACGTCGCAGGCGCGGTGAAGGAGTTGATCGTCCAGGGCAAGGTCAAGCATTTTGGCCTCTCCGAGCCCGGCGCGCAGACGGTTCGTCGGGCCCACGCCGTCCAGCCGGTGGTCGCCATCCAGAGCGAGTATTCGCTTTGGACCCGCGACCCTGAACCGGAGATCCTGCCGCTCTGCGAGGAGCTCGGCATCGGCTTCGTGCCCTGGAGCCCCCTCGGCGCGGGCTTCCTGACCGGCAAGGTCGACCCGGGAGCGACCCACGTGGCGGGCGACTTCCGCGCGAACTCCCCCCGCTTCACCCCTGAGGCGAAGGCGGCCAACCAGGCGCTGGTCGATCTCCTGAAACGCTTCGCCGAGGCCAAGGGGGCGACGCCCGCCCAGATCGCGCTGGCGTGGTTGCTATCCCGAAAGCCCTTCATCGTACCCATTCCCGGCACGCGCCGGCTCGACCGGGTCGAGGAGAACCTCGGCGCCGCCGGGGTCGTGCTCAGGCCCGAGGACATGGCCGAGATCGAGGCGTCCGCCTCCGCCATCCCCATCCAGGGCGAGCGGCTTCCGCCCGCCGTCCTGCAGTTCTCCTACCGCTGAGCCCCAAGCCCGATCCACCCAGACGGAGATCCCGGATGCAAAAACGAACGCTTGGAAGCAATGGCCTTGAAGTCTCCGCCCTCGGCCTCGGCTGCATGGGCCTGAGCTTCGGCTACGGCCCCGCCACAGACCGGCAGGAGGCCGTCACGCTGATCCGTGCCGCCGTCGAGCGCGGAGTGACCTTCTTCGACACGGCCGAGGCCTACGGACCCGGGCTCAACGAGGAAGTCGTGGGCGAGGCACTCGAACCGATGCGTGATCAGGTGGTCATCGCCACCAAGTTCGGCTTCAAGGACGGCGTTCCGACCAACGGGCTCGACAGTCGGCCTGAGCGCATCCGTCAGGTCTGCGACGAGGCCTTGGGGCGCCTGCGGACCGACACCATCGACTTGTTCTACCAGCACCGGGTCGACCCGAACGTACCGATGGAGGACGTTGCGGGAACCGTGAGGGACCTGATCGCGGCCGGCAAGGTCCGCCACTTCGGCCTGTCGGAGGCGGGACCCGCCGCGATCCGTCGCGCGCACGCCGTGCAGCCTGTCGCGGCCCTGCAGAGCGAATACTCCCTGTGGTGGCGGGAACCAGAGGCCGAGATCCTGCCCCTGCTCGAAGAACTCGGCATCGGCTTCGTGCCCTTCGCCCCGTTGGGCAAGGGTTTCCTCACCGGGAAGCTCGATGCGACCGCCACGTTCGGCGAGGGAGACTTCCGCAGCGTCGTGCCGCGGTTCTCGCCCGAAGCGATGAAGGCGAACCAGGCGCTAGTCGATGCCGTGAAGGCGACGGCCGCCTACAAGGGTGTGACCCCCGCCCAGATCGCACTCGCCTGGCTCCTCGCACGGAAGCCCTGGATCGTGCCGATCCCTGGCACGACGAAGCTGCACCGTCTGGAGGAGAACCTCGGGGCGGCATCGATTGACCTGAACCAGGACGAGCTCGGTCGCATCGAGCAGGCGCTGGCGACAATCCAGGTGCAGGGCGACCGCTACCCGGCCTCGCATCAGGGCTTGGTCAACCGCTGAGGCGAGCGATGAGCGATCTCACCAGACGGGCCACGCTGGCGGCCTCCGCGGTCCTTCCCTGGGCAACGGCGCAGGCCGTCGCCGATGCCGGCGCCAGTCCAATGCCGTCGGGATCGAGGGTACTGGTCGCCTTCTTCACCCGCTCGGGAAACACCAAGGTGATTGCCGGCACGGTGCAGCGCGACCTGAAGGCCGACCTGTTCGAGATCCGGCCGGCGCAGCCCTATCCCGAGGATTACGAGGAGACCGTCGCGCAGGCCCAACGGGAGACGGAACGACGGTACGAGCCTCCGTTGGCCGCGACGGTACCGGACATCGCGGCCTACGATACCGTCTTCCTCGGCCTGCCCATCTGGGGAACGACGGCGCCGCCGGTGATCCGCTCCTTTCTGCGCTCGCACGATCTCAAAGGCAGGACGCTTCGGCCGATCATCACCCATGGCGGCTACGGGCTCGGCGACAGCATGGCGGTGATCCGCGCGCATGCGTCGGGCGCCATGGTGGCCGAGCCTTTCTCGATGGAAGCCGACCAGGAGCGCCGAACCCTCAACAAGGTCCGTGGCTGGCTCGGGTCGATCAAGCCCGGCTGAGGCATCCCCTAATGCCGTCCCCGGTGCAGCCGAAAAAGTTCGCGCCAACGCTGCCCCGACGGATGGGGCGGCCGTCGTCAGCTTCGCCCCCGTCACGGACCCACGGAACATGAACCAGCCATCCCCGCCGCAGCCCACGTTCGATCCCGTACGTCGGACCCTCCTAGCATCGGTCCGTGACCTCGCCGCCGTCGCGACCGGCCTCGGGTCCGGTCCGGTATCGGGGAAGGCCATCGCCGCGCCCTCGCCGGAAGCCGGGCTGACGGGACGCCGCAAGCTCGGATCGCTGGAAGTTTCCAGCCTCGGCCTGGGCGTCCAGAACATGAGCCGCACTTACCAGACGACGGTCCCAAGCCGGCCCGAGATGCACAACATCATCCAGTCGGCCTTCGACCACGGGGTGACCTTCTACGACGCCGCCGAGGCTTACGGCCCCCACGAGGTCGAGCGCATCCACGGCGAGGGGGTCGCGCCCTTCCGGGATAAGGTCGTCATCGCCTCCAAGTTCGGCTGCAACATCGACCTGAAGACCGGCGAGCGGCGCCGCGGCCTCAACAGCCGGCCCGCCCATATCAGGCAGGCCGTCGAGGGGATGCTCGGGCGTCTGCATACCGACCGCATCGATCTCCTCTACCAGCACCGCGTCGATCCGCAGGTGCCCATAGAGGACGTTGCAGGCGCGGTCCGCGACCTCGTGAAGGAAGGCAAGGTCCTGCACTGGGGCCTGTCGGAGATGGGCTTGCAGACCCTTCGCCGCGCCCATGCGGAGCTCCCGCTCGCCGCCGTCCAGAACGAATACTCGATGCTGTGGCGTGGGCCGGAGCAGGACGTGATCCCGCTGTGCCAGGAACTGGGCATCGGGTTCGTGCCCTGGAGCCCGCTCGGCGTGGGGTTCCTGACGGGTGCGGTCGACGAACGCACGCGCTTCGCCGCGGGTGACATCCGCGGGAGCGAGACGCGGTTCTCACCGGAGAACTTGCCCCACAACCTGGGTCTCGTCGCCCTGCTGCGGCAGTGGGCCGAAGGGAAGCGAGCCACCCCTGCGCAGGTTGCCCTGGCTTGGCTCCTGACGCGCAAGCCCTGGATCGTGCCGATCCCCGGCGCGACGCAGATGGCGCACATGCTGGAGAACGTCGGCGCCTCCAGTGTCCGTCTAAGCACCGAGGAATTCGCCGAATTGGATCGGGCCGCCTCGGCAGTCGAAGTCCGCGGCAAGCGACTGCCGGACGCCGTTCAGCTCTTCTCCGGGGTCGAGGCGCCGCCGAAGACCTAACCAGTGTCGACAAGCCTGAAAGCGGACCTTCCCAGCGCACGCTAAGGGTCGATAGCAACCTGAGCGATATGTCGGGTATCTGACTGTTTTCCCGACGCTTCCAAGTTGGGCTCCATGTACAGCTCCAAGCGGCCCTGTTTCTGTCGGGAAACTATGACTGGCTTTCTGTTGTCCGGAAAACGATCACATTCTACTATGCCGACATTCGGCGACATGCTCAGACGCACATCCCTTCGTATTGCCTGGTGAGCAGATAGTTTTACGGCCTAATCCCAGGCTCGGTAGGGTGCCGCAAACCATGGCGGACATGGTGGGGAAGGAACGTCGCAGTGGTCAGATCGGTCATTGGACCGAGCGGGTCCGAATTGACATGCGCCGCATTCCGGGCGGTGCCGCCTGCCTTGCTCCGTAACGTAGGCCCGCTTGTTAAACCCTCTCTCATTGCTGCCTCTAGCGCCTGCAGAGCCTTCGCAATGCGCTCCGGGAAAGCGTCCTCTATGGGGGAAAGCCTTGGCCATGGCGCGGTCGACGCCGTCCCTAAAAGGCAGGGCATTACCAACGTCGCTGCGGAGCTGCCAATTGTTGAGTGTATTATCATTCATAAGGGAAATGCTGGCCACAGCGCCGGTTCGCTGACGGGCAGACAGGCTGCTCGCGAGCACGCTCAACATTTATTGGCGCAGATGGTTTCCGGCTACCGTCATTTTGGTAGGATATACAACCTTTCGGTTAGCGTGACAGCAGAGGCTTGCGGAGTATTTGTTCACCTCGTGTTCTTTTGCTGCGGATAGACCATAGAAACAGAGGGAGAGGGGCGTCGGTGAGGCCGCTCTAACCCATGGCTCGGTTCAGGGACCATCTGATCTATGTCCGACGCAACGCCTGACGTGGCTGTATCTATTCCTGCAGCGGTCGAGTGCATCCCCATGTCTCATATCGCCTTCATAGACGAAGTTGTTTCAGTATGCGTTATGGGACTCAACCCAACTCGGCCTCAACTTCCTTTCAATAACCACCTGATAGCGAGAGCATAGTGCGTAAACAGGAACGGCGGTCATTCACCGTCGAAGTTCGGCAAAGCACCACCACAGGTCGTTCCTTCATCCCTGCTAAGCCTCCACGAGATGCGAACAGGGTGAGGAGCATCGCGAGCTCTTCGATGGCGGCTTCCGCTGTCTTCGCGCGTCCCACAGCGTTCTCTGACGCCCGTAAGACTGAGACACCTCGGCGCATCCTGCCGAGCCTTATGGTTTGGGAGCCGACGGAAGCTGAGCACGAGGCTGCGGCTGTTTCTGAGCCGTCCCCCGTTCATATTCGTCGCGTCCCGTCGTCTGAGGTATTCGAGGATGCTCCGAAGCCTAAAAGCAGGCCTCGGAAAGTGGTACCCACCGAAGAGGCCGTGACGCCCCTTTCGCGGGCAGCTGCTCGGCCGAGCACAATTAGCCCGACATCAGAACCAGCAGCGCTAGCAATTCCCCCCCGCGGGGCGCGAGCTGAAGCCGCGATCTTGCCCCGTGCGGAAAGATGGAAGCGCCGCCTTCCCCGCGCCTGCTGGTGATATGTTGGCAGCAGCTGTCATCTTCCCAGAGGGCGATCACTAGCATCTTCGCTGGGTCCAAACCGAACCGCCGCAGAGAGTTGGAGCTAGTGGATCGGGTTAGGAGAAACGGTACCTGCCTTGGGTTGGCATGGCGCATTTCAGAAGAGAAGAAAAATCTCCGTATTGCCCGCTCCGCAAATTGAACAGTGTACTGTGGATACACGGAGGCGATTGAACGAATTTGATCACTGTCGCGTTTGGCTCCCGATCAGGATCAATCGGGAGAAACGGACATGACGATCCAGGCATTCACTTTGGCGGCTTCGCTTACCCTCGCTCTTACTGGCGCGGCGCTTGCTCAGACTGCAGCCGGGGGTGGCAGCGCTGAGGGAAACATGAACAATCCCGGCAGCGTAAAAAGCAATAGCGAGAAGGGCATGGAGCGCTCGACGGGATCGGCATCCGGTGTGGCGATGGAGGCCCCCGCCTCGACCATGGCTCCTGGTGCTGCCGGTGGTGCTGCAGCGCCTGGCGGAGCCCCAATGAGTGGTCATAGCAGCGGCGGGGGCACCAGCTCCAGCGGCATGTCGAAGTAGACTTTCTTCTAAGCCTCGCGGCCTTCGGGATCGCGGGGCTTATTCCCGTCCAAAGCCAAAGGCTGTTTCAGCACGACGCTCTTACGGGTCCTCTGACCGATTCTTGCATGAACCTTAGGGCTATCCGCGGAATTTGTACCGCCAATACCATTCCTAGAAGATAAGTGGGTTGCTCATGTAGGCCCGCACCATCGAGCCGGCCTTAATCGCGCGCTGGTACGCATGGACGATGGACGCGAGTTCGGACGGCAGTATTTCCGCGGGGGTCGGCGAGCGTTGCTCCGACAGGATGTCTCCAACGTCGGAAACGACTTCGACGCTGAATGCCGGGGATTCAGGCCTCATCATCACGCCCGGGGTATTTGTCGTTGCGGGTCAGCCGACCGGCTCGTACATCAATGATGGCATCCTCAATCCTGCGATACTCCGTGAGGAGCTGCTGGAGATCTCCCTTTGCGGGTGGCCTGCCCCCATTCGGCGGCCCAGGTTCAAAGTTAGTGCATCGTCGGTCTGGAGTTGACCCCGTTTGTGGTCCACGGCCTATGCAAGTTCTCGGGCAGTGACAGCTTGGTTGGCGAAGGCTCGGGGCGTCAAGCCGCCCAGAGCCATATGGGGTCG
>NZ_VMOA01000033.1 GCF_020662345.1 Methylobacterium sp. W2 | reverse complement strand
GGGGCGGCCCGTGGGGTAGCGGCGGTGGTGGTGGCGGCGGCGGAAAGACGCCTCCGGACCTTGAGGAGATCCTCCGTCGCGGCCAGGACCGCCTGCGCGGGATCATTCCCGGCGGGTCCATGGGCGGCGGCAAGGGTGTCGCCGTTGCCGGCGGCATCGTTCTGTTCATCTGGCTCGCCACCGGCATCTACACGGTCGCGCCGCAGCAGGTTGGCATCGAGACGATCTTCGGCCGCTACACCAACACCACCGGGCAGGGCCCGCATTACAACTTCCCCTATCCGATCGGCGCGGTGACGAAGCCGAATGTCGGGCAAGTGAACAGCGTCCAGATCGGCTACCGCGCCGGCGTTGGCTCGCAGTCGCGGTCCCGCGATTTGCCCGAGGAGAGCCTGATGCTCACGGGCGACGAGAACATCGTCGATCTCGATTTCGAGGTGCAGTGGCGCATTAACCCGCTGAAGGCGTCGGATTTCGTCTTCAACCTCGAGAACCCCGAAGGCACGATCAAGGCAATCGGCGAGAGCGCCATGCGCGAGGTGATCGGTCGCCGCAACATCCAGGCGATCCTCACCAACGAGCAGTCCAGCGTGGCCCAGGAGGTCAAGGAGATCACCCAGAAGGCGCTGGACGAGTACGGTGCCGGCGTGCGGATCGAGGTGGTCCAGCTCGTTGCCGTGAACCCGCCGCCGGACGTGCGGCCGGCCTTCATCGACGTCAACGCCGCTCAGCAGGATGCCGAGCGCGCGCAGAACGAAGCCCGCACCTATGCGAGCCGCGAGGTTCCGCAGGCGCGCGGTAAGGCCTCGCAGATCGTCCAGGCGGCCGAAGCCTACAAGACGCAGGCGACGGCGGATGCCACCGGTCAGGCGGCCCGCTTCCAGCAGGTCTATGAATCCTACAAGCTCGCACCGGCGATCAGCCGCGAGCGCATCTTCCTCGAAACGATGGAGCGGGTCCTGGGCTCGGTGAACAAGGTCATCATCGACCAGAACGGAACCGGTGTCGCCGGTGGTGCAACGGGCGCGGGCGTCATCCCCGTGCTTCCGCTGACCGAATTCGGCAATCGCAACGCCAATACGGGAGCCGCCCGATGAACGGTTCCGCTCTTCGCACGGGTGGCGTCTTCCTGCTGGCGGTGATCGCCGTCGCCCTCTACGCCTCGGTCTTCACCGTGGGTCAGATGCAGCAGGCTCTGGTGATCCAGTTCGGCCGTGTCCGCACGGTCCTCAACCAGACCGGAACCGAGAAGCCCGGCCTCTACTTCAAGGTCCCGTTGATCGAGAACGTCGTGCTGTTCGACAAGCGCGTCCTCGATCTCGACCTCCCGGTTCAGACGCTCCTGACCGCCGACAGGCAGAACCTCGAAGTCGATGCGTTCGCGCGCTATCGCATCATCGATCCGCTGCGCTTCTACCAGTCGGCCAACAACGTGCTGCGCGCCAACACGCTGCTGGCGAGCTTCACCAACTCGGCTTTGCGCAACGTGCTCGCCCGCTCGACCCGTGACGCCATCGTGCGGACCGAGCGCTCGCACCTGATGAACGTGATCCAGGGCGACGTGAACACGCAAGCCAAGGAACTCGGCGTCGAGATCGTCGACCTGCGTATGACCCGCGTCGACCTTCCGGCGCAGAACTCCACCGCCGTCTACAAGCGGATGATCACCGAGCGTAATCGCGAGGCCGCCGACATCCGCGCCAACGGCGACCAGATCTCGGCGACGATCAAGGCGAAGGCCGACCGTGATGTGACGGTTGTGCTCTCCGAGGCCAACCAGACCGCCGAGACCCTGCGCGGCCAGGGCGACGGCGACCGGAACCGCATCCTCGTCGAGGCTTTCGGGAAGGACGCGGATTTCTTCGCCTTCTACCGGTCAATGCAGGCCTACGAGACGAGCCTGAAGGGGCCGGAGACGCGCCTCGTCATCAACCCGAACTCGGACTTCTTCCGTTACTTCAACGATCCGCAGGGCCGTGCTCCGGCAACCGCCCCGCGGGCCACCGGAGCGGCGGAAGCGGGTGCGACGACCGGCACGGCTCGCTGAAGCCTGGCCTCATCGCCCGACCGGCCCTTGATCGTCCGCCCCGGCGGACGATCTAATGCCTCGTTCCAACAAGAGGTCGACCATGATTTCCGTTGCGGGCGCCACGACGGCGCGACGTCCCCGGGCATTCCGCCACTCCGCGCGCTCGGCCTTCGCCGCCCTGTCGCTCGCCACCGCGGTGGCCGTCACCGGTCTCGCCAGCCCGGCCCTCGCGAAGGGCCCCGAATCCCTGGCCGACCTCGCCGACAAGGTCACCGACGCGGTCGTGAACATCTCGGCCTCGACCACGGTGGAAGCCAAGGCGCCCGGCCGGACGATGCCGCAGCTGCCGCAGGGCACGCCGTTCGAGGACCTCTTCGAGGAGTTCTTCAACAAGCGGGGCCAGCGCGGCGACGGCGATTCCCCCCGTCCTCAATCGCGCAAGTCGAATTCCCTCGGCTCGGGGTTCATCATCGACGCGTCGGGCATCGTGGTCACCAACAACCATGTCATCGGCGACGCCAACGACATTCAGGTGATCCTGCACAACGGCACCAAGCTGAAGGCCGAGATCATCGGCAAGGATCCCAAGATCGATCTCGCCGTCCTGCGGGTGAAGCCCGAAGCCGACAAGCCGCTGAAGGCGGTGCCGTTCGGCGATTCCGAAAAGATGCGCCCCGGCGACTGGGTCATCGCCATCGGCAACCCGTTCGGCCTCGGCGGCTCGGTCTCGGCCGGCATCGTGTCCGCGCGTGGACGCAACATCGATTCGGGCCCCTACGACAATTACATCCAGACCGACGCGGCCATCAACAAGGGCAATTCCGGCGGCCCGCTGTTCAACATGGACGGCGAGGTCATCGGCATCAACACGGCTATCCTGTCGCCGACGGGCGGCTCGGTGGGCATCGGCTTTGCCGTCCCCTCCGCCACCGCGTCGCAGGTCATCGATCAGCTCCGCGAGTTCGGTGAGGTCCGCCGCGGCTGGCTCGGCGTGCGCATCCAGAACGTCGATGACGCCACTGCCGATGCCCTCGGCCTCAAAGGCGGCGCCAAGGGCGCGCTGATCGCGGGCGTCGACGAGAAGGGCCCGGCCAAGACCTCGGGTCTCGAGATCGGCGATGTCATCACCAAGTTCAACGGGACGGTGGTGAAATCCTCCAGCGACTTGCCGCGCATCGTCGCCTCCACGCCGGTGGGCAAGGTGGTCGAGGTCATCGTCGTCCGGAAGGGCACCGAGACGACGAAATCCGTCACACTCGGCCGCCTCGACGACCCCGAGAAGCCGCAGCTCGCCAATGCCAAGCAGCCGGACGCGGCGGAGCCCGCCATCCGTCAGGCCCTCGGGCTCAACCTATCCGGGATCACCGACGAGCTGCGCCGCCGCTTCAGCATCAAGGACAGCGTGAAGGGCGTGGTCGTCACGCGGGTCGATCCCAACTCCACCGCGGCCGACAAGCTGATCAAGCCCGGCGAGGTCATCGTCGAGGTCGGTCAGGAATCCGTCTCGTCCCCCGCCGACGTGACGAAGCGGGTCGACCAGCTGAAGAAGGAGAACCGCAAATCCGTTCTCCTCCTCGTGGCGGCCGCGTCGGGCGACGTACGCTTCGTGGCGATCGGTCTGGAATAGGCGATCGCTCCGACGACGGCATTGGCCCATTCCGCACGCGGGATGGGCCTTGCTATGCCGTAGAACCAGACCATTCGGCTTGTGCGACTCGCCGGCCGGCGCGTAGGCTGATCTCGATGACGAGAGACTAGCTACCGATGACGGCGGTCGCCTTCGACACGTTGAAATTCGCCCGCTCCCTTCGCGAGAAGGCGAAGCTGTCGTCTGAACAGGCCGAAGGCCTCGCGGACGCGTTTACGGAGCTGTTTCAGGGCGACATCGCCACGAAGTCCGACGTCGGATCGGTGAAGATCGACATCGAAGCGCTCGGCTTGTCGACACGAGCGGATGTCGAATCGCTTCGCCTGTCGTCACAAGCGGATATCAAGGCGCTTCGCTTGTCGACCCAGGCCGATATCGAGGCACTTCGCTTGTCGACGCGGGCGGATATCGAAGCACTCAAGCTGTCCACGCGATCAGACCTTCGTGAAGCCGAGGCACGGCTGGAAGCCAAGATCGAAGCGACGAAGGCCGATATCATCAAGTGGATGTTCGGGACGATCGGCTTCCAGACCCTGATCATCCTCGGCGCCGTCATCGCATTGGCACGGATCATCCGCTGACCGGCTGGTCCCAAGCAGGTTTAGCAAAAGTGGTTTCCGGTTTTGCGTTCTGAAACCTGCACCACTTTAAAGACCTGAGCGAGGGGAAGCGTTGGCGAGCCAACGCGAACCTGCTTAGGCGACGAACTCGTTCGCCCCGTACCCCTGCAGGTAGAGAAGCGCGGTCAGGTCGCCGCGGTCGATTCGGACATCGGCCGCCGCGGCGACTTTGGGCTTGGCCCGAAACGCCACGCCGAGGCCGGCCTCGCCGAGCATGTCGAGGTCGTTCGCCCCGTCGCCCACCGCCAGCGTGTCCGCACGGTCGAGGCCGAAGCGCGAACGCAGGGCGATGAGCGTCGCGCGCTTCGTCTCCTTGCCGACGATGGGCTCCAGCACCTCGCCGGTAAGATGGCCGTCCTTCACCCCAAGGGTGGTAGCGTGAGCCTCGTCGAAGCCGATCGTCGCCGCAATCGGTCCCGTGAACAGGGTGAACCCGCCGGACACGAGGCAGGTATGGGCGCCGTTGGCCTTCAGCGTCCGAACGAGGCTACGCCCCCCCGGCGTCAGGGTGATGCGATCCCGGATGAGGTCGTCCACCACGCCCACCGGCAGGTCGCGCAGCAGGGCGACGCGTTCCCGCAGGGCCGGTTCGAAGGCGATCTCTCCGCGCATGGCCCGCTCGGTGATGGCGGCCACGCGGTCCTTCAGGCCGATCGTGTCGGCGAGCTCGTCGATGCATTCCTGTTCGATCATGGTCGAATCCATATCGGCCAGGAACAGCCGCTTGCGGCGATGGGCGCCCGCCACCTGCACGGCGACGTCGAACGGTTCGGCGGCAAAAGCCGCCCGCAGCCGCCGCGCCATCGCCGAAACCTCCTCCCCGGAGCCCGGGAACAGGATCTCGGCCGCTACCTCGCCATGGAGGATGCGCGGCTGATGGTCAGTCCGCAGCACGGAACGGGCTTCCGCCAGGACCGCATCGGTGATGGCGGGCCGGCTCTCGTTTGCTATCAGGGTCGCGACGAGGGTCATCGGGGAGTGTCCACGCCTTGCCGCCGGTCACGGACGGATCACACAGACAGGCGCCCCCGGCGGCGATCCTCATCGCAGGGCCCACCGCCTCGGGCAAGTCCGGCCTCGCGACGGACCTCGCGCGCCGTTACGACGGCGTGGTGGTCAACACCGATTCCATGCAGGTCTATGCCGATCTGCGACGGTTGTCGGCGCGGCCGAGCGTCGAGGACGAGGCGCTGGCGCCTCACCGGCTCTACGGTGAGGTGGATGGCGCGGTGAACTACTCGGCCGGGCATTTCGCCCGCGGTGCCGCGAGCCTCCTCGACAGCCTGCACGGCCGGCTTCCGATCTTCGTCGGCGGCACCGGCCTGTATTTTCGCGCCCTGGAGGAGGGGCTGTCGGACCTGCCTCCTGTCCCCGAGGCAATCCGAACCGCCCTTCGCGCGCGGGCCGAGGACCGGGCCACCGAACGGCTCCATGCCGACCTCGCGGAGGTCGACCCCGCCGGAGCGGCGACCCTGCGCCCCACCGACCGCGCCCGGATCATGCGCGCGCTCGAAATCTTCGCCGCCACCGGCCGGCCGATCTCGGCGTTTCACGGTGAGCGCGTCGCCGGGCCGCTGGCGGGCAAACGCCTGGTCAAGCTGTTCCTCGCCCCCGAGCGCGAGACCCTGCGTGCCCGGATCGACCGACGTTTCCTGGCGATGATGGAGGAGGGCGCCCTCGACGAGGTCGCGGCGCTGAGGGAACGCCGCCTCGATCCTCTCCTGCCGATCATGCGCGCCCACGGCGTGCCGGGTCTCATCGCCCATCTCGACGGGACGATTCCCCTCGCCGAGGCGATCCAGCGCGGCCAGGGCGATACGCGGCGCTATGCCAAGCGACAATTCACCTGGTTCCGCCACCAGATGGGCGAGGACTGGGCCTGGACCGATCCCGACGCGGCCCTCGCCATGGCGACCGGCCTCATTTCTCCAGGCGGGCGATGAGGCTCGACGTGTCCCAGCGGCTGCCGCCCATGGCCTGCACGTCGGCATAGAACTGGTCGACGAGGGCGGTGACCGGGAGCTTGGCGCCGTTGCGCCGGGCTTCGAGGAGGAGGATGCCGAGATCCTTGCGCATCCAGTCGACGGCGAAGCCGAAATCGAATTTCTCGGCATTCATGGTCCGGCCGCGATTCTCCATCTGCCAGGACCCGGCCGCCCCCTTCGAGATCACGTCGAGCACCGCATCCACGTCGAGCTCGGCGCGCTTGGCGAAGTGAATCGCCTCCGACAGGCCCTGGACGATGCCGGCGATGCAGATCTGGTTGACCATCTTGGTGAGCTGGCCGGAGCCGACCGGTCCCATCAGGCGCGAGGCCTTGGCGAAACTCAGGATCGCGGGCTCGACCTTGGCGTAGGTGGCCTCGTCCCCGCCGCACATCACGGTGAGTGCCGCGTTCTCGGCGCCGGCCTGTCCGCCGGAAACGGGAGCGTCGATGAAGCCGAGGCCGAGTTCGGAGGCGGCCTGGGACAGTTCGCGCGCGACTTCCGCGGAGGCCGTGGTGTGATCGACGAAGACCGCGCCCTTCTCCATCCCGGCGAAGGCGCCGTCCTCACCCAGCGTCACGCCGCGCAGGTCGTCATCGTTGCCGACGCAGGCGAAGACGATCTCCTGCCCCGCCGCCGCCTCGCGGGGCGTCGCCGCGAAGGCGCCGCCATGGGCCTCGACCCATGCTTCCGCCTTGGCTGTCGTCCGATTGTAGACGGTGACGGCGTGACCTTTTTTGGCGAGGTGACCCGCCATCGGGCCGCCCATCACGCCGAGGCCCAGGAACGCGACCTTCGCCATCATCCGTCTCCATCCGTCACTATGTGTGCCGGCGGGTCTAGATTCGATGGAGGGAGGGGTCAAACGCGCGGGCGGGCTCTAGCCGCCGGTGACGCTCATATGGCGTGGCACGGCGGCCGGGCGGGCGCGCTCGATGACGAAGTCGTGGCCCTTGGGCTTGCGCGCGATGGCGTCGGTGACGGCCTGCGTCACGAGGGCATCGTCCGGCGAGGCGCGCAGGGCATGGCGCAGATCGGCGGCATCCTCCTGGCCGAGGCACATGTAGAGCTTGCCGGTGCAGGTGAGGCGGACCCGGTTGCAGCTCTCGCAGAAATTATGGGTCAGCGGCGTGATGAAGCCGAGCCGCCCGCCGGTCTCGGCGATGCGCACGTAACGCGCCGGTCCGCCCGTCCGGTCGGGCAGGGGCACCATGGTGTAACGCTGCTCGAGACGGGCGCGGGCGACGGAGAGGGGGAGGAACTGGTCGGTGCGGTCGCCCTCGACCTCGCCGAGCGGCATGACCTCGATGAGGGTCATGTCCATGCCGTCGCCATGGGCCCAGGCGATCATGTCGGCGATCTCGTCCTCGTTGACGCCCTTCAGCGCCACGGCGTTGATCTTGACCTTGATCCCGGCCTTGCGCGCCTCCTCGATCCCGTCGAGCACCACCTTGAGGTCGCCGCGCCTCGTGACGGCGCGGAACTTGTCGGGGTCGAGGGTATCGAGGGACACGTTCACGCGCTTGACGCCGAGTTCGGCGAGCTCAGGGGCGAAGCGGCCGAGCTGTGTCCCGTTGGTCGTCATCGTCAGCTCTTCGAGAGCGCCGCTGCCGAGATGGCGGGACAGCCGCCGGAAGAGATGCATGATGTCACGGCGCAGCAGCGGCTCGCCGCCCGTGATCCGGAGTTTGCGCACGCCCCGGTCGATGAACACGCCGCAGAGCCGGTCGAGCTCCTCGAGGGTGAGCAGGTCGCGCTTGGGCAGGAACTGCATGTCGTCCGACATGCAGTAGACGCAACGCAGGTCGCAGCGATCCGTCACCGAGATGCGAAGGTAGGTGATCGCGCGCTGGAAGGGGTCTATCAACGGCGCAGGCGCCTTCGATGCGACGCGTTCGGCTAAGGCAACACCCATGGGGGACTCGGGACTCGGGCCTGAGGAGACTTCCGGAGCGTGGTCGCGCGATGAACCTAGCATGTCCGGCATATGAGGCGCGACAGCGGATAGGGCAAGCATACCAGGACGCATGCCCGCCGCGCTCTACACATATATTGCATCCAATCCGGTTTCGGGCATGAGATTTCTCGCATGAGCCAGCATCACGCCGATCCCCACTCCCCCGGCCGGCAGGTCGCTCCGCCCGAGCGCTGGCCGACCGAGATCCGCTTGTCCGGCGACAAGCGCACGCTCAACGTCGCCTTCGAGGATGGCGGCAAGTTCGCCCTGCCCGCCGAGTACCTGCGCGTGTCCAGCCCCTCGGCGGAGGTGCAGGGCCACTCGCCGTCCGAGCGCAAGGTCATCGGCGGCAAGCGCGACGTGGCGATCCTATCGGTGGAGCCGGTGGGCAATTACGCGGTGAAGCTGACCTTCGACGACATGCACGATACCGGCCTGTTCGGCTGGGGCTATCTCTACGACCTCGGCCGGGAATACCGGAACCGGTGGGCGACATACCTGTCCGAACTCGACGAGCGCGGCCTCGTGCGCGATGCCGCCCGGCGCCCGGCCGCCGCCCCCACCAAGGGCGAGCCGCCCAAAGGCGAGGGAAGCTGCGGCAGCGGGTGCGGATGTCACTGACCGCCACCGCCGATTCGCCGATCGGGGTGACGCCGGCTCCGGCCACCAGCCGCCGCATCCTGGCGCTGGCCCTGCCGATGACGCTGGCCAACGTCACCACCCCGCTCCTCGGCTTCGTCGGGGCGGCGGTGATCGGGCGCCTCGGCGATCCCGCGCTCCTCGGCGCCATGGCGCTCGGCGCGGTGATCTTCGATGCGGTTTTCTGGTCCTTCGGCTCGCTGCGCATGGCGACGGCGGGCCTCACCGCCCAGGCGGTGGGCGCGCGCGATGCCGGGGAGATCGACCGCATCCTCGCGCGTTCCCTGGCGGCGGGCCTCCTCGTCGGCCTCCTCATCACGGCAGCCCAGGTGCCGATCGCCGCCGGGGCCTTCGCGCTCAGCGGCGCCAGCCCGGCGGTGATCGCGGGGCTCGCCACCTATTTCCACATCCGCATCTTCGCGGCGCCGTTCACCCTGGCGAACTACGCCATCCTCGGCTCGGTGCTCGGGCGCGGGCGGACCGATCTCGGCCTCCTGCTGCAGGTAGCGATCAACCTCGTCAACATCGCACTCACCCTCGTCCTGGTGCTGTGGGCCGATCTCAGCGTCGCGGGCGCCGGCATCGCCACTCTCCTGGCCGAAGCCGCCGGGACCGCCCTCGGGCTCGTTGTCCTGGCCCGGCTCGGTTCGCGGCCGTTCTCGGTGCCGGTCCGCGTCATTCGCGACCCGATGGCGCTGGCGCGGATGCTCTCCGTCAATGCCGACGTGATGATCCGGACCCTGCTCCTCGTCGGCGCCATCGCCCTGTTCTCGGCGCTCGGCGCCCGGTCGGGCGACGTGGTTCTGGCGGCCAATGCGGTGCTGTGGAATCTCTTCCTCATCGGCGGCTTCTTCCTCGACGGGTTCGCCACGGCGGCCGAAACCCTGTGCGGGCAGGCGGTGGGCGCACGCGACGAGGTCGGCTTCCGCCGTGCGGCGCGACTCAGCCTCGTCTGGTGCGTCGCCTTCGGTCTGGCGGTGGCGGCGCTGTTCCTGGCCTTCGGCGCGGCCTTCATCGATACCGTGACCACCAGCCCGGAGGTGCGCGAGACGGCGCGCGCCTATCTCGTCCCCGCCGCCCTCGCGCCCCTCGTGGCCTCGGTCCCCTTCGCCTATGACGGGATCTATATCGGCTCGACCTGGACGCGGGCGATGCGCAACCTGATGATCGCGGCCACCGGCATCTATGCCGTCGCCATCGGCCTCGCCCATGCGGGCGGCTTCGGCAATATGGGCCTCTGGCTCGCCTTCCTCACGCTGCTCGCCGCACGTGGCGCCAGCCAGGCCCTGGCCTATCCCGGCCTCGCCCGGCGGACCTTCGCGAAACCGTTGGCCGCCTGATCGTCGCACCGGACGGCTGCCGTTCAGCTTGCGATCGATAAGGTCCGGCCCTCTCACCTGCCGGGAAACGGAAGCGGGTCCGCCCGCGCCGTCCCATCGGAGTCCCCCGTGCCCTACTCGACCCTCGCCGACGTCGCCCCCGGGATCGATACGTCGCCCCGCTTTCCCTCGGCGGCACCGGACACCGTGATCGCCATCCCGGTCCGCAACGAGGCCGAGCGGATCGAGGCCTGCCTTCGCGCCATCGACGCGCAGGAGGGCGTACGCCCCGGCAGCCTCGGCCTGTACCTGTTCCTCAACAACTGCACCGACGGCACGGACCGGATCGTCGCGGACCTCGTCCAGGCGATGTCGATTCCCGTCCGCATCCGCTGCGTGACCTTCGACGGTGCCCATGCCGGCTGGGCGCGGCGCGCCGCCATGGATGCCGCCGCCGAATGGATCGGCCCCGACGGCACGGCCGGAACGATCCTGACCTCGGATGCCGACAGCCGCGTTCCCACGGATTGGGTGGCCCGCAACCTCGCGGCCCTGGATGCCGGCGCCGACGCCGTCGCCGGGCGCATCCAGATCGACGAGGCCGAATGGGCGGCTCTGCCCAAATCCCTGCGCGCGCGCGGCAAGCTCGAGGATGCCTACAGCGACCTCCTCACGGAGCTGGAAGCACGGTTCGACCACGATCCGCACGATCCCTGGCCCTGCCACCGCACGACGATCGGCGCCACGCTCTCCGTACGGCTCTCGGCCTACCGGCTGGTGGGCGGCATGCCGATGATCCCGCTCGGCGAGGACGGTGCCTTCGTGGCGGCCCTGCTCCAGCACGGGCTCCGGGTCCGTCACGCCAAGGACGTGGTCGTCACCGTGTCGGGGCGTCTGGTCGGCCGGGCGCCCGGCGGCGTCGCCGATACGATCCGGGCACGCTGCGAGATCCCCGACAGCCTCTGCGACGCCCGCATGGAAGCGGTGCCGCGGGCGCTCTACCGGTACCTGTGGCGTCGTCGCCTGCGCCGCCTCCACGCCACGGGGCGCCTGGCGACCACGCGGGCCTGGTCCCGCAAACTGGACATCCCGGCGGCGGATGCGGGCCGAATCGCCCAGCAGCCCCTCGTCGGTCTCGCCGTCGCCGAGATCGAGCGTGTCAGCCCCCGACTGGTCTATCGCCCCCTCGGGCCGAAGCAGCTGCCCCGCCATATCCGCGTGGCGTCCCTCGTCCTCGTCGTGCTCCGCGCGGCCGCGGCCCTGCGAAGCCGCCTGCCGTCCCCCGCTCCCGCATCGCCCCTGCTGCCGGAAGCCAAGGCCATCGCGGGCGATCCCGTCTCCCGCTGAACGAACCGCAGGACACGGCATGCCGGCCGGTCAGGCCGGGTCGGCGTCGATCTGCCGTCGGGCCGCGTTCATCCGGACGACGCGCTGCGCCGTGGTGACGGAGAGGGCCTGGAACGCCTCCATCATCCCGCGCATCACTTCGGGCGGCGGCTCCCGCTCGGATGTCGAGGCCATGAACAGCTTCAGGATCTTCCAACCGAACCGTACCGAGCGGACGAGGTAGAGCAGCGGCTCGTAGGAGGATGCATGATAGGCCTCGATGGCCATGGCGCTGGGAACGCCCGCGAGGCGGGCGAGCGCCACGAGCGCTTCCGTCTCGCGGCCCGAATTGAGCCAGCCGACGATGACGGTTTCGGTGATCTCGCCCTGGCGGAACTGGGCGCCGACGAACACCTCGGCCGCGAAGATCGCGCGGACCGGATCGTCCGGTGAGGGTGGGGCGATGTCGTCCCATAATGCGTCTTCCTGCGCCAGGATGTCCGGGGCGTCGTCGCGGCCGCGAAGCCGCGCGGCGAGCTCCGGATCGGACAGGCTGCGGCCTAAGAGCTGCCGGTAGCCGTCGAGGGAGAATCGCGCGCCGGGATTGCCCGCCACCGCGCGCGAGACCACAGCGTCGCCCCGCTCGACGATGATGTCGGTGAGGAGTTCAACGAGGGTCTTCCGCCGCGTCAGGGCCAGAAGCTGGGGCTGACCGCAAACCCGCGCGATGGCGCTCAGGTCCTCCACTGTGAGCAGCATCGCCGCTTCGAGGGTCGGGACCGACACGGAGGCGGCGGGATCGAAGGCGAGGTCGCGAATCAGGCGCGGCGGCGCGTTCGCGATCGGGGCGAGGCGACGCGACAGGTCGCTCCTGGCGACCTCCTCCATCGACCGCGCCAGATGCAACATCACCATGTCGAAGGCGTGGACGTGGTCGGAGCCGAGGCGCGGTGCGTATTCGGAAAACAGTGACGTGAGATTCTGCAGGATCGACTCGCGGCGCTCCGTCGAAGCTCCCGCCATGGTGCGGTCGAGTTGCTGAACGAGGGCCACGAGGGCGGTCGCCTTGGGCACTGATGTCTCCGGCCGACCTTGCCTACCAGCAGAACTACGGGGACACGACATTGGTCGCGTCACCGTTAACGGACGGTTTGTCCGGCCAGCGTGACCGGCGGGCCGTTCGCCGTTCGGCCAGCCGGTGCGGCATAGAGGCCGTCGGAGGACCCATCGACCGTCGTTTCAGGAGCGGCCGCAACACCTTGGAATTGTTCTGATATATCGATTCGGCAAAGAAGCGCCTTTGCATCGGCGGAGCGCTGGTTTACGCGCTAGAGACGATGCGCAAAACCACTCACTCCGCACTGATGTCCGCCTCCCTGCTGGCCTTCGCGGCCCTGGGCACCGGCTTCGCCTCGGCCAAGGAGACGCCGATCGGCCCTCCCATGCTGAAGGACGGCCTGGAAGTGACGGCGGTCTATCTTCAGCCGATCGAGATGGACCCGCCGGACATGATGCGCGCCGCCGCGCAATCCGACATCCACCTCGAAGCCGATATCCGCGCGGCCAAGGACAACCGCAACGGCTTCGCCGAGGGCGATTGGCTTCCCTCCCTCGACGTGAGCTTCGAGCTGACGAAGCTGGAGGGCGAGGCCGCCACGGGCCCGAAAGTGAGCGGCTCGCTGATGCCGATGGTCGCCAATGACGGCCCGCATTACGGCGACAACGTCAAGCTGAGCGGCCCCGGCCGCTACCGGCTCAAGCTCACGGTGGCGCCTCCCGGCAAGAACCAGCATTTCGGCCGCCACGTGGACAAGGAGACGGGTGTCGCCGAATGGTTCAAGCCGTTCGACCTGATCCAGGACTTCACCTTCGCCGGCACCGGCAAGAAGGGCGCGTATTGAGCATCGTGATCCAGCACGTCCGCAGCTTCGTCCTCGCTTTCGCCTGTGCCTTCCTGGCAGCGGGCATCGGCGCCGCATGGGCCAACGACATGCCGGTGATCAAGGTCGAGATGAAGGACGGCGTGATCATCCCCGAGATTATCGAGGTGCCGGCCAATACCCGCTTCAAGCTGGAGATCACCAATACCGGCACCTCGCCGGTGGAGTTCGAGAGCATGGAGTTGAAGCGCGAGAAGGCCCTGGCCGCCGGCTCCACCTCGGCAATCGTCTTCCGCACCCTCGACCCCGGCACCTACGACGTGTTCGACGACTTCCATCCGGAAGCCAAAGCCAAGCTGGTGGCGAAGTAGCCCGATGGCGGCGAACGTCTCGACGGACCTGCGTGAAGCCTGGATCGACCAGCGCCTCGCGGAACTCGGCCATTGGCTGCAGCGCCACGGCGGCATCATCCGCAGCGTGCAATGGGCTGTCGTGGCGATCTATCTCGTCCTCGTGGCCGTGCCCGCCGTCCTGCCGCTGCCGGACCGGACCGCCCATCTCTGGAACAACCTGACCGTCCTCGCGCAATTCGCGTTCTGGGGCATCTGGTGGCCGTTCGTCCTCGTGAGCATGGTCCTCGTCGGCCGGGCCTGGTGCGGGGTTCTGTGCCCCGAGGGCACGCTCACGGAATTTGCCAGCCGCTGGAGCCTCGGCCGCGCGGTGCCGCGCTGGATCACCTGGGGCGGCTGGCCCTTCATCGCCTTCGCCGGAACCACCGTCTACGGCCAGATGGTCAGCGTCTATGGCTACCCGAAGCCGGTTCTCGCCGTGCTCGGCGGCTCCACCGTGGCGGCGATCGCGGTGGGCCTCGTCTATGGCCGCAACAAGCGCGTCTGGTGCCGCTATCTCTGCCCTGTGAACGGCGTCTTCGCGGTGCTGGCCAAGCTCGCCCCGGTGAGTTTCCAGGTGGACCGCCCCGCCTGGGCCGCCTCCGACAAACCGCAGGGCGCCGCCTTCAACTGCGCGCCCCTGGTGCCGGTGAAGACCATGCGCGGGGCCGGCTCCTGCCATATGTGCGGGCGCTGCAGCGGCTATCGCGGCGCGGTCCGCCTCGCCCGGCGCTCCCCCGCTTACGAGATCGTCCATGTGGCCGGCTCCGAGCCGAGCCTCGAACAGACGGTCCTGATCCTGTTCGGGATGATGGGTCTGGCGGCCGGCGCCTTCCAATGGTCGTCGAGCCCCTGGTTCATCGACGCCAAGCAATGGCTCGCCACCTGGTTCATCGAACACGGCATGGTCTGGCCGCTGGAGACCACGCTGCCGTGGTTCGTGCTCACCAACTACCCCGAGCACAACGACGTCATGACGCTCCTCGATGGCGGCCTGCTGCTGGCTTATATCGGGGCCGCGACGGTCATCCTCGGGGTCGGCCTGTCCGCCCTCGTGGCCCTCGCCACCCGTTGCCTCGGCCCCTGGTCGTCGGCGCGCTTCCACCACCTGACGCAGACGCTGATCCCCATCGCGGGATGCGGCGTGTTCCTCGGCCTCTCGGCCCTCACCGTCACCTTCCTGCGCGGGGAGGGGCTCGCCCCGCCCTACGTCGCCGAGATGCGTGCCGGGCTGCTCATCGGCGCGAGCCTGTGGAGCGCGTGGCTCGCCTGGCAGGTGGCGGGGCTCACCGTCGGCGGATGGCGCCGGGCGGGTGCCACCGCCTGCATCGCCGCCGCGGCTTCCCTGTCGGTCTCCGGCTGGGTGCTTCTGTTCTGGATCTGGTAGGGCGCCCCCACAGCCCGCCCGCGACATCGAAGGAAATCTCCGCATGATCGGAGCATTCGTCATCGCCTTCCGCGAGGTCATTGAGGCCGGCCTCATCATCGGCATCGTGCTGGCGGCCACGCGGGGCATCGCCGGGCGCGGCCGCTGGATCGGCCTCGGCGTGCTCGGCGGGCTTGCCGGCGCCTGCCTCGTGGCGCTCTTCGCCGAAGCGATCTCCGACGCGTTCGAGGGCGCGGGACAGGACATCCTCAACGCGGCCGTCCTCGCCACCGCCGTCCTCATGCTGATCTGGCACAACACCTGGATGAGCCGCCACGGGCGCGAGCTCGCGGGCGAGTTGAAGGCCGCCGGAGAATCCGTGCGCAGGGGCGAGACCACATCCGCCGCCCTGGCCTTCGTCGTCGGCGCGGCGATCCTGCGCGAGGGCGCGGAGCTCGTCCTCTTCCTCTACGGCCTCGTGGCCTCGGGCACGTCCGGACCCGACCTGCAGATCGGGGCGCTGGCCGGGGTCGGCGCGGGCATCCTGATGTCGGCGGTGAGCTATTTCGGCTTGTCCGCGATCCCGACCCGCTACGTCTTCTCGGTCACCAGCGCGCTCATCATCTTCCTCGCCGCCGGCCTCGCCGCGCAGGCGGCGCAGTTCCTCACCAATGCCGGCCTCATCACGGTGCTCGACCGGCCGCTCTGGAACACCGCCAACATCCTGTCCGAGGGCAGCCTGGTCGGGCGCGTGCTCCACGCCCTCGTCGGCTATACCGACCGCCCGACGGGGCTGCAGGTCATCGTCTATCTCGGCACGATCCTGGTCATGGTCGCTCTCATGCAATGGTCGTCGGCCGACAAAAGGCGGACCCTGCGGACGGCGTGAACCGGGGAGGCGGGCCATGCATGTGAACCACGATGCGGCGGCCCCGGCGGCGGCCCCGATCAGCTTCGACCAGTTCCTGGCCGTGGACATCCGGATCGGCACGGTGGTCTCCGCCGAGCCCTTCCCGCAGGCGCGCAAGCCGGCGCTCAAGCTCGCCATCGATTTCGGGCCGTCCATCGGCACCAAGCGTTCCAGCGCCCAGATCACCGAGCATTACCGGCCGGAGGATCTGGTCGGCCGGCAGGTTGCCGCGGTGGTGAACTTCCCCCCGCGCCAGATCGGCAAGTTCCTCTCGGAAGTCCTGACCCTGGGTTTCGCCGATGCGGGCGGCGCCGTCGTCCTGTTCCGCCCCGACCATGCCGTGCCGGACGGAAGCCGCCTGTTCTGACCTCACCGCCGTGTGGCCGCCCCGGCGATCCAGGCGTCGAGGCGCGCGGCCAGCAGCGAAGGGTCGCCGCCGAGCGCCAGGATCTTCTGTCGCGCCGTATCGCCGCTAACGATGCGGATGTCGGACCGGCGCAGGTGCAGGGTGTCCGCGAGGGCGGCGATCAGCGCCGTGTTGGCCGCCCCCTCCACCGGTGGTGCGGCGACCCGCATCTGGAGCCAGACGCGTCCGTCGGCGCCCTCCACGAGGCCGTCGAGCCCGGTCCGGCTCGCGCGCGGCGTCAGGCGCACGGCGAGCCGGACGCCCTCCGGCGTCGCCGTGTACGGACGGGTTTCCGTCGAGGGCGGCATCAATCCACTCCGTTTATGGGCTGGGCCCGGTTGCGTCGAACCCGGTGGATATCCGCGAGGCCCTCGCGGCGATGCGGTATGATCGGCATTTCGCTGCAAAGGCCACGCCCGCGCCGGTCAAACGCGGATCATCGACACGCATTTTAGATCCGCAGGGCTGTCCCGGCCGTCGTGTTGCATTAAGCTCCTCCGCATCGCCACTGGAATGCGTTCATGTCCGATCTTCGCCTGCGCCGCAGCGTCCTCTACATGCCCGGCTCGAACCAGAGAGCCCTCGACAAGGCGAAGACCCTGCAGGCCGATGCCCTGATCCTGGACCTCGAAGACGCGGTGGGACCGGACGAGAAGGTGCTGGCCCGGGAGCAGGTCTGCGCGGCCGTGAAGGGCGGCGGATACGGCGACCGCGAGCTCGTGATCCGCGTCAACGCTCCGCAGACCCCCTGGGGCGAAGCCGACCTGAAGGCAGCGATCGAGGCCCGGCCCGACGCCATCCTGATGCCGAAAGTGTCCTCGCCCGCAGTGTTGGAGAGCATCGCCAACCATCTCGAAGCCCTCGACGCCCCCGAGAGCATCGACGTCTGGGCGATGATCGAGACCCCGGCAGCGATCCTCAACATCCAGGACATCGCCAAGGCGCGGCGCGACCGGCGCACCCGGCTCACCTGCTTCGTCCTCGGGACCAACGATCTCGCCAAGGACACCTGGGCGCAGCTCGTGCCCGGCCGGGTGCCGATGCTGCCGTGGATGATGTTCACCCTGGCCGCCGCGCGTGCGGAAGGCCTCACCATCCTAGACGGCGTGTGGAACGATATCGGCGACATCGAAGGCTGCCGCACCGAATGCCGCCAGGCGCGCGACCTCGGCTTCGACGGCAAGACGCTGATTCATCCCAACCAGCTCGAACCGGCCAACACCTCCTTCGCCCCGACGGAGGAAGAGGTGCGCCGCGCCACCCTGGTGATCGAGGCCTTCGACAAGCCGGAGAACGCCAAGCGCGGGGCCATCAAGGTCGAGGGCCGCATGTACGAGCGCCAGCATATCAGCATGGCGCGCCGCGCGGTGAACTGGTCGGATTCCATCGCCGCCAGGGGGTATTGAGGCAGGTCATCTCTTCCATGAACGGCGGAGAGAGCCCCCCTCTCCCCGCAGGCGGGGCGAGGATCGCGGACACCTTGTCGTGTCCGCGATGAGCGGAGGCCAAGCCCACCGACGGTGAGGGGGCGATTCCGAAGGTGTCTCATCCGAAATCGCCCCCTCACCGTCGGCTACCGCCTCGACGCGCCGACGACGGGGTCGTCGCGTCCCTCTCCCCGCAAGCGGGGCGAGGGGATGCGCACCCGGCGCAATCGGGGGAGGGGTGCGGGAACAAGGGATCGGGCGGCGGGATTGCCCGCCCATAGCGCTTCACCCGCACTGGCCCCATCCCGTCTCCCTCATGGCATCGGGACGGCTCGGTTGCGTGAACGGGTGAACGCGAAGCCTCCCGGTCGGGGGGCCTGTCTCATCCCCGTTAAGGACAGCACGCACCTCATGAGCCCGATCCTCGAACCCTTCACCCTCGGCGACCTCACCCTCAAGAACCGCGTCGTCATGGCCCCGTTGACCCGGAGCCGGTCGTTCGACGAGGGCATCCCCCCGGATTTCGCGGTCGATTACTATGCCCAGCGCGCCAATGCCGGCCTCATCATCTCGGAAGCGACGAACATCTCGCCCCAGGCGGTGGGCTACGCGCTGACGCCGGGCATCTGGACCGATGCGCAGGTGGAAGGCTGGAAGCCCGTCACCGCGGCGGTTCACGCCAATGACGGGCGCATCTTCCTGCAGCTCTGGCATACGGGTCGCATCTCGCATCCCGACGTGCAACCGAACGGCCAGTCGCCGGTGGCCCCGTCGGCCCTGAAGCCCGAGGGCATGGCCTTCACCAAATCCGGCATGAAGCCGCACGAGACGCCCCGTGCCCTGGAGACGGACGAGATCCCGGGCATCGTCGAGGATTATCGCAGGGCGGCCGAGAATGCGAAGCGCGCCGGGTTCGACGGTGTCGAGATCCACTCCGCCAACAATTACCTGCTCGAACAGTTCGTGCGCGATTCCACGAACAAGCGGACCGACCAGTATGGCGGCTCGATCGAGAACCGCCTGCGCTTTCCCCTCGCTGTGGTGAAAGCGGTGACGGAGGTCTGGGGCGGCAAGCGCGTCGGCATCCGCCTGTCGCCCGCCACCACGGAGCCGGGCAAGACGCCGCTGGACAGCGATCCGAAGGCGACCTTCGGCGCCTATATCGACGCCCTGAACGGGTTCGACCTGCTCTACGTTCACACGATCGAGGGCGTGACCCAGCAGACCCGCGACGTGCCGGACGAGGTCGATTTCGGACAGATCCGCGAGCGGTTCAAGGGCGCCTATATCGGCAACAACCAGTACACGCTCGACCTCGCAGAGAAGGACCTCGCCGAGGGGAGGGCGGACCTCTTCAGCTTCGGCCGGCCCTATATCGCCAATCCCGATCTCGTCGAGCGGCTCCGCACTGGCGCACCGCTCGCCGAGGCTCCGAAAGCCTATTGGTATGGCGGGGGCGCCAACGGCTATTCCGACTGGCCGGGCATGAACGGCCCCGTCGCGTTCCGGCGCTGACGCCTCATCCCGGGGTGGGAAGGCGGGTCTCAGCCCTTGGGTGAGGGCGGGGGCTCGCCGGCCTGAGCTTCGGCAGCCTGGGCCTCGGCCTGCACGCCACCGGCATTCGCCGGTTGCGGCACCGACATCTCCGGGTAGCGCTTGCGATATTCTTTGAGAAAGGCCTGGAGCGTCTCCGCCTTGGTGGCCCGCTGCGCGATCTCGCGGAAGGCCAGGCTGCGCACCGCGTTCGGCTGGGTGAGCAGGGCGAAGGTGCGGGCGTCGACGCTCTCGGCCATGGGTTCGGCGAACTTCGCCCTCAGGCGCTCCAGCCCGAGGGATTCATTCGACAGGCCGTAGGCGATGGCCGAGCGGAGGATGTCGGAGCGCATGGCGTCGTCGAGGGGTCTGCGCAGGCGCCAGGCCTCGCCGACCATGGCCTCGTGCGCCTCCCCCGCCTCGCGCCAGCGGCGGCCGCTCCAGAGAATGTCCGCGCGCAGCCGTTCCGCGTCGGCGCCGGTCTCCGCCTCGATGGTCTCCAGGGCGAGATCGGTGCGCGACAGGTCGGACAGGGCGCGTGCCCGGATGAGGGCGCGGGCGCGGCGCAGATCGTCCGGCAGTTCGGGCAGGTAGGTGGCGTCGATGACCTGGAGCGCCTGGAGCGGCTTCTCGTCCATCATCCGGATGGTCGCCAGTCGCGCGGCGACGCTGGAGCGGGCCGGACCGGACAGCCGGTGATCGATCTGATGCTGGAGCAGTTCACCCGCCGAATCGAGCAGGTCGAGTTCCACCAGCTTGTCGGCGAGGCGGCGCACGATCTCGTCGCCACGGCGGCCGATCGGCGCGAAATCCTTGAAGTCGAAATACAGCGCCAGCGCCTCCACGCCGGACATCCGCGCCCCCTTCTCGGTGAGGAACAGGTCGTCGAACAGGTCCTGGGCGCTGTCATGGAGCTCGCGGCTGATCGCCGATCCGGGCGCCAGCGCATCCGCCTTGCGCGAGGCGGCGAAAGCCTGGCGCCAGCGCCCGGCTTCCATGTTCAGCTTGGAGAGCCCGGCGATCGTCCTCTGCTCGATCTCGTCGCCATGCCAGGTGAGGAGGAGCGTTTCCAGCCGTTCGATGGCCTCGGCCACCGGCATCTTGCCGAGGGCATGGGCGAGGATGGTGCCGCGCAGGGTCGCCACGGCGGCGGTCGGCCGGTCGGCCGTGTCGGACAATCGCCGATAGGTATCGAGCGCCGCGCTCGTCTGGCCCGTCACCTCGTCGATCCGGGCGCGCAGAAAGGCCAGGCGGTCGGTGACCGAGCGGTCCGCCGCGCGCGCCAGCGCGGTGGTGATCTGCTGGCTTGCCGTGGCCCAGTCGCCGGTCTCGATGGCGGCCTCCGCCGCAACCGAGCGAAGCAGGCTCTGCAGGTCGTCGGGATAGCGCTCGATGATCCCGGCCGTGTCCCGGAACGCCGTATCGGCGATGGGCCAGCGCCCCGCCTTGGCATCGAGATAACCTTTCCATAGCCGCGCCTCCGGGTCGGCCCGCAGGTATTCGGTGTCGAGGGCCTTCCGCGCATCGGCGTAGCGGGCCATCTGGGTGTTCGCCACGGCGGTGAGGATCGCGAGTTCCCGTTGTCCGGCCATCACCGGATCTTCGCTGGCCGCCACCTTGAGGACGCCGAGGGCTTCCAGGCCGAGGCCGTTGGCGAGCATGCTCCGCGCCAGGGCCAGCCTCAGCGGCCCGCGCGCCGGCCGCGCCGCATCGACCACCGCGTTCAAGTGCTCGCGCAGATTCTCGCCGATATTGCCGCTCCGCGCCGCGTCCCAGGGCTGGCGTTCGATGGCGAGATCGCTCACGGCGGTGAGGGCCGGTTCGGCCGGGCGCGCCACCCCGGAGACGGCCATGCCGCCTTCGCGGCCGATCACGACGCCGTCCATGTCCGGCCGCACCAGGAGATCGTCGGCCTTGGCGAGGACGGCCACGCCCTGGCGGCTGGGCAACAATTCGAAATCCACGAAGGCTTGCCGCTTGGGGATGCCGGCGGGCTTCGGGCCGTAGCCGGTCACCACGCCGATCCGCTCGCCGCCCCGCTCGATCCAGGTCGCCCCGCCGGGGTTGGGCAGGCGGATGCCGATGCCGATGCGGCCGCTGGCCTCCGGGTTGCGGATCGCGGACAGCGTTTCGCTGGCCGACAGGTTCTCTCCGGCGACGAGCTCCCAGCCGGTGGGCGCATCCGCATCGCCGATGGGGACGAGATCGAGCAGCCGCTCGCGGGGAACCTTGAAGCTCACGGCGACGAAGGCACCCTGGCGCCGGGGCTGGCTGGCGAGCTCGAAGACCGGATCTCCAGGCGGGACGGTGATGGTCTCGGGCGTCTCGAAGACCAGGGTGGCGATGCCGGCCCGCTCGAACAGGGCCGCCGCCGGCTGGCGTTGGAACGGGAAGGCGAGGCCGGGTCCGGCCGGGCGCAGGACGATGGTCTTCTGCGGGACAGCGGGCGCGGGGGTGCCGGCGGGTCTTGGCGGCGCGGCGCTCACCGGCGCCGTCACGGGTTTGGACGATGCCTCCGCCGCCGCGGCCTTGACATCGGAAGTCTTGGCATCCGAGGGCGCGGCCCTGCGGACGACGTCCAGCGTCACGCCGTCCTCGTCGCGTCCGGTCCGGATCTCGTAGCCGGCGGCGGGCGTCACCAGCAGGCGGGCACCGTCACCGTCGTTCTCGACGGTCAAAGCCTCGATGGCGGGCTTCGTCCGCCCACGGGGCGCGAGGTCGTCGATGCGCCAGGCGCCGGGAATCGTCAGCCGCGTCGCCAATCCGGCCTCGTCGAACCGCGCGATCGTGTCCGGCGCCAGTCGGAGGCTGAGGCGGGTCAGGGTCGGCAGGCGCGACAGTTCGAGGGGCAGGCGCTTCGGCTCGACGACGGGCCTCGCCGCGCGCATGGCGGCTTCCGCGATCTGGGCCCGGCGGACGAGTTCGGCCACGATCTCAGGCGGCAGCGGAGGGGGGAGCCCGGACCAGTCTTCGGGCAGCAGGTCCACGAAGACGTGTTCGCCCGCCGTCTGGACGTTGAGGCGATACGGCTTCTGCAGGGCAAGGCGCAGGCCGGTCCCGTCGGGGTCCCGCCGGACCATGGTGACGAAATCGGGGATCTCGCTTGTGATCTTCTCGGGCGCGGAGGTGCTGGGCTCGCCGAAATTCACCAGCAGGACGAGGCCGGAGATTCGGGCCTTCACCGGCACCGCCGAATCGAAGGTCATGGCGATCCGGGCATAGCGCCCGATCTGGTTGGCTTTCACGGTGAGGAGGCGTGCCGCCTCGGCCTCGCTGGCCGTAACCAGCGTCCCGCCGAGGATCGAGGTCGCGACGAAGCCCGCCATGAGCCGGCGCCGACGTCTCGCGATTTCGGCCCCCATTCCCATCGCAGGTCACGCCACACCGGATTGTGCGGAGGATCCGAAACGGATTCCCCCAACACGCTACACCACCGGTGACTGTCCACGATCGAGGCTAACGCCCGCCTAACGCCCGCTTGGCGCGATGTCTCGAAACTGCTCGCCCCTGGGGTCCCGCTCGGAAAGATAGCCTTCCGCCGATGCCCGAACAAAAAAGCCCCGCGCCGGCTCAGGCCGGGCGGGGAAGTGTTCAGAAGGATCTTCCTTGGGAGGAAGGCCGCAACTTTACCATGTGACATCCCACATTTACCACATCGGGAAACGGACATTTCCACCGCCGAAGCCGCCCCGGCAACGATGTCGCGGGCCAGGTGGAGGCCGGCCCGTCCGATGACGGCCGCCGAGCGAGGGTGTGGTTCCGGCCTACATCCCGCCGGTTCCACCGCTGCCGCCGCCGGCGCTTCCGGCCCCGGACCGGCGCGAGGGCTGGCTGGAATTGCCGCCCGCCGCCGAACTGTCACGACCGCGACGGCCGCCGGTGTTGTTCGACAGGCTGGGCGTTCCAAGACCGCGCTTGGAATGGCGGGACCGCGCATCGGCGGAGGTCGTCATCTGCGCGAGGGCGAGGGACGAGACGGCGAGCGCGCACAAGGTGAGGGCCAAGGTCTTCATGAATTCTCCTGTCGATCCGGTGAGCCAACGCCAGAACCACCCGGAATATCCCTGACGAGAGAACCAAGATTGCGACAGTAAAGACCCCGCCCGGCGCGAACCGGACGGGGCGAAGTCACACAATCCCCCTCGGGGCGGAGGGTATGGGATAGACGCCCGACCCCGGCAAAATCATCCCCAACACGGACAGGCCGCAGATGTCGCACCACCTGGGGCCGTGGCCGCCCTAGATGAGAAGGCTCACCGACGGAGCCGGAAACCGATGTGGTATCTGTACGGCGCCGTTCTTCTCGCGGGCATCGCGAACGCCGTGCAGGCGGGACAGAACGGAGCTTTGGCCAAGAGCCTCGGCGGATCCCTCAGCGCCGGCCTCGTCGTCGCGGCGGGAACGGCCACCTGCATCACCGTCGCCGGCCTCGTCTCGGGCAAGCTGACCCTGCCATCCGCCGCCCAGGCCCTGGACGTGCCGTGGTGGGCCTGGTTCGGCGGCGTGCTCGGGGGCGGCATCGTTGTGACGCAGCTCATGGTGGCCCGCCAGATCGGGGCGGCCCCGTTCCTCGGGATGCTGGTGACGGCGGGCGTCATCACCTCGATCCTGCTCGACCATTTCGGCTGGGTCGGCTTCGAGCGCCACCCGGCCACCCTGTGGCGGATCGCCGGCGGTCTCCTGATGATCGGCGGCGTCGCCCTCGTGACGATTTTCTAATCCGCCGGGCTGAACCGTTTCCACGGTGTCCGTCGTTATAGCGCTACCTTCAGGCAGGAAGACCCATGCACCGTTACTTCCCCGTCCTCATCGCCGTCGTCGCGATTCTCGCGGTCGGGATCCTGTACGCCTTCGTCCGCAACGGCGACACGGCCCATACCGCGCCCGTCCAGCAGACGGCCCCCCGCTGATGCGCCGCCTGATACCCCTGGTGCTGCTGGGTCTGGTCGCGATCCTCGCGGTGATCTGGGTCGGCGTATGGAATTTCGAGGCGCTTCGCACCGAACGGGCCGAGAATGGCGGTGCCCCCGCCGTTCCCGCCTGCGATCCGAACAACACGGTCGGCAAGGCGATCCTGCCGAATTGCCCCGACGCGTCCATCACCGCGACGCAGAAGCGCTGACGCCTGCCGACGGCCGGAGAGCCGATGCTGCGCAATCGGGTGACGGGCCGATTGCGCTTGGCGTGTCACAGGTTTCGGGACGCGAAACCGGCGACCATGTTCACCGATCCTGTTCAGATCAGGAAGTTGTCCACCGTGAGGGTGGACGACAGGACATCGTGCAGGATGATCTTGTCGGCCGGGTTGGTGCTCGTGGCGAAGGTGATTTCGGTATCCTGGTTCTTGTTGATCGAGCGGATGTTCACCTCGTCGAAGCTGTCGACGACCCCGTCCAGGTTGAACCGATCGTGGGCCGCGTCGAACCGATAGATGTTGTCGCGGCCGAAACCGCCGGGAAGATCGCCCAGGTAGGTGAATTCGTCGGAGCCAGAGCCGGCGAACATCTTGTCCTTGCCCGCGCCGCCGACGAGATTGTCGGCTCCGCTTCCGCCATAGATCCTGTCGCCAGCCTGCGAGCCGATGATGGTCGCGGTGTTGCCGGCCGTGCTTTGCGACACGATGGTCTGGGCGCTGGTGACGAGTGAGAAGTCGGCCGATCCGCTGTTCCGCACGTAGACCTTGTCGATATTCTCGAAGGTCTGGTCCGCGAAGAGGGACGGACCGGTGACGATCATGATGTCGGTGCCGGTGCCCCCGTCGACGATCGTGGGTGTCCCCGAAACGACGAGGCGATCGTTGCCGCCCCCGCCGAAGAGGGAATCGTAGACGCTGCCGCCGATCAACGTGTTGGCTGCGCCATCCCCGGTGAGGATGTCCTGATGCGCGCTGCCGATGATCCGCGAGATTCCGGTCAGCGTATCGTCTTCCGCATCTCCCCCGGTGTTGACGCCGGTCTCGAGATTGACCGTGACCCCGGAGGACGATCCCGCATAGGAAGCCGTGTCGTTTCCCCCGTTTCCGTTGAGCGTGTCGGCCCCGGCCCCGCCATGCAGCACGTCGTTGGCCGCGCCTCCGCTGAGGACGTCGTTCCCGCCTCCGCCGGTGAGCGTGTTCACGCCGGACCCGCCGGTGATGACGTCGGCGAAATCACCGCCCTGTATCGTCACCGTCCCGGTCCGATCGGAGAAGTCGAAGAAGTACCCCCCCGTCTCCGGCGTGACATCGACGAGCCCGGATGCGCCGAGATAGTAGATGGCGGCACTCCGTCCGCCACTACCTTCGACGATGTAGCGGCTCGTGTCGAGATCGAAGAAGACTAAAATGTCCTCTGCCGGGTCATCATTGAAGAGGAACGTCGGTAAGAGCGTGATGGTATCAAGCTCGTCGAAATCAGCGCTGAGGGTTACGTCGATGGTCGGCATTGGGCTGATCCCAATCAGGGGCTATTCTGCAGCCCGTGCTCCTACCGCGGATCGATGAATCTCCGGCTAATTTTATCGTCGCGTCAGTGAAGTTCGAACTTTCGCGGGCGATCGATGTCCTTCCGACAGTCGATGCTCCCTGAGAATGGGTGCTGACTTGGACAAGCAACCGCATAGTATCCGCCACTGTCTCACGGCTTGACGACGAGCCCGGGAATGATCGTGCCGCTTTCTCCAAAATTGGCGACGGCCTTGGCGCAATTGGCCGGCACGTCCTTGCCGTAGACGTTCGCATAGGCCTTGACCCGCAGGATCAGCTCGCCGCCCGCGAGGGCGTCCGGCTCGATGCCGAGGCCCCGCACCACCGTCTTGAACGTCTCGTAGTTCGGCTTCGATTCGGGGCAGGAGGCCGAAACGAACTGCAGCAGCCCGGCGAGCTTGGCGGCAGTGTTCTTCTGCCGCTCCTCCTTGGTGTCCGGCGGCGGGGCCGCATCCGGCGCGGGCTGGGCGGCGAGCGGGAGCGTCAGGCCTCCGAACAAGAGCGAGGCAATGAAGATCGGCTTCATGGATGGCGTGTTCCTACCTGTCTGTCCCCTCGCCCGATCGTTGACCGTCAGTGCGAGAGTGCGCTGGCCCTCGCGAGGGCGGCACCGAAGCCATTGAGCGGCACGGTGATCGTGGTCGGTTCGGTGGCGTCCTGCTTCGGGGCTAGGATGAGCAGGTTCTTGGCGGTCTTCATCGTGTCGGTGGCCAGCGTCGGCAGGCTCACCGGCACGAGGCAGCCTTCCGAACTGCAGGTGTAGTAGGGGGCGCCCTTGCCGAGAACCGCCTCGTCGATCTTGAAGCTCAACCCCGCCTCGATCTGGAACCCGAACGGCATCAGGATCAGCCCATCGGTGCGATCGTTCGCCGGCGGCTTCAGCTCGATGGCGAATTCGCGGCGATTCTCGCGCTTCGACCCCTGGGCCTGCACCACCGAGCAGATCGAGACCTGGTTCTCGCGGGAGCAATTGATGCTCCAATCGCCGTAGCTCTCGCTCAGGGCGCTGGCGCCTTCCGGCCAGACCGCCTTGGCCGGGGCGGCGGCGACGGGCGCAGCGGCGGCCGGCGCGGGGGCTTTCGGCGCGGGCTTCGGCTTCGGCTTGGGTTTGGGCTTTGCCGGCGCGTCGGAAGCAGCCGGTGCGTCCTGCTCCGGCGCAGCCTCCTGCGCCGAAGCGCCGTTCCAGGCGGTGATCGTGGCGGCGAACGCCATCACGCCGACCACGGGCAAAACATGTCTCCAACGCATCGAGCGGGCATCCGGCGTTCGAACGAAATCAGACCTGCCGCCTAGCCCTCCCGGCCCGCGAGCGCAATGGACCCGCCGGCATCGCGATTCATCGCCCACCGGCAATCCGACCCGGCCGTCATTGCCGCATCCGCCCGCCGGCCCCGTCTCTTACCCTCGACCGCCCGGGTCAGCGGCGCTTGTCCTGGCCGCCCTGGTCGATGGCCGGCAATTCGTTGGGGCCGAGGCCCATGACGACGGGCTGCTGCGTCGGGGTCTGGCCACGCGCGCGGTTGGCGAGCGCCACGGTGAGCTTCTCGGCCGGTTCCGACTGCATCAGCGCCAGCACGTCGGCCATCTTGCGCGGGTTCATCGCCAGGACGATGGGCACCAGCACGTCGAGGGAGAGGCGATCGAAGACGCGGGCGGCATCCTTCGGCTTCATCGTCTCGTACATGGTGACGATGTTCTTCAGGCCCGTCCTCTCGGCCTCGGCCTGCTGCGCAGCGGCCCCGTCGGGCCTGTCCTCGTTGCGCTTGAGATCCTTGACGCCCTCCTCGAGCTTGCGCTCGGCGGTTCCGAGCATCTGCTCGCGCAGGCTCAGGGTCTCGTCGCGCTGCTTGAGGGCGTCGCGCCGGGCGGAGAGCTTTTCGAGGATGGCGCGCTCGCTGGCCGGCATCGGCTCCGGGGGAGGCGGGGGGCGGGGAGCGGGCGGCTCCGGTTCGGCCGCGGGCTTTTCCGGCTCCTTCGGTGTCACCGAGCCGGTGGTCTGCGGGTCCGGCAGTTCGTAATTGGTCCGGGCCTTGGCGAGGACCCGCGCGAAATCCGGCAGCTGCGCCTCGGCCGAGGCCGGGCTCGGCCCGAGATCGTCGACGGCGATGGCGCCGAGCTTCAGCACCAGAAGACCCGCCGCCGCCAGCGTCACCGCATCGATCAGCCGCAATTTGTAGGGGCGCGCCTGTGCGGCGCCGGGCCGGCCGGAGCGGAGCTTGCCCAGGCGGGTCTGCCCGGCGCGGACGAGGGAGCCGGGCGTCGTCATGCGGCGCGGCTCCGCAGGCGGCCAAGCGCACGCTCGGACATGGCGAGGGCGGCGGCGGCGGCGGCGCCGAGGCGCTCACCGTTGGGGCTCGACGGTGCCGCCTTCGGGGCGTCCCCGACCTCGACAGCGGCGGCGCGGATCTCGGAGGGACGAATCTCGGAGGGGCGGATCTCGGAGGGGCGGATCTCGACGGGCGGCACCACGGCCACCCGCGCGGGCTGCGAGTGCGAGACGATGGCGGAGATACGGGCGATCACGGTCTCGCCGGCCTGGACATGGGCGGAGAGGTCGGCGGCGTAGCGCTCCGCCGTGCCGAGGCGGTCGGCCAGCGTCCGGTCGCACTCGTCGAGGGTGGCGCGCAAGCCGATGATCGCCCGCTCGGCGGTGGAGCTCGCCACCACGAGATCGCCGATGGTCTGGCGCAGGGCCGCCTCGTCGGCCTTCATCCGGGTGATGCGCCGGCTCAGGCGCACCGAGGTGACGATGCTGGCGACGAGGAGGATGGCGACGAGGACGTCGGCGGCGAGGGTGACGAGGAGGCTCATGGCGCGGTCACCCGTCGTTGCGGTTGTTCATGGAGGCCTCGAAGGCCTGAAGCGTGGTGCGGGAGCGCCGCAGCGGTCGCGTGAGCTGCACCGAGATGTTGTCGTCCACCCGGCCGATGCGCCCCTGCGTCAGGGCCCAGTCGCCGCAGCGGACGTTGATGAGGTCGGTGGGCTTGGTGTCGAACATCAGCGTATCGCCGACCTTCAGGGACAGCACCCTCTTCAGGGGCAGCATCATCTCGTGGAGGACCGCCTCCATCGTGGCGTCGGCCTGCCAGATCTCGGTGGCGAGGTGGCTTTCCCAGGTGTGGTCGCGGCCGAGCTTCTCGCCCATGAAGCTCTGCATGAGCAGTTCACGGATCGGCTCGATCGTGGCGTAGGGAAACAGGATCTGGAGCTGGCCGCCGCGGCCGTCCATGTCGAGCTTGAGGCTGATCAGGATGGCGGCGTTGGCCGGCCGGGTGATCGTGGCGAAGCGCGGGTTGGTCTCGATCCGGTCGATGCCGAAGCGGACCGGGGAGAGCGGCTGGAACGAGAGTTCGAGGTCGCTGAGGATGATCTCCACGAGGCGCCGCACCAGCTGCATCTCGATCGTCGTGAACGGACGCCCGTCGAGGCGGGTCGAGGAGCCGCCGCGCTTGCCGCCGAGCAGCAGGTCGAGGGTCGAGTAGGCGAGGTTCGATTCCACCGTGACGAGGCCGGAATTCTCCCAGGCATCGGCCCGGAACACCCCGAGCAGGGTCGGCAGCGGAATGGCGTTGAGATAATCGCCGAAGCGCACGGAGGTGATGTTGTCGAGGGTGACCTCGACATTGTCCTGGAAGAAGTTGCGCAGGCTGGTGGACAACAACCGGATCATCCGGTCGAAGACGATTTCCAGCATCGGCAGGCGTTCGTACTGAACGACGCCCGAATCGACGATGGCGCGGACGCCGCCGGCGCCCGAAGCCGACAATTCGCGCAAGGAGAAGCCGAGGACGCCGTCGATCTCGTCCTGGTTGAGGATGCGGTCGTTGCCGGCGAGTTCGGGGAGATTGTCGGTCTCCCCGTCCTCGATCATCGTCGCCCATTCGGCGGCGACGTCGCTGGCATGCGTGCTCGTGCCCTGCTCGGCCAGCGCCGCGCCCCACTCGTCGGCCAGCGAGGTCTCGCCGACCTCGGCGTTCTGCGCGATCAGGGCGGCTGCCCAATCGTCCTCTTCGACCTCGTCTTCGGGACCTGCCATGACCGTCTCGACACCGATGGGGGTTACTGGACGATCACGTCCTTGAAGAGCACGGCCTCGGCCCGTGCCGGGTGGATCGCGACGTTGACCCGGCGGAGCAGTTCCTCGCGGAGCCGGTACAAACCGGCCGAACCGGCGAGGTCGCTCGGGCGCAACTCGCGCAGGTAGACCAGGAAGGTGTCCTCGATGCGCGGCATCAGCGGCTTCACCTCGCCCTCCACCTTGGCGTCCTTCAGCTCGAGGGAGACCTTGACCCTGGCCGTGCGCTGCTTGTCCTGGCCGGGCTCGTTGGTGAGGTTGATCGTCATCTCGCGCACGTCGAGGAAGACCAGGGGCTTCTTCACCTCGATGGCGGCGTGATCGTCGCCGCCCTTCTTCTTCATCATGAAGAACCCGCCGCCGCCGGCCAGAAGCAGCACGGCCGCGCCGATGATGATGATCTTCTTCTTGCCGCCCTTCGGGGCTTCGCCGCCGGCTTCCTCCCCGTCGGCGGCGGGGACCGTCTTGGGCTTCTTGGCCATGGGTCGCCCCTCCGAATCTCGTCCCAGGGTGCGGCCGGCGCTGAGCCCCCGCGACCCCGTGACGGGATGTATCCAAGGTTACGGTTAACGTCTCGTTAAGGCGGCAAAACCTGCCGGGTGGTTCTTGCCGCGGGGATGCGGCGGCAGGGCGGCGCGATCGACCCAACATCCAGATAGAGCATTGACCGGATTGCGTTTTTCCGAATGGCCGGCGCTGGCACGGGCCGTGCGGGTATCGTTAACGTCGCCGCAGCCCAAGGCTTATTCGATCCATGCAGAACGCGCTGTTTGTCGGAGTCTCCAGTCAGGTCGCCCTGCAGCGTGAACTCGACGTGATCGCCAACAACATGGCGAACGTCTCCACCACGGGTTTCAAGGGCCGCAGCTCGCGGTTCCAGGAATATCTGATGCCGGTGGCGAGCGCCGACTCGTTCCATCGGCCCGACCGGCGCGTCTCCTACGTCATCGACCAGGGCACGGCCCTCGATCTCGCCCAGGGACCGATCGAGCAGACCGGTAACCCGCTCCATGTGGCGGTGCGCGGCGAGGCGTTCCTCGTGGTCCGCACCCCGAACGGCGACCGCTACACCCGCAACGGTGCGTTCGAGACCGACCCCCAGGGCAATCTCGTCAACAGCGACGGCTACGCCGTGCAGGGCGAGGGCGGCCCGATCCAGATCAACGCCCAGGAGACCGGCCTGTCCATCGGGCCGGACGGCACGGTCTCCACCAATCTCGGCATCCGCGGACGCGTGCGGATGGTGACCTTCGCCAACCCGCAGGCGCTCACCAACGAGGGCGCCAACCTCTACGGGTCGCCGGCGGCCCCGGTGGCCGCCGGCATCAACGGCCGCCTCGAATCTGGTGCCCTCGAACGCTCCAACGTCAAGCCGGTCATCGAGATGACCCGGCTGATGGACGTGAACCGCACCTACACCATGGTCTCGGGCGTGATCTCGCGCCTGGACGAGTTGCGGGGCACGGCGATCCGCCGCCTCGCCGACGTCGCGTAAGGAACCCAGGCGATGCGCGCCCTCTACGCAGCCGCCACCGGCATGGCGGCCCAGGAACTCAACGTCCAGGTCATCTCGAACAACATCGCGAACCTGCGCACCACCGGCTACAAGCGCCAGACGGCCCATTTCCAGGATCTGCTCTACCAGAACCTACGCCGGGCCGGCTCGTCCACCTCGGACCAGAACACCCAGCTTCCCGCCGGCCTCGCCCTCGGATCGGGCGTGAAGACCACCTCCACCGCCCGGACCATGTCGCAGGGGCCGCTGGCCTCGACGGAGAAGGAATACGACGTCGCCATCCGCGGCGAGGGCCTGTTCCGGGTGACGATGCCCGACGGCCGCACCGCCTATAGCCGCGACGGCTCGTTCGACCTCTCGGCCCAGGGCCAGCTCGTCACCCGCGACGGCTATCTCGTGGATCCGGGCATCACGGTGCCCAACAACGCCACGAGCGTCACGATCAGCGCGCAGGGCTCGATCCAGGCGACGGTGCCGGGGCAGACCGCGCCGCAGAATCTCGGCCAGTTCCAGCTCGCCCGCTTCGTCAACAAGGTCGGCCTCGAATCCATCGGCGACAACCTGTTCATCGAGACCGCCGCCTCCGGCCCCGCCATCAACGGCCTGCCGGGCACGGAAGGCTTCGGCAACCTGCAGCAGAGCTACCTCGAAGAGGCGAACGTCAACGCCGTCACCGAGATCTCGTCGCTGATCGCCGCGCAGCGCGCCTACGAGATGAATTCGAAGGTTGTCACAGCGGCCGACCAGATGCTGTCCACGACCTCGCAGATGTTCCGCGCCTGACGGTTCGTCCGTCCTGACGTCCCCGCTTCGCCTCTCCGTTTCAGCCCGCCTCCGAAAGCGTCGCGCCATGTACGCCCTGAGACAGATCCCCAAAGCCCAGCCGCGCCGCGCCGGCACGCTCACGCCCGGCATCGTCGTGCGCACGTTCTTCGCGCTCGCGGCCCTCGGCTTCATGACGGTCCAGGTTCTCGCCGAGGAGGCCGGCCAGCGGCTGCGCCTGCGCGGCGACGTCACCGCACGCGGCGATATCCTGACGCTGGGCGATCTGGTGGAAGGGGCGCCGGCGGATCTGGCGCGACGCCCGCTGTTCCGCGCTCCGGCGCTCGGCGCGTCGGGAACGATCCAGGCCCGCCGCATCGCCGATGCGGTGGCGCCCCTCGGCCTCGGCGAGATCGAGACCGGCGGCCGGAACCAGGTCTCGGTGCAGCGCGCCGCCCGGCGCGTCGGCCCCACCGAGATCGAGGCCGCGATCAAGCGTGTGCTCGAGACGGCCTACGGCCTCGACCCGCGCAACCTCGCCCTCCGTCTCGACGGCGAGAACACCGTCCTCCTGGCGCCGCTCGATCTCGACGGGCAGGCGGCGGCCCTCGACGTCACCTTCGATCCGCGCCTGAAGCGGGTCGCGGCCCTCATCACCCTGGGCAAGCGTCAGGCCTCCCTGCGCGTCGCCGGGCAGGTGCAGGAAATCCGCGAGGTCCAGATCATCTCCCGCACGCTCAACCGCGGCGACACGGTGAGCGCCGGCGACGTCACCGTCGAGCGCCGCCCCCGCGAGGCGACCCCCCCGGATGCCCAGGCCGGGTCTACCGTCTCCATCGGTCAGGTCGCCCAGCGCAGCCTGAGCGCCGGCTCCATTCTCCGCTCCGGCGACATCGCTCCGGCGGATCTGGTCCAGCGCGGCGAGGCCGTCACCATCGTGTTCGATGCGCCCGGCCTCAACCTCTCCCTGCGTGGACAGGCCAACGAGAACGGACGTCTCGGCGCGGCGATCACCGTCACCAATCCCGTCTCCAAGAAGACCCTCGCCGCCACCGTGATCGGCCCCGGCCGGGTCTCGGTCAGCTCCTCCGCCAGCATCGGCCGCCAGGCCAGTGCGGCGTTCGACGCCGGCCGCTGACACCGCCCCGATCCTCACGAGAAAGACCGGCTCCCATGACCAACCGTTCCAATCGCCTCACCAAGACGCCGCTCTCCCTCGCGGCGATCCTGCTGGCCTGCTCGGCCCTGGGCGCCTGCAACACGGTGGACCGGCTGTCGCAGGTCGGCGCCACCCCGGCGCTCTCCTCCATCGAGGATCCGACCTCGCAGCCGGGCTACCGCCCGGTGCGCCTGCCGATGCCGGACGTGCAGCCCGTCTCCTACGCGCCCAATTCCCTGTGGCGGACGGGATCGCGCGCCTTCTTCAAGGATCAGCGCGCCGCCCGGATCGGCGACCTCGTGACGATCAAGGTCAATGTCACCGACAGGGCCAATCTGAACAACGAGACCAAGCGCTCCCGCTCCAACGCCGAAGGCCTCGGACTCCCCAACGCGTTCGGCCTGGAAAGCAGCGCCGCCATCGCCGCCGCCGGGATCAGCCCGGACAAGCTCATCGCCGGGACCTCGACCTCGTCGAGCGATGGTTCGGGGTCGGTCCAGCGCAACGAGACGGTGACGACCAACATCGCCGCCATCGTCAATCAGGTCCTGCCCAACGGGAACCTCGTGGTGGAGGGCAAGCAGGAGATCCGCATCAACTTCGAAGTGCGCGAGCTCATCGTCGCCGGCGTGGTGCGGCCGGAGGACATCGAATCCGACAACACGATCGATTCCTCGAAGATCGCCCAGGCCCGCATCGCCTATGGCGGCCGTGGCCAGATCACCGACGTGCAGCAGCCCCGCTACGGCCAGCAGCTC
This sequence comes from Methylobacterium sp. W2, assembly GCF_020662345.1. GTDB lineage: Bacteria > Pseudomonadota > Alphaproteobacteria > Rhizobiales > Beijerinckiaceae > Methylobacterium. Next base: position 30,159 of record NZ_VMOA01000033.1, on the reverse strand, counting down.
GTCGACATCCTGCTGCCGTTCTGAGGCTAAGGGGCTTGCCCGAGCGGTGACGGGTTCTGCGTCTCGGAACCTGCATGCCGGGCTACGATTTTCAAAGATCTTGCGGGCCGCTCGGGTCCCCTCTCCTGGAACGAGAGGGGGGCCGTCGCGCCTCACGTCGAACCTTTTTGGAGAGAGGAACAACCGTCGGGCGGATGTGTAAATCCCGCAGACAAGCTGGGACGGACGGTCCCGGTCAATGCTCGGTGCCGGGCCGGTTGGGGCGCGGGGCGGTTCCGTGATTGTCGACGAAAGCCGAGCGTTCGGGGTCTTTCTTGAGTTTCGCGACGCGGGCGCGCTGCCACAACGCTACCCCGACCACGAGTGCGAAGGTGGCGAGGGCAAGCACGAGGATCAGTACTTCATTGTCCATGTCGGGATCCTTGATCGACGCGACGTCGTATCAGTAATCGTGACAACAGGACGAAGGTTCCGGACGGTCAAGCATCGTTTAAAGCCAAGCTTCTATTGAATGCTCGGCGAGACAATCAGGATCGACAACTTCAGGCAAGCCCGCTGAAACCTGCCGCCGAAACCCGCTGCGACCACCGGCGGTCGCGGCAGGTCCGTTCGGCGCGCCACGCCGCCGACGCTACTCGTCGCGATAGACGCGCTCGCGCCGCTCGTGGCGCTCCTGCGCCTCCAGCGACAAGGTGGCGATGGGCCGGGCATCGAGGCGCTTCAGCGAGATCGGCTCGCCGGTCTCCTCGCAATATCCGTAGCTTCTGTCCTCGATCCGGGCCAACGCCGCGTCGATCTTGCCGGTGAGCTTGCGCTGGCGGTCGCGGGCCCGCAATTCGATGGCCCGGTCGGTCTCCGACGAGGCGCGGTCGGCCAGATCGGGATGATTCTCGTTTTCGGTCTGAAGCGCCACCAGCGTATCCTGCGCTTCGCGCAGAATGTCGGCTTTCCATCCCACCAGCTTACGGCGGAAATACTCACGCTGCCGCTCGTTCATGAACGGCTCGTCCTCGGACGGCACGTAACCGTCGTCGATCTTGACTGTCGCCATCCTCGCCCCTTCGCAAGTCCGTCACAGCCGGTACGCGGCGATGTTTCGCGTGCCTATACTTGAGGGCGCCCGACACTACAACGCACCCGATGGTCCTACCCCGTCCGGATGTGGTGTTGCGCGGCCCCTGCGACAAACACGCAACGGATGCATCCCTCATGCGACGCTCGTGCCGTCGGACGCGCCGGCCTCGCCCAAGCGCGGAAACGCGGCCGGATGGCGGTGCCAAGGACCGTCCGATGGCGGTCGAAATCACATCGGATGGCGGTGGTTCGACCCCTTGCGAAGGCCGTCGGACGGACGAGATGGGCCGGTTTGCGGCCGGTCCGCCGTGACCTATAGGGTCGGTTCACATCGGTCCGTGGACCGGCCGCCTGATCCCGCCCGCCGCCCGCAACCGAGGCCCTGAGAGTGCCGGAAAGCCGATCCTTGTCGAAGCCCTTTGCCGAACCTTCGGAGATCTTCGTCGGGGCAAGCGAGATGGCGGCCCTGATGCGGGCCAAGGACTGGTCGCAGACCCCGCTCGGGCCGCCGGAAGGCTGGCCGGAGGCGCTGAAGGTCGCCTTGCGCATCCTCCTGACTTCGCGGTTCGAGATGTGGCTCGGCTGGGGGCCGGACATCGCGTTCTTCTACAACGACGCCTACCGCCCGACCCTCGGCCTCAAGCATCCGGAATCGCTCGCGAAACCCACCAAAATCCTCTGGGCCGAGATCTGGGACGACATCGAGGCGCGCATTCGCAGCGTCTACGAGGATCGCGAGGCGACGTGGGATCGCGGGCTGCTGCTGCTGTTGGAGCGCAACGGCTATCCCGAGGAAACCTATCATACGTTTTCCTACAGTCCGGTCATCGACGACGACGGAACGGTGGGTGGCCTGTTCTGTGCGGTCAGCGAGGAGACGGACCGCGTCATCAGCGAGCGGCGCCTCGGAATCCTGCGTCTCCTCGGCGAGAGTCTGGCGCGGGCGGAGAGCCGCTCCGACGTCCTGCGGGCGGTGGAGGCCAGCCTCGGCGAGGCCCGCCGCGATCTGCCCTTCAGTGCCATCCATCTCTACGACGGGGGCAGCCTCGCCCGCCTCGTCGCCACCACCGGGATGTCGGCGGACCATGCCGCCCGGCCCGGCATCACCGATCCCGCCGCCCCCCTTGCGGGCTGGCTCGGCGGCATGGGAGGCGAGGCGATCGTCGATCTCGATCCGGCGCAGGACTGGCCGACCGGCGACTGGTCGAGGCCGCCCGCGCAGGCGGTGACCCTGCCCCTGGTCGGACAGGGGGGTAGCGCGCCGCTGGGCAGCCTCACGGTGGGCTTGAACCCGCACCGGCCCATCGACGCCGATTACCTGAGCTTCCTCAAGCTCTTGGCTGGACAGATCTCGTCGAGTCTCGCCAGCGTCTCGGCCTACGAGGCCGAGCGCGAGCGCAACGCGGTCCTCGCCGAAGCCGTTCGCATGCGGCAGGAGGCGGCCGAAGCTCTGCGACAGGCTAACGATGCCCTCCTCTCGGAAGTCCGGCAGAGGACGGCGGAGCGCGACCGCTTGCGCACGCTGTTCCAGGACGCACCCGGTTTCATGTGCGTCCTGAGCGGACCCTCGCACGTGTTCGAGTACACCAACGAGGCCTATCTCCAGCTCATCGGTCATCGCGACATCATCGGGATCGGCGTCCGCGCGGCGTTGCCGGAGGTGGAGGGGCAGGGCTTCTTCGAGCTTCTCGACGAGGTCTACGCGACGGGCAAACCCTTCATCGGCCGAAACATGCCGGTGACGATCCAGTCCGGACGCGAGGGCGGCCTCGAACAGCGCATCCTCAACCTCGTCTACCAGCCGATCACGGAGGCCGACGGCACCGTCACCGGCATCTTCGCCGAGGGGCACGACGTCACCGACCGCGCCCTCGCCGAAGACGCCCTGCGACGCCTGAACGAGACGCTGGAACAGCAGGTCCAGGCCCGGACCCAGGAGGTCCAGGAGCGGACTCAGGAACGCGACCGGGCCTGGCGCCTGTCGCAGGATCTGCTGATGGTCACCGAAGCGGACAGCCGGATCGCGGCCGTCAACTCGGCCTGGACGACGCTTCTCGGCTGGACCTCCGACGATCTCGCCGGTCGATCCTTCGCGGATCTCGCCCATCCCGATGACCGCGGCGCCGTCTGCTCGACCTTCTCGGCCATCGTCGCCGATCCGCTCACCGAACCCTTCGAGTTCCGGCTGCGCCACGCCGACGGCAGTTACCGCTGGTTCGCCTGGACCGGCGCGTTCGAGGACGCGCGGATCTATGCCAGCGGCCGCAACACCACGGCTGAGCGCGAACAGGCCGCCGCCCTCGAAGTCGCCGAGGACGCCTTGCGTCAGGCCCAGAAGATGGAGGCCGTGGGCCAGCTCACCGGCGGGATCGCCCATGACTTCAACAACTTGCTCACCGGGATCGTCGGCTCCCTCGACCTGATGCAGACCCGTCTGTCGCAAGGCCGGATGGACAATATCGAGCGCTACGCCAAGGCGGCGATGTCCTCCGCCAACCGGGCCGCGGCGCTGACCCACCGGCTCCTCGCCTTCGCCAGGCGCCAGCCCCTCGATCCGAAGCTGGTCGACGCCAACGCCCTGATCGCATCCCTCGAAGACCTCCTGCGTCGGACGATCGGCGAGACGATCTCCCTCGACATCGCCATGGGGGAGGGGCTGTGGCCGACCCTGTGCGATCCACACCAGCTCGAGAATGCGATCCTCAACCTCGCCATCAACGCCCGCGATGCCATGCCGGATGGCGGCCGGCTCCGCATCGAGACCGGCAACACCGAACTCGACCGCGCCTATGCCCGGTTGCATCCGGGGGTGGAGCCGGGTGCGTATGTCTGCATCGTCGTGTCGGATACCGGCACCGGCATGCCGGCCGACGTCATCGCCCGGGCCTTCGACCCGTTCTTCACCACGAAGCCCCTGGGGCAGGGGACCGGCCTCGGCCTGTCGATGATCTACGGCTTCGCCCGGCAATCGGACGGCCATGCCAAGATCGATTCGCAAGTCGGGCACGGTACGGCGGTGAAGCTCTACCTGCCCCGCTCCGTCGAAGCGGTGACGGAGCCAGGCCCGGCGGACACCCTCGCGGGGGTCGCCCGCATCGGCGCGGGTGAGACCGTCCTCGTGGTCGAGGACGAGGGGGTGGTGCGCGACCTCATCGTCGACGTGCTGGAAGACCTCGGCTACCGGGCAATCTCGGCGGCGGACGGCCTGTCCGGCCTCAAGATCCTGCTCACCCAGGAGCGTATCGACCTGCTCGTGACCGATGTCGGTCTTCCCGGTCTCAACGGCCGCCAACTCGCCGATCAGGCCCGCGAAACCCGCCCCAATCTGAAGGTGCTGTTCATCACCGGCTATGCTGAGAATGCCATTTTCGGCAACGGTCAGCTCGATCCGGGCATGCAGATGATCACCAAGCCGTTCCCGGTGGAGGTTCTGGCCGGGCGCATCCGCGAGATGATGGAAACCTGACGCGGCGGAAGGCCCTCGCTTCCGACGGCAGGCCCGGTCAGCTGGCTTGAGCGGCCGACAGCTTGGCGAGTTCCACCGCTGCGCGAAGCTCGATATCGGCGATCAGCCCGTCGAGGCGCGGATCGCCGCTGGACTCGGCACGCTCCGAGAGGCGGCTCGCGATGGCTTGGAGTTCCCGCGTCGAAACCCTTCCCATCACCAGGGAAGCCTTCAGCCGATCGAGGCCGTCGAGAAGGTCGTGGCCACGCTTGGCGAAGCGACGGCGGCGCTCGCCGGGCTGCTCGCCCTGGCCCTGCAGGGTCAGGATCGCGTCGAGCCCCGCCAGCGATGTGGTCGGTGCGGTGGTGGCCGAAGAGGTGGTTGCGGCCGCATCACCGCCAAGCAGGAAGGAAGGGGACGCATCCGTCCTGCGCAAGGCGGGCGAGGCAGCGGCCGAGGCGTGGGAGACGAGGCGGTTATCGACGCGCATGAGCCGTCTCCGAAAATCAGGGCGTCGCTTCGCCCATCGGCACGACGATCGTTCCGCTCAGCAGAATCCGCCCCCGATGGTTAATCATCCGTAAACGACCGGGCAGAAGCTGCCGGGTCGGCAGGGAACGCAGTCGGCGCAAGGAGGGAGGGCAACGGCCGGTTCAAGATAATGCGTTGTATTTCAGAGACTTGTTGGATTGAACCGTTTGGCATGGTCCTGGCAGACCAACCGGCATGTCAAACGACCACGACATGCCCCGCCGACCAGCAAAGCGCATCATGCCAATCGCGATCGCCCGGCCCCATCGATACGTCTCTCTCGTCCGCTGCGTCGCCGCGATGCTGGCGCTGTTCGGCGCCCTCAGCGGCCAGGCCCTCGCCCTGTCGCGGGTCAAGGATCTCGCGAGCATCGAGGGCGTGCGCCAGAACCAGCTCGTGGGCTACGGCATCGTCGTCGGCCTCAACGGCACCGGCGACACCCTGAACAACATTCCGTTCACCCGGCAGTCCCTCCAGGCGATGCTCGAGCGGCTCGGGGTCAACACCCGGGGGGCCACCATGCGCACGCAAAACCTAGCGGCCGTGATGGTCACCGCCAGCCTGCCGCCCTTCGCGACCCAGGGAAACCGCATCGACATCACGGTCTCGTCCCTGGGCGACGCCAAGTCCCTCCAGGGCGGCACCCTGCTGGTCACGCCGCTTCTCGGCGCCGATGGCGAGGTCTACGCCCTGGCGCAGGGATCGGTCGCCATTGCGGGCTTCTCGGCCGAGGGCGATGCCGCCAAGATTACGCGCGGGGTGCCCACCAACGGGCGCGTGCCCAACGGGGCGATGATCGAGCGGGAGACGGCGTTCAAGATGAATGACATGCGCTCCCTGCGCCTCTCCCTGCGCAATCCGGACTTCACCACCTCGAAGCGGATCGCCGCCGCGATCAACGACTTCATGGGCGCCGACACCGCCGAGCCCACCGACCCGGCCACCGTCACCCTGCAGATCCCGGCCAAGTACAACGGCAACATGATCCGCCTCGTCACCGAGATCGAGCAGCTGAAGATCGAGCCCGACCAGACGGCGCGGGTGATCGTCGACGAGCGCTCGGGCATCATCGTCATGGGCCGCGACGTGCGCGTATCCACCGTCGCCATCGCTCAGGGGAATCTCACGGTCACCATCACCGAACAGCCGCAAGTCAGCCAGCCGGCCCCGCTCTCCAACGGCACCACCACGGTGGTCCCGCGCACCGGCGTCAAAGTCGACACCGGCGAGGGCAACAAGCTCGCCATGGTCAAGGAAGGCGTCACCCTGCGTGAGCTGGTGGATGGCCTCAACGCACTGGGAGTCGGCCCCCGTGACCTGATTTCGATCTTGCAAGCGATCAAGGCCGCCGGCGCACTCCAAGCCGATATCGAGGTGATGTGATGCACCTCCCTCCCTTCCTCCTTCCACTAGAGAGGCGATGACCATGCTGTTCGCACCCCTCGCCGCCAAAGCCGCCCTCGGGGTCGGCCGGGCTATCGTCGGCGACATCGCCAAATCGGTGGGCAATAGCCTCAAGGAAGAGACGGCCAAAGCGGCGTCGATGTCCGCAAATAGCAGACTTGCGGCGGCCTCTGCCAAGACACCTGCGGAGATCAAGGCCCGCAAGGCGTCCAACGAGTTCGAAACGATGTTCCTGGAACAGACCCTGGAGCGGCTCAGCGCCTCGGAGGGCACCGATGGCCCCCTCGGCGACAACGGCACCGGCGGGGCGGTTTATCGCTCAATGCTGACCAAGGAATACGCGGGCCAAATGGCAAAGAGCGGCGGGGTCGGCATCGCCGATCAGGTCTACCGCGAGATGATCAAGATGCAGGAGGCTGGAAATGCAAGCCGCAACTGAGACCAAATCCCTGCGCATCGCGGACAAGGCCGGCGCAGATGCGCTGATCGCCCACATCATGCAGACGATGCAGGCGCTGGAGGATATCCTCTTGGAAGAGGGAGGCCACGTTCGAGTCGGGCGCCTTCGCCAGGGCCTGTCGCAGACCGAGCGCAAGACTGCCCTGGGGGCGTCCTACATGCAGAGCCTGGAGGTGGCCAAAGCCAATGCCATCGCCTTGGCACGGTTCGCTCCGGAGTCCATCGAGGAGCTTAAAACCGCTCACCGGCGGTTCGCCCAGGTGGTGGAAACCAGTCAGATCGTGCTGGCGACGGCACGCACGGTCTCCGAGAGCTTGGTCAAGTCCCTGGCCGACGACATGAGTCGCTCGAGAACGGCCACCGTGTATGGACGCCCGTCTCAGCCGCCGTCACCCTATGGCAGGGGCCCGGCGGGACGAAGCCAACCTCTGGTGCTGTCGCGCAACTTTTGAATTCGTCTCAACGCTGACCCGCATCGATCCGGACATAGGTCCGAACCGGGCCATAACCTGTCTCCGTGCGGGTATCGACAGCCAGGCGGCCGCTGGCGATCGGTCGGGAGGCGGGGCCGTCTTCGCGGGAGCGGAGGTCGAGCCCCGCCGCAGCCCGTCCGCCAATGCGGATGCAGGTCTCCGAGCCGGGAATGCGGATGAAGCCCGAACCGTGCCTGGGGCAGGGCTTTGCCGCCTGCTTCGGCTCCGGCCGCACCGGCTCGAGCGCTACGGCGCGAGATGTCAGGTTCGTGATCACGCAGAAAATCAGGCTGCTGAGCAGTGTCGCCCTCATCATGCGTGTCGCTCCCCGCCACTGCATCGGAACCGTCATCAATACCCCGTCCGCTGCCAACAATCGATACCGGTTCCCATCCTCCGTCCGGTAACCTTTCGGTAAACAAACGTCCTTAATCATTCATGACACGGTCAAACGGGATGCATGGGTCATGGCGGATAAGGTCATCGGGGCGGCGGAGTCCGATCGGTCGCCCGAAGCGCTTTTGAAACAAGCTGTCAGCGGCGCCAAGGCGAAGCCCGCGACGGTGCCAGAGAAGCGCAGGCGCCTGCCATTGTTCACCCCGCTTTTCGCCGGCGTGACGGCGGCGGCCCTCATGATCGGCGTCACCGTGGGCGCAGGTACGATGAGCATCGTTTCGCAGAAAGCTGAGCCATCCTCCGAGAAGCTGGCGCAGATTCAATCCCGCCTGGATATCCGCCAGGCGGACGTCGCCCAGCTCCAGGCCGACATCGAGAAGTTGGGGAAGGTCCTTGCGCAGGTGCAGGATGCCACCGAGGTTGTCCGGAGCGAAGCGAAGAACCGGTCCGCCACCCTCAACGATCGGATCGGCAAGTCCGAACAGGTTATCGTTTCGAAAGTCACAAGCCTTGCCGACCGGCAGGATCAGACCGAGCGAGATCAGACGGCAAAGATCGCGGCTCTGACGTCGCAACTGGAGAAGCGGACAATGGCGGCGACTCCGGCAATTCCGGTAGCGCCGCCTCAAGCCGCAAAGGCCCATCAACCTGAACCTACAGAAACCGGGTCACTGCCGGATAAGGCGAAGGCTTCCACGCCGGCGGTGATCGAGAGTTGGGCTGTGCGAGAGGTCTATAACGGTATCGCCGTCATCGAAGACCGCCGTCATCGCCTCGTTGAGGTCGGCCCAGGAGACACGATCCCAGGCGTCGGCAAGGTCGATTCGGTAGAGAGACGCGGACGGAGCTGGGCTGTCGCAACGAAGCAGGGACTGATCATTAACCAGACTTGGTAGGCCGGCTAACGATATCCTACTCTCGACGACTCAAGACAACTGCACTTCGATCTCAGGGTCACGCAGGGAGTGCGGATACCGCGCCTCGATCGTGATCGGATCAGCCATGGAGCACCCGCGCGCGGCGCGGTTGCGGCCATGTGTCAAAGCTCGATCCTGCGCTTCCTGGGTGGGAAACAGGATGGCAGCGAGGAGGGCTTGTCCCTCGAACTCGGAATCGAGGTTCTTTGCTTCGAACACTGGCATTGCGGTCACCAGACCTAGAGCCGTGCGAACTTCGCATCGGTCGGTATGTGCGTATAAACAGATAATGTGGATTCCGGCAACAAGTTCCCGACGGCCACGAATGTTTACGCTTAATTTGCTTTTTGCATCGCCACGAAGTTTTTGCAGTGCGGCAACGCACCTAATTACAGATTTGCGCCATTTTATTAAAGCTTCCGCAGTGCAGGAAGCAATTTTGGGCGATAAAACATCATTTTCCCCTGAATCAATTCAATATTTCTTAAAATCTGAGATTTTTAATCTGTAATTCTAAAAAGCCCCTGAATATACCGATGACGTATTGGCGCTTACCGGACACACATAACCTTTGTCTCGCGAAAGAATACCCCGCGATCATTAGAAAAAATCCAATCCAGTCCTGAAAAAAACTATTTGATGTTATATTTTCCTGAAACGGAGAACTCTTACTCAGCTTTATTCAGTATTTCGACAAAAATTCGACCAAACCATGTGGAGGTCCATGATGCCTTGCGATGGACGGTCCATCGCCCGTCATCCTGCCGGCATATGACTTACCGCCGAAGGCCTTATGGAACGGACCGTCATGCCTTCGACCGGTCACGAAGCAACCGACACGAAAAAGGGCGCTCGCGCGCCCCTCATCGATCCCTGATCTCGAAAAACGATCGTCGGTCGTTTCAGGCGACCGCAGTCGCTTTTACCGCCACACCCTTCTCCGTGAGGAACTGCTGCAGTTCCCCCGATTGGAACATCTCGCGGGTGATATCACACCCACCCATGAACTCGCCCTTGACGTAGATTTGCGGAATGGTCGGCCAATTCGAGAAGGCCTTGATACCGTCGCGGATCGCCATGTCATCGAGGACGTTCACGCCCTTGAACGGCACTTCGAGGTAATTGAGAATCTGCACGACCTGCCCGGAGAAGCCGCACATGGGAAATTGCGGCGTGCCCTTCATGAACACGACGACGTCCTGGGAATCGATCTCGGTCTTGATGGCGGTGTTAACGTCGGTCATGCAAATATCCTTTTCAGGAGTGAGGCGGGGCACTGACGGTTGAGGTCAGTGTTTTTCCGGCGATTTCAAGATCGTCGCTTCAAGAGATGCGCCAGGGTTTGAACGAGGAGGCTTTCAACCGCCTGGACCTGCGAACGCCCCACGCTCTCGATCTCCTCGGCGACATTCTCCCAGTCCAGCATCTTGGACAGATCGGGACGTCGCGCGAGCACGCGCAGAGCGGCCGCCTGTTGCTCGGTCCAACTCACAATGTCGTCGTCGTACAGGCTCGGCTGGTCCATGGGGACGCCCCGTTGATCGCCCTCAATCTTGCGGGACCCCGGTTGTGAGCGCAAGGGCGTGGAGCACGCCCCCCATCCGCCCCTGGAGCGCATTGTAGACAAGCTGGTGCTGGGCCACACGCGTCTTACCCTTGAACGCGGAGGAGATGACGGTAGCGGCGTAATGATCGCCGTCGCCAGCCAGATCCTTGATCTCGATCGTGGCGTCGGGCAGCGCCTCACGGATCATGGCCTCGATCTCGCGCGCATCCATCGGCATCGGACGTATCCCTCTCGAATGAAACTCAGACCGTTGCCGGCCGGGCGGCCATGTAGGCCGGCAGCCAGTTTTCATGTGCTTCGCGCAGGTCCGCGACCGGTATGGTTTCGCCACCCGGCAGGGTCAAATTCCGAGACCCGGTAAGACCGATGACAGCCGCCGGAATCCCCTGCGCGTTGGCACTGTAGAGGAGGTCCGCCACGTTCTCCGGATCGACGCTGAGCAGGTAGCGAGCCTGATCCTCTCCGAAGAGGTAGGCGTGCACCGGGAGCCCCGCAGGCGCCTCGGGCAGGGTCGCACCGACGTCGCCAGCCATGGCCATCTCAGCCAAAGCCACGGCGAGGCCACCATCGGAGAGATCGTGCACGGTGTCGACGAGGCCCGAGACGATGAGGCTGCGCACGAAATCGCCATTACGGCGTTCGGCCGCAAGATCGACCGGCGGCGGCGCACCGTCCTCGCGTCCGAAGACCACCGAAAGATAGACCGACTGGCCGAGCCAGCCTTCCGTGGCGCCGACGAGGACGAGCATGTCGCCTTCGCGTTTCAGCGAGATGGTGGCGTGTCTCGTGACATCGTCGAGAAGGCCGACGCCGCCGATGGTCGGGGTCGGCAGAATGCCGACGCCGTTGGTTTCGTTGTAGAGCGAGACGTTGCCGGACACGACGGGGAAGTCGAGAGCGAGGCAGGCCTCGCCGATGCCCTTGAGGCAGCCGACGAGCTGACCCATCACTTCGGGCTTCTCCGGGTTGCCGAAATTCAGGTTGTCGGTGATGGCGAGGGGCGTCGCGCCCACCGCCGTGATGTTGCGCCAGGCTTCCGCCACGGCCTGCCGACCGCCCTGGACCGGATCGGCCTCGCAATAGCGCGGCGTCACGTCGGCGGTCAGGGCGAGGCCCTTGGGGCCGTCCTCGACGCGCACGATGGCGGCGTCGCCACCCGGCTTCTGCACGGTGTTGCCGCCGATGAAGTGGTCGTACTGCTCGTAGACCCAGCGCTTCGACGACAGGTCTGGGGAGCCGACCAGTTTCTTCAGAGCCTCGGCATTTCCGATCGGCGCGGGCACGTCGGCAGCGGCGAGGATCGGTTGGTGCGTGTTGGCGATATGCGGCCGGTCGTAGAGCGGGGCCTCGTCACCGAGTTCCTTGATCGGCAGGTCGGCCATGGTGACGCCGTCGTGCTTCACGACGAAGCGCAGCGTGTCGGTAGTGTGCCCGATGATCGCGAAATCGAGGCCCCATTTCACGAAAATGGCCTCGGCCTCAGCCTCCATTCCGGGCTTGAGCACCATGAGCATGCGCTCCTGGCTCTCCGAGAGCATCATCTCGTAAGCGCTCATGTTCTCTTCGCGGGCCGGCACCTTCTCGATGTGGAGTTCGACGCCGAGATCGCCCTTTGCCCCCATCTCGACGGCCGAGCAGGTCAGCCCCGCCGCGCCCATGTCCTGGATCGCGATGACGGCACCGGTCGCCATCAGTTCCAGGCAGGCCTCCAGCAGCAGCTTCTCGGCGAAGGGATCGCCGACCTGGACCGTGGGCCGCTTCGATTCGGAGGCGTCGTCGAACTCGGCGGAGGCCATGCTGGCGCCGTGAATGCCGTCGCGGCCAGTCTTCGATCCGAGATAGACGATCGGGTTACCCACCCCGGTCGCCGCCGCATAGAAAATACCGTCGGTGTGGGCGAGGCCCACCGCCATGGCGTTGACGAGGATGTTGCCGTCGTAGCGCGGATGGAAACCGACAGCGCCGCCGACCGTGGGCACGCCGAACGAATTGCCGTATCCGCCGATGCCGGCCACCACGCCGGAGACGAGGTGACGCGTGCGCGGATGGTCGGGCGAGCCGAAACGCAGGGCGTTCAAGGCCGCGATCGGCCGCGCACCCATGGTGAACACGTCGCGCAGGATGCCGCCAACCCCGGTTGCCGCGCCCTGATAGGGCTCGATGAAACTCGGGTGGTTGTGGCTCTCCATCTTGAAGACGCAAGCGAGGCCATCGCCGATATCGATGATGCCGGCATTCTCGCCGGGCCCCTGGATCACCCACGGCGCCGAGGTCGGCAGACCGCGCAAGTGCTTGCGGGAGGACTTGTACGAACAGTGCTCGTTCCACATGGCGGAGACGATACCGAGTTCGGTCAGGGTCGGATCACGCCCGATCAGGCCGCGGAAGCGCTCGTACTCGTCCGGCGTCAGGCCATGCTGGCGAACCAGCTCCGGTGTGATCGGAACATCGTTACGGAACATGCGACCCCTCTCGACCGCTCAGGTATCTGTCGCACCCCTCCCGATCTCAGGATGGTTTTGCGAGGTTCACCAAGTCCGGTCGGCTCTAGAGGGTAAGCGCCCGTGCTGGCAACTCATCAAAGCGGCGTCCCGCCATTCGCCCTCACGGAAACGCGCGGTCAGACGGGCTTCTCGGAGGCGGGCTCACCTGCAAGACGCAGGCGATCGATCGCGCTGTGGATAGGCTCGGGGCCGGCGACAAAGGCGACGTAATCGAACGCCTGCGGGTTCAAGCTCGACATCAGCAACTGGAAATGCATGCGGAACAGGTTCCACTTGCGCCGGGCGATGATGTTTTTCTCAATCAGGTCAGTGATGCGGACATGGATCTCCACCGGCCGGTGAGCAGGCGGAGAGGGCAGACCGGAGGCACTGAGCACGTCGCGCTGGTGGACGGAGAGCCAGTCCCACTTCGCGCGCACGTCGAGCCAGCGGATGGCGCGGCATGCCGCCACCCGCGCGAGGGCCGCACGCATCTCGCCAGCCGGCGCATCGAGGGTGATCCACGGGATCACGCTGCCGATACTGACGAAAGAAACCGGTGTGCCGCGCTGCCCGAAGCCGGGATCCTGCGTCAGGACCCTGTCGAGGGCCTCGATGCCAAGAAAGCTCGAGGAGGAATGTCCGATAACGACGATCTCGCTCGCCTTGCCGTCAGCGGCGCGGATCTCGTCGGCGAAGGCATCAAGCCGCCGGCGCATGCGCGTCTCGATACCGCTGGCATGGTCGTGGGTGAAAGCGGTGTCGTCCACAAGGTGAGCGACGTAGAACGGCTTCCCCCGGGTCAACGCCATCAGACCGGTGAGGAGGGCGTAGGCAAGGACCGGGATCGCCGCGGGCGACCAGGGCCGCCAGCCTGACGGTCCGAGGAGGGCCGGCAACGCCGCGAGGATCAGCGAGGCGATGACGAGGCCGGCATAGATCCGGTGGACGCCGATGATGACGCGGGCGAAGCGCTTGGCTTCCCGGCGAAAACTGCGAACATAGCCGCTGCGGTAGAGGCGCCACCACAAGGAGGGCACTTCTACGAGCCGCCGCCAACTCGATCGCGGAAAGCGAGCCCGGACGATGTCATCCCAGCGCAGGAGGGTGTAGCGCGTGGAAGCCCCGTCCACGTTCACCGTCCAGTCGAGGCGCAACCCATCCTCCGACCGCACAGGATCGCTCACGGCGATGGCCATGCCGCGCCTCACCGCCGTCAGCCGGCTCTCGCGCCGGAACAAGCCCCAATAGGTTTCGGGCTCACGCGGATCGAAACCCGGCATGTAGAAGATCTGGCGCGGAAGGCGATCTGTGGCCGGTGAATCCGAAGCGATGGGACGTTTATCCGTGCAGTCGGTGAAAAGGACGGGCGGTGCGAAAGAACGACGCGCTGGAACCGGTCCCTACACGATCAGGTCGACCTCGTGCGAGTGCGATTCCGCATCAGGCGTCGCTCCCAGCCCCTTGAGCGAGGTGCTCGGCGATGGCAGTGACGAACCGCTCGCCATAGGCATCGCGCTTGCGCTCACCGACGCCGTGGACCGTCCGTAGGGCATAGAGATCGACGGGCTTCGCCCGCGCCATCTCGATCAGGGTCCGGTCTGGGAACACCATGAAGGCGGCGATGCCCTCGGTGCGGGCGATGGTGGCGCGCAGGCCACGCAGGTGCTGGAACAGTGCCTCCGTCGCTGCGTCGAGATCGAGGGTCGCGTCCTCGCGAGGCGCGCTGCCACGCTTGCGGTCGCGCGGTTCGGCGAGTTTCGGCTCGGGGTCGGGGCGCATCTGGATCGCCTCGCGGCCGAACAGGATCGCCTCGCCCTTCTCCGTCAGCGAGAGGCCGCCGAACCCGTCGTCGTTCTCGGCCACCGCCCCCGCGGCAAAGAGTTGGCGCAGCATGGCGCGCCAAGCCGGCAGGGGCTTGTCGGCGCCGACGCCGAAGGTCTTCAACGCGGTGTGGCCGTTGCGCCGGATCGTGTCGGTTTCCTTGCCGTGGACAACATCACAGACATAGGCGGCGCCGAAGCGCTGGCCGGTTCGAACAATGGCCGAGAGCAGCTTCTGCGCCGGCACCGTGGCATCCACGAGGGAGATACCCGAGCGGCACAGGTCGCAGCGACCGCAGGGCTCGCTCGCCTCGCCGAAATAGCCGAGCAGGGATTGACGCCGGCAAGTGGCGCCCTCGCAGAGGGCGATCATCGCCTCGAGCTTGCGCCGCTCGACGCGACGGCGCTCATCGGGCACGTCCTTCTCGTCGATCTGGCGCCGGCGCAGGGACATGTCGTCGAGGCCGTAGATGGTGAGCGTGTCGGCGGGCAGGCCGTCGCGGCCGGCGCGGCCGATCTCCTGATAATAGCCCTCGACATTAGAGGGCATGTCGGCATGGCAGACGAAGCGCACGTCGGGCTTGTTGATGCCCATGCCGAAGGCCACGGTGGCGGTCATCACCACCCCGTCCTCCTGCAGGAACGTGTCCTGATTCTTCATCCGTGTGCCCTGGTCGAGGCCGGCATGGTAGGGCAGGGCGTTGAACCCGTCCTTGGCGAGCGTCTCGGCGAGTTGCTCCGTGCGCTTCCTCGACGAGCAGTAGATGATCCCGCTCTCCGAGCGGCGATGCTTGAGGAAGCGCTCGATCTGGCGGGTCGGGTTGTCCTTCGGCGTGAAGGTCAACCGGATGTTCGGCCGGTCGAAGGAGTGGACGAAAGCCTTCAGGTCGCGCCCCGCGGGGAACAGCCGCTCGGTGATGTCAGCCCGCGTCGCCTTGTCGGCGGTGGCGGTGAGCGCCAAGGTCTGGACATTCCCCAACGCCTCGCGCGCCCTGGAGAGGTCGCGGTATTCGGGGCGGAAATCATGCCCCCATTGCGAGACGCAATGAGCCTCGTCCACGGCCAGCCGCCGCACCCCGGCCCCGCGCAGGGCGTCCATCAGCCCTTCCATCATCAGCCGCTCAGGCGAGACGAAGAGGAGCCGAAGATCGCCGTTGCGGATCTTGCGCCAAGTCTCCCGCGACGTAGCCTCCGCCACCGAGGAATTGAGCGTCGCAGCCTCGACGCCGAAGCCGATCATCTGCTGCACCTGATCGTGCATGAGGGCGATCAGCGGCGAGACAACCACAGTGAGCGAGGATTCGACGAGAGCCGGCAGCTGGTAGGTCATCGACTTGCCCGACCCCGTCGGCATCACCGCGAACACATCGGTCCCGTCGAGGACGGCGCCGATCACCTCGTCCTGTCCGGGCCGGAAATCGTCGTAGCCGAAGGTTGTCTTGAGGGCGCGTCGAGCTTCGTCGAGGCGGTCGGTCATGAAGTGCCCGTCATCGCGGTCAGGGGAGGACAGCAGGCGAGTGTCGCGCCGGCCATCCTCGGCACAGCAACCACGCCTTTGCGGCCGCCATTTGCCAGGATGGTGGCTTTGACGGCCCGAAGCCGCGAGGTCAATCGGCGGGATCGCCGCCTCGCCTCGATGGCGGGCGCATCAGCGCGACGCAATCGCGACGGCGGCACCGGCCATGACCGTACCGGCTCCACGATTGAGGAGCCGCCGCGCCCTGACGGAGGTCATCACGCGCCGGGCCCTTTCGGCCGCCAGGACGTAGCCCGAGAGGACGGTACCAAGGACCAGAACGATGGTGGCACCGAGTTCCACCAGCCCTAGAGCATCGACCCGGTCGAGATCGACGACCGTCGGCAGAAGGGCGAGGAAGAACAGGATCACCTTCGGGTTGCCCAAAGTGACGGCGAGGCCGCCCGCGAACAAGCGCAATGCGCCCTCGTCGCGCAGAGGTGCCGCGTCAATCGCGTACACCCGCGATGTCCAGGCTTTGAACGCCAGGACGGCGAGATAAATCGCGCCGGCATACTTCAGGGCCACCAGGAGCGGCGCGAAAGCCTGGGCTATCAGGGAGAATCCCCCCGCAGCCATGGCGAACCAGACGAGGTCGCCGACGATGAAGCCCGCGACGAAGGCACCGATACCACGCGTGCCGACGGCGAGGACACGCGCCACCAGGGCCGCGATGCCCGGTCCAGGCGAGGCCACGGCGGCCGCGTAGATGGCGGCGAAGACGACGAGATGCGCGAGGGAGATGACGCTTGCTCCTGTCGACAGCTGCAATAGAGGGCAAACCAAGTCTTCTCCTCTTAAGTCACCCGAAAGGAGATGTCTGCATAGGTGAGACAAGCGGCAGTCGGACTTGACCACGGGCCGACGAAAGACGGGCGAGCAGTTCCATGATGGTCCTTCCCTTCCTCGGTTTCGCGGGCGCCACTGGGGCGGCGATGGCTGGGAGACGGGGCCTCGCCCTGCTCCTCTGGGGCCTCTCCCTGGGCGTGCTGCTGGCCTTGTTCCGCGAGCACGCCACCGACGCCCTGCAGCTCGTCTTCTGAAGGCCACGGAATGTCCGCACCGTCCCTTGCCCGCGCACTCAATGCCGCGGGACTTCTTGGCTGCAGCCTGATCCTGCTCGTGGCGTTCTGGTTTCAGATCGTGCTCGGTGAATTGCCTTGCCCGCTCTGCGTGCTTCAGCGGGCCGCGTTCACGGCGACCGGCATCGGGCTCGTCCTCAATGTCTGCGACCGGCCGAGGCCGTCCCATTATGCCATCGTCATCCTGAGCGCCGTGGTGGGGGGCGCGATCTCGGCGCGTCAGACGGCTTTACACATCGTCCCCGGAACCGGCACCTATGGCTCGGACCTGTTCGGCCTCCATTTCTACGTTTGGGCGCTGATCGCCTTCACCGGCATCATCATCGTCACCGCCATCCTGTGTCTGTGGGAGGGGCAGTTCTCGCTCGAATCCGCCATGCCGCGCCCGGAGACGGTTTCAGTCCTCGGACAGCCCATCGGAACGGCGCCGCCAATCCTTCCCGGCACCCGGGCCGGGGCGATCGGCCTTTCCGTCGTCCTGTTGTTTTTCGTCGTGGCGCTGGCCAATGCCGGCTCGACCTTCGCCGAATGCGGCTTCGGCCTGTGCCCGGACAATCCGGTTAGCTACGAGATGTTCGATCGGCTCATCGCACGGTAAGTCAGGCGGGCACGATACGTCCGTCGGAGACCGAAACCATATCGGCCCGACCGTCGAGTTCGGCGAACAGCGCCGGATCGGCGCCCGTCATCCAGACCTGCCCCTGCAAGGCCGCCAAGGCATCGAACAGGCCGGCCCGCCGCCGCGGATCGAGATGCGCGGCGACTTCGTCGAGTAGGATAACGGGAGCAATGCCGCACATGGCTTGAACCAGGCGCGCATGAGCCAGGACGAGGCCGATCAGCAGGGCCTTCTGCTCCCCAGTAGAGGCGGTTGCGGCAGCCACGTCCTTCGGTCCATGGCGGACCATCAGATCGGTGGCCTGCGGGCCGATGAGGGTGCGGCCGGCGGCGCGGTCGCGGTGGCGGCCCTGGCGCAGAGCGGCCCTGAAACGGTCCTCGGCTTCCAGAGCAGGCCAGACGGCCACGAGATCGTCGAGGTCGCCTTCCAACCTCAGCCCCGCCCAGGGAAAGGGCTGCGCGTCGTCGCGGGTCTCTGCGATGAGCCGATCCAACCGCTCGGCAGTCTCGCGCCGCGCCAAAGCCACCGCGACGCCGAGTTCGGCAACCTCGCGCTCGATCGCATCGAGCCATTGCCCGTCGCTCGGGCGCTCCTCCAGCAGGCGGTTACGCGAGCGCAGGGCACGCTCCAAAGCATTGACACGGGCGCCATGCGTCGCGTCAACGGCAAGGACGAGGCGGTCGAGGAAACGGCGGCGGTCGCCGGCAGGCCCGCGAAACAACCCGTCGAGATCCGGCGTCAGCCAGACCACCCGCAGGAACTCGGAGAAGGCCACGGGGGAGCCCACCGTCTCGCCGTCGATCCGGCACAGCCGCGCAGCGCGGCCGTCGCCCACGGCTGGCTCGTAGCCCGTGCCGATGCGGTGGTCCTCCTCACCTTGTTTGAGCGCGAGGGAGACGGCAAAACCACCGGGGCCGGTGTTCCGCGCCATGCTCGACAGATCCGCACGCCGCAGGCCACGGCCGGGAGAAAAGAGCGAGATCGATTCGAGCAAATTAGTCTTGCCCGCCCCGTTGTCTCCCACCAGCGCGACGAAGCGGCTCCCGACGGCGAGGTCGAGATCGGCATGATTGCGGAAGTCACGGCAGATCACGCGCGTCAGGCGCAGCCCGGCGACCGACGGCCCGTCGGTCGATGATTCCACGATGACCGAACGTTCTGGGGTAATCGGCGAAACGACCTCGATCACACCCTCATCGGCATCAGCACATACAGCGCCGAGGCGCCCTCGCGGTCCTGGATCAACGTCGGCGAGCCCGGATCGGCAAGCTTGAACAGTGCCGTGTCGCCCTCGAGCTGGCCGGTGATGTCGAGGAGGTAGCGGGCGTTGAAGCCGATATCGAGGGCGGAGGCCTCGTAATCGACGTCGAGCTCTTCCGTGGCGCTGCCTGAATCCGGGTTGTTGACGGAGAGGGCAAGGCGGCCCTCCTGCACCGCGAGCTTCACCGCGCGCCCACGCTCGGACGAGATCGTCGAGACGCGATCCACGGCACGGGCGAACTGGTCGCGCTGCACGGTGAGAAACTTGTCGTTCCCCGTGGGGATTACCCGCTGGTAATCCGGGAAGGTGCCGTCGATGAGCTTGGAGATCAGCGTCACGCCGCTCGCGAAGCGGAAGCGGATCTTGGCGGGCGACAAGTCGATCTCGACGGTCTCGCCGCCATCCTCCACCAGCTTCTGGATCTCGGCCACGGCCTTTCGCGGCACGATGATGCCCGGCATGCCACGGCTGCCCTCGGGGGCATCGATCTCGACGCGGGCGAGGCGGTGGCCGTCAGTGGCGACCGCGCGCATCTTCAGCGCACCGTCGACCTCGATCGTGTGGAGGTAGATGCCGTTGAGATAGTAGCGCGTCTCCTCCGTGGAGATGGCGAATTGAGTCTTGTCGATGAGGCGCTTCAGGTCGCTTGCCCCAATGGCGAAGCTGGTGCCGAGTTCGCCGGCGGCAAGGTCGGGGAAGTCACCCTCGGGAAGGGCGCCGAGCGAGAAGCGCGAGCGGCCGGAACGGATCGTCATCTGCCCGGTCTCGCCGCTGGTCTCCAGCGAGACCTGCGCCCCGTCGGGAAGCTTGCGCACAATGTCGTAGATCACGTGGGCGGGCACCGTGGTGGCGCCCGGATCAACGATGTCGGCAGGTACGGATTCCGTCACCTCGATGTCGAGGTCCGTCGCCTTCAGCTCCAATCCGTCGGGCCCGCTGCGCAGGAGCACGTTGGAGAGGATCGGAATCGTGTTGCGCCGCTCCACCACACGATGCACGTGGCCGAGCGATCGAAGGAGAGCCGCGCGCTCGACAGTGACTTTCATCGCAACAACTCGTCGTCATTCTTAAAAAACGTCGCCCACCCCGAAAACGATGACGGATGGAGCCGGCGGCTTGGCCGGTGAACTTGGCGAAGGCCCTGTCCGAACGCAAGAGCGCGGTACGCTCTATCCAGGGCAATGCGGGAGGGACGTCACCCGCATTGCCCCGATCCCGCTCGTCAGTCCTGCAGCATCCGCTTGAGCAGCTCGACCTCGTCGTTCAGCACGTTGTCCTCGCCGATCAGCTTGTCGATCTTGCGGACCGCATGGAGGACGGTGGTGTGGTCGCGGCCTCCGAAGCGGCGGCCGATCTCGGGCAGCGATCGCAGGGTCAGCACCTTCGACAGATACATCGCGATCTGGCGTGGCTTGACCACGGCGGCGGTCCGCCGCTCCGACAGGATGTCGGAGCGCGAGACGTTATAGCGCGAGGCGACCAGCTTCTGGATGTCCTCGATCTTGATGCGCTTGGGCTCGCGGTTCTTCACGAGGTCGCGGATCGCGGTCTCGGCCGTCTCCATGGTGACGGCGGTGCCGGTGAGCGTGGCATGGGCGAGAAGCCGGTTCACGGCCCCTTCGAGATCGCGGCCATTGGCGGTGATCGCGCGGGCCACATAGGTGGCCACGGTGGGTGACACCTCGAAATTCGGATGCGCCACCCGCACGGCCGCAAGCCGCGCCGACAGGATCGACATGCGCAGCTGCTCGTCCAGCGTGCCGATCTCGACCACGAGGCCGCCGGCCAGGCGCGACCGCACCCGCTCTTCCAGGGCTTCGAGTTCGGTGGGCGGACGGTCCGAGGCGACGACGACCTGGCGTCCCGCATCGATCAAGGAGTTGATCGTGTGCCCGAACTCGGCCTGGATCGACTTGCCCTGGATGAACTGGACGTCGTCGAGGATGAGGAGATCGATGGCGCGCAGCTTCTCCTTGAAGGCGAGCGCGCTCTGGGTCTTCAGGGCATTGACGAAGCCGTACATGAAGCGGTCGGCGGTGAGGTAGATCACACGGCGACCGGATTCGCGGGCGGCATGGCCGATGCCGTGGAGAAGGTGGGTCTTACCCAGGCCGACGCCGGCATGGAAATAGAGCGGATTGTAGAGGGCACCCTGTCCGTCATGACGGGCCACACGCTCGGCTGCAGCGTGTGCCAGGGCATTGGAGCGTCCGACGACGAAGCTCGCGAAGGTGAGGCGATTGTCGAGGGGCGCGCCGTTGAGGTCGCCGGAGGCTTCGCCGCGTGGCTGCGACGCAGATTCAACCTCTGCCGGGAAGCTCATCTCGCCGGATGACAGCTGCACGCTGCTGGCGGCCTGGAGACGGGCGAGGGGGCTTGCCGGAGCGGAGGACTTGACCGCCCCCGAAACGACACGGGGGGGAGCACCGGCTCCGCGCACGCCCACCTCGATGAGGGAGACGCTCTCCACCTCACTGCGGAACGTGGCCAGGACACGGTCGAGATAGTGGGATTCGATCCAGCTCTTGAGGAACCGAGTCGGCACGCTGAGACGAGCGGTGCCGGACACCACTTCGACCAGTTCGAGACGCGCGAACCAGCTGGCGAAAACGTCCTCGCCCAGTTCCGCCCGCAGGCGCCGCTTCACGCGAGCCCAGGCCGCAACCGTGTCCGATCCGCTTGCGCCACCCATGCCGGTCTCGGCGTTGCCCGCCACGCTACCATCGACATGCATCATCGCTCTCCTCGCGCCGAGGACGGAAGCCGCCGCCCGGAACGTACGCACACTTGACTGAGATCACGCCCCGCAAGGAATTCGCGGAACCCATAGAGATCCGGCGGAGTCAACACCCCCACCGCAGGCTTTTGCCAATGAGGAGACCCTATCAACAATAAGCTACGGTTCTCCTAACAACGGGGGTTGCGGGGAAAGCAGTGTGAGATGCCGCGAGAGTCTCGCTGATCCGCGCCGAGTCCAGAACCGTCCGAAGTCTTGCGGACGATTCGGATAGGTTTGAATTAAGTGTGAATTTTCTCGCTTTTGGCGAGAGATCATTAATCTACACAGCCCCTCTAGACTCCGCAACATGCCAGATTCGCCAGTAGGGTTAACGGTTCGACTCGGATTGGAGCCTCAACCAACTAGACGGGCCGGTCAGAGATGGCCGGCGCCCGCGACGAAAAATCCGGCAGGCTCTCGCTGCGGGAGCAGCGGAACTGGGACGAGAAACCGGAGCCTGAAACGAAAGAAGCCCGGCACTGAGGCCGGGCTTCTTTCGCGTCATCCAAGGAAGAGAGGGATCAGGCTGCGAGAGCCTTGACCCGCGCCGCGAGGCGCGAAACCTTCCGGGAGGCGTTGTTCTTATGAACGATGCCGTGCTGAGCGGCCCGCATGATCTCGGGCTCGGCTGCCCGCAGGGCGGTCAGCGCAACGGTCTGGTCGCCGCCGGCAATCGCCTCTTCGACCTTGCGGAGGAAGGTACGCATACGGCTGCGGCGCGAGCGGTTCACAGCGGTCCGCTTCGCGATCTTGCGGGTCATTTTCTTGGCCGACACGGTGTTGGCCATGGGGCATCCTCGTTCATGTAGGGCGATGCCGACGAGCCCGCGGGCTTGGTGTGTCGGTCTACGCGCGAAGGTTGTTCGGGCAATGGCGAAGCCGACGGGCTGCGTAAACGCGGCCTGTCGGCGAAGCGCGCTCTATAGACACGCCCCGGCATTCCGTCAACGCGACCGACGCGAATGTCCGTCCCGCCGATGCTGCTGAACCTTCGATTCTGCAACCGACGTTTCCGATGGACCACCCTGATCGGGACAAGCTGAGACCTGACACCAAGTATAGTATCCGGATACGGGCGGACCATCCATGACTTTGACAGTCAAACGGGGCGCCCCGATACAACCGGTTCGGTAACGGCACGATGGTCGGGTCCTTGTCTTTTTCTGCCCGGCGATGAAACGACGTTTGACCGGGACTGCGCATAAGCGAGAATGTCCTTCCACGATTCGCAACCGAAGCCGGGTATATGACCTCCGAGATTACGCTCTATCATTCACCCAACACGCGCTCTTCCGGCGTCCGGATCCTGCTGGAAGAGCTTCAGGCGCCCTATCGCCTACACGTTCTCAATATGCGGGCGGGGGAGCAGCGCGAGGCCGCCTATCTGGCGATCAATCCCCTTGGCAAGGTCCCCGCCATCCGGCACGGGGATGCGGTCATCACCGAGCAGCCGGCCATCTATCTCTACCTGGCCGACGAGTTCGCCGAGAAGGGCCTCGCGCCGCCGATCGGAGACCCGCTGCGCGGGCCCTATCTGCGCTGGATGATCCTCTACGGATCGTGCTTCGAGCCCGCGGTGATCGACCGCGCTCTGGAGAGAGAGCCAGGCCCCATGGCGATGTCACCCTATGGCAGTTTCGACTCGGTTCTCGATAGCCTCGTCGCGGGTCTGGCGACGGGGCCGTATCTTCTGGGCGAACGGTTCAGCGCCGCCGATATCCTCTGGGGTGCCGCACTCGCCTGGATGACCGCGTTCAAACTCGTCCCGGAAGAGCCCGTGATCGTAGCCTATGTCGCACGGATCAAGGATCGCCCCGCCTTCCGCAAGATGCAGGCGGAGGAAGCGGCTCTCGCCGACCGGCAGCAGGAAGCCGTCTGAGCGGCTCGGCACGCCGGTTCTCCATTCATGTCCAAACCAAGGAGCGTCAGACATGCGGGTGATCTTCATCAATCTGCCGGTGAAGGATCTCGAAGCCTCAAAGACGTTCTTCGGTGCCCTCGGCTTCACCTTCAACCCGGCCTTCACCGATGAGACCGCGGCTTGCATGGTGGTGTCGGACAGCATCTTCGTGATGCTGTTGACGGAACCGCGCTTTCGGGACTTCATCACCGGCGACATCAGCGACGCGACGAAGGCCACCGAAGTGCTGACCTGTCTCTCCTGCGAATCCCGTCAGGAGGTCGACGATACCCTGGCCAAGGCGCTGGCGGCCGGCGCCAAGCCTTGGAAGCCGAACACGGATTACGGCTTCATGTATGGCTGCTCGTTCCAGGACCTCGACGGTCATGTCTGGGAGCTGATGCACATGGATCCGGCAGCCATTCCACCGCAATCCTAGGAGGAGTGCTGTAGCCGCCGGACTCAGCCCGGCGGAAGTGCCCCGCCGGTCGAGCGCGTCATCAACGTCGAGGGAAGCGAGGAGGGGGCGAAGGCCGCCACGAGATGCATGCCGATGACGGGCCCGAAGACCAGTGTCATCATCACCACGAGGATCAACGCCACGCTGTTGTCGCGGGACGGGGAGGCGGCGCGCGAGCGGGCACGGCGGAAAGCAAGGGTCTGGAAGGTCATGGGCTCACCTCGTTCGACCGGCCGTCAGGGCCGATCGCGGATGAACCCGATCAAGCGATCAGGCGCTCAACACGCTGTCGGCCGAAGTCGGCGCGGTCCATCGACTACTGTCGCTGGGCATTGGGTTCGAAAGTTCCTGTGATCCACCGAGCCGAGCAGGTGCCGAGCGAAGGCGGTTGCGACCACATGATGCGGTGCGAAGGGTTCGTCAAGTCTTAACGTCGCATAAGCGAGATCGATCCGCATCACGATGCGAGCCGTGCGGCGAAGCGCTCCACCAGCCGTCGCCCGACCTCGTCCTTGTCGAGGGTCGGCCATGTCTCCAGCCCGCCCTCCCGGTCGAGCAGATGGATGGTGTTGGCAGTGCCGCCCATGACGCCGCCCTCGGCGGAGACGTCGTTGGCGACGAGCAGGTCGCAGCCCTTGCGGGCGATCTTCGCGCGGGCATGGGCGATCACCGAATCGGTTTCGGCAGCAAAGCCGACCACCAGGGTCGGGCGCCCCTCGCTGCGGTTGGCGATGGTCGCGAGAATGTCCGGATTCTCCACGAGGGCGAGGGGCGGCACGGCCGCGCCATCCTTCTTGATCTTGGACGCGCGGTCCTGCGCAGGGCGCCAGTCACCCACCGCCGCGGCGAAGATGGCGAGGTCGGCCGGGAGGGCGGCCTCCACCGCCGCCAGCATCTCCCGCGCGGTTTCCACGCGCACCACCGTGACGCCCTTCGGATCGGCGATCGCCACGGGACCGGAGATCAGCGTCACCTCCGCGCCCGCCTCTGCGGCGGCCGCGGCGATGGCGTGGCCCTGCCGCCCGGACGAACGGTTGGCGAGATAGCGCACCGGGTCGATCGGTTCGTGCGTCGGGCCGGAGGTGACGAGGACGTGCCGGCCGGCGAGGGGCTTCTGCGGCAACCGGCCCGCGAGGAAGCCGAATCCGCTGACCGTCGCCAAGGTCGCTTTCGCGTGGTCACCGAGCAGAGCTTCGACCGCGTCGGCGATTTCCAGGGGTTCGGCGAGGCGGCCCGGCCCGAATTCGGCTTCGGCCATGGCGCCGTCATTGGGTCCGACCACCCGGACACCGTCGGCCTTCAGGGTCGCGAGGTTCCGTCGCGTCGCCGGATGCTGCCACATGCGGACATTCATCGCCGGAGCGATCAGGATCGGCAGCGTCGTCGCCAGGAGAACCGTAGAGGCGAGGTCCGACGCATCGCCACTCGCCATCCGCGCCATCAGGTTCGCAGTGGCGGGCGCGACCACGATGGCATCCGCATCGCGCGCCAGCTTGATATGGCCGATATCGGCTTCCTCCGCCCGGTCGAACAGGTCGGTATGGGCGCGCTCCCCGGCGAGGGCAGCGGCAGCGAGGGGGGTCACGAATTCTTGCGCACCTGCCGTGAGCAGCGGGCGCACCCGCGCCCCGCGCTCGCGCAGGCGACGGATCAGGTCCAACGACTTGTAGGCGGCGATGCCGCCACCGATGATCAGCAGAATGCGTCGGTTCTGGAGGGGGAGGGTCATGATGGAGGGCTACTCCCGCTCGTCGTGATCGTCCACCGCGGACGGGTCCGGCACGGAACGACGAACAGCGACATGCTCGCCATCCCGTTCATTACGGTCCTACCGGAACGCCATCACCAGTGCCCCTGCCGCGATGGCCCAGAGCGCAGCCGTGGACCAGAGCGCCCGGCGGCGCTCCTTGCGGGCGATGCTCTCCAGCGCCTTGCGGTCGCCGGTTCCGCTTTCGTCGAGACGCACGAGGATACGGCGCAGGCGCTGGGCGAGATCGGGCAGGTCGGTGACGACGTCGGACAGGGTCAGGGCGGCGCGTCCCGCACCCTCGATTCGCCCGAGAGGCCCGAGATTGCGCGCGATCCAGGAGCGCACCACCGGCTCCGCCCCGGTCCACATGTCGAGCTGCGGATCGAGGGAACGGGCGACGCCCTCCACCACCACCATGGTCTTCTGCAGCATCACCAGCTCTGTGCGCGTGCTCATGTCGAACAGAGCGGTGATGTCGAAGAGCAGGGTCAGCACCTTGGCCATCGAGATCTCGTCGGCCCTGCGCTGGTGAATCGGCTCGCCGATGGCACGGATGGCCTGGGCGAAATCCTCCACCGAGTGGTGTGCCGGCACGTAGCCGGCCTCGAAATGCACCTGCGCCACGCGCTTGTAGTCGCGCAGGATGAAGCCGAGCAGGATCTCGGCGAGGAAGCGCCGTTCCATGATGCCGAGCCGGCCCATGATGCCGAAATCCACCGCAACCAGCGTGCCGCTCGCATCGACGAACAGGTTGCCGGGATGCATGTCGGCGTGGAAGAAACCGTCGCGGATCGCCTGCCGCAGGAAGGACTGGATGACCGCGAGGCCAAGCGCCTTGGGGTCATGGCCGGCGGCGACGATGGCGGCGCGGTCGTTGAGGCGGATGCCCTCGATCCATTCGCTCGACAGGACGTCCCGCGCGGTCAGCTCCCATTCGGGCTTCGGCACGCGAAAATCGGTGTCGTCCTTGGTGTTCTGGGCGAGCTCGGACATGGCCGCGGCTTCGAGCCGGAAATCCATCTCCATCATCACCGAGCGGGCGAGGATCTCGACCACGTCGCGCGGGCGCAGGCGCTCGGCCTTCGGCGACAGGGCATGGACCACGCGGGCCATGAACCGCATGACTTGGAGATCGCGCTGAAACCGCTCGCGCACGCCCGGCCGCATTATCTTCACCGCCAGCACCCGCTCGACGCCGTTCGCATCGAGGATTTGGGCCTTATGGACCTGGGCGATGGAGGCAGCGGCCACGGGCTCGCTGAAGGACAGGAACAGTTCGCGCACCGGCTTGCCGAACGCGGCCTCGACCACGCGGATCGCCTGTTCCTGCGGGAAAGGCGGCACCCGGTCCTGCAGCTTCTCGAGATCGAGGGCGGCGTTCATGCCGACGATGTCGGGCCGCGTCGCCAGGAACTGGCCGAACTTGACGTAGGAGGGGCCGAGCCGGGTCAGAGCGCGCTGCAGCGGCCCCGCCCCGGCGCCGAGGCCCGGACGTTCGAACATTCGCCCGAGCTTCAGGGCGAAGCGCAGGTGCGGCGGCAATTCGGTGGGGTCGATGAAAGACAGCCCACCTTCGCGCGCCAGCACGAAGCCGACCCCGGCGCCGCGGATGAGGTAGACGATGGCGCCTAGCATGGAGTGCTTTCAAGGCGGGCGTTCAAGGCTAAACGCCGCTTCAGTCCACCCATGCCCCTCATCCTGAGGTGGTGCATTAAGGCACCGATTTGAGCAGATCGATCCGGCGTCACGAGATCTTCCAGCCGGAATGGATCGCCACGATCCCGCCGGACAGGGGCCGGTGGGTGACGTGCTTGAACCCGGCCTCCTCTATCATGCCGGCAAAGCGACCCGGACTGGGGAACTTGCGGATGGATTCCACGAGGTAGCGATAGGATTCCGCGTCGCCGGCCACGCTGGCGCCCAGGCGCGGGATCACGTGGAACGAATAGGCGTCATAGATCCGGTCGAGGACCGGCAGATCGACCTTGGAGAATTCCAGGCACAGGAAGCGTCCGCCGGGCTTCAGGACGCGGCGCGCCTCGGCGAGGGCGAGGTCGATCCGGGGGACGTTCCGGATGCCGAAGGCGATGGTGTAGGCGTCGAAGGCCTCATTCGGCAGGGGCAGCGACTCGGCATTGGCGGTGACGAAATCGATCCGACCGTCATAGCGGTGGCCGGCCCGCTCGGCGCCGACGCGCAGCATCGCCTCGTTGATGTCGAGCACCGTGACATGGGTCTCGGGGCCACCCGCCTCCAGGCAGCGAAAGGCGATGTCGGCGGTGCCGCCGGCCACGTCGAGATGGTGGAAAGGTCGGTTGCGCGGCGGCCGCAGCATCGAGATGAGATGCGATTTCCAGGCGCGGTGAAGCCCGCCCGACATCAGGTCGTTCATCAGGTCGTAGCGCTTCGCCACGGAGCGGAACACGTCGTCGACACGCCCCTGCTTCTCGTCGAGCGCAACCTGCTCGAACCCGAAATGCGTGCTGGTCTCGTCCTTCGAACGCTCGGCCGAACTCATGTCACCATCCTCTTGCGCGAGCGTCATAGCGAAAGCCGGCCAGGATCGCCATGTGCCGGGTTAGACAGGTGCATGACGATCGGCGGCAGATGCCGGCCCTCGTCATGCAGGCACCATCCCACGATCCAGAGCCTCGCCCCCCTCCATGCCAGAACTGCCCGAAGTCGAAACCGTCCGTCGCGGGCTTTCCCCCGCGATGGTGGGCGCACGATTCTCGCGTGTGACCCTGCGCCGGCCGAACCTGCGGTTTCCCTTCCCCGAGCGCTTCGCCCAGCGGCTCGAAGGCGCCTCGGTGACCGATCTCGCGCGACGGGCGAAGTACCTTACCGCCGGCCTCGACACCGGGGAGACACTGATCCTGCATCTCGGCATGAGTGGGCGATTCGACGTGGCGTTGCCGGATGGTCGCAACGTCTCGCCAGGAGATTTCTACCTCGAAGGGGCGCTCGGCAACGCCAAGCACGACCACGTGGTGATGGCGATGTCGAACGGAGCCACCGTCACCTATAACGACGCGCGCCGCTTCGGCTTCATGGACCTCGTGCCGACCCTGAACCTTGCCGGCTGCAGGCATTTCGCCGCGATAGGGATCGAGCCGCTGAGCGAAGCCATGAGCCCGGAAAGCCTGGCGCTCCTCTTCCGTAACAAGATTACGCCCTTGAAGGCGGCACTCCTCGATCAGCGGCTGATCGCCGGTCTCGGCAACATCTATGTCTGCGAAGCGCTTCACCGTGCCGGGTTGCATCCCGAATTGCCAGCGGGAACCCTGGCAAAGGAGGATGGGCGGCCGACGGTGAAGGCACGATTGCTGGCGCGAATGATCCGCGATGTGCTCACCGAGGCCGTCGCTGCCGGCGGGTCCACCCTGCGCGACTATGCCCATACCGATGGCGGGTCGGGTTCGTTCCAGCATGCGTTCCGGGTCTACGACCGCACGGGCGAGCCCTGTACGGCGAAAGGCTGCGGCGGCACCGTCGCGCGGATCGTGCAATCGGGGCGCTCGACCTTCTACTGTGCCAACTGCCAGCCCGCCAAGCCGGGCAGCCTTGCGAGCCGCCGGGCCTGAGGCCGCGCTACCAGCCGCGACGCTCTTCTGGATCGGGCTTACGCCCCTGCGGTGTCAGACCGTCGATGACGCCGGGAAGTGCCTGAGCAAGCTGCGACAGCAGATCGTCGCGGGACAGGCCGGTGCGGCTCTGCAGCGTGTTCACGGTGTCTGAGCCGAGCGCATCGGCGAGCCGGTTGGGCTCCACCGGCTGGTTCTGTCCATGCCCGATCCAGGAACCGATGGCGTCGCCGAGGCCGCCGCGATGAAGCCGGTCGAACAACCCATCGAACCCACCGAGTTCATCGCCCTGGTCCTGATCGGGGCGGCTATAGGGCCCCGCGCCGGATGAATGTCCCTGATCGCGAGAGCCCTGGTAGCCCTGACCACCGCCGGGTCCATCGAGCATCCCCGACAGATCGCTGAAATCGCCTTCAGGCGATGATCCCCCCGATCCGCTGCTATAGCCGCCCCGGTCGCGGTCTTGGTTGAAGCCGCCCTGGTCAGCGTCGTCGTAGGGTTCGGGGGGACCGCGCCGGCCCTGCTCGCGCTCCTCGGGCGCTCCCCTGCCGCCGCCGAGGATATCGCTCAACCCGCCGCCACCCTTCTGTAGGAGCAGCATCAGCAGGGCTTGGACGATGGGCGACAGGGAGCCAC
>NZ_VMOA01000032.1 GCF_020662345.1 Methylobacterium sp. W2 | reverse complement strand
CCCCCGCACCGGCCCGGCCTTGCCCGGCGTGCGCCACATCGTGGCCGTCGCCTCCGGCAAGGGCGGCGTCGGCAAGTCCACCACCGCCTGCAACCTCGCCCTCGCCCTCGCGGCGCAGGGACTGAAGGTCGGGCTGCTCGATGCCGATATCTACGGGCCCTCGGTGCCGAAGCTCTTCGGCCTCTCCGGCAAGCCGAAGGTGATCGAGGAGCGCCTGCTCGCACCCATGGACGGCTACGGCATCAAGGTGATGTCCATCGGCTTCCTGATCGAGCCCGAGACGGCGATGATCTGGCGCGGCCCGATGGTGCAATCGGCCATCACCCAGATGCTGCGCGAGGTCGCCTGGGGCGAACTCGACATCCTCGTGGTCGACATGCCGCCCGGCACCGGCGACGCGCAGCTCACCATGGCCCAGGCGACGCCGCTCTCGGGGGCCGTCATCGTCTCGACGCCGCAGGACCTGGCGCTGATCGATGCGCGGCGCGGGGTGACGATGTTCCGCAAGGTGTCGGTGCCGATCCTCGGCGTCATCGAGAACATGGCGACCTTCATCTGCCCGAATTGCGGCCATGCCTCGCACATCTTCGGCCATGGCGGCGCCCGCGACGAGGCCGCGCGCCTCGACGTGCCGTTCCTCGGGGAGATCCCCCTCGACATGACCATCCGCGAGACCTCCGATTCCGGGCGGCCCGTGGTGGCGGTGGACCCGGATGGCCCGCACGCGAAGGTCTATCGCGGCATCGCCGCTCAGCTCTGGGCCAACCTCACCGGCGGGCCGGCCCCGCGCGCCGCGCCGCGCATCGTCATCGAGTAGCCCGGCGTGGCGCCCATCCTTGGCGTGATCCTGGCCGGCGGCCTGTCCCGCCGGATGGGCGGCGGCGACAAGCCGCTACGAATCCTGGCCGGGCGTACCCTCCTCGACCGGGTGGTGGAGCGGTTCACGCCGCAATGCGGTCTGGGCGTCATCCTCAACGCCAATGGCGATCCGGCCCGGTTCGCGGGGTTCCCCGGCCCGATCGTGCCGGACGGGGTGCCCGACCATCCGGGGCCGCTCGCCGGCATCCTCGCCGCCCTCGACCATGCGGCCGCGCATCACCCCCCCGCGACGCATGTGGCCAGCGTCACGGGCGACGCGCCGTTCCTGCCCCTCGACTTGGTGGAACGTCTCCGGACCGGCCTGTCCGGCGCGCCCATCGCCATGGCCTCCTCGGCCGGGCGGGAGCATTTCACCGTGGCGCTCTGGGCCGTGTCCGTGCGCGACGATCTGTGCGCTTCCCTCGTCGAGCGCGGCGAGCGGCGCGTCGGCGCGTTTCTGGCGCGGCACGGTGCCGTGGCGGTGGACTGGCCGGTGGACCCGGTCGACCCCTTCCTCAACATCAACATGCCGGAGGATCTGGCGATGGCGGAGGCCGCCCTGAAAGCCTCCTGATCGGGGCGGACCGTCTGACGATGGCGGAGATTCGACGCGAGGCCGGTGCCCCCGAAAACGATGAACGGTCAGATAATGTGTCAATAAGACGAGGCGGTTGCCAACCCGGGATTGGTAAAATCCCAAGTAATGGCCCTATTTGTCGAGTGCGTTTCCCTCCGGCCTGCTGTAAGATCGAATGATCGCGGCTCTGCCCTCGGCCTTCCGCGCTTGAGAGACGATGTGCGCTCCCGCCTTCGATGCGTGGAGAGCCCTGTGCCTCGCTACTTTTTTGATATCAACGACGGTCGAAACGAGCGCGACGAAGAGGGCGTTCTGTGCGCCGACCTGCAGGCCGCCGTGCTCGAGGCCAAGACGCTGCTTCCGGCCGTGGCCGCGGACGAAGTGCCCAAGGATGGCGAACGCCAGGCACTCACGGTACTGGTGACGGACGAGGACGGCAAAGCCGTCTATCTGGCGGCGCTCGTCTATACGGGGACTTGGCTGATCCGATAGTGCGGCCTCGGGGTGGGCTCGGAACCTTCGGCTTCGCGCGAGGTCGATGATGTCGGTTGCTGGCCGCTCAAAGCCTGTTTGAGGTGTCTATCCAAGGCTTTACCTCTTCCTGAGGTGCCGCGTAGCGGCCTCGAAGGAGCCTTCCGGGGATCGCCCTGGTGTCTGGAGCGCTCCCTCAAAGCCCTTTGCTCAAGCAAAGCGCACCTCAGGATGGGGTGGTCTGCTGGGATGATCAACTCTGCGTGAGCATCCGCCGAGAAATCTCATCCAACAGGCTTTGAAGCAAAACAGGGTCACGAGCGCGATTGCGCATGGGAAGCCGAGACGCTCGATCTGTCGGGCGCGAGCATGTCACCGTCGCGCTCCGGGCGGCGCCCCTGCGCGCTTCGCGTTTCGAGCGCGGCACGGTGCCGTTGCGGTGGATTGGCCGACGGACCCAGCCGATCCCGTCCTCACCATCGACCCGCCGGTGGATCTGGCGATGGCGGAACCTCACCAGTGCAGAGCGACGCCCCGGTGCCGACGTGGATCGGCCCCATCCGAGGCCAAGCTTGGCCATAGATTCGACGTGGATGGGATCGAGCCTGCACGACCTCTCTCGGCAGCGACCATGACCCTCCCCCTCTCGTCAATCCGCATCCTCCTGACACAGGCGATGACCGTTCTCGTTCTCGGCGGCTGTGTCGCGAGACCGGGTCTCGACGTGGATCTTGCCCGAAGGCGGTCCAGTGACGCTCCGCCCAGCGGCTATGCCGCCCTGAATGCGGAGCCCTTTCCGGTGGAGGCGGTGGATACGACGCGGATCGACCCGGCCTATCTGCGGCGCGAGGTCGATTACGTCACGTCGGAGCCGGTCGGCACCATCGTGGTCGATACGGCGGCTCGCTACCTGTACCTGGTCGAACCCGGTGGACGGGCCCGGCGCTACGGCGTCGGTGTCGGCGCCGAGGGAATGACCTGGTCCGGCGTCGCGCGGGTCGGTGCGAAGCAGGAATGGCCGGATTGGTATCCGACCCGGGAGATGATCGCCCGGCGCCCCGACATCGTGGGAATGCTGTCACCGCTTCGGAGCGGCCGCGGCATTGCCAGCGGCAAGGCCAACCCCGTCGGCGCGCGGGGGCTCTATCTCTGGGTCGACGGCCGGGACACGCTCTACCGGATCCACGGCACCCTCGAACCCTACACGATCGGCCAGGCGGTCTCGTCGGGCTGCATTCGGATGGTCGACCAGGACGTCATCGACCTCTATGCCCGCGTCGCGATCGGAACGAAGGTGGTGGTCCTGCCGCCGAGACCCGGGACCGGAGGGATTGAGACGGCGGGCGAGCCTCGCGACGGGATGGGTGAGGCGGGATAGAACGACGTCCGGGACGCGACGCGGAGAGAGCTTTGCGCGGGCCGCTACGGGAGGGACGCGGGAAACCCGACCTGCGTCGGCTCGTAGCCCAGTATCCCGCCATGCGCCCCGACGGCTCCCGCGACGGCGATGCGCCCAGCCTCATCGAGCCGCGACAGTCCCGTCTCGAGATGACGGCGCCAGGTCGGGCCTCGGTTCCACGCCTCGACCCAGGAGGCCGCCAGGGCGACGGGCTGGTTCCGGGCCAGGGCCTCGATCAGGAAGCCCGCCTGGGTCAGGTCCTTCGCCTGTTTCTCACGCTCGGTCCGCTCGTTCGCCACGATGAGTTTGTGGACGGCGTAGCGCTCTGGAGCCGGCACCGTGACGGAGATCCCGCCGGCATGGAGAAGTGTCGAGCGGACCGGATTCCTGATCAGGAAATCGAGATAGCGAAGCGGCTGGGCGCTGACACCGCCGAGGGCCGGCATCAAGACGGGCGCACCGGTCACCTCGTCGGAGCCGCGGTTCGACACCAGAAACTCGACCCGAAACCCGCTGGCGTTCACGAATGCGCTCGTGCGGTCCGGTCGCGACAGGTTGGGCACCGGACGGAAGCTCGCATCCACGGCCTGGAGTTCCTCCTGGACGGGAGACATGCTCTCCCCGATCGCGACCGAGATGCCGTAATCCTGCGCGAGATCGATGTCGCCGGTCCTGAGCGCCCTCGTCGGGCGCTCTCCGACGAGGCCCGGAAAGGTCTGGAACGCCACCGTGCCCACCAGAACTCCGCGCAGGCGAAAGAAGCCTGCCTGCGCCAGACGTTCGACGACCCGGCCTGTCAGGGCGTCCGCCGCCGGAAACCCGGCGCTGCGCAACATGCGAACCGCGTCGATGCGGGTGCGGTAATCGATCCGCTGGCGGTCATGGGCCTCGACTCGCCGTGTCGTCTCGGGATCCGCCACCGTGCCGACATAGCGATTGGATTTCGTTCCGGTGGCGGCATCGTAGCCCTGGTAGTACCAGTATTCACGCGCCTTGATGGTGCGCCTGATGAACCTGCCGTTCTCGGGAAAGTCGCGGTCGAACTCCGCATCGGCGCAACGCTGATTGAGATCGGCGAAGACCGTCTGCGCGGCGGCATCGATGGACGGCATGGCTCGCCTCTGCCCGTTACAGGAAAACAGCGATTTTCATGTAACGCGCAGAAGCGACGTGTCCAAACGAGAAAGGGCGTCCGCGCAGGTGATGCGCGGACGCCCTTGTCATCGATCGCCCGATCGGTTCAAGCCGCGCCGACGGTGGCCTTGACGATCTTGTCCGGCGAGCGCGGCGGCTCGCCCTTGTTGAGGCTGTCGACCACGTCCATGCCTTCGGTCACCTTGCCCCAGACGGTGTATTGCTTGTCGAGGAAGCGGGCGTCGCCGAAGCAGAGGAAGAACTGCGAATTGGCCGAATGCGGGAAGTTGGTGCGGGCCATGGAGCAGGTGCCGCGCACATGCGGCTCGTCGTTGAACTCCGCTTTCAGGTCCGGCAGATCGGAACCGCCCGAGCCGGTGCCGGTGGGGTCGCCGGTCTGGGCCATGAACCCGTCGATGACGCGGTGGAACGGCACGCCGTCATAGAAGCCCTGCCCGGCCAGCGTCTTCAGGCGCTCCACATGGTTGGGGGCGAGGTCCGGGCGCAGCCCGATGACGACGCGGCCCTTGGTGGTTTCGAGGATGAGGGTTTCGGTATCGGCCATGGGTCAGACTCCTTGTCCCTGGGGACCTTGGTAGATGAATCGCAGGGCGATGGGACGCCCCGCGATGGCGGCGCCGAGCGCCGGCGTGATCGCGACCGGCGTGCAGCGCCGGATCGCGTCGAGGGTTGAGCGGGTCAGGATGTCCCTGCCGCGCTGATCGGCATTCTGCATCGAGAACGTGATGCGCGGTTCGCCGATGACGGACCCGTCGCGGCGGAGGGCGAAGCGGGCGGTGATCTCGGTGCGCGGGAAACCGGCGAGGCCCTGCGGCACCTCCCAGCAGGCGGCGAGCCGGGGATAGAGCTCCTGGAGCGTGTCGGCCGGGCCGGCGGCGATGCCGCCCTCCGGGGCCTGCACCGTGGAGAGCAGGGGCTCGGGCCGTGTCAACGGCAGGCCTGCACCGGCGATGGCGGCCCCGGTAAAGGCCGCTCCGAACGCGATGGCGACCGCCGACGCAACGACGGCGAGGCGCGTCGGGCGCCTCACTGTCGAACCTCCGCTCATTTCGCGCCTTGAGCCATCTGCATCTTCACGATCTTGTCCGGGTTCTGGACCGCGCCGCCGGCAGCACCGGGGGCCGCCTTCTTGATCTTGTCGACGGCCTCCATGCCGGAGGAGACGAGCCCGATCACGGTGTACTGACCGTTCAGGAACGGCGCGTCGCCGAGGCAGATGAAGAACTGGGAGTTCGCCGAGTTCGGATCGGACGAGCGGGCCATGCCGAGGGTGCCGCGGCGGAACGGGGATTGCGAGAACTCGGCCGGGATGTTCGGCAGGGACGAGCCGCCGGTGCCGTTGCCCTTCGGGTCGCCGGTCTGGGCCATGAAGCCGTCCATGACGCGGTGGAACTTCAGCCCGTCGTAGAAGCCCTTCTTGATGAGGGTCTTGAGCTGGGCCACGTGCTGCGGTGCGAGGTCCGGGCGCAGCTCGATGGTGACGCGGCCATCCTTGGTGTCGAGATAGACCGTGTTGTCGTCGGCGGCCTGCGCCATGGGCGACAGGCCGATCAGGGCGGCGAGCGCCAGGGACAGGAAGGCGGTCCGACGATGGATGGTCCGATGAGTCATGGGTGGGCGGTCTCCGGTCCGTTGAAGGAGGTGGGTGAAGGGGATCAGGCTTTCGCGAATCGCGCGGCGAGCCGTTCGGCCACGAGGGGCGGGACGAAGGGGGAGACGTCGCCCCCCATGGCCGCGATCTGCCGCACCAGGGTGGCGGTGATCGGGCGTACGCCGGTGGAGGCGGGCAGGAACACCGTCTGCACTTCGGGCGCCATGGCGCCGTTCATGCCGGCGAGCTGCATCTCGTAATCGAGATCCGTGCCGTCGCGCAGACCGCGGATGAAGATGCTGGCGCCCGAGCGCCGTGCCGCCGACACTGCCAGATCGTCGAAGGTGACGATGTCGAGGCTGGCGCCTTCGATCTCGGCCAGGGGCGCGCAGGTCACCCGCAGGAGGTCGGCCCGCTCGTCCGGCGAGAACATGGGGGCCTTGCCCGGATGCACGCCGATGGCGATCACGAGGTGCTGAACGAGACGGCACGCCTGACGGATGACGTCGAGGTGTCCGTTCGTGACCGGGTCGAAGGAGCCGGCGTAGAGCGCGGTGCGGATCATTACCCGTGGGCGTAGAGCATTTCGCCTCGAAACGGAACCGCTCGGCGCATCCCATTGCGGTGGCGGTCCGCCCCGCCACCCCGGCGCGGCACGAAAAACGGCGGAGGCTCCAAAGGAGCGCCCGCCCGAAGTTTCGGTCTGCGAAGTCTGGTGTTTCAGCAATCGGGATAACGCGGGGCTGAGCCCCACGCGATCCTAGTAGCTGCCGAACTTGTAGTTCAGGCCGGCGCGGGCGATGGCGCCCTCGGTCTTGAAGACCGCGTTGTAGCCGATGCCCGGACCGCCCGTGGAGGCGACGAGGAGGTTGCGGCTGCCGAGGTCGTAGCGGAGGTATTCGGCCTTCAGCGTGACGGCGCTGGAACGGAAGAAGTTCAGGAACGAATCGGTGGGAAGGGCATATTCGATGCCGCCGCCATAGGCGTAACCGGTCTCCATGGTGGAGCGCGCGCCGGCATAGGTCACCGGCGCGCCGGTCTGGAAGCTGACGCTCTGCTCGATGCCGCCATAGGCGAAACCGCCCGTGCCGTAGACCATGACCTTGTCGAAGGCGTAGCCGACGCGGCCGCGCACCGTTCCGAGATACTGCAGATCGGACCGGTACGTGTTCGTCAGCGTGGAGGGCAACGCCGTGCGGGTCGCCACGTTCACGCGGCTGGTCTCGAGATCGGTGTACTGGGCATCCGCCTCGATGCCGATCACGATGCCGTTGCCCGGCGTCAGCTGGTAGTTGTAGCCGATCTGTGCTCCGGCGGAGAACCCTTCCTGGGGCAGCTTGAGGGCGGCGGGACGCAGGCGATTGTCGACATTGCCCTGGAGGTTCGCAGCATTCGGAGCGCCGGAATTGAGGTTGTTGATGCCCGTGGTGCGAACGGTATCGCTCTCGGAATAGGCGTAGCCGGCATTCACGCCGAAGTAGAAGCCCGTCCAGGTGAAGACGGGGACGGGCACGAAGACCGGTGCCTCGGCGCGGCGGGGAAGGTCCGCGGCGGAGGCGGCGCCAACGGCCAGGATCGCGGCAGCACCGGCGAGGAGAACGGACTTGAACACGGCTGAAATCCTGGGGCGAGCGATCTGTCTCTGGACCGGAACTTAGCCGTACGAATGAGGGCCCGATATCACCCGATAACAACACTGAAGATCAGCGCAAAACAAGACAATGCCGGCCAAGTCTTACGACTTGGCCGGCATCTTAATCCTGAGCAACGAAGGTTTTTTTAACGAATAAGCCGGGCGCCTCAGGGGCTCGGTTCAGACGGCATCGCCGGCGGGCTCGGTCCCCGGCGCATCCCCGGCATCGTCCTCGCCTTCGCCCTCGCCCTCGATATGCTCCACCGAGACCACGCGCTCGGTCTTCTCGGTGTTGAACACCGTGACGCCCTGCGAGGCGCGACCGACGATGCGGATATCGTCCACCGGCACGCGGATCAGCTGGCCGGCATTGGTCACCAGCATGATCTGGTCGGCGGGCTGCACCGGGAAGGAGGCGACGAGGCTGCCGTTGCGCGGGTTGACCCGCATGGCGGTGATGCCCTTGCCGCCGCGACCCGAGATTCGATACTCGAACGACGAGCTGCGCTTGCCGTAGCCGCGCTCGGACAGGGTGAGCACGAATTGCTGGGCGGCGCCCATCTCGGCGTAGCGCTCCTGCGAGAGGAGCGGCGCGTCGGTGGCGATGTCCTCGGAATCGGCGTCGCCGCCCTCGGTGTCGCCGATCACGGCCCGCTGCATCTTCAGGAACGCGCCCCGCTCGTCGGGGGTGGCGTCGAAGCTGTTGAGGATCGTCATCGAGATGACGCGGTCGTCCTTGGCGAGGCTGATGCCGCGCACGCCGGTGGAATCGCGGCCCTTGAAGACGCGGACATCCTCCACCGGGAATCGGATGCACTGGCCGGCCTGCGTGGTGAGCAGGACGTTCTGATCGGCGCGGCAGATCTCCACGTGGACGATGTGGTCGCCCTCGTCGAGTTTCATGGCGATCTTGCCGGCGCGGTTCACCTGCACGAAGTCGGACAGCTTGTTGCGCCTCACCCCGCCGCTGGCGGTGGCGAACATCACGTCCAGCGTCTCCCAGGACGCCTCGTCCTCGGGCAGCGGCATGATCGTGGTGATCCGCTCCGTGCCCGCATCCATGGAGAGGATGTTGACGAGCGCCTTGCCGCGGGCGTTGGGGGCGGCCATCGGCAGGCGCCAGACCTTCTCCTTGTAGACCTGGCCCATGTTGGAGAAGAACAGGATCGGCGTGTGGGTGTTGGCCACGAACAGGCGGGTGACGAAATCCTCGTCGCGGGTCGACATGCCCGAGCGGCCCTTGCCGCCCCGGCGCTGGGCCCGGTAGGTCGAGAGCGGCACGCGCTTGACGTAGCCGGCATGGGACACGGTGACGACCATGTCCTCGCGCTGGATCAGGTCCTCGTCCTCGACGTTGGAATCCCAGTCGAGGATCATGGTCTTGCGCGGCGTGGCATAGGCCTCGCGGACCTCGGTGAGCTCGTCCTTGACGATGGTCATGATGCGCAGGCGCGAGCGCAGGATGTCGAGGTAATCGGCGATCTCGTCGGCGAGCTTCTGGAGCTCGTCGCCGATCTCGTCGCGGCCGAGAGCCGTGAGGCGCTGCAGGCGCAGGTCGAGGATGGCGCGGGCCTGGATCTCGGAGAGGCGGTAATTGCCGTTCTCGTCCACGCGGTGGCGCGGGTCGTCCACCAGGGCGATGAGCGGCGCGATGTCGAGGGCCGGCCAGACGCGGCCCATCAGCGCCTCGCGGGCGGTGTTCGGATCGGGCGAGGTGCGGATGAGGCGGATGACCTCGTCGATATTGGCCACCGCGATGGCGAGACCGCACAACACGTGGGCGCGCTCGCGGGCCTTGCCGAGGAGGAACTTGGTCCGCCGCGAGACGACTTCCTCACGGAAATCGACGAAGGCCGTGAGCAGGTCCTTCAGGTTCATCAGTTCGGGGCGGCCGCCGTTGAGCGCCACCATGTTGCAGCCGAACGAGGATTGCAGCGGCGTGAAGCGGTAGAGCTGGTTCAGCACCACGTCGGCCATCGAATCGCGCTTGATCTCGATGACGATGCGCATGCCGTCGCGGTCGGATTCGTCGCGGAGATCCGAGATGCCCTCGACGCGCTTCTCCTTCACCAGCTCGGCGATCTTCTCCATGAGAGTCGCCTTGTTCACCTGATACGGGATCTCGGTGAAGATCAGCGCCTCGCGCTCCTTGCGCAGCTCTTCCACATGGGACTTCGCCCGCATGATCACGGAGCCGCGCCCCGTGGCGTAGGCCTGCCGCACGCCGGCGCGGCCGAGGATCGAGCCGCCGGTGGGGAAGTCGGGGCCGGGGACGTATTCGGTGAGCTGTTCGATGGTCAGGCCCGGATCGTCGATGAGGGCGATACAGGCGTCGATGAGCTCGCCGAGATTGTGCGGCGGGATGTTGGTGGCCATGCCCACCGCGATGCCGCCGGCTCCGTTGACGAGGAGGTTGGGGAAGCGCGCGGGCAGAACCTTCGGCTCCTCGCGCGACTCGTCGTAGTTCGGCTGGAAGTCGACGGTGTTCTTGTCGATGTCGGCGAGCAGCGCGTTGGCGGGCTTGGCCAGGCGCGACTCGGTGTAGCGCATGGCCGCCGGCGGATCGCCGTCCACGGAGCCGAAATTGCCCTGCCCGTCGATGAGCATGAGCCGCATCGAGAAGTCCTGGGCCATGCGGACC
This sequence comes from Methylobacterium sp. W2, assembly GCF_020662345.1. Classification (GTDB taxonomy): domain Bacteria; phylum Pseudomonadota; class Alphaproteobacteria; order Rhizobiales; family Beijerinckiaceae; genus Methylobacterium. The sequence continues at coordinate 54,374 of NZ_VMOA01000032.1, read as the reverse complement.
AAGGCGTCGTAGATCGATTGGTCGCCATGCGGATGGTAGAGACCGATGACGTCGCCGACGATGCGGGCCGACTTGACGTATTTGCGCTCGGGCAGGTGCCCGCTCTCATAGGCCGAGTAGAGGATGCGCCGGTGCACCGGCTTCAGGCCGTCCCGCGCGTCGGGCAGCGCCCGGCTCACGATCACGCTCATGGCGTAATCGAGATAGGAGCGGCGCATCTCGTCGGTGATGGAAACGGGCTTGATGTCCGAGGCGGGCGGCGTCGCGCCGGCGCCGGTATCGTCTTTCTCTGCCAAGGTCTTCGATCTCTGCCTGTGACGGGTCCGGCGGGCCGGGGCCGCATGGAACGCCGGGCGCATGGGAAAGTGAGGAGCGGAGCGCTCCGCGTGGCCTCGAAAAGGCCGTCCACGTCACGCCCTGTCTCGGGCCTTCTCCATACGCCATCCGCTGCCGCCGCGCCACCGCCGGACACATCGCGACCACATCGACAAATCCCAGGCGCCGCAAGCGCTTGCGACGGCTGGTTTCCGCGAATGCGGGGCTATCGGCCTTCACCCCCTTCCCCGGACGCCCGGAGCGTGAGCGGAGGGTGATCCGCGGCCCATGGAAGGACGTCTCCGAGCGGGCGATGGGTCATGAGCCGCCGACGCGGCGCTTATTGCACCGGGTTCCGGATCACCCTCCGCTCCGCTGCGGGCGTCCGGAAAAGATGGGTCGGAGCGTCGTGCCCCTCACCCCACCGCGATGCCGGCGAAATCGGACATCTCGTAGAGCGGCCGGATCTCGATCTCGCTCGGGCCGAGCATCGGATTGGGACAGCGCTTCACCCAGTCCAGCGCTTCCTCCATGTCCTTGACCTGCCAGAGCCAGAAGCCGGCCACCAGTTCCCCGGTCGAGGCGAAGGGACCGTCGCTGACCGTGCGGGTGGCGCCGTCGAAGGCGATCCGTTTGCCCTTGGCGGACGGGTGCAGCCCCTCGCCGGCGAGCAGGATGCCGGCCTTGGCGAGTTCCACGTTGAATTCGCCCATGGCGGTGAGCAGTTCGAGGGACGGCATGATCCCCGCCTCGCTGTCGGTGGTCGCCTTGACCAGAACCATGACGCGCATCGATTCGCCTCCCCTGCTCGATCGAGGCCATGGAAGCACGAAGACGCGGTGCGTGTGAACTCACCGACCGTGAGGACGGTTACTCGACGTCACCGATCCTGCCCGCACCCAACGACAGGGGACCCGTCATGCTCCATCGCCCGAAGGCCGTGGCCTTCGACATCATCGGCACCGTGTTCAGCATGGAGCCGATGCGGCCCGCACTGGTGGCGATGGGCCTGCCGCCGCTTGCCCTGGACTTCCTCTACACCGCCGGGTTGCGGGACACCTTCGCCCTGGCGGCGACCGGCACCTTCGTGCCCTTCCAGTCCGTGCTGTCGGGGTGCCTCGACGAAGTGCTCGCCATGCATCGCCTCTCCGCCTCGCCGGAGGACAAGACAGCTTTGCTCGCCATGATGAAGGCACTTCCCCCGCACGAGGACGCCAAGGCCGCGTTCCAGCTTCTCACGGACGCCGGCATACGGGTCTTCGCCCTGAGCAACGGCGCGGCCGCGACCACGAGGGGACTGCTCGCCGCGGCCGGCATGGAGAGTCTCGTCGAGCGGGTTCTCTCCGTCGAGGAGGTGAAGCTCTCGAAGCCGCGCGCCGAGGTCTACCACCATGCCGTACGGGCCGCTGAGGTGGAGCCCGGCGAGATGGCCCTGATCGCGACCCATCCGTGGGACCTCCACGGCGCCAGGATCGCGGGCCTCATGACCGGCTACGTCGCTCGTGGCGTGCCGTACTCACCGGCGCTGCAGGCGCCGGACCTCACTGGGGAAACCCTGCTGGAGGTTGCATCGGCGATGGCGCAGGCCTGATCGCAGACGCCCAACGCTTCATAGCGGTCCACAAACGTCTCGGGAGCACCTGCCGGTCCGCTCCGTGAGCGACCAATTGGATTCACCAATCTGATCGAGGGCTGCTCCCTCTACCCAAGAGGGTTCGTCATGACGCGCGACCGCACTCCCTCTCCTGGAAGGAGAGGGGACCCGTGGTGCCCACCAGATGTGTGACTATCGTAGCCTCAAGCGGACCGGGTGGAGGCCGATACACTCTGCGTCCCGTCCGTCGGACGTCGACGACCGGCTCAGCAACAACCTAGAACGGAATATCGTCGTCGAGGTCGTAGTTCGGCTTCGACGGGCTTGCCGCCGGACGGCGCTCTCCGCCGGAGGAGCGGGCACCGCCATACTCTCCGCCGCGATCGCCGCCCCTGTCGCCGCCGCGATCACCGCCACGGCCACCGCCGAAATCGCCGCCGCGGCTGATCTGGCCGCCGCCCTCCTCGTCGGCGCCCATCTCTCCGCCGCCACCGCTGCGTCCATCAAGGAGCGTCAGCTCACCGCGGAACCGCTGGAGCACCACCTCGGTGGTGTATTTCTCCACGCCGGACTGGTCCGCCCATTTCCGGGTCTGGAGCTGGCCCTCGATATAGACCTTCGAGCCCTTGCGCAGATATTGCTCGGCCACGCGGGCGAGGTTCTCGTTGTAGATCACGACCGCGTGCCACTCGGTCTTTTCCTTGCGCTCGCCCGACGCCTTGTCCTTCCAGGATTCGGACGTGGCGATGCGCAGGTTGACCACGGGATCGCCGGAGGCGAGGCGCCGGGTCTCGGGGTCGCGCCCGAGATTGCCCACCAAAATCACCTTGTTGACGCTGCCGGCCATGCCGCTCTCCTCTCGATCGATCTCACCGACGGCCGCTTCCTGTGCCAGCCGTCTCGTCTGCCCTTCATGAGCTTCGGCTCGCCGGGCGGCAATCGCCGGGTCGAATTTGTCCCCACCGATCACAGGCTGATGTTCTACATTTGTTCGTTTTGGCGCGCAAGGATCGCGCGCCGGCCGCTCATGCGATCCGCACCAGCATCTTGCCGAAATTCCGGCCCTTCAGCAGTCCGATGAACGCCTCCGGCGCCGCCTCCAACCCGTCGACGATGTCCTCCCGGTGCTGGATGCGGCCCTCGCGCAGCCACGTTCCGACCTCGCTCAGGAACTCCGCCTCCTGCTCGGCGAAATCCCACACGATGAAGCCGCGCAGGGTCAGACGCTTGGTCAGGATGGCGCGCATGATGACGGGGCTGCGATCCGGCCCCGGCGGTAGTTCGGTGAGGCTGTAGCCCGAGACGAGGCCGCAGACGGGGATGCGGGCGAAGTCGTTGAGAATCGGCAGCACCGCGTCGAACACCGCGCCGCCGACATTCTCGAAATACACGTCGATCCCGTCGGGGCAGGCGGCGGCGAGCGCACCGGGGAGGTCGTCGGTGCGGTGATCGACGGCCGCGTCGAAGCCGAGCACGTCGGTGAGATAGGCGCATTTCTCAGGGCCGCCGGCGATGCCGACCGCGCGCGCGCCCTTCAGCTTGGCGATCTGGCCGACGAGGGAGCCCACCGGCCCGGCGGCAGCGGCCACCACCACGGTCTCCCCCGCCTTCGGCTGGCCGATGGTGAGGAGGCCGGTATAGGCGGTCATGCCCGGCATGCCGAGGATGCCGAGCGCCGTGCTGACCGGTGCAGCGTCGGGATCGAGCTTGCGCAGGCCACGGCCATCCGAGACGGCGAAGTCCTGCCAGCCCCCGAAGGCGGTGACCACGTCGCCTTCATGGAAATCCGGATGCCGCGAGGCCGCGACCTCCGCGACGGTGGCTCCGACCATGGTGGCGCCGATGGCGACGGGCTCGGCATAGGATTTCGCCGCGCTCATCCGCCCCCGCATGTAGGGATCGAGGGAGAGGAGGCGGTTGCGCAGCAGCACCTCCCCCTCCCCCGGCGTCGGGGTGCGGCTCTCTTCGAGCCGGAAATGCGCGGCGGTCGGCTCTCCGTGCGGGCGGGAGGCGAGGACGATGCTGCGGTTCACGGCGACCATGATCTGACGCTCCGGTTGAAAGGACAGTTTTTCTGGACGGGCGTTCGAGCCTCGGGGGACATGTCGACAAGGCCGATCGGGCGCCGGTGTTCCGCCTGTGAGGCCGAGGCACCGCCTGCGCCGCGGGGCGTTGACGCGCAAGGGCTGTTCCTGCCTCGCCCGCGATTGGACCGATCCGATGAACCGCCCGCTCCTGCTCGCCGCCCTCGCCGCGATGTCCGGCTCAGCGACGCCGGCTTTGGCCGACGACCCCCTCGCCGCCCATCGCTGGACGTCGCGGGTTCTCCTGATCGTGGCCCCGGAGAGCGGAGATCCGCGCATCGAGGCGCAGAGGCGAGAGGCGCGGGCGAGACGAGCGGATTACGCGGAGCGCGACCTCGTCCTGGTGGAGGCGATCGGGACGGGTGCCGAGGCGGATCGCATCCGCGCCCGGTTCGGGATCGGCGCCCGGGACTTCCGCGTCGTGCTTGTGGGCAAGGACGGCGGGGCGAAGCTCAGCGAGGCCGTGCCGATCCCGGCCGCCCGCCTGTTCTCCACCATCGATGCCATGCCGATGCGGCGGGACGAGCAGGGCCGGCGATGACGTGGCCGATTAAATGGAAAAAGGGGCCGCCGAGGCGACCCCTTCCGAGAGAGTTCTCCTTGAGCGGAACCGCTCAGTAGCAGCGCTCGATCAGGACGCGGCGAGGACCGTAGGGGGTCCAGCGGGTGCGCGGGACGGTGTAGCATCCGCCACCGTAGCCGCCGTATCCGCCATAGGCCGCAGGAGCGTAGCCATAGCCATAGGCCGGGTATCCGCCATAACCGCCGTAGCCGCCATAAAGGCCGCCGGCGGCGAGCCCGAGGCCCACGCCGAGGCCGAGTCCACCGAGGCCATAACCGTAGCCCCGGCCGTAACCGCCCCGCCAGCCGTAGCCGCGATGTCCGCCCCAGCCGCCGCGATAGCCGCCGAAGCCCGCGCCCCGGAAGCCGCCGCGATATCCGCCGAAGCCGCCATGACCGAAGCCGCCGTGGCCGAAACCACCTCGGCCGAATCCGCCGCCATGGCCAAATCCGCCACCATGGCCGAAGCCACCGTGGCCACCCCATCCGCCGCGGGCTTCCGCCGTCGCCGGGATCATCGCCAGCGCGCCGACCATTGCGGTCGCTGCCAGAACAATGCGTTTCATCGTCTTGTCTCCAAAGACAGGTTCTTGTCCCCAGTGGTTGTAGAACGCCCAGGCTCCACAAACGGTTCATGGCACATTTTGTCGTGCACCCTGCCAGCCGATCACAGCTTGGTGACGGGTCGGGGCGGCGACCCTTGAAAACGCCTCCCGTTTCGGGCGAGGACACCACGCGCCACCTCGTCCGCACGGGAGGGCGGATGATGGCTCCGCCTCGGGATTCAACGATGATGTCACTGCGCCGCGCTTTTGCCGGACTCATGCTGTTCGCGTCCGCGACGGGTCTCGCTCCCCTGCCCGCTCTCGCCGCGCCCGCCGTGACGTCGCCGTGCAAGGCGGTGCAGTCCGAGGGCGAGACCTTCACGGTGTGCACGGTGGATCTGCGCCGCGAGCGGGTGCGGGTGTTCTGGCTCGGCGCCGACGGCCTGCCCTATTCCTCGCTCTCGACGCTGGGCGAGAAGATGGGGCCGAAGCTCAGCTTCGCCATGAATGGCGGCATGTACGACAAGGGCCAGGCGCCGGTGGGCCTCTATGTGGAGGAGGGGCGCGAGATGAAGGGCGTCTCTACCGCCAACGGGCCGGGCAATTTCCACCTCAAGCCCAACGGCATCTTCTATGTGAAGGGCGAGCGCGCCGGGGTCGCCGACACGGCCCGCTACCTGCGCCAGAAGATCAAGCCGGATTTCGCCACCCAATCGGGGCCGATGCTGGTGATCGACGGCAAGATCCACCCGAAGATCTCCACCGACGGGCCGAGCCAGAAGATCCGCAACGGGGTCGGTGTCCGCGACGACGGCCGCACCGCCATCTTCGCCATCTCCGAGCGCCCCGTGACCTTCGGTTCCTTCGCCCGGCTGTTCAAGGACACGCTCGGCTGCGCCAACGCCCTGTTCCTCGACGGCAGCGTGTCCAGCCTCTACGCGCCGGGCATCAACCGCGCCGACATCAGCCGGCCGCTGGGGCCGCTGGTGGGAGCGGTGGCGAAGTAGGATCCGCCGATCAGGCCAGCCGCGCCCGCTTGCCGAAGGCGACGCGGAGCCGCGCCTTGGCGAGTTCGGCGATCTCTGTCATCGACTCGATCCGCACCACCGGCATCTCCGCCCCGATCAGGCTCGTCGGCTCGAAGCTGAAGTGCAGGTGGCGCACGCCGATCTCCAGGGCCGTGACGCCATCGGACTGGGTCAGGTCCTCGCCAAAAATCTCGATGAGCGGCCCGTCGGGATCGCCCTTCTCGATCTGGATGATGAAGTAGCCGGCGGGCTCCTCCTCGTCGTCCGCGCCGGAGATCAGGCTGATGCCGTTCTCCTCGTCGTAGCGCACGCGCTGCACCGTGATCGTCGTGATGTCGTCGTCCATGTTCATTGCCTGAAATCGGGTCAGCGTTGCCCGAACTGGGTGTCGCGGAACAGGGTCTTGAACTGGCGCGGCTGGCAGCGCCAGTACTGCTTGGGCGCGCTCACCTGGGCGCCGAGTTCGGCCGCCGCATGCCACGGCCAGCGCGGATCGTACAGCATGGCGCGGGCGAGCGAGACGGCATCGGCCTTGCCCTCGGCGAGGATCGATTCCGCGTGCGCCGCCTCGGTGATGAGACCGACCGCGATGGTGGTGAGCCCGGTCTCGGCCTTCACCCGCTCGGCGAAGGGGACCTGATAGCCGGGCGAGAGCGGGATCTCCTGGCGGGTGGAGAGGCCCCCGGTGGAGACGTGGATCGCCGCCGAGCCGCGCCGCTTGAGCGCATGGGCCAGTTCCACCGTCTCGTCGAGGGTCCAGCCGCCCTCGACCCAATCGGTGGCCGAGACCCGCATCCAGACCGGCTTGGCCGCCGGCACCACCTCGCGCACCGCCTCGAAACATTCCAGCGGAAAGCGCATCCGGTTCGCGAGGCTGCCGCCATAATCGTCCGTGCGCTGGTTGGAGAGCGGCGAGAGAAACTGGTGCAGCAGGTAGCCGTGGGCGCCGTGGAGTTCGAACCCGTCGATCCCGATGCGCAGCGCGCGTTTGGCCGTCTCCACGAACCCGTCGCGGATGCGCTTCAGCCCCTCCGCATCGAGGGCATGGGGCGGCACCTCGCCCTCGCCATGGGGAACGGCCGAGGGCGCCTCGGTGCGCCAGCCGTCGGGCGCTTCGGGATCGATCTGCGAGCCGCCGTCCCAGGGCGCCCGGCTCGAGGCCTTGCGGCCGGCATGGTTGATCTGGATCGCGATGGGGATCGGCGCACGGAGCCGCACCGCGTCGAGGACCCGGCCCAGCGCCAGCTCGGTCTCGTCCGAATAGAGCCCGAGATCGGTGGGCGAGATCCGCGCCTCCGGCGAGATCGCGGTGGCCTCCAGCATCAGCAGGCCGGCGCCCGACATGGCAAGTTGCCCGAGATGCATCAGGTGCCAGTCGCCCGCCTGTCCCGCATGGGCCGAATACTGGCACATGGGGGCGACGATGATGCGGTTGGGCAGCGTCAGGCCATCGAGGGACAGGGGCTCGAACAGGCGTGCGGTCATGTGCGGGCTCCGATCTTGGCTGACAGCCTAGATGGAGCACCCGCGTCCCCGGCGCCAGGGATGGACGGGCCACATCCGTGTTTCCCGGACGCCCAGAGCGTCTCCGGCTACGATATTCACACATCTCGCGGGATGCGCGGGTCCCCTCTCCTGGAAGGAGAGGGACAGGGTGAGGTGTGTGACCCTTCCGGAGATGGACCACACCTCACCCCAGCCCTCTCCTTCCAGGAGAGGGAGCCGGTCGCGCCTCATACCGAAGACCCTCCTGGACAGAGGAACCGCCTTCGAGCAGATGGGTGAGCCCAGTGGGCGTCCCTGACGGGTGATCCGGGATCCGGCGCAAGGCGTGCCGCGTCAGCGGCTCCCCCCGGTGCCGCCGGGAGCAGGGCACTGCGCGTCTTTTTTCGCTGGCCCCCGGATCGGGTTCCGCTGGCGCTCCACCCGTCCGGGGAAGGACGCGCTCAGGCTCCGATCCCCCTCCCCTTCAAACTCTCGCCGATCTCGTCCAGAACGGCGGCGTCGTCGATGGTGGGCGGGGTGGTCCAGGCTTCGCCGTCGGCGATCTTTTTCATGGTGCCGCGCAGGATCTTGCCCGAGCGGGTCTTGGGCAGCCGCGCCACGGTGAGCGCGAGCTTGAACGCCGCCACGGGGCCGATGCGCTCGCGGATGGAGGCGACGAGTTCGCGCTCGATCTCGGCGGTATCGCGGGAGACGCCGGATTTCAGCACCACGAAGCCGCAGGGCTGTTCGCCTTTCAGCGCGTCGCGGATGCCGATGACCGCGCATTCGGCGACATCCGGATGGGCGGCCAGGACCGCCTCCATCCCCCCGGTGGAGAGCCGGTGTCCGGCGACGTTGATGATGTCGTCGGTGCGCCCCAGCACGGTGACGTAGCCGTCCGCATCGACGATGCCGGCATCCGAGGTGTCGTACCAGCCGGGATAGGTGGTGAGGTAGCTCTGGCGGAAGCGCTCGTCGGAACCCCACAGGGTCGGGAGGCAGCCGGGCGGGAGCGGGAGCCGTAGGGCGATCGTGCCCATCGTGTCGGGCGGCAGCGGCTTGCCGGCCTCGTCGAGAACGGCGAGGTCGTAGCCCGGCATCGGCACGCAGGCACTGCCGTGCTTGACCGGTAGCATCCCGACCCCCACCGGATTGCCGGCGATGGCCCAACCGGTCTCGGTCTGCCACCAATGGTCGATGACCGGCCGGTCGAGCGCACGCTCGGCCCAGGCCACGGAATCCGGGTCGGCGCGCTCGCCGGCGAGGAATAGGGAGCGGAAGCCGGAGAGGTCGTAAGAGGCGACGAGTTCGGCCCGCGGATCGTCCTTCTTGATCGCGCGCAGAGCCGTCGGCGCCGTGAACAGGCAGGCGACGCCATACTCGGCCGCGACCCGCCAGAGCGCCCCGGCATCGGGCGTGCCCACCGGCTTGCCCTCGTAGAGCACGGTGGTGCAGCCGTGCAGCAGCGGGGCGTAGACGATGTAGGAATGGCCCACCACCCAGCCGATATCGGAGGCGCAGAAATACACCTCGCCGGGCTTCACGTCGTAGAGGTTGGGCATCGACCACGACAGCGCGACGCAGTAGCCGCCGGTATCGCGCACCACGCCCTTGGGCTTGCCCGTCGTGCCCGACGTATAGAGGATGTAGAGCGGGTCGGTGGCCGCGACAGGGACGCATTCGGCGCTGATCCCGGCGGCCTTCGCGCGGGTTACGGTCTCGGCCCAGTCGCGGTCCCGCCCTTCCACCAGCCCTGCCTCGGCCTGGGGGCGCTGGAGGATGAGGCAGGCGTCCGGCTTGTGCGGCGAGGCGGCGATCGCTGCGTCGAGCAGCGGCTTGTACGGCACGACCCGGCTCGGCTCGATGCCGCAGGAGGCGGCAAGCACCACTTTCGGGGCGGCGTCCGTGATGCGGATGGCGAGTTCGTTGGCGGCGAACCCGCCGAACACCACCGAATGGACCGCGCCGAGGCGCGCGCAGGCGAGCATCCCGAACAGGGCTTCGGGGATCATCGGCATGTAGATGACGACCCGGTCGCCTTTCTCTACGCCGAGCAGGGCGAGGATGCCGGCGAGCGTCGCCACCTCGTCCTGCAGGCTTGCGTAGCTGATCGTGCGCTTCGTCCCGGTGATGGGCGAATCGTACAGGATCGCCGCCTGCTCGCCCCGCCCCATCGCCACGTGCCGGTCGACGGCATTGTGGCAGGCATTCAGCCTCGCATCGGGAAACCAGCGTCCATAGGCGCCGGCCTCCGGGTCGAAGGCGCGCGACGGGGCGGTCTCCCAGTCGAGGGCGGCAGCGGCCTTCAGCCAGAAACCTTCGGGATCGGTGAGGGATGCGGCGTGGATCGGGCCGTAGGCAGCCGTCCCTTCAGTCGAATCGGGAGGTGTCGCAGCAGTCTGCATGGCGGTTCGTCCCCGGGCGGCCGGTCTGAAGATGCCGGCGTCTCGAGGGACTGTAGCCCAACCTGCGTAAGACCACACAAGGCAAGACGAGACACGGGATGGCGATACAAACGAAAACCGCCGCGCTGGGCAGCGCGGCGGCAAAGGTCAAGTCAAGGAAGGGGAATGATGGGGAGCAGGCTAATGCACCGAGTCCGTATCGGCACGAAGCCGATTGATCTCGTCCTTCAGGTGAAGTTTGCGTCGCTTCAATTCTGCGATCCGTAGATCGTTCTCGGACGGGCTTTGAATCGCGGAATGGATTTCTCGCTCGAGAGCTTCGTGCTTGAGGGCGAGTTGGCTCAGATGCGTCTGCAGCGACATGAGTCGTTTCTCCTGTCTCGTTCCGACTCAGGTAGATTGGCATAGTATGAGCCGGCTGTCGAAACCGAAATCGGCCCCCGGGCAACATTGGTTAATCACGATCGGCGGAGCCGGCCCCCGTGGAAGAAGCGTCTTCCAGAGCCAATTGCGGGCACCGCCTTGCCGCAGAAGCGCCCGTGCCGCATGGTTTCAGTCAGGTGCGTGTCGGGGCTGCAGGTGCGATGGCGGGTGAGTTCGAGGATAACGGGACCGCAGAATTCGTCGAGGAACTGGCGCGGCTCCGCCAGGAGCATCGCGACCTCGACGGGGCCATCGACGCCCTGGAGCTCAGCGTCGCCGGCGACCAGCTGCAGATCCAGCGCCTCAAGCGCCGCAAGCTCGGCCTTCGGGACAGGATCTCCTATATCGAGGACCAGATCACGCCCGACATCATCGCCTGAGCGGTGGCTTGACCCGAGCGCCGGGTTGCGGGCGAGCGCGCGCCCGCGTATGCGGCAAGATCGGGTCGCCGGATGCGTCCCGGGATCGCGCCACCGAGAGTTCTTGGCCCTGACCCGGCCGTGCAGGACCAGGCGGCCGTGATCGTCTCGGGAAGGAAGTGACGACGATGGCGGGAGCGCCCCCGGTCGCGATCATCATGGGAAGCCAGTCGGACTGGGCGACCATGCAGCATGCCGCCGACACCCTCGACGCCCTCGGCGTGCCGCACGAGGCGTTCATCGTCTCCGCCCATCGCACGCCGGATCGCCTGGTCGCCTTCGCCAAGGGTGCGAAGCAGGCCGGCTACAAGGTCGTCATCGCCGGCGCCGGCGGGGCCGCGCATCTGCCCGGCATGACCGCGTCGATGACGCCGCTGCCGGTTTTCGGCGTACCGGTGGAATCGAAAGCCCTGTCCGGCCAGGACAGCCTGCTCTCCATCGTGCAGATGCCGGCCGGCATTCCCGTGGGCACCCTCGCCATCGGCAGGGCCGGAGCCGTCAACGCCGCCCTCCTCGCCGCCGCCGTCCTGGCGCTGACCGACACCGCCCTCGCCGAGCGCCTCGATGCGTGGCGGGCGGCGCAGACCGCATCCGTGGCCGAAAGGCCGGAGACACAGATTCCGTGACCGATATCTCCCTCGCGCCCGGTTCCACCCTCGGCATCGTCGGCGGTGGCCAGCTCGGCCGCATGATCGCGCTGGCCGCGGCCAATTACGGCCTCAAGGTCCATGTCTACGCACCCGACGCGGCGAGCCCGGCCTTCGACGTGGCGGCGGAGACGACCTGCGCCGCCTACGACGATACCGAGGCGCTGGCCCGCTTCGCGGCGAGCGTCGATGCCGTGACCTACGAGTTCGAGAACATCCCGCGCCAGACCGCCGACCTCTTGGCGCGCCATGCTCCCCTTCGTCCCAGCGCCGATGCCTTGTCCACGACGCAGGACAGGCTCTCCGAAAAAAGCTTCATCAACGGCCTCGGAATCGCCACCGCGCCGTTCCGGCAGGTCGACACGCCGGACGACCTCGCCCGCGCCCTGGAGGCGATCGGCCTGCCGGCCGTGCTGAAGACCCGGCGCTTCGGCTACGACGGCAAGGGCCAGCGCATCATCCGCACTGCCGAAGAGGGCGACCGGAACGCGATCTTCGCCGAGTTCGGCGGCGCGCCGCTCATCCTCGAAGGGTTCGTGCCATTCGAGCGTGAGGTCTCGGTGGTGGCGGCCCGTTCCCCAAACGGGAGCTTCGCGGCTTTCGACCTGTGCGAGAACGAGCACCGCGATCACATCCTGGCCCTCACCCGCGTGCCGGCCCCGAACCTGTCGGACGAGACCGCCCGGAACGCGGTGGAGATCGCCCGGCGGATCGCCGAGGCACTGGATTATGTCGGCATCCTCGCCGTTGAGATGTTCCTCGTGCGCGACGAGGTCGGCGAGCACCTGATCGTCAACGAGATCGCGCCGCGGGTGCACAATTCCGGTCACTGGACCATCGAAGGGGCGGTGACGTCGCAGTTCGCCCAGCATGTCCGCGCCGTCTGCGGCTGGCCCCTGGGCGATGCCTCCCGCGTCGCCGGCGCCTCCGTCGAGATGCGGAACCTGATCGGCGACGACATCGACGCCTGGCAGGCCCTGCTGGCTGAACCCGGCGCGCATCTGCATCTCTACGGCAAGGGCGACGCGAGGCCCGGCCGCAAGATGGGCCATGTCACGCGGGTGATCCCGGCTTCGTGAGGACGGATCAACCTCGCCGAAGGGCGCGGGCGTCCTTTGCCGACATGCCGAACCGCCGCCGGAAAGCCTTGCTGAAGCTGGGCGCATCGGTGAAGCCGCACGCAGGTATCAAGACGTTGATGGGCGTGCGGTCGTTGAAGGCCGATGTCAGCCGGCGATGGACGCGGTCCAGCCGGGCATCGCGGATCTCGGCAGCGATCTCTTCACCGTCGGCGAAGGCACGATAGAGTTTCGAGCGCGAGACGTTGAGCGCCGCGGTCATCGCCTGAGGTCCATAGGATGGGTCGTGCGAATGCCGTTGGATATGCACGCGCGCGAGGGACCGGAGAACCTCGGACGAAGCCCGATCCCCATCGTCCTGGCCTCCGACGAGCGAGCGCACGATGTGAAGCGCGCCCTCGATCGCGATCCCGGCCTCGGCCTCCGACATCCCCGTGGCGGATCGCGCGACATCGTGCATGTAGGTCGTCAGCAATTCGGTGGAGGGGCTCGCGCGGATGTGGTGGCCGGCCAGGGCGTCGGCATTCCCGACCCGTGCTTCGAAATCCGACCTGGTAACGCTGAAACGGATCTCCCGATACGGCGACAGCCCTCCCACGGCAAAGGGGCGGTCGAGTCGGAGGAAGCCGATATCCCCGACGCCGACCACGTGACCGCAATGGCCCTGTTCGAGGTAGCCGTGTCCCGCCAGAAAGAAGCTGACGACGACCTCGTCGCGGCCGGCCCGCCGAACATGGCGCAGATCGCCCTCGACGCTCACCGGACTGCTCTCCGTGAGAAGCAATGTCGTGTGGGTTGAAAGAGCGGCCAACCGGTTGGCGGAGAACGCTTCGTGGGGATCCGACCGGTCCACGATGCCGACATTCTTCAACGCGGCGTTTCGCCAGAACTCGAAGGCTTGGACAGGCTTGACGGGCTTCGTCGTCTCAACAACCGTCAGCACCTTCGAGGCGGTAGACACGCACAACTCCTGATATCGCTCGATGGGACCTCACGGCCGGCGACGGACGGCTGCGCGGAGCGGCGCATCTCATCGTGCTGTTACATCGAGCGTATTCGATCCCGTGATCATGATCAGAACGCACAACAACCGATCACCTGATTGATTTCCGTACGTTGCGTTGCGTTCGATTGCGTAAGTTGTGATCGGGATGTCGGTCGTTCATGGCCTGCGAAGACGCTAAGCGTCTCACGCGCAGGTGTCCCGAACCATGATTTTGGGACGGAGAGACAATTCCTGCACATTGACCCGCGTCGCTCGATGCCGGTATTGCGACTGACGCAGCTCGCTCCTTGCGCGATTCATGATGATTGAAACACGTCACTGCTGATTGGTGCGATGTCTATTTGGTTGTTTAAGCTTAAGTGGCCGTCTTGTTGGTATAAAACTGCGTTTTATTGAGACAGATCCTTGGTTGTTCGATGGTGATATTTAAGCAAGGGCGAGCTGCGCTGATGAGTCGATGTGTGTCGTCGGCAGCTATAATTTCAGGTGTGGTTGAGAAGAAAAGCTGTTTTTAGTTTGTCGTTGAAATCATCAATTAGCGCGGTGGTCGTAAAAATCGTTCTCGGTCTTCAAATGGGGTTGCGAATGATTGAGATCATTCGTGGGTTAATTGTCGCCTAGTCTTGCGCAACCTTGGTCGTTGGGCCGTCGATCCGCGCGGCATGAAGAAATACCGAACGAGCATCATCATCGCGGCGTTGCTGAAATCGACGACGAGACAAAATTCAACGTCAGATAGAAGCTATAGGCAGGAATGATTTTATGGCTTAGATCAAACTGACGAAGAGATCTGCTCAAGATGTAACGTCAATACGTTTCTCTTGATTGGTGTCACGGCGTCTCATGCCGGCTCCGGATTGAGGTATGTCTGACAATCCAGCGCTGGAGCTACGGTAGGACCGATCTCCGACAACGTCAGTCAATCGCCTGAAGACGTCATGGATCTGATCAGGCAGGCCGAGGCGTCGAGGCATTCAGGTCATTCCTAGGCCAGTTTTATCTTCGGTTCGCGCTATCCGGCGCTGACGATGACTCGAGACCTTGAGGTGGTAAAGCCGCTGGTACATCTATACTGGTACGAAATTTGAGACGCCTCTTGTTATCTTGTGTGAATCCGTCGGTTTCGAAATGAATACGTTTTATTTCACAGACATTTAACGGAACATATTGTATTGTCTTGATGCCGCCGCTGGAAGCTGAGTTTCAGGACTCATTCCAGATGGGCATGCCAATAAACGTAGTTTATCTGAGGGATATTGCCGTGGAACGGACAATCGTCGCATTCGCTAAACCTATTGCTCTGGGGCTCATTTGTTTCGTATCGATACTATACATATCGAAGAATGTTGGAGCTGCATTCGTCATCAGCCTCGTTCCATTGCTGTTGGGCTGGCTCGGGATCATGGAAACGTTTGCCTACGCGATCGCGGCGATGGTGTTCCTGGCGGCAGTGGCATGGGCGGCGACGCCTGTGTCCGTGAAGGGTATTCTGGTCGAGCATTCGGAACGCGCGATCACAAATATTCAGCAGGAAATAAAGGCGCGATAGGGCTTGCCGGTCGTATCGGCCGGGCAAGCGCGATCTGATCCGGGTCGAGCAGGGCAAGGGCCGCAAGGACCCCTTCGCCATGCTCGCCCCTGTTCCGTCGATCCGTCCCCTGTCGCCGATCCGCACACGACGCCCGGAGCCGGGCGGGCGGGACAACCGCCCATCACGATTGTCGATTCGGGCACCGGGCGTCTGTCCGAGACGGCCGATCGAGCTATGGCGGGGTAACCCCGTGACCATCGGCGAGGGCGTCGAAACTGCGTCTTGTCGGACACAGTCTGTCCTCCCCGTGCCCCGCCGGACGGCCTTCGCGACCCCGCGCGGAAGCGAGCCTTACCTTCGCCACATCGCGCCGCTTCAGCGGGTGAGCCGGCGGGTTTTAAGCGCGTGTTCACCGCGATGCGAGACTGTGCCGGCACTCGTCGTCTTGTCCGGCATCCAAAGCGCTTCGAGGCGCCACGATGGATGGGATGATCGATTGCAGCGGACGGGAGCGTGCCTCGGGGGGCATGGCGATCCCGAGGGGAGAGGGGCAATGACGTTTGTAGTGCCGCGCGCGAAGGCGGGTCTGGTCGGGGCCGTGGCGATCGCGGCGGCTTTGGCCGGGTGTGAGACCTACGGCGGTGGCGGGGCTGCGGCGACGCGCCAGTTCGCCGTGGTCGAGACCGATGCCACCGGCGCCACCAGCGTCAACATCGCCTCGCTCACCGAGGTGATCCAGCGCAATCCCAACGATGCCGGCGCCTACGTCACCCGCGGCGCGGCCTATGCCCGCTCGGGCCAGTTCAACGACGCCATCGGCGACTTCACGAAGGCCGTGCAGATCGACCCGAACTCGGCCTCCGGCTACTACAACCGGGCGCTGGCCTATCGCCAGACCGGCCGCAACGACGCGGCGCTCGCCGACTTCTCGAAGGCCATCTCGGCCGATCCGAACTACGGACCCGCCTATATCGGCCGCGCCAACGTGCTGCGCGCCCAGGGCGATCTCGATGGGGCGATGTCGGACCTCAACCAGGCGATCCGCCTGACGCCGGAATCGGCCGAGGCGTATCATGCCCGCGGCCTCGTGCGTCAGCGGCAGGGCCAGAACACCCAGGCCATCGGCGATTTCGACGCCGCCATCGACCGCAATCCCTTCGTCGCGGCCCCTTACGCCGCCCGGGGCCAGAGCCTCATCGCCACGAACCAGTTCGACAAGGCGATCGAAGACTACAACGCAGCCCTCAACGTCAACAACAAGGACGCCAGCTCCTGGGCCTATCGCGGTCTCGCCTACGAGAAGACGAACCGCAAGAAGGAGGCGATGGAGAGCTACCAGCGTGCCGCCCAGCTGGAGCCGGGCAATCCGGTGGCCAAGCAGGGTCTGGGGCGCGTCTCCGGCGGCGTCGGGTCGCTGTTCAATTGAAGCTCGCACCATGCACCGAGGTCTCTCGAACGGCATCGCCGCCTTGGCGATGCTGGCGCTGTCGTCGGCCGGAGGCGCCCTCGCCCAGACCGATACGGGCCGTCAGGCCTCGTTTGACCTCGCCGCGATCGAACGCTGCGTCGCATCCGCCAAGGACGATGGCGCGCGCCTGTCCTGTATCGGGCGCGTCTCCCAGCCCTGCATCGATGCGCCGGACGGTTCGGGCTCGTCCACCATGGGCATGAACGGATGCTACGCCCGCGAGATCGCGGCCTGGGATACGCGGCTCAACCGGACCTACAAGGATGTGGGCGCCGCCATGAGCGAGAGCGCCAACCTTTCCCTGCGCGACGCCCAGCGGGCCTGGATCGCGTTCCGCGACAAGGCCTGCGACTGGCCGTCCCTCGTCTATCCCGGCGGCTCGATCATCGGCCCGCTCAGCGGCGAATGCCTGCAGATCCAGACCGAACGGCGCGCCCTCGACCTCGACCGCATCAAGGCGGCGCTGACCGAGCGATAGGCGGCTGTCGTGAATCCGCGTCAGACCCGGCACAAGCGTTCGTAGCAGGCCCGATCAGTTGGTTCTGCCCATGAGCAGTTTGTCCACGCATGGGTTTTCTCGAAAGCCGATGGACCTCCGTGCCTGATGCCATAAGCTGAAATCGCGGCTGACCGTCCGCTCCTCACGCTTGCCGGTCGGTCACTTGCAGCCTGAGCAGGTGCAGCCGGCCTCCACAGAGACGTAGCCATGGCCCAGGACGTCGACGAGGGAGACGACTGGCGCTCGGTGGGAACGCGTTCGCAGGACGAAGCGGCCCTGGAGACGGCACGGCAGCGGGCACGGGAGCCCGACCGCGGCCGCGATGCGAGCCGCCCCTCCGACATTCCGGAGGCGGGATGGAAGGACATCCTCTGGCGCGTCCTGTGGGCCCTACCGCAGGACCGCGTGCTGACCACCGCTGGCGGCGTCGCCTTCTTCGCCCTGCTCGCCGTGTTTCCCGGTCTCGTCGCCGTGGTCTCGATCTACGGGGTATTTTCCGATCCCGCCGTGATCAGCCAGCATGTCGGCCTTCTGACTTACATCCTCCCCGCTGCCGCCCTCGATCTGTTGTCCGAACAGTTGGTGCGGATCGCCGAACGCAGCACCGGGTCGCTCGGTCTCACCTCGACGATCAGCCTGCTGATCGCCCTGTGGAGCGCGAATTCCGGGGTCAGCGCCCTCTTCGATGCCCTCAACGTCATCTACCGGGAGCGGGAGGATCGGAGCCTGCTCCTGTTCTACGTCACGACCTTCCTGTTCACCCTCGGCGGCGCGGCGTTTCTCCTCCTGACGATCAGCGTGGTCGTCGTCCTTCCCGCGATTATGGAACGCTTCGGGTTCGGGGGATTGGCCGATACCATCCTGTCCGTGGCGCGGTGGCCCGTCATCCTGATCGTGGTGAGCCTGGGCCTGTCGCTGATCTATCGCTACGGCCCGAGCCGGCGCCGGGCGAAATGGCGCTGGGTGACCTGGGGCAGTACGCTGGCGGCGTTTCTCTGGGTCTGCACCTCCGGGGTGTTCTCCTGGTACGTCGCCAGCTTCGACAGCTACAACCGCATCTACGGATCGCTCGGCGCCGGCATCGGTTTGATGTCGTGGATGTGGCTCTCGATCGTGGTGGTCCTGCTCGGCGCCGAGATCAATTCGGAGATGGAACGCCAGACCGCCCGCGACAGCACGGAGGGACGTCCGAAACCCCTCGGCGGCCGGGACGCCTTCGCCGCCGACAACGTCGGACCGGGCCGGGAATAGATCACGTGCGACTTAGCTCGGATGGTCGGAGCAAGACTCCGATGTCGGATCTCTACCGCTGGATCGCCCGCTCAGCCCGGAGACAGGATCCGCCGGTACTGGATGAAACCCGGCCGGTCGGCGAGCTTGTCGTAGAGCGCGCGTGCCGGCGCGTTGTCCTCCATCGTCAGCCAGTAGACGCGGTCGGCGCCGGCGTGACGGGCTTCCGCCGACACTGCCTCGATCAGGGCGCGGGCGACGCCCCTGCCCCGCGACGACGGCGCCGTGAACAGGTCCTGCAGGTAGCAGTAGGGTCCGCGCATCCAGGCCGAGGCGTGGAAGATGTAATGGACGAGCCCCAGGATCGCACCCTTCTCCTCGGCTACCAGGGCATGGATCGGCACGAGGGGATCGTGCAGCCGCGACCAGGTCAGGTCGCGCATCTCCGGGCCGATCGCGGCTCGATAGAAGTCGAGATAGCCCGACCACAAGCCCTCCCAGGCCTCGCGCTCGTCGGGCCGTACCGGGCGGATCGTCAGATCCGACACGGCGTTCACGCCTCGAACCGTTCGGGCCGACGATGTTCGCCGACGATGCGGCGGACCGTGCCGGTGGCGGAGCGGTAGACCACCGTCTCGGTCACGATCATGCCGGACTTGAACCGCACGCCCTGCAGGAGCGCGCCATCGGTGACGCCGGTGGCGGCCACGATCACATCGCCCCGCGCCAGGTCGGCGAGCTCGTATTTGCGGTTCGGATCGGTGATGCCCATGCGCGCGGCGCGTTCGCGCTTGTCGTGGCTGTCGAGGATCAGGCGACCCTGCATGTGGCCGCCGATACAACGCAGGGCGCCGGCCGCGATGACGCCTTCAGGCGCCGCGCCGATGCCGAGATAGATGTCGGCGCCGGTCTCGTCGGGGCTCGTCGTGTGGATGATGCCGGCGATGTCGCCGTCCGAGATCAGGCGGATTCCCGCGCCGGTCTCGCGCACGGCCGCCACCAGGGCCATGTGGCGCGGCCGGTCGAGGATAATCGCGGTGATCTCGGACGGGTCGCAGCCCTTGTGCCGGGCGAGCGCGGCGATGTTGTCGGCCGGGCTCGCATCGAGATCGACGAGACCCTGGGGATAGCCGGGGCCGATGGCGATCTTCTGCATGTAGACGTCGGGCGCCGCCAGCAGCGACCCGTGCTCGGCCAAGGCCATCACCGCGATGGCGCCGGGCATGTCCTTGGCACAGAGGGTCGTCCCCTCCAGGGGATCGACGGCGATGTCCACCTTCGGGCCGGCGCCGGTGCCGAGCTGCTCGCCGATATAGAGCATCGGCGCCTCGTCGCGCTCGCCCTCGCCGATGACGACGGTCCCGTTGATGGGAAGGAGGTTGAGCTCGTGCCGCATGGCATCGACGGCGGCCTGGTCGGCCTCCTTCTCCCGGCCCTGCCCGCGCAGGCGGGCGGCGGCGATGGCGGCGCGTTCGGTCACCCGCGCCAGTTCGAGGCTCATGGTGCGGGACACCGGACGTCCCACTCCCCCGACGATGTCGTCCGCCATCCTGGTCCCGCCCTTCATTGATGCCTGGGCCGCGATGGGCGACCGACTTATTCGCGTTCGATCCTGATCAATTGCGGCGCCTCGGCGAGGAGGCCATCGGCCGCGATGGCGTCGAGCGCCGCGCGGATGGTCCCTTCGGTGGCGGCGTAGGTGATCAGCACCAGGGGCACCGGCTGGCCGGAGCGGCCATGCGGGTCCTTGGTGGCAGCACTTTCCGAGCGGCGCTGAAGGATGCTCTCGATGGAGATGTCGCGCTCGGCCATCCGCGTGGCGACGCCGGCCGCGACGCCGGGCCGGTCGTGGACGGTGAGGCGGATGTAATAGCCGCCCTCGTGCCGCTGCATCGCCACGCGCTCGGACGGGGCGAGGCTTGCGGCGGGGCGCCCGAAGGTTGGGCGCGCCACACCGGCCGCGATGTCGGCGATGTCGGCCACCGCCGCCGAGGCGGTCGCCTCGCCGCCGGCTCCCGGGCCGATCAGGGTGAGTTCACCCACCGCGTCCGCATCGATGGTGACGGCGTTGGTGACGCCCATCACCTGGGCGATGGCGGAGGATTTCGGCACCATGGTCGGGTGGACGCGCTGCTCGATGCCGCCTTCGGCCACCTGCGCGACGCCGAGCAGCTTGATCCGGTAGCCGAGCTCCTCGGCCATGGTCAGATCGAGCGGCTGGATCGCGGAAATGCCCTCTACAGAGACCCCTTCCGCGTCGATCTCCACGCCGAAGGCGAGGCTGACCAGGATGGCGAGCTTGTGGGCGGTGTCGAAACCCTCGACGTCGAAGGTCGGATCGGCCTCGGCATAGCCCAGAGCCTGCGCGTCCTTGAGGCAGGCCTCGAAGGTCAGGCCCTCCCGCTCCATCCGGGTGAGGATGTAGTTGCAGGTGCCGTTCATGATTCCGTAGACGCGCGACACGGCATTGCCGGTCAGCCCCTCGCGCAGCGCCTTGATGACGGGGATGCCGCCGGCGACGGAGGCCTCGTAGGCGAGGGTCACGCCCTTCGCCTCGGCGGCTTTCGCCAGGGCCGCGCCGTGATGGGCCAGCAACGCCTTGTTGGCGGTGACCACGTGTTTGCCTGCCGCGATAGCGGCTTCCACCGTGGCCTTGGCCGGGCCTTCCGAGCCGCCGATGAGCTCCACCACGCAATCGACCTCGCCCGAGGCGGCCAGGGCGACGGGATCGTCGAACCAGGTCACGCCGGCGAGATCGAGGCCGCGGTCGCGGGTCTTGTCGCGGGAGGAGACGGCGGTGACGCGCACCTCGCGGCCCGTGGCGGCGGCGATGGCTTCTGCGCGGCGAGCCACCATCCGAACGACGGAAGCACCGACGGTGCCGAGACCGGCGACGCCGAGGCGGAGGCTCTGTGACATGGACGCGATCCGTATCTGACTTCGCTCGGCCGAGCGCGGGTAACGCGTCGTTCAAGCCTGTGCGCGACGCCGCTCCTTCGAACGGCCGGCTCTTCTGCAACGAATCCCCGTGTGGTGCAAGAAAGCCCAGTTGCGGAAGAAAACCCGTGGTTCCTCGCGATGCGGCTTCGAGCGGGCATGATGGAGAGCGATGGAGCCAGCCTCCTCAAGGTGCGGGGCACCGGTCATCCCCCTCTGCTTTGAAGCGCCATGCGGTGGCGATGAGGCCGTAAAGGACGGCGGCGTTGAGGCCATGCCAGAGGAAGTGGGTGCCGATCGGCAGGCTTGGGCAGAGGGCGGCGTCCAGGGTCCTGAAGGTCAGAGAGAGGGCGAACATCGCGGCGATGGCCAGCAGCGACAGGCCGGCGCGGCGCCGGGCCGGGCCGAGGGAACAGGTCTGGGGCATCAGCAGGCCGGCCGCGACACCGATCAGGGCCAAGATGGCGGGCGCGTAGGCGATGGAGCCGTTGCTCAGTCTATCGACCGATTGACCCGCGAGCGCGTCGAGGGCCGGTTCCAGTCCCGCCGAGAAAGCGGCAAAGCCGAGCGTCGCCAGGATCGCCGATGCGATCGAGAGCCCAAGGAGGCGCCGCAGGGCCAGGAAGAAATAGGCGTATATGAAGAGGGCGATGGGGATGACGTCGGCGAGCATCGCCCAGCGGACGGCGAGGGTGTGGAACAGGAACGAGCCGATACCGACGATGGCAACGAGCCCGGCGAGCGCCATCCCGGCCGGATCGCGCCGCGCGCCGGAGCCCACGAGGCGGAAGGCCAGGAATGCGGCGACGAGAAACGCGGCGTTCGAGGCGGCGTTCAGCGGTTCGGCCCAGAAGCCGGCATCGCCGCGTTCGCAATAGGCCCGGATCGGTGTGAACCAGCCGTCGGACATCCCGTGTTCCTCCTCCCAGGGCCATCGCCTGAAGCGATGGCCCTGTCTTTCTCGACGGCCTCAGTCGTCGGCGCCCGCCTCCGCGGGCTCAGGCTGTCGCTCCGCTCGATGCGTGTCAGGACATGCGTCCTGACACGCCCGCTCCGCGCGGCGCTCTTCGCGCCGTGCCGCCGCTTACGCTGCGTCGACTATCGCCTGGGACCGATGATCGCCACGCCTTGCCAGCCCGGCGCGAAGGCCCGATGACGGTCGGCCCTCTCCGACCGGATCTCAAAGCCCATGCGGATCGCCACCTGGAACGTCAATTCGATCAAGCAGCGGGTCGGCCATCTCGTGGGCTTCCTCGACGAGGCCAAGCCCGACGTGGTCTGCCTGCAGGAGTTGAAATGCCAGGACGAGGGCTTTCCCCGCGCTGAGATCGAGGCAGCGGGCTATGCCGTCGAGATCCTGGGGCAGAAGGCCTATAACGGCGTGGCGCTGCTGGTGCGGGCGCCGCTCACCATGAGCGAGGTCCGCCGCGGCCTGCCCGGCGACGAGACCGACGAGCAATCCCGCTACATCGAGGCGCTGATCTCGGGGGAGGATGTCGCGCCCGTGCGGGTGGCCTCGATCTACCTGCCCAACGGCAACCCGACGCCGGGGCCGAAATACACCTACAAGCTCGGCTTTATGGAGCGGCTGCGGCTGCATGCGCGTGCGCTCCTGGCCGACGAGGAGTCCCTGGTGCTGGCGGGCGATTACAACGTGATCCCCGAGCCCGAGGATGCGGCGGATGCCGCTGCCTGGGTGACCGACGCACTGTTCCTGCCCGAGACCCGCGCGGCCTTCCGCGCGCTCCTGGCGGAGGGCTTCACCGAGGCCCTGCGCGCCTGCGACCCCTCCCCCGGCCTCTACACGTTCTGGGATTATCAGGCCGGCTGCTGGCAGCGGAACCAGGGTATCCGCATCGACCACCTGTTGCTCTCGCCGCAGGCCGCAGACCGTCTGGTGTCGGCCTCCGTCCAGAAGCACCTGCGCGGCCTGGAAAAACCCTCCGACCACGTGCCGGTGACGATCGAGTTGCGACCGCGCTGAACGAGGCTCGCATGGGATGAACCCGCCGGGCGGGACCGTCGGGAAGACGCGATCGTCCATCGCCGGAGCCATCCGGAGACGATCCTCCGTCACCGGGCGGTCATGCGGATGCCGTAACGGCGCTGGCGTCGATCACGCCAACCAGCGACGCGAGACCCCGCATGACGCGCGCAGCACGGGCCATCCGCCGCGAGACGAATCTGGGTCTCACCCAGGCCGTCCATCGCAACCGGGCCTTCTCGAAGGCGGGAGTGTCGGAACGCCTGTTCACGGCGGCCTTCAGCGGGCTCGTCTATCCGCAGATCTGGGAAGACCCCGTGGTCGACATGGCAGCACTCCGGCTGCGGCCGGACGACCATGTCGTCACCATCGCCTCGGGGGGCTGCAACGCCCTGTCCTATCTCACTGCCAATCCCGGCCGGATCAGCGCCGTCGACCTCAACGGTGCCCATGTGGCCCTGGGCAAGCTCAAGCTCGCCGCCCTCCGGCACCTGCCCGACCATGCCGCCTTCTTCGGATTCTTCGGTCGCCCTGCCCGGCCCGAGAACGTCGCCGCCTACGACGAGACCATCCGCCCGCATCTCGACGCCACGTCCCGCGCCTATTGGGAGGCGCGGCGCCTCGACGGGCGCCGCCGCATCTCGGCCTTCGAGCACGGCTTCTACCGCTACGGCCTTCTCGGCCGTTTCATCGGTGCGGGCCATTGGCTCGCCCGCCGCTACGGCTGCGACCTCGGCGTCGTGCTGACGGCGCGCGACATGGCGGAGCAGCGGGCGATCTTCGAGGCCGAACTGGCGCCGCTGTTCGAGAAGGCCTTCATCCGCTGGCTGATCCGCCAGCCGGCCTCGCTCTACGGCCTCGGCATCCCGCCCGCGCAATACGTCGCCCTCGCCGGCGATGGTCCGGGCGGGATGGCGGCAATCCTGCGCCACCGTCTGGAGCGGCTCGCCTGCGGCTTCCCGATCCGCTCCAATTACTTCGCCTGGCAGGCCTTCGGCCGTGCCTACGACACCGCGCCCGACGCGTCGCTGCCGCCCTATCTCCAGGCCGGGAACCATGCGGCCCTGCGCGAGCGCGTCGGGCGCCTCGACTTCCGCCAGCAATCGATGACCGAGTTCCTGCGCGCGAGCCCGGCCGCGAGCGTCGACGCCGTCATCCTCCTCGACGCGCAGGACTGGATGACGGATGCCGACCTCACCGACCTCTGGACCCAGATCACCCGCGCGGCCCGGCCCGGCGCCCGCGTGATCTTCCGGACGGCGGCGGACGAGCGCCGGCTCCCCGGCCGGGTCCCGGATGCCATCCTCGGCGCCTGGGATTATGCCGAGGAAGAGAGCCGCCGCCTCGGCGAGCAGGACCGCTCGTCGATCTACGGCGCGTTCCACCTCTACCGGCTGGCCTCGTCATGAGCGAGGCGGCGCGGCTGATGGACCGGATGTACCGGCACCAGCGGCACATCTACGATGCGAGCCGGAAATTCTACCTCCTCGGCCGCGACGGCATGGTCGCCGATCTCCGTCCTCCCGCCGGGGGCAGCGTGCTGGAGATCGGTTGCGGCACCGGGCGCAACCTCGTGCGCATCGCCCGGACCTACCCGGATGCCCGCTGCTTCGGCCTCGACGTCTCGGCCGAGATGCTCGATACGGCGGCGCGTGCCACCGCCCGCGCAGGATTCGCCCATCGCATCCGCCTCGCCCGTGGCGATGCCACCGCCTTCGACCCCGCCGCCCTGTTCGGGGAGGCGGAGTTCGACCGGATCGTGATCTCCTACGCCCTCTCCATGATCCCGCCCTGGCGCGCCGTCCTCGCGGAGGCCGCCGGTCATCTCGGCCCCGGCGGCGCCCTGCACGTGGTGGATTTCGGCGATCAGGGCGGCTTGCCCAGGCCGGCCCGATGGCTGCTCAACCGATGGCTCGCGGGCTTCGACGTGACCCCGCGGCAGGGGCTCGCCGAGGCCCTCGGTGAGGTCGCGCGGCCGCCGCGGCGGCGCGCCCGGATCGCGCAACGGTTCCGCGGCTATGCCGTGCATGGGGTGATCGAACGGGATCGCGGCCCTATCTGAGGCGTCGGACGGCATGAGCCATCACGGCCAGCCTCTTCCTTCCGCCACAACAGGTTGTTTCACCGCATGATTCTCTACGGCACGAGCTATTCGCCCTTCGTCCGCAAGATTCTCGTCACGCTGGCCGAGAAGGACATCGCCTTCGAGCACAAGCCGGTCTTCTTCCACGCGCCGGACGAGTCGTTCCAGGCTTGCAGCCCGCTCGGCAAGATCCCGGCGATCGAGGATGACGGCTTTCGTCTGGCCGATTCTACGGCGATCTCGGCTTACATCGAGGCCAAGTACCCGAATCCGGCCCTGTGGCCACAGTCGCCGAAGGAGCGGGCACGTGCCGTCTGGTTCGACAAGTTTGGCGATACCGAGTTGTTCGCGGTGTTGATCAAGCCCTTCGCCGAGCGCGTCGTGAAGCCTGTCATCATGGGCAAGCCCGGCGACGAGGCCGTGGCAGTGAAGGCGGTGACGGACGAGTTCCCGAAGCTCTACGACTACCTGGAGAGCCAGATCGACGGCCCTTACCTCGTGGGCGGCGCCTTTAGCATCGCCGACATCGCGGTCGCCACGACCTTCCACAACCTTCGACTGGCCAAGGAGCCGGTCGATGCCGGTCGCTGGCCGAAGCTCGCGGCCTATATCGACGCGACGCTGGCACGTCCGTCCTTCGTGACGGCGATCGCGGCGCCGACCAACTGAGCCATCGTGCCCGCCGGGCCAATGGCCCGGCCTCGGCCGCAGTCTCGGCTACTCGGGCCTAACGCCGGCGCCGCGACGACCCGGTGACCTGCGACTGGGCCTGGAGAACCTGAGCCTGGGCGGCGGCCTTCTCCTCCTCGGAGGCGGTCGCCCACGCCTTGTCCGAGAGAGTGACGATCCAGTCGTCCTTGCGCCCCTGGGCCGATTCCCGCGCCAGCGACAGCCACATCAGGCCACGGGCACGTTGCGCCGGAACGCCCTGCCCGTTCACCAGAAGGTCGCCCAGCAGGGCTTGGGCCGGAGCATGGCCCTTCTCGGCGGCAAGGTTGAACCAGCGCGCCGCCTGACGCGGATCGGCATCGACGCCCGTGCCTTCGAGGTAGAGGCGGGCCAGATTGTATTGTGCGTTCGGGTCGCCGAAATACGACGCCGCGTAGTTGAACATGTCGTAGGCCCGCTCCGGGTTCGGGCGCACGTAGGTGCCCTTGATCCCGTCGAGGAAATACGTGCCGAGCGCCGTGAAGGCGCTGGCGACGACGCCGGAATTCTGGGTGTCCGGACCGTCATCGGTGTTGTCGTCGGCGATCCGCGAAAAGAATTCGAACGCCTTCAAATCGTCGTGCGGTACGCCGTCGCCCTCGGCATACATGCGGCCGAGCTTCCACAGCGCCAGGGCGTGCCCCTGCCCGGCGGCGTATTCAAGGGCGCGGGCGGCCCCTTCCTTGTCGCCGGCATTGTAGTCGCGAACGCCCGAACGCAGGGCCTCGCGCGCCGTGCGGTAGCCGCCCGTCGCGGGCACGGGTGTGCGCGCGGCGGGATCCAGCGCCGGCGCCGAGGTCGCGCCGACGAGGAGCAGGCCGAGCGCCGCCCCCAATCGCCTCACCCGACGAGCGGCGCGACCGGGATCGGCCCCTGCCGGCCGCACGGGCCGGCGAAGGTCAGTCCTAGACATCCGCATAGGTCTGGATCTCCTCGGCGCCCCCGGGATGGGTGACGGCGCCGTCCACCGCAGGCCCGACGGTCTGCATGTATTTCCAAAGATAGCCGGAGGTCGCGGTATTGGTCCGCGGCGTCCATTCGGCCCGGCGCTTGGCGAATTCCTCGTCGGTCACCGCCACGTCGAGGGTGCCCTTGATCGCGTCGAGGGTGATCAGGTCGCCGTCGCGGATCAGGCCGATCGGACCGCCGATGGCCGCCTCGGGGCCCACATGGCCGACGCAGAAGCCGCGCGTCGCGCCGGAGAAGCGGCCGTCGGTGATGAGGGCGACCTTGTCGCCCATGCCCTGGCCGTAGAGGGCCGCGGTGGTCGACAGCATCTCGCGCATGCCGGGGCCGCCCTTCGGGCCTTCGTAACGGATGACGAGGACGTCGCCTTCCTTGTAGGTGCGCTTCTGGACCGCCTCGAAACAGGCTTCCTCGCCGTCGAACACGCGGGCCGGACCGGTGAAGACCTGCTTGTCCTCAGACATGCCGGCCACTTTCACGATGGCGCCCTGGGGCGCGAGGTTGCCGCGCAGGCCGACGACGCCGCCTGTGACGGTGATGGGCGCGTTGGCGGGCCGGACCACGTCCTGGTCCGGGTTCCAGGCGACCTTTTCCATGTTCTCGGCAATGGTGCGGCCGGTCACCGTCATGCAGTCGCCGTGGATGAAGCCGTGGTCGAGGAGCGTCTTGATCAGCAGCGGGATGCCGCCAACCTCGAACATGTCCTTGGCGACGTAGCGTCCGCCCGGCTTCAGGTCGGCGATGTAGGGCGTGCGCTTGAAAATCTCGGCCACGTCGAACAGGTCGAACTTGATGCCGCATTCATGCGCGATCGCCGGCAGGTGCAGGGCCGCGTTGGTGGAGCCGCCCGAGGCCGCGACGGCGGCGGCGGCGTTCTCGAGACTCTTGCGAGTGACGATGTCGCGCGGACGGATGTTCTTGGCGATGAGCTCCATCACTTTCTCGCCCGCGGTCATGCAGAATCTGTCGCGGATCTCGTAAGGGGCCGGGGCGCCCGCCGAGTAGGGCAGCGCGAGGCCGATGGCCTCGGAGACGGTGGCCATGGTGTTGGCGGTGAACTGCGCGCCGCAGGCGCCGGCCGAGGGGCAGGCGACCTGTTCCAACTCGTCGAGGTCGTCGAGGGACATGTCGCCGACGGCGTGCTTGCCCACCGCCTCGAACAGGTCCTGCACCGTCACCGGCTTGCCCCGGAACGAGCCCGGCAGGATCGAGCCGCCATAGATGAAGATCGACGGCACGTTGAGGCGCACCATCGCCATCATCATGCCCGGCAGGGACTTGTCGCAGCCGGCAAGGCCCACGAGGGCGTCGTAGGCATGGCCGCGCATGGTCAGTTCGACCGAATCGGCGATGACTTCGCGGGAGGGCAGCGAGGCGCGCATGCCGGCATGGCCCATGGCGATGCCGTCGGTGACGGTGATGGTGCAGAACTCGCGCGGCGTTCCGTTGGCGGCGGCGACACCCTTCTTCACCGCCTGAGCCTGGCGCATCAGCGAGATGTTGCAGGGCGCGGCCTCGTTCCAGCACGAGGCGACGCCCACCAGCGGCTGGTGAATCTGTTCCTTGGTGAGACCCATGGCGTAGAGATACGAGCGGTGCGGCGCCCGCTCAGGCCCTTCCGTGACGTGGCGGCTCGGAAGCTTCGACTTGTCTGTGGTACGCACGTCCATCGTCTCTCTCGGCCCCGGTCTCAGGCGCTTCGGGTGAAGCCCGGCTGTCGGCTCTCAACGCGATGGCACGCGACGCCGGTGAAGCGTCGGTCGACACCGTGAAACGCAGTCTCGGAATTCAGCGGTAAAGCGTTGGGGAAACTGTCGTTTACCGCGGATGTTGAGGTGGTCCCGGTTTATGGCGGGATCGCGGCGAATGAGGGCGTGTCCCAAGGCGAAGTCGGGATGCTTTCGCGGTGTTGCGACCTCGCCACAGCCACGCTTCGTTGGTGAGGGGACGGCAGGTGGGATCGGAGACGGCGAGCGTACGGAATGAAGGCTGCTTCATCCCGACCGGTCATGCGGACCGAAGAGGCGGCTCTTCGAGCGGCTTTCTTGGCCCGGTCGCACGGATGGCACAGGCCGTTCCGCGCTCCGTCAGGCTCGGGATGCGGTGTCGCTTCCGTCTTCCAGCGCCTGCTGGCGCGGCGGCGGCTCCAGCTCCGGCCCGCTGCCGTCCTTGAGGTTCACGCCGGTGATCCCGCGCACGAAGGCCTCGCGCAGGAGCCAGTCGAGCTTGAACGCCGCGAGGTCGTGCGACAGCCCGGCTGGGCGGATGTTCGAGATGCAGTTGCGTTCGGCATCCGAACGACCGACGCGCGGGTCGAGGGTCAGGTAGATGCCGAGACTGTCGGGCGAGGACAGGCCCGGCCGCTCGCCAATGAGGACGGCGACGGCACGGGCCTTCAGCGCCGCACCGATCCCGTCGCCGAGGGCGACGCGACCCTGCGTCGCCACCACGATGGGAGCGAGCGTCCATCCGGCCTTGTCGATATGCGGCTTGAAGGCGGCGAGGAAACCGGCGGCGCCTTCGTGCACCGCCCGCGCCGAGAGGCCGTCCGCCACGACGATGACGAGGTCCACCGGTTCGGACGCCCTGTCGGCGAGGATCTTCGCGCTCTCCTCGCCGAGGGTGCGGCCGAGATCGGGCCGGCGCAGGTAGGTGGCGCGGTCCGGCGCCGCAGAGGCGAGGGTAAGGGTGGGATAGCCGAGCGCCTCGATCCCGGAGGCGACCTCGGCCGCATCCATCGGCGTGTGGACCGCATCCCGCGCCTGGGCATGGGCAAGGCCGAAGCGCAGCACCTCGATGGTGGGCATGCCGGTGCCGGCGCGCCCGAGGCCGATCCGCGCCGGCGTCAGGCGGCTCAGTCTGGCCCAGGGATCCATTGTTGCGTCGTCCATGCGGGCGTCGTCTAGGGTCGGGTCTTCGGCGCTCATGCGGCGATCCCCTTCTGGGCGGACAGGCCGGGGGCCGCCGCGATGAGCCGGGCGCTCGGCCCCTCGGGCAGGAGCGCGCCGTCCGTATCGGTGAGGCCGATCTGCTCGAGCCAGGCCTCGAATTCCGGTGCGCGTTTCAGGCCGAGCACCTCGCGCACGTAGAGCGAATCGTGGAACGAGGTGGATTGGTAGTTCAGCATCACGTCGTCTGCACCGGGAATGCCCATGACGAAGGTGCAGCCGGCCGCTCCCAGCAGGGTCAGGAGCGTGTCCATGTCGTTCTGGTCGGCTTCGGCGTGGTTGGTGTAGCAAACGTCGCAGCCGAGCGGCAGGCCCATGAGCTTGCCGCAGAAATGGTCCTCCAGCCCGGCCCGGATGATCTCCCTTCCGTCATAGAGATATTCCGGCCCGATGAAGCCGACGACGGTGTTGACGAGGAGCGGCCGGAACGGACGCGCCACGGCGTAGGCCCGTGCCTCCAGGGTCTGCTGATCGATGCCGTGATGGGCGTTGGCCGACAGCGCCGAGCCCTGTCCGGTCTCGAAATACATGCAGTTGTCGCCGACAGTCCCGCGCTTGAGGGCGAGCGCCGCCTCGTGCGCTTCCTTCAGGATCGGCAGGGTGACGCCGAAACTGGCATTGGCCTTCTGCGTGCCGGCGATGGACTGGAACACAAGATCCACCGGCAGGCCCCGGTTCATCGCCTCGAGGGTGGTGGTGACATGGGTGAGGATGCAGCCCTGCGTCGGGATTGCGAGGCGCTGGATCAGGTCGTCGAAGAGGTGGAGCAGGCCGCTGAGGGTGGAGACCGAATCGGAGGCCGGGTTGAGGCCGATCACCGCATCGCCGCAGCCATAGGATAGCCCGTCGACGATGGCGGCGGTGATGCCGGCGGCATCGTCGGTGGGATGGTTGGGCTGGAGGCGGACGGAAAGCCGGCCGGGCAGGCCGATCGTGTTGCGGAACTTCGTCACCACCCGGCATTTGCGCGCCACCAAGATCAGGTCCTGATGACGCATGATCTTCGAGACGGCGGCGGCGATCTCCGGCGTGATGCCGGGCGAAATCCGGGTCAGCGTCTCGGAGGACGCCTTGATCAGAAATTCGCGGAAGTCGCCGACGGTGAGGTGGGCGATCTCTCGGAAGGCCACCGCATCGTGCGTGTCGAGGATGAGGCGGGTGACGTCGTCCTCCTCGTAGGGGATGAGGGGTTTGGCCAGGATCTCCGACAGTGGCACCTCGGACAAGCACCAGCGTGCCGCCATCCCCTCCTCCGCCGATTCCGCCGCGATGCCGGCGAGCCGATCGCCCGAGCGCAGAGGCGTCGCCTTGGCCATCAGTGTCGCGAGATCCGCGAAGACATGGGTCTTGGGGCCGACGATGTGGCGATAGGTCATGTCTCAACGCTCCTGCATCGCCGTCGCGAAAATCGAGCCATCGGTACTTATCGGTGTTCCCTCTCGGGATGCGGCGCGAAAAGACCGAGGTTCCGGAAGATCTGAGCTTCGAGCACGGCGCGGAGGACCAGACTGAAGATAAGCAAGGGGCTGAGCAAGATACCGGTCAGGATCAAGGATGAGGCCGCCGCTTTCCCTGTCCCCGAGCCGCCGACGAGGACGACCGCCACGCCGGCGATGAGAACCGCGGCGACGATGGGGAATGCCGTGCAAAAACAGATGTAGAAGATCGTCCAGATCCGACCGGCCGCGGCCTCGAACGCGTCCCTGGCCGTGGCTTGCGATTCCTTGATGGCGAGGGCCGGTCCAACGGCGAAGAGACGCAGCGTCAGCCAGAAGCAGAGGATGAACAGGAGAACGGATATGATGCCGTTGAACGACGTGGACGTGATCGAGACCGTCGGCCAGAGGCGGCCGACGAGAAACCATCCCAGCTGATAGGCAAGGAAATCCTTCCGACGGATGGCATCCTCGAGCAAGCTTCGAAGGCTGCCCACCGGCAAGCCCAGGGCGAAGCGATAGATCGCCATCGTGTAGGGGGCCAGAAGGACGGTGACCACGACATCGACGATGAGCTCCAGCGAGGTGAGCGCCGGATTTCCCGATGCCACGGTGGCGGCGTCGACAAGGCCCTGGACCATGACGAGGGCCACGACGGCGCTCGTCTCGCGCCATAGCGATCTGATAGCCTGAAACGATGCCTGATAGGCCGCGGACGTCGTTCCGCGGGTCTGAAGGGGGATAGCCATCGCGCCTCGTTCCATCATGGGATCCGCATGGGACGCAGCCAGCTATAGATGGCAATGTCTTCCTTCGACTGAAAAACCGACGATCATTCCAATCGGATCGGCTTCATCCACAAGGTTGTCCAAGACAAATCCGACCGACTTCGCAGCATCGGAACGACGCCGGACGCAGAGGCGGATCACAGGATGCGGTCATCCTGTGATCCGTTGGTTCACGCCGCACCCGCATGCGGGGCCGGCAGCTCCGTCGAGATCGCGTCCACGGTGCGCTGGGGCGGGCTGCCGAGGCCGTCGGAGCGGGCGATGCGGATCTGCTGGTTGACCGGCTGCATGTTGCCGTAAGGCGTCGAGAACGCGATCTCGGCTGCATCCCGGCCGACGCCGATGCGGACCAGCCCGTCGAGATCGGCCTGACGCGTGGCATCGAACAGCCACCAGCGGCCGTCGAGATAGGCCTCGAACACCGCGTGGAAGTCGCTCGGCACGAGGCCGTGGGCGTAGCAGCTCACGAAGCGGGCGGGGATGCCCAGGGCCCGGCAGAAGGCCGTGCCGATATGCGCGAAATCGCGGCACACGCCCGCGCGCTTGAGCAGGCTCTCGTCGGCGGTGGTCTCGCCGTCGCTGGTGCCGGGCTGGTAGGTCAGGTGATCGTGAATCCAGTTGCAGATCGCGTTGACGCGCTGATGTCCCTTGGGGTGCGCCCCGAACTCGGCCTGCGCGAAGGGCGTCAGCCGGTCGGAGGAGACGAAGCGGCTCGGCAGCAGGAACGGCAGGATGTCGAGGGGAAGCTGCGAGATCGGCGTCTCGTTGATCGTGGCCGGATCGGCCCGGTGGACGGTGAGCTCGACCTCGGCGTTGTACTCCAGGGAAAACTGGCCGGCTG
Organism: Methylobacterium sp. W2; assembly: GCF_020662345.1. Lineage (GTDB taxonomy): Bacteria > Pseudomonadota > Alphaproteobacteria > Rhizobiales > Beijerinckiaceae > Methylobacterium. The sequence goes on along the minus strand of NZ_VMOA01000032.1, from coordinate 21,364 downwards.
GGACGTTCACGCCGAGATAGCGGTTCTGCAAGTCGGGCGAGATGTAGATTTCCCGCCTCAGGTCCGGCTTGAGCGTCAGTGTTTCGCTGAGGATCTCGAGGCTCTTCAAACGAGCCACTTCGATATTGAAGATGAAGGTCGTGTCCGAGAGTATGTTGTAAGACAGGCTGCAGCCGAGCGTGTAGCGCATGGACGTTCCTTCCTCCGTTAGGGATGTCCTAGCAAGGATTACGCCCGTCGTGGCGACAAGGATCCTGCGGGAAAGGCCGAGTTCGGCCGGTTCGCGGGGGTAGTGCCAGGGAAGGCGCAGCCCACCCGTCGCTACCCGACACCGACCTGTCAGGCACGGGGGAGCAGGATCACCGTGAGCGAGCGCACGCCCTGCGCGCCGTGGATCAGCACGCCCTCGATATCGGCGGTGGCGGACGGCCCGGTATGGAGCACGGCATAGGCCGCCCGGCCGAAATCCGGCCGGCGATAGGCTGCCTGGATGTTGACCAGGATGTCGGCGGGATCGAGCAGCACAACGAGGTGCTGGGCGAGATAGGCCACCGCGTTCACCTGCAACTCGTCCTGCGTGAACAGGACGGACCCGGTCTCGGCCACGCCGAACACGGCGCGGACGACGGCGACGTCGACATCGGCGAGATCGCCCGGCGACGCCACTTGGGAGAGATCGCGGTTGCCGGCGATCTCCGGCACTGCCGAGGCGATCACCGCGCTGTGGTTCAGCCGCTCGCGCACGTCGGCGAAGGGGTCCTCGCCCGGAACCGGCACCGCGATGCGCCCGCCCATGCGCTTCAGGCGTTCGCCGAACTCGGCCACGAGATCGTCGCCGACCAAGGGCGCGAAATCCGGGACCAGCGGCAGGGGATGATCCCCGGCGGGGCGATTCTTGCGGATGCGGGCCAAGGTGTCGTCGCGGGCGCTCATCGGCCGACACTCCAACGACGATGATCCTGCCGGGCCGAGGCTGCGCACTTCCCCCTCCCCGCCGGGCCTACGATAGTCATACATCTCGTAGGCCGCTCGGGTCCCCTCTCCTGGAAGGAGAGGGACAGGGTGAGGTGTGTGACCTCTCCGGAGATGCACCACACCTTACCCCAACCCTCTCCTTTCAGGAGAGGGAGCACGTCGCGCCTCCTGTCGAACTCTCTTGGATCGAGCCAACGGCCTTCGAGCCGATGGGTGAATTCAGCAGCCGCCGGGCGAGGAAAGGGCCGCAGGGACCCTGCCGCCCCTATGGCGAGTAACGGCGACGTCGGAGCGATAGTGAGGGGGGCTCTCAGGATTTGGCGTCTCCGGACGCGCCCCCTCACCGCCGGCTGCCGCCTCGACACGCTCCCCGAACAGGGGATGCGCGCCAGCCGAAGTGATCTCGCCGACAAGAAAGAAGCCCTGCTCACGCGTCCGTCTCCGGCTTCTTGTCCATCCGGTTCTGCTTGTACCAGCTGTGGAAGCTCTGGCGTGGGCTGTCGGGCATCTCGCGGCCCTTCCCCCAGGTGTTGAGCGGGTTGTAGACCGCAAAGCGCGGCAGCGCCCTGAGGGCGGAATCGGCGGCGCCGATGGCGGCCCGGTAGGTGGCGGGCCGGCTCAACACCTGTCCGGCGGCCTTCATCATGCCCTGCTTCAGCAGCGGGATCTGGTGCTCCTCCGCCAAAACCTTGCGCCAGGCGAAGATTTGCTCGTGGATGTTGATTTTCACCGGGCAGACATTGGTGCAGCTGCCGTTCATGGTCGAGGAGAACGGCAGCGTCGAGTATTTCCGCTTGTTGAAGGTCGGGTCGATGATGAGGCCGATCGGACCGGAATAGGTGGCGCCGTAGGAGAGGCCACCAGAGCGCCGGTAGACCGGGCAGGTGTTCATGCAGGCGCCGCAGCGGATGCATTTGAGCGAGGTCCAGAACTCCTCCATCCCGAGCCGCTCGGAGCGACCGTTATCGACGAGCACATAGTGCATCTCGCTGCCCTCGCGGGGGGCGCGAAAATGCGAGGTGTACTGGGTGATGGGCGAGCCGAGGGCCGAGCGCGCGAGCAGCCGCAGGAACACGCCCAGATGCTCGATGCGCGGGATCAGCTTCTCGATGCCGATGGAGTGGATCTGCAGCTTCGGCACATTGCCCGAGAGGTCGGCATTGCCCTCGTTGGTGCAGGTCACCACCGTGCCGGTCTCGGCGATGGCGAAATTGCAGCCGGTCATGCCCGCATCCGCCTCCAGGATGAGGGGGCGCGTATGCATCCGCTGGCTTTCGGCCAGGTAATGGGCGTCGTCGTTCTCGGGGTCCGTCCCCATGGTCTTGGCGAAAACGGCCGCCACATCGAACCGGGTCTTGTGCACCGCCGGCACCACCACGTGGCTCGGCTCCTCGTTGTCGAGCTGCTGGATGCGCTCGCCGAGATCGGTCTCGATCACCTCGATCCCGGTGCCCGCCATGTAGTGCCGGAAGCCGCATTCCTCGGTGAGCATCGACTTCGACTTGATCAGCGACTTGGCGCCATGATCCTTCAGGATGCCGTGGACGATGCGGTTGTGCTCGGCCCCGTCCGCCGCCCAATGGACATGGACGCCATTGGCCTTCGCATTTGCCTCGAACTCTTCGAGATACCGATCGAGGTTCGACAGGGTGTGCGCCTTGATCTGCGAGGCGAGGTCGCGGAGCTCCTCCCATTCCGGAATGCCGAAGGCGGCCGTGTCGCGCTTCTTGCGCAGATCCCAGAGGCGCTCGTCATGAGCTTTCTGGTGAAGGGGAGCCGCGAGGAAACGCTCGGCGGCCTCGGCCTGATCGATCGGCCGGTTGCCGCGAATTTTGGCACCGCGCGGTTGCGCCTCGCGCACCGCCTTCGCCTTGGGCTCCGCGCTGATCGGCCTCGTCGTCGCTTCGGCATGATCGAGGCGGCGCCCATCCTGGCCGCGCTCGCTCTCGTCGCCGGCCTTGGCGACCTCGGGATGGATCATGCGGTCGCGGGGGCCGCTCTCCTCATGCGCGCTCATGCCGAGACTCCGTTGAGGATGCGGGCGATGTGGATGAATTTGAGGGGCACGCCGATCCGGGCGGCGCAGCCCTTCTGGTGCATCATGCAGGACGAGTCGGACGAGACCACGTATTCGGCCCCGGCACGGCTGTGGTCGCTGACCTTGTCGTAGCCCATCTTGGCCGACACGGCCGGCTCGAACACGCTGAACGTCCCGCCGAAGCCGCAGCATTCGTCCGGCCGGGCCGGGGTAACGATCTCGATCCCCTTCACCTTGGCCAGGAGATCGAGGGGCTTCGAATAGGCCGGCTTGTTGAGCTCGGAGGGCCGCGCGTGGTGAATGCCGCGCAGGGCGTTGCAGTTCGAATGATACCCGACCTTGTGCGGGAACTCGGCCCAGGGGAAGGCATCGACCTTCAGCACATCGTGGAGGAACTCCACCAGTTCGAAGGTCTTCCCCCGCACGGCCTTGACCTCGTCCGTCTGCGGGATCGCGGTGAGATGCTCGCGCACCTGATGCACACAGGAGCCGGACGGGGCGACGATGTAGTCGAACGGGGCGAAGTTCCTGACGAAGAGCGCTTCGGTCGCCGCGGCTTCGGCATGGCAGCCGGTATTGGTCATTGGCTGGCCGCAGCAGGTCTGGTCGAAAGGATAGGCCACGTCGAGGCCGAAGCGTTCCAGCAATTCCAGCGTCGCGATGCCGACTTCAGGCTCGAAGGCATCGACGTAGCACGGCACGAACAGTCCGATGCGCATGGAAACCGGTCTTCTCTCCTGGGATGCGGCAGCGCTCACGGGCGGATGCCGCATCACGGTACAGTTTGGATACGTTCAAAGGTTGCCCTTCATCTACCGGATGATGTTGGTCTTGGCGAGGTCGAGAACCGAATCCCCCCGGCCGCTCATCACCGCACGGAGCACGTAGAGGCTGAACCCCTTCACCTGCTGACCGTCGATCTTCGGCGGAATCGAGAGTTCCTGGCGGTTGACCACCACATCGAGCACCGCCGGGCCGTCATGGGCCAGCACCTCGCGGATCGCGCCCTCCAGTTCGGCCGGGTCCTCCACTCGCACCGCGTGGAGGCCGGTTGCCCGGGCCATGGCGGCGAAGTCCGGATTCTCGAGGGCGACGCCGGTCTCAAGATAGCCCGCGGCCTTCATCTCCATCTCGACGAAGCCGAGGGAGCCGTTGTTGAAGATCACCACCTTCAGCGGCAGCTTCTCCTGCCGCAGGGTCAGCAGATCCCCCATCAGCATGGTGAAACCGCCGTCGCCGGACAGGGAGACCACCTGCCGGCCGGGACAGGCCGCCTGCGCGCCGATCCCCTGCGCCATGGCGTTGGCCATGGAGCCATGCACCCACGAACCGAGGAGCCGGCGCTTGCCGTTCATTTTTAGGTAGCGCGCAGCCCAGATCGTCGGCGTGCCGACATCCGCCGTGAAGGCCGCGTCGTCCGCCGCGGCCTCGCTGAGGAGCTTGGTGAGATATTGCGGATGGATCGGCGAGTTCGCCGTTTTCAGGCCGAACCAGCCCTTGGTCGACGCTCCGGTGGCGAGATCGTCGAGGTCCTCGCGCGCCTTGGCGTAGTGCTTCAGGCTGGCATCGAGCCAGGCCCGGTCGGACTTGACGCCGAGCTTCGGCAGCAGCGCCGTGATCGTGTCGCGTACGTCGCCGACGAGACCGAGATCGAGCCTCGTGCGCCGGCCGAGCTGGTTCGGGCGCAGATCGACCTGCGCCACCTTGGCATGGGCCGGGTAGAACTGCTTGTAGGGAAAGTCGGTGCCGAGCATCAGCAGCGTGTCGCAATCGCGCATCGCCGCGTAGCCGGACGAGAACCCGATGAGGCCGGTCATCCCGACATCGTAAGGGTTGTCGTATTCCACGTGTTCCTTGCCGCCGAGGGCATGGACGATGGGGCTCTTCAGCGCTTCGGCGAGCTGGAGCAGTTCGGCATGGGCGCCGGCGCAGCCCCGGCCGCAGAGCAGCGTGATCTTGGATGAGCCATCGAGGAGTTCGGCGAGTGCGTTGAGCTCGGCCTCCGCGGGACGGATCGTGGGCTTGGCCGGCAGCAGGCCTGCATTGGGCGCGATGGCGCTGGCCGGCGCATCCTTCAACGCCACGTCACCGGGGATGATCACCACCGCGACACCGCGCTGACCCACCGCGGCGCGGATGGCGTTGTCGAGGACGAACGGCAGTTGCGACGGGTCTGAGACGAGTTCGCAATAATGGCTGCACTGCGCGAACAGGGCCTTCGGGTCGGTTTCCTGGAAGTAGCCTGAGCCGATCTCGGCCGAGGGGATATGCGCGGCGATGGCCAGGACCGGGGTCCGGCTCCGATGGCAATCGAACAGTCCGTTGATGAGATGGACATGGCCGGGGCCGCAGGAGCCGGCGCAGACCGCCAGCTCTCCCGTGATCTGGCTTTCCGCGCCCGCCGCGAAGGCGCCGACCTCTTCGTGCCGCACATGCACCCAGTCGATGACGCCCCGCGCCCGGATCGATTCGGTCATGGCGTTGAGGCTGTCGCCGACGACACCGTAGATCCGCCGGACACCCACCTGCTGCAAGGTTTCGACGACGAGATCCGCGACGATGTCGATTTTCATGGCTTGAGCTCCTGCTTCAGAAGCCGAACGATGCTGCGCCGCACACGTTCCCCTCGGGCGGGTGAGAGACGCAGCCTCGTGTCACTCCGCGATGTCCCCGACGTTCGGGGCGATCACGGCGAAGAGATCGCCGAGGGTGGCGAGGCTCGCGGCCTGCAGGGCGCTGGCACTCACCACCGAACCATCGGGGCCGGGCAAAGCACGGGTGGCGGTGGTGGAGGCCACCACCGTCGGGCTGAAGCCGAGGTTGAAGGCACCGCGCGCCGTCGAGTTGATGCACATATGCGTCATGAAACCAGCGAGCAGCACCGATTGCACGCCGGATTCTTCCAGATGCTTCTGCAGGTTCGTGCCGACGAACGCGTTGGGGTAGTTCTTCACGATCACCGTCTCGCCGTCTTGCGGCGCCACCTCGTCGCTGATCCGCCCGATGGCGGCCGAGATGTCGTAGGGCGAACCCTGCCCGGCATCGTGCTGGATGTGGATAACGGGGATGCCGGCCTCCCTCGCGCGGCCGAGGAGTTCGCGTGCGGCGCGGATGGCGGGCTCCACCTGCTCCAGGCGCATGATTCCCTCGCGGTAGGTGTTCTGCAGGTCGATCATGATCAGGGCGGAGGCCCGGAGTCTGGCCGGTGCCGGGCTCAGGCCCGAGACGTCGCGCAGGGTCTTGAGGTCTGTCATGGCGGACTTTCGATCTGTCGAGGACGCGGACGGGTGTCGGGTGAGGAGACCTCATCTGGGGGCGGCGTCAATCCCGTCCGTCGCGGCGGGGACGCCCTCTCCCGGTTGGGGGCGGAAGGCGCTCGATGACGCTTTCTCAATCACGAAATCGCGCGCTCAAGCTCGCCTGCGTCGGATGGCGCTTCAGGCGGCGGAAATGTCAGAATTCGTTCAGCGATCGAGTGTCTTGATACAGCACGCCCCGAGGTGAAGCTGTGGTCCCGAGGGGATGCGATCCGGAGTTCGTGTCATGAAGCATGTCAAGACTTTAGGCCTCATCGGCGCCGTCATCGGCGGCCTGACGATGGCTGCCGCCACGACGACGGCTGAGGCCGCGGGCGGCTGCGGCTACGGCTATTATCCATCCGCGTTCGGATGCCGGGCCACGTCCCGTGCGTTCGGCTACTACGCGCCCCGTCCGGTGCCAGTCTACGGCTATGGCTATGGCTACGGTTATCGGCCGTACTACCGTCCGTACTACCGGCCCTACGCCTATGCGCCTCGCCCTTATGCCTACGCCCCCCGCCCCTACGTGCGGTTTGGCTTCTGACGTTGAGAGACGATGCTCCCGGGCCGCCGGGAGCATCCTTGCCCACCGGCAAGGTTCCAGTGGCATCCGGCGGCGAAACACATGGCGCTTCCGAGCCATCGGTAGCGCCTTCTTCATTCCCGGGGAGGAGAGGGTGACCGAGGCGCACTGAGCAGTCTCGCAGCACCACCGAAAGAGCGTGCATGGCGACCCCGGTTGGGCTCGAACCAACGACCTGCCGCTTAGAAGGCGGCTGCTCTATCCAGCTGAGCTACGGAGTCAGGGTGCCGCGCTTCTCCTAACACCCCCCTCCCGACCTGTCATTAGCCTCCTGCGAACCCTGACTTTGTGCCATTAGAGCCTGCCGGAACGAACGACGGCGCTCGTTCGACGCCTCGCCGCGCATCGGTCGCTGCCCACGCAGCCTCAGCCCTTTCAGAGCTGGACTTCGATGAGGCTCGAGACCAACCGTACGGAGCGGACGTTTGCCTTGCTAAGCCCGACTGTGACACGCAAACTGAACGGCGTGATATCGGAGCCTCCTTGCAGAGGGCTGAACCCGTATCGCCGGACATCCGGCAGACCTTTACGCACCTTGACCGTGTGGAAACAAGACCGCTCAGGCCGCCTCAGCGTTGCGCAAGTCACCGAGGACGTACGGCACGACCAGTCGTCCCCAACCTCGTACGCCACACTGTCCAGACCGGCAGTACGAGACCACATCAGGTGTGGATAACAAGCCTGCCAGGCTCCGGTACTGAAAACTCATCGAGGATCGTGACCGCCGTGACTTTCCTCAACAACGCTACGTGATCGAGACGAAGCCCATCCCCAGCATCGCAGTGGGAATGGGCGTCATCGTCAATGATCGGATAAACGAGACGGCGCCCGAATAGGCGCCGTCGGACAGGTTTCAGGCCGCCTGCTTCTTGCGGGGTCCGCGACGCTTCTTCTCCGGCGGAGCAGCGACGGCCTCTTCCTCCGGCTCACTGACGACTTCTTCGGGCTCTGCCTTAGATACGGCGGGTACGGTCTTGCGGCGTTGCTGACCGAGACCAAGGGCGCGCGCCAGCTCCGACCGCTGCTCGGAATAGGCGGCCGACGTCATCGGATAGTCTGGCTGCAGGCCCCATTTGGCACGGTACTGTTCGGGGGTGAGGCCGCGCAGGGTGAGGTGCCGACGAAGCGTCTTGTACTGCTTGCCGTCTTCGAAGCTGACCAAGTAGTCGGGTGTTACCGAGCGGCGGATTTCCTGCGGCGTCGCCTTCGGCGGGCCGGTTTCCGTGGCGGGTGCGCTGCTCGTGCTCACCGAACGAATGGCCTCGTGCACATCACTCAGGAGCTTAGGCAGTTCGGCGCTTTGCACGTGATTGTTGCTGACATACGCGGAGACGATGTCTGCCGCTAAGGTGATGAGACGGGCTGAGTCGGTGTCTGATTCACTCATGATATTCACGCCATCGGTTCGTTATGTTGAAACTGTACACATGCCTAAGCTCTGTCTGCGCGTCTAGCAAGATGTTATTGGAGGAAATTCGCGGTTTTAAGGATCTTTCGTTCAAATGTTTCGCGTGTTGGCCGATTGCGAGCGCCCACATCGTCCGTTTCCCATACGTTTGGCGGTAGAGCGAGCAGAGTTTATCGATCGTTCTGCAGCACTAGAGCGTCGCGGAGGGCCGCTTAACATCGGGTCCTGTGCAGGAGGGCGTACAGAACTTTGCCACCGGCGCGGGGTATCGGTAAAAACTGTCTCAACCGTTCATTGCAGGTTCGCCAGCGTCGAAAACCCAGTGGTTCGAGCGGGCGATTCATGATTGCCGGTCGCTATTATGGGGCATAAGTGAGCAAAACCCGCTTACAACAATCACCCGGTCGTAAAACAGCGACGGTCACAGCCTCTTCGCCGGCGATTCCGTTCAAGTGTCCGTTAGAGCGCTTTCATCGCAACACTCGCCGATGACACCGGGAGTTGGCCACATACTGATGCCTGACGCCGCTCGAATCGCGATCTGCACGATCTGATTGGCAGATTGCGCGTAGCCTCTCAGAAAGTATACTCTCGTGCAGTCGTATCTTTGCTCTCCCACCATACTTTAAGCCGAACGATCCGAGGGCTGCGGCAGGTCTGCCGGGTATCGCTACTGCCGTTCGAAGAACGACAATTCTCTCCTGACTCACCGAGCATGCCAAAGACCAGAGATGAGAGAATCGCCTCTGAACCTCACCGCTCCCGCCACACCAAAGCGAAGCGGTGCCATCACACAAGCGTCAAGCACCGACCCCCAACTTGTTCAACGATGAACAGTTCCCGGGATGCATCTTCAAAATTCATGTTTGACCAATAAAATCGGTCAGTCTTGCTGCCTTCGCTTTGAGGATTTGCAAAAAATCTCGCCTGTTTTCGGTCCTCTGGCATCGAGAAACCAGACTTCGAACGGAGGGGAAATTAAGCAGCTTGGCGTGATGTGATCGATGAGGGATGACGTTGCCTCAGCAGATTCGTGCTGAAGCAATTCGGGCCCGTGGAGATGGCTCGATCCTGTTTTTGGCTGAAGTCATGCTCCCGGCCAAAACCGAGCTCCGGTCACGGGGGTCTACCGATCCTTGGCTCGCCCTTATCCGTTTCCGATCCAGGCCGATGACCCGTCTTGGGGGGATCCTTGAAAAGAACCTGGGTCATGGCGCTGAACCTGCCCATGGACCCGATGATACGAACCTGCGGCATCACGACGCGTAGTCTTGGTGTGCATAGACTTGGCGTCGGACGAGAGCTTGCTGAACTGACGGATTGCGGCATGTCCGGCAACGAGGACATGGAGGGGCAACGGCCTTTGTCCCAATCCGCGTCCCGATCTTAATCCAGACCCAGCATGAGGCCGATATTCTGCACGGCGGCGCCGGATGCACCTTTTCCGAGATTGTCGAGCCGGGCCACAAGCAGTGCCTGAGCATGGTCCGACGTGCCATAGACCCGTAACTCGAGATGATCGGTGTCGTTCAAGGCCTCGGCGTCCGGCTTGTCGTCCGGGCTGGTCTGAATCACCGTCACCATGGTGCTGCCGGCGTAATGAGCGGTAAGGGCTGCTATGAGCGCCGCTGAATCCGGATGTCCCGGCAGGGTATCGAGGTGAAGCGGGATACTCACAAGCATGCCCTGGCGAAAGTTTCCCACGGATGGGATGAAGATTGGCCGGCGGGTCAGGCCACCATAGGTCTGTAGTTCCGGAACGTGCTTGTGAGCAAAGCCGAGACCGTAGAGCTGAAAGGCCGGCGCTTCTCCGGCCTCATAAGCCTCGATCATGTTCTTACCCCCGCCGCTATAACCGCTGACCGCATTGACGCTGATCGGAGTATCGGACGGCAGCAATCCGGCATCGACCAGGGGACGCACGAGGGCGATGGCTCCGGTCGGATAGCAGCCGGGATTAGCGACGCGCCGCGCCTCGCGGATCACCTGTGCCTGACCGGCATTCAATTCGGCAAAGCCGTAGGCCCAGCCGGGGCTGACGCGATGGGCAGTGCTGGCATCCAAGATGCGGGGCCCGCCATTGGGCAGACCATCGGCCAAGGCCACCGTTTCCTTCGCCGCATCGTCGGGCAGGCAAAGGACGACGAGATCCACATCTGCGAGAAGCGCGCGTTTCACCGCAATGTCCTTGCGGCTCTCGTGCGGGATGCTCTTCAGGGAAACGCGGCCCTCGCGCTCCAAGCGTTCGCGAATGCCGAGGCCGGTGGTGCCGGCCTCTCCATCAATGAACACCGTGGGCTTTGCCATTCCACTCTCGCTCATTCCAAAGGTCCCGTTCGTCTCGCCTGGGATGGGAGCCGCCCTGCGCGTTCGCGAGGTGGAGGCTGCGGCTTCTCAAGTCAATGTCGCGGCTTTACCGCGTTTCCGGCCGTATCGCCTGTATCGCGTTGCTTTCTCACGGATTGATGACACGCCGTCCACCGGGAACCGGCCCCCTCGGTGCAGGTTGATCGCACGGAAACAAGCATAGGCTCGAACGATGGCCGCCAGCGCAGAAAAGACCGACCCTAAGCTGTGGGACAGGATCAAGTCCGAGGTGACCGCTTCCGACAAGGGAGGCAGGCCCGGTCAATGGTCTGCCCGCAAGGCCCAAGCGGCAACGAAGGCCTACAAGGAGGCCGGAGGCGGCTACAAGGGCAAGAAGTCCGACGAGAACAGCCTGACGCAATGGTCGAACGAGGAGTGGGATACGAAATCCGGCAAGCCCAGCGGTGAGACCGGGGAGCGCTATCTTCCAAAGAAGGCCCGCTCATCCTTGTCGAAGGACGAGTATGATCGCTCCACGAGAAAGAAGCGCGCCGACACCAAGGAGGGCAAGCAGTTCTCCAGTCAGCCGAAGGACGTGGCCGAGAAATCTGCGTCCGCCAGGAAGGCCGGGGCCAAGCAAGGGAAGGCGTCCGGCGGCCCGACGAAGGCGGAGCTGATGCAGAAGGCCAAATCCGCGAACATTCGCGGCCGGTCCACCATGTCGAAGGGCGAACTCGAAAAGGCACTCCATGCCGCGTGATCGCGTGGATATGCGGGTGTTCAGGCTCTTCTTCTGTCTCCGATTTGAACGGAACTGAACCGGGCGGAGTTCTGCCCCAGACATCACCCGTCGTTCAGGATTTCGCTTCGATGATCGCCAGACCCCTCGTTTTCAGCCTATGCCTTGCTCTGTTGCCGACGGGAGCCGCCATCGCGCAGATTATCGAAGCGCCGGCCGGCATTGGTACCGTTCCGTCAAGCCGCGGTGAGGCGATGGCACCGGAGGGTGGACGCGGCCAGACGCCGTCGAGCGGGGCAATTCCGGTCGAAGGATCTGTGGAAAAATCCTCCGCTTCCAAGGCCCCCGTCGGTGGCGCGGGCGCGGCATCGAGCACGTCGTCCGGAGTTGGCGTCGGCACCGGCGTCGGCGGTCCGCCCGGAACCGGTGCCCTGCCCGGCACCGGCGGAACCTCGGGCGGCCCGGGCGGGATCAACCGCTGACCCGACCGGGACATCCGTTGCGACCTACTTCCTACAGTCCGAAACTCGAAAGGCTACGCCATGCCTCTCCGCTCGACGCTCGTCTTCGCAGGGCTCGCATCTGTTACGGTTCTGGCGAATAGCCAGGGTACGGCCGAAGCGTCGTGCCTGCGACAGGTCGCCAACCGGTCCACATTGACCTTGGTGGTGGGCCAGGGTGTCGGTCCCGCCGTGACGGTTCGCCCTGGCACCTCCCGGACGATCAGGCTCGACGGGCCGGCCCCTGTGGAGATCTCGGGTTATTGCGGCGGAGTGCTTCGTGGTGGTGTGCCCCTCGGACAACCCGTCCTACAGCGAAGCTTCGCCGTCACCGCCGTGAAGGATCGTTGCTTCTACGAAGTCGGTAACGGCTTCTTCGAGCGCGAACTCGGTCCGAGCTTTTTCCCGCGTGAGGATGCCGGAGCGTTTGCCCTCAACAATCCGCGTCAGGGGGATCTTGCAATCGGTCCGTCCGCTGAGAGCTGCGCCGCCATCCGCTGAACGACGAGCTGGAACGAAAAAGGCCCGCATGCGTGGCATGCGGGCCTTTCTTCGTGGGGGCTCTTACCTCGGCGTCAGTACGCGGCGACCTTCCGGTTGATGGCGAGCGCGCTCAAGGTCGCGACCGCGCCGGACAGGAGGTAGACGCCGACCCAGGCCAGGCCGAACCGGCTCGACAGGCTGAGCGCCACGAGGGGCGCGAAACCGGCTCCGATCAGCCAGGCAAGGTCCGAGGTCAGCGCAGCGCCGGTATAGCGGTACCGTGTCCCGAGATTCTCGGTCACCGAGCCGGAGGTCTGGCCGTAGGAGAGGCCGAGCAGGCCGAAGCCGACAAGGACATAGATCGTTTGGCCGGTCTCACTATCGCCGAACAGCAGAGGCGCGAGAATGCTGGCGAGGCTGAACAGGCCGATCAGGCTGGCGGCGATTCCCACTAGTCTGCGACGGCCCACCTGATCTGCGACGATTCCCGAGATCACGATCGCGCCAGCAAAGACGATGGAGCCGACGAACTGCACCAGCAGGAACTCGCCGGCCGAGCGTTTCGTGAACAGGGTGATCCAGCTGATCGGGAAGATGCTCACAAGGTGGAACAGGGCGAAACTCGCCAGCGGCACGAATGCACCGATAAGGACGGTTCGTCCCTGCGCGCGAATCATCTCCCAGACCGGGGTCGGGGCGAGTTCGCGGGTCTCGAGGAGTTGCGTGAATTCCTCCGTCGCGACGAGGCGAAGCCGGGCAAAGAGGGCGACCACGTTGACCGCGAAAGCGACGTAGAACGGATACCGCCAGCCCCAATCCAGGAAGTCGTCCATGGTCAGGTTGGCGAGGAAGAACGAGAACAAGGCACTGGCGAGCCCGAAGCCGATCGGCGCTCCGAGCTGGGGGATCATCGCGTACCAGCCCTTGCGGTCGCTGGGGGCCTTGATCGAGAGGAGCGACGCCAGACCATCCCAGGCTCCCCCAAGGGCGAGCCCCTGCCCGATCCGGAAGGCGGCAAGCAGCCAGACCGAGGCCATTCCGATGCTATGATAGGTCGGCAGGAAGGCGATCGACACCGTCGAGCCGCCGAGCAGGAAAAGGGCGATCGTCAGCTTCACGCCCCGCCCGTGCCGCCGATCGATCTCCATGAAGATCACCGAACCGATCGGCCGGGCGACAAAGGCAAGGGCGAAGAGGGCGAACGCGTAGAGTGTGCCGTCCAACGGCGACACGAACGGGAAAAAGACCTTCGGGAAGATCAATACCGAGGCGATGCCGAAGACGAAGAAGTCGAAGAACTCCGACGTCCGGCCGATAAGGACGCCGACGGCAATGTCGCCGGGGGCGACCTCGGGTTCGGTAGCGCCGGCCCGGGCACCTGCACTCAGATGCGGCGGGGTCTGCAACGCGTAATCTTGGCTCATGGACGGCCATTCGCTGCTTGAAGGGTGGGAGGACACGCCGCACTTGGCGCGCCCCTGTGTTCCGATTATGAAGGCTTGTTGCACTGCGGCAAAGCGATGCAACAGCACGATTCGCGGATTGCTATGGCATATAGTCCGCGGATGATGCTCCCCTTCTTACTGCCTCTCGCGAGATAAATCAGCTATGCTCCGAACGCCCGGCTGATTGAAGCCGCAGGCCCTTGCCAGGGCGCCTTTGCACTGCGCAGGAGAAGCCCGTATCGAACCGGTCTCGCGGTAAGCGGTCCGGTCCGAACCGCCGCTTCTCGTAAACCAGATGTTTCCTCCCGACGTTCCGTCCGCGGACGTCTCACTGCAGCCGGTCGGATGTCATCCAGATCCTTGCGCGCTCTCGCTATCCTGCCTCTCGTGGCCCTTCTGTCGGGCTGCAACATGGTCGTCATGCAACCCGCGGGCGACATCGCCACGCGGCAGCGTGACCTGATCGTTGCCTCGACGGGGCTGATGCTGCTGATCATCTTACCCGTGATCGCCTTCACGCTCTTCTTCGCCTGGCGCTACCGTCAGTCGAACACCGAAGCCGAGTACGATCCCGAATGGCACCACTCGACGCAGCTCGAGGTGCTGATCTGGTCCGCTCCCCTCGTCATCATCATCGCCCTCGGGGCGCTGACCTGGATCAGCACGCATACGCTTGATCCCTACCGGCCCTTGAGCCGCATCGACGCCTCGCGGCCGCTCTCCCCGGATGTGAAGCCGCTGACCGTGGAGGTCGTGGCCCTCGACTGGAAATGGCTGTTCTTCTATCCCGATCTCGGCATCGCCACGGTGAACGAACTGGCGGCACCGGTGGACGTGCCGATCAACTTCAAGATCACCTCGGCCTCGATGATGAACTCGTTCTTCATCCCGGCGCTGGCGGGACAGATCTATGCCATGGCCGGCATGGAGACGAAGCTGCACGCCGTCATCAACAAGGCGGGCGTCTACGAGGGATTCTCGGCCAATTACAGCGGCGAGGGCTTCTCACGGATGAACTTCAAGTTCCACGGCGTGACCCAAGAGGGGTTCGACCAGTGGGTGGCCAAGGCGAAAGCCGAAGGCAAGGAGCTCACCCGCGATGCCTTCATCGCGCTGGAAAAGCCGAGCGAGCGTGAGCCGGTGAGCTACTATTCCTCGGTCGCGCCCGGCCTCTATAACGCCATCCTCAACATGTGCGTCATTGAGGGCAAGATGTGCATGGGTGAGATGATGAGCATCGATTCCAAGGGCGGCGCCGGCAAGGAGAGCCACGCCAACCAAGAGAGGCTCCGCTACGACAACCGTCATGCGGTCCGCGGCGAGGAAGCGCAGGGGGCCACGTTCCCCGCCTCCGAGAAGAAGCCACGCACCCAGGAGGTCGACCCCGCCAAGGGGCACGATCACCACCATGACCATTCCGGGCCGGACACGAAGCCAAGTGACCCTGCCCCGGCGCAACTGAACCGCTAGGCCGACGCGATGACGCGCGGCCTTCGGGACAGGCGCGTCACGGCGACGGCATCACTAAATTGAACCCATGAGAGACGGGTACCGAATCGATCGGTACGTCCCCTCGCCGATAACCGGGAACGAAGCGATCCCATGTTTGCCAATCTCGATCTTCAGAAGCTCGTCTTCGGGCGGCTGACTCTCGAAGCCATCCCGTATCACGAGCCGATCCTGCTTGTGACCTTCATCGGCGTCGCCATCGGTGGCGTCGGGCTGCTGGGCCTCATCACCTATATGCGCTGGTGGGGTCCGCTGTGGCGCGACTGGTTCACTTCCGTCGACCACAAGAAGATCGGCATCATGTATGTGGTGCTCGCCCTGGTGATGTTGCTGCGCGGCTTCTCCGACGCGCTGCTCATGCGCTCGCAACAGGCCATGGCCTTCGGTGCCAACGAGGGTTACCTGCCGCCTCACCATTACGACCAGATCTTCACCGCCCACGGCGTGATCATGATCTTCTTCGTGGCGATGCCCCTGGTCACCGGCCTGATGAACTTCGTCGTGCCGCTGCAGATCGGTGCGCGCGACGTGTCGTTCCCGTTCCTCAACAATTTCAGCTTCTGGATGACCGTCAGCGGTGCCGCGACGATCATGGCCTCGCTGTTCGTCGGCGAGTTCGCCCGCACCGGATGGCTTGCCTATCCGCCGCTCTCCGGCCCCGCCGGCAGCCCGGGCGTGGGCGTCGACTATTACATCTGGGGTCTTCAGATCGCCGGTATCGGCACCCTGCTCTCGGGCATCAACCTCATCGCCACCATCGTGAAGATGCGTGCCCCCGGCATGACCATGATGAAGATGCCGATCTTCACCTGGACTGCGCTCTGCACGAACATCCTCATCGTCGCCGCTTTCCCGATCCTCACGGCCGTTCTCGCGCTGCTCTCCCTCGACCGCTACGTGGGCACGCACTTCTTCTCGAACGACCTCGGCGGCAACCCGATGATGTACGTGAACCTCATCTGGATCTGGGGTCACCCGGAGGTCTACATCCTGATCCTCCCGGCCTTCGGCGTCTTCTCGGAAATCGTCTCGACCTTCTCCGGCAAGCGGCTCTTCGGCTACGCGTCCATGGTCTACGCCACCGTGGTCATCACGATCCTGTCCTACCTCGTCTGGCTGCACCACTTCTTCACGATGGGCTCGGGTGCCTCCGTGAACTCGTTCTTCGGCATCACGACGATGATCATCTCGATCCCGACGGGGGCGAAGCTCTTCAACTGGCTCTTCACCATGTACAAGGGTCGCATCCGCTTCGAGGAGCCGATGCTCTGGGCCATCGGCTTCATGGTGACCTTCACCATCGGCGGCATGACCGGCGTTCTGCTCGCCGTGCCCCCGGCCGATTTCGTGCTGCACAACAGCCTGTTCCTCATCGCCCACTTCCACAACGTCATCATCGGCGGCGTGCTGTTCGGCATGCTGGCCGGCATCACCTACTGGTTCCCGAAGGCCTTCGGCTTCCGGCTCGACCCGTTCTGGGGGAAGATGTCGTTCTGGTTCTGGCTCACGGGCTTCTACTTCGCCTTCATGCCGCTCTACGTCCTCGGCCTGATGGGCGTGACCCGCCGTGTGCAGCATTTCGACGATCCGTCGCTGCAGATCTGGTTCATCATCGCCGCCTTCGGCGCCGGTCTGATCGCCCTCGGCATCCTCTCGTTCATCATCCAGCTCGTGGTGAGCTTCATGCGGCGCGAAGCCCTGCGTGATCACACCGGCGACCCGTGGGGTGGCCGGACCCTCGAATGGTCGACCTCTTCGCCGCCACCGGACTACAACTTCGCCTTCACGCCGGTGATCCACGACCACGATGCGTGGTCGGACATGAAGCGCCGCGGCTATGCGCGACCGCTCAAGGGCTTCCGTCCGATTCATATGCCGAAGAACACCGGCACGGGCATGATCCTGGGTATCCTCAGCATCGGGTTCTCGTTCGGCATGATCTGGTACATCTGGTGGCTCGCGGCGCTGACCTTCATCGCCATGGCCGTCGTCGCCATCGGTCATACGTTCAACTACAACCGCGACTTCTACATCTCGGCCGATGCCGTCATCGGTACCGAGACTGAACGGACGCGGATGCTCGAAGGTCGGGTCTGAGAACCATGGCGTCGCACTCCCCCACCCTCGCCAAGGACGGCGAGGCACCCTCCTTCTACATGGAGGAGGATCACCATCCCGAAGGCGGCACCATGCTCGGCTTCTGGATCTACCTGATGAGCGATTGCCTCATCTTCGCCGCCCTGTTCGCCACATACGCCGTTCTCGGCCGCAACTATGCGGCAGGTCCTTCCCCGAAGGACCTGTTCGACCTGCCGTTAGTGGCGCTGAACACCTCGATGCTGCTGTTCTCCTCCATCACCTATGGCTTCGCCATGCTGGAGATGGCGAAGGGCGAGCAGCGGCGGATGCAGCTCTGGCTCGGCGTGACCGGCCTGTTCGGCCTCGCCTTCATCGGGCTCGAACTCTACGAGTTCGCCCACCTCATCCATGAGGGCGCCGGCCCACAACGCAGCGCCTTCCTGTCGTCGTTCTTCACCCTGGTGGGCACCCACGGCCTGCACGTGACGCTCGGCCTCGTCTGGCTCATCGTCCTGATGGTCCAGACCGAACAGAAGGGCCTGATCCCGGAGAACCAGCGGCGGCTTCAGTGCCTGTCGATGTTCTGGCACTTCCTGGACGTCATCTGGATCGGCGTCTTCACCTTCGTCTATCTCATGGGAGTGCTGCAATGAGCGCCGCCAGCCAGTCCGCCCATGCCGCTGACCATGAAGAGGACGTGAAGGGCCACGGCGACCATAGCGGTCATGGCTCATTCAAGGGCTACGTCACCGGCTTCGTGCTTTCCGTCATCCTCACTGCCATTCCGTTCTGGCTGGTGATGGGCGACGTGCTCGGAAGCCCCCGTTTGACCGGCCTCGTCATCATGGGCTTCGGCGTCGTGCAGATCGTGGTCCACATGGTCTACTTCCTGCACATGAACACCAAGTCCGAGGGCGGGTGGACGATCCTGGCATTGATCTTCACCCTGACGCTGGTGGTGATCACGCTCACCGGCTCCGTCTGGGTCATGTATCACCTGAACACGAACATGATGCCGATGACGCCGACCAGCCTCCATCAGCACCATTAGCGCATCACCCCGGAACGCGACCCTGTTCGCTGGACAGATGATGCGACATCGGAAGTCCATGGCCCCGTCCCGGATGCGAAATCCGCGGCGGGGCCATGGCTTTAGTGCCGTCCCGTTTCGATGAGTACGGAGAGATCCTCGCGGCGCGCGACCCCGACGCTTGCCGCGGTCGGCGTCCTGACACTCGTGGCCGTGGTGGCTTTCGCGGCACTCGGCACATGGCAAGTGCAGCGCCGCGCGTGGAAGCATGACCTGATCGCCCGCGTCGATGCGCGGGTCCATGCCGATGCGGTTCCTTCTCCGGGTCGCGCAGACTGGCTCGCGCTCGATGTCGCGGCCGATGCCTACAGGCGCGTCTTCGCCACCGGGACCTTCGCGGATGACCGGGAGACCCTGGTCCAGGCGGTCACGGAGCTCGGCGGCGGATACTGGGTGATGACGCCGCTGGTCGGCGCGAATGGTTCCACCATCCTCGTCAATCGCGGCTTCGTTCCGACGCAGATGCGCGATCCGGCGACGCGGGAGATCGGTCGGCGGGCGGGCGAGATTCGCGTCACCGGCCTGCTGCGCATGTCGGAGCCCGGTGGCGGTTTCCTGCGCCGCAACGACCCCGCTGCCGATCGCTGGTACTCGCGCGATGTGGCGGCCATCGCCGTTGCGCGCGGCCTCGGCCCGACCGCCCCCTACTTCATCGATGCCGATGCGGAGCCCAATCCCGGAGGGTATCCCGTGGGCGGGCTCACCGTGGTGGCCTTCAGCGACAACCACCTCGTCTATGCGCTGACTTGGTATGCGCTCGCTCTCATGGCGGTGGCCGGTGGCGCTTACGTCATCCGCGACGGGATGCGCCGGCGCGACGCCTGAGCGGTCAGCCCTCCTCGGGAACCCAGCCGATGGATTGCCGGAGAAATCCCATGCCGAGGGCGAGGAAAGCCGCTGTCTCGGAATTGTCCTTGCCGTAGCCGTGGCCGCCGGCCGCCGGTTCGAAGAAGGCCGGGTCGTAGCCGAGATGGCGCAGCTTCTCCGCCATCTTGCGGGCATGGCCCGGATGGACGCGGTCGTCGCGCCGCGTGGTGGCGATGAGGATCGGCGGATAGGGCTTGCCCGCCTCCGCCGTGTGGTAGGCCGAGATGGCGCCGAGGAAGCTCCAATCCGCCTCCAGATCGGGGTCGCCGTATTCGGCGATCCAGCTCGCACCGGCCAGGAGCTTCGCATAGCGCCGCATGTCGATGAGGGGGATCGTGCAGAACAGGGCGCCGAAGCGCTCGGGGTAGCGGGTCAGCATGTTGGCGATGAGGAGACCGCCGTTCGAGCCGCCCTGCGCGGCGATGCGCCGGGGTTTCGTGACGCCCCGCGCCACCAGATCGGCCGCCACCGCCGCGAAATCGGCATGCGCCAGCGCCTTGCCCTCGCGCCGCCCGGCCTGGTGCCAGCGGGTGCCGAACTCGCCGCCGCCGCGGATATTGGCGACGACGCCGGTGCCGCCCTTTTCCAGCCAGAGCTTGCCGAGTACGCCCTGATAGGTCGGCAGCAGCGAGATCTGGAACCCGCCATAGGCGGAGAGATGCACGGGCGCGTCGCCGGTCTCCCCGCCGGGGCCGACCTGGACATAGGGAATGCGCTCCCCGTCCACCGAGACGGCCTCGTGGCGGGTGACCGTGAGGCCGTTCGTATCGAAGGCCGGTGGCGTGGTGCGCAGGATGGTGGGCGCCGAGAGGTCGCCGGGGATCGCCAGCAGCGTCGGCGGCGTCAGCGGGTCCTGAACCATCGCCAGGAGCGAGCCGTCGGACTCGCTCGGCTCGGAATCGAAGGGCCAGACCGAGACCGAGCCGATCTCCGGCAGGCCCGGCAGGCTCAGGCGGTTCCAGCCGCCCTCCCCCGGTTCGAACACGCTGTAGGCGGGACGCAGGTCGTCGAGGGCATCGACGATGAGGCGCGGGCCGGCCCAGGAGACGTTCTGCAGCGCCCTGCGCTCGGAAGGCTCCCACAGCACGGTGAAGGTCCTGTCGCCGTCGAGGAAGGCCGGCAGGGCGATGGCGAGCACCGTATCGGCCGCGTGAACGCTGCCGCCCACATCCCAGACTGAGCGCGTGCGGATGACGAGATGGTCGCCGTGGAGGGAGATATCGGCGTCGGTGGGGGCGTCGAGGCGATGGGTCGGCCCGGTCCGGTCGCCGATATGGACGGTGCCGTCGAAGAAGCCGGTGCGCTCGACGAAGACGACGCGCTCGCCCGGCGCGTCGTGGTCGACACCGCCCCAGAGGCCCATATTCTCGGGCGCGGTCTCGAACAGGATGGTCGCCGCGAGCGGGTCGGTGCCGCGCGTCCAGAGCCGCACGGTGCGGGAATAGCCGGAGCGGGTGGCCATGTCCTCGCCGAGGGCGCTCGACAGGATCAGCGTGTCGCGGTCGAGCCAATCCGCCCCGCCCTTCGCCTCGGGGAGTGTGAACCCGTCGGCGACGAAGCTCAGCGTCGGCAGGTCGAATTCGCGCAGGATGGTGGCGTCGCCCCCTCCCCGGCTCAGCTTCACCAGGGCGCGGTCATGGGTGCCGGGGATCAGCGTCGCGCCGCCCCAAACCCAATCCACGCCTTCGGTTTTCGCCAGGGCGTCGATGTCGAGGAGGATCTCCCAGGCGGGGGCGCCGGCGCGGTAGGAGGCTTCGTCGGTGCGGCGCCACAGGCCGAGGGGATGCTCGGCATCGCGCCAGACGTTGTAGAGGAGCTTGCAGCGCCGTGACACGAGGGGGATCTTGTCAGGCCGGTCGAGGATGGCCTTCACCGCCGTGCGGTCGCGCTCCATGACAGGGTCGGTGAAGCGCGCCAGCGTCTCGGCATTGCGCGCCTCGACCCAGGCGACGGCCTCCGCGCCCTCCACCTCTTCGAGCCAGAGATGAGGGTCGTCATCCGGCTCCAGGCGGAGGAGGGGATCAAGCTCGAAGTGATGACCA
>NZ_VMOA01000031.1 GCF_020662345.1 Methylobacterium sp. W2 | reverse complement strand
TGTCCGCCGCTATAGCGCACCGGGCGCGGCAAGGGAACTCGCCGCCTCGAATCCCCGTATGAAATCAAGGGCGTAGACGCAGCCGAGGAAGTCCGGCCCACCACCCGCTGCATGGCCTCGTTGGATGGCCCGAACCGGCCGTCTCAGAAATTCTCGCGCACTCCGTAAAGATTTGTCACCGTCCGAAGCACTTCGCGCATCGGCGGACGCTTGCCGGAGGCGACATGTTGACGGATAAGCCTGCCCTGGATCAGACCGGTTCCGTTGGCCCATCCCTCCTGGATGAGGGGCGAGCGCGGGATCATGACGGCTCGGCCGAACGCCCGCCGCACCACATCTTGAGAGCTAGGGGCACGCATGACCGCGATCACCAACATCGCCGCCCGCGAGATCCTCGACAGCCGGGGCAACCCGACCATCGAGGTGGACGTCCTGCTGGAGGACGGCTCCTTCGGCCGTGCCGCCGTGCCGTCCGGCGCCTCCACCGGCGCCCACGAGGCGATGGAGCTGCGCGACGGCGACAAAGGCCGTTACGGTGGCAAGGGCGTGCGCAAGGCGGTGGCCGCGGTCCGCGGCGACATCCTCGATGCCATCGGCGGCATGGATGCCGAGGACCAGATCGCCGTCGACGAGGCGATGATCGAACTCGACGGCACCCCCAACAAGGCGCGGCTCGGCGCCAATGCCATCCTCGGCGTGTCGCTCGCCGTGGCCAAGGCCGCCGCCGAGACCGCCGGCCTGCCGCTCTACCGCTATGTCGGTGGGACCCAGGGGCGTGTGCTGCCGGTGCCGATGATGAACATCATCAACGGCGGCGCGCATGCCGACAACCCGATCGACTTCCAGGAATTCATGATCATGCCGGTGGGCGCCTCCTCGCTCGCCGAGGCCGTGCGCATGGGCGCCGAGGTGTTCCACACGCTCAAGGGCGCGCTCAAGAAGGCCGGCCACAACACGAATGTGGGCGACGAGGGCGGTTTCGCCCCCAACCTTCCCTCGGCCGAGGCCGGGCTCGATTTCGTGATGGAATCGATCCAGGCGGCGGGCTTCAAGCCCGGCACCGACATCGTGCTGGCGCTGGACTGCGCCGCCACGGAGTTCTTCAAGGACGGCGCCTACCATTACGAGGGCGAGGGCCAGACCCGCTCGATCGAGGCTCAGGTCGATTACCTCGCCAAGCTCGTGGATTCCTACCCGATCCTCTCCATCGAGGACGGCATGTCCGAGGATGACTGGGCCGGCTGGAAGCTCCTGACCGAGAAGGTCGGCAACCGCTGCCAGCTCGTCGGCGACGATCTGTTCGTCACCAACGTCACCCGCCTGTCGCGCGGCATCGCAGAGAACACCGCCAACTCGATCCTGGTGAAGGTTAACCAGATCGGCACCCTCACCGAGACGCTCGCCGCCGTCGATATGGCGCAGCGCGCCGGCTACACCGCCGTGATGTCGCACCGTTCGGGCGAGACCGAGGATTCCACCATCGCGGATCTCGCCGTTGCCACCAATTGCGGACAGATCAAGACCGGCTCGCTGGCCCGCTCGGACAGATTGGCCAAGTACAACCAGCTCATCCGCATCGAGGAAGGCCTCGGCGCGCAGGGCCGCTACGCCGGCAAGGCCGCGCTCAAGGCCTTCGCCGCCCGCTGACGCGCGGGGGCGAATCCCGAAGTACGGGTCGCCCCCTTCATTACGTTGACAGACGGCCACACCTTCGCTCCCATCGAGGGTGTGGCCGTTTCGCTTGTATCGGCGTTGTCCCTGGACACGGCCTCCCTCTTTGGAGCCGATGAAGAGGGACGTGACCGCCCATCATGACTCCACCCGCCGCACTGACCGTCTACTACGACGGCGCCTGTCCGCTCTGTTCCGCCGAGATCCGGACCTATCGGCGCAGCCGCGGGGCCGAACGCCTCGCCTTCGTCAATGTCAGCGGCGACGACGCCCCCGCCACGCTCGGCCCCGATCTCAGCCGCGAGGCCGCACGGGCGCGTTTCCACGTCCGGGACGAACAGGGCCGCCTCGCCTCCGGGGCGTCGGGCTTCATCCGGCTCTGGCGCGAGTTGCCCGGTTGGGGCTGGCTCGCGTCCCTCGCCAGTCTGCCCGGCATGCCGATCCTGGCCGAGACCGCCTATCGCGGGTTCCTGCCCCTGCGCCCGCATCTCGCCAAGCTGTTCTCCCGGTTCTCGGGGACCTCCTGCGACACCGCCAGCCGCCCACCGAAGGCGTGATACCGGGCCCCGATGAGTCAGACTCATCAGGGCCTGTCGGCGCGACCGCGCGGCGGTGGCCGTCCGCCGGGTCTCAGCGAACCTCCCCTCACGGGGATGCGATGATCGCTCGCAGGGATCCGGGGTTATAGCCGGATGCTGAAGCGCGAGGCCGATCGATGCAGAACCCCTTCCAGGCCTTCCTGCTGCGCCCGCGGCTCCTCGGGGCGATCGTGTTCGCGGTGGTGCTGTCGGTGGCCCTGCCCTTCGCCTCGATCTGGACGCGCCTCCTCGTCGGCTGGTGCGTCGGCGTCGTCGTCTACACCGCCCTGGTGATCTGGCGGACCTCGTCCCTGTCGCAGGACGCCCTGCGCCGGGAGGCCTCGCGGCTCGACGACAGCGCTCCGGTAATCTCGCTCTTCGCCATCCTGGCAGGGCTCGCGAGTTGCGGCGCCGTGGCGATGCTGGTGATCGGAGGGCGGGAGCCGGATGCACCGCGCCTCGCCCACTTCATCCTGGCGGTCATGACGATGCTCTGCGCCTGGGTCTTCGTGCAGGTGATCTTCACCGTGCATTATACCCACCTCTACTATGGAGAGGTCGAGGCGGGCCGGCACCGCGGCGGCTTGGGCTTCCCCGGTGACGAGGACCCGGATTTCTGGGACTTTCTCTACTTCTCCGTCACCATCGGGGCGACGTCACAGACCTCGGATACCGACATCACGAGCAAGACCTTCCGCCGGATCGTGACGGCGCAGACCATCTACGCCTACCTGTTCAACACCAGCGTCCTGGCATTAGCGGTGAACATGGCCGCCGGCTTCGCGCAGCATTGAGCGCGGAGGAGGGGTCAGGCTCCCTTCGCCCGTCTCCCGACGAGATCGCTTTCCTCAGGCTCCGTCAGCGCCATCGCCTCGCCGGTCTTGCCGTCGTCTTGCCGCGCGCGCCGACGGTCGCCGCTGCGCGTGAGCATGAGATAGAGGGAGTGGGGATTGGTGAGACAGTATCGCCAGAACAGACGCCGGGGCTCCTGCACCAGCCGCCAGAGCCATTCGAACCCGATCCGCTGAACCCAGGCCGGTGCCCGGCTGCGGCTTCCGGAGAGGAAATTGAACAGGCCGCCCGAGGTCTTGATCAGGGCGACGTTCCGCAGGAGCGGCCCGTAATCCCGCACGAAGGCCTGCTCGCGCGGCACCCCCAGGGCGATCCAGAGAATGTCCGGCGCCAGGGCGTCGATCTCCGCGATCTTGTCCGTCAGCGCGTCGCCCGCGAGGTAGCCGTGGTGATGACCGACGATGCGCAACGCCGGATACAGGCGCCGCGTCGTCGCCACCGCCGCGCGGTTTTCGTCCTCGGTGGCGCCATAGAGATAGAAGGTCAGGCCCTCCGCGGCGGCCTTGCGGGCGACCTCGTGATAGAGATCGGTGGTGGCGACCCGCACGGGCAGGGCCCGGCCGCCGACGAAGCGTGACACCGTCACCATCGGCTGTCCGTCGGCACTGATGAGATCGGCCGTGTCCACCAGCCTGGCGAACTCGGGATCCCGTGCGTGCCGTGACATCACCTCACCGTTGGCCGAGGTGAAGTAGAGGGGCGTTCCGGGTCTCGGATGGAGGCGCACGGCCTCGGCCATCCTATCCACGGTCTCCTGCATTCCCAGAGCCGCGATCGACATCCCGCCGAGAAAGGTCACGGGAACCTGCCCGAGGACGGCCCGGGACGGCGTCGTCATCGCCCCCCTCCCACCAGGGCGGCAGCGCCCGAAACGCTGAACGATGCGGTCGAGGCGCGCTTCCCCGCGAGGCGTTTGGCCGAGCCGGGTTTGTCGAACGACGGTGTCACGGCCTGTTCCGATTCGAGGGATGGCTTTGGTTTGAGACGAGATTCGGGTTCGGGACGCCCGTGGGATTTCGCCGGCGGTGCTGGCTCCACGGAGCGTGTCGGCTCCATTCGGGCTGCGGGTTCGAAGGCCGGCTTGCTATCCGCCTCCTTGGCTCCGCCCCGAAAGAAAGCCATGGGCGATCGCCGGGGAGCCGGGAGATCGGGCGCCCGGAAGGCGCGGGGAGTCGCGGGGATACGGCTGTCCTTGGCGGCACGCGGCGGGACCGGCGCCTCGACCGAACGGGGCAGCGGATCCGGGTCGGGTAGGCGGGTCGGCTCGGGAGCTTGCTTGGCCAGCGGGGCTTGCTTGGCCAGCGGGGCTTGCGTCTGCTCGGGAGCCTGCGCTGCCGCGAAAACCTGGGACGGCCTGGATACGCGGCCCGGCCGGCCGAAACGCGCCCAGTCATCGAGCAGGGCGAGGAGAACGCCGAGGCCGAGCCCGGTGAATAGGCCCATCACCATCAGTGTGCGCGCGGGCGGCGGAAAACTGCGCATGATCGGCTTCGTCGCCGGGGAGACGACACGGGCATTGCCCATGTCGAGATAGGCCTGCTGGCCGGTTTCGCGCGAGCGGGTGAGGAAGGCCTCGTAGACCGAGCGGCTGGCCTCCGCCTCCCGCTCGAGCTCGCGCAGGCGGATCGAGGCCTGGGCGAGACCGACCGTGCGACCCTTGGCCTGATCGAAGTTTTTCTCCAGGGCGGATGCCGTGGCCCGCGCCTTGGCGAGGTCGGTCTGGGCGGCCTGAGCGAAGCGGGCGACCTCCTGGTCGATGGAGCGCCGCGCCTGGGCGACCTGCTTGACCATGGAGGAGACGGACGGATGACGCGGCCCGAGTTCGTTGGTGAGTTCGGCCTGGCGCCGGGTGAGTTCCGCGTATTGGCCGCGTAGGCCGGCCACGGTCTGCGAGGCGAGGACATCGTCCGTCGCCCCGGCATCCAGGCCGGCGCGGGCGATGCGCTGGCTCTGCTCGACGCGGGCCTGCGCCTCCACGACACGCGCACGGGCGGCGGCGAGTTGCGCGTTGATCTGGGTCAGTTGCTGATCGCTGACGAGGGCGTCGCGGGTGCCCACG
The DNA here is from genome assembly GCF_020662345.1 of Methylobacterium sp. W2. Lineage (GTDB taxonomy): Bacteria > Pseudomonadota > Alphaproteobacteria > Rhizobiales > Beijerinckiaceae > Methylobacterium. The sequence goes on along the minus strand of NZ_VMOA01000031.1, from coordinate 60,819 downwards.
AGGCCGGTCTCGGCCCGGTAGGCCTGAACCCGGTTCTCGGCGGCGTTGAGGGCATTACGCAATTCGCCGAGGCGCGCGGTAAGGCCGGAATTGGCGCGGTTGGCGGCGTCGGTCCGGGTGGCGGCATCCTCGGCGAGGTAAGCCGCCACGACCGCGTTGGCGAGGCGAGCGGCCTTCGCCGCCTCCCGAGACCAGACCGAGACGTCGATCACATAGGTCCGGCCCGTCCGGCGCACGGAGAGGCGCTGCTGCAGCTGGGCGATCGCCGCATTCGCGTCGCCCTCGGCATCCGGCGGCGCGTCCGGGCTCCCGAGGCCCAGGGCGGCGCCGATTTTCGCGACGATCCCGCCGCCGGACGCGGCCGCGAACTCGTCGTCCTTGGTGAGGCCGGTGGCATCGACGGCCCGGCGCAACACGCTGCTCGAGGTGATGAGACGGGTCTGGCTCTCCACCACGCTCTGGTATGCGTTGGAATCCTGACCACCGGTGGTCAACTCACGGGAGACCAGATTCAGGTCGCGCGGGTCGATATAGATCTGCGCCTCGGCGGTGTAGCGAGGGGTCAGCATCTTTCCCACGACGAGGCCGATCCCGGCCAGAATGAAGGCGCAGGCCATAATCCAGACGATGCGCCGGCGCAGTGCGGAGAAGACGCCCCCGACGGACAGGCGATAGGCGCTCCGCTCCGGCTCGGCCGCATTGGGCCTGCCGGATGCCGGGGGCTCGTCGTAGACCAACATCAATCGCCTCCCGCCGTCACAAGTTTCGAGGATACACGGGCGCCGGTGCGCACCGGGATTGCCGATGTGACGATCCCGCTTCCGACCGTTCCTGTCCCGACCCGGCACACTTCGTGGCGCGCGCGGCCGAATGCACGAGGGAATAGCAACTGCGAGTCCAGATTAGATTAAATTCTCAGTCGACCATCAATGAATGCGTCACGACGCGACACGATGATGAATCACGTCTTTACGCGGCCCGCCGGAGGCGGATGGGACATCTGACGACATGTTGTTGTCACCACGCCGGGCGCAACGGAAAACCCCCGGGATGCGGTCGGGATCATCGGTCGCGTGGGCCGCCCTTCGCGCGCTGCACCGAGATCTCGCCCGACTGGCGGGATTCCTCCTGCATGGGGCACCGCTCCCCGGCGACACCACGAGTCCGTGCCATCCCCTCCGCGATCGAGACCACCGGAATGCCGCGCCGGCTGGCGGCCGCGATGGTGGACTCCAGCAGGCTGGGGGAGCAGCCGTAGGGGCTCGCTCCCTCGGCGACGTCGTGACCGAAGAAGATGACCCAGCCGTTGCGGGCCACCGCATCGTCCATCAGGCGCGCGAGGAGGCCGGCGTCGAGGCAGCGGTCGAAGAGCGGGTTCGCGCGCAGGAAATAACGGTCGATGCGGCCGGCATTCAGACCCGGTACGATGCTGCGACCCGACCCGTAGGTCCGGCTCAGCACGCGCTTTGCGGCCAGCGAGGCATACCCGTAGGGGAAGGCGAAATTCTCCAGCACCAGCCCCGGCACGAGGGCCGCGAGCGCATCCCGGTTGCGCCCGATATCTGCGGCGAAGTCCCGTGTGTCGAGGGTGGGAACGAGGCTGTGGTCATGGGTATGGCAGCCGATCTCGTGCCCGCGGCGATGGATCTCCGCCAGGGCCTCGGCCCCGGCGACCCGCCAATGCTCGGTGGCGGTGCCAAGGAGGGTGCGGGAGACGTAGAACGTGCCCTTGGCGCCATGGGCGTCAAGGACGGCCGCACCGGTGCTGCAGGCCGTGTCCGGCACGTCGTCGAAGGTGACGCTCACCATCGGGCCATGCAGGCGGGGGAGCGCGGGCGCGGTCGGGACATGCCGCGACAGACGATGCGAGAGCCGGGCCCGCAGCGAGAGCCGGGCCCTGAGGTCGGTCGCGTCGCGATCGAGGATGGCGTCGGGGGTCATTGCGACGTCGGATGCCCGGCCCGCTTGCGCAGCACGAGATGATAGTCTCCGTGCCGCAGGTTGATGCGCCGGCCCACCGCCAGGTTCGCCAGATCCGTGACGCCGTCGACGAGGGCGGCCAGCCGCGGACGGCGCAGCCGCATCTCCGCATAGCGTGGGCTCTCGTAGACGCGCTCATACACGGGTTCGAGTCCGACGCGATCGAGGAACGGCTTCAGCCGGGCCGGCAGGACGAGCGGATGGTAATGCACCGGGAACGGAGGCTCGCCCGGCTCACCTGCCCGCTCGTGGCCGCGGATATGGCGGTAGAACCAGACGTGGAACCAGTGCGGCGAATACTTCGTCACGAGGCCGGAAAGCGAGCGCGGATGCGGGGCGCCGATGAGCAGGAGGCCACCGGGCTTCAGGCATTCGGCGAAACGCTCCATCGCAGCCCCGACATCCGGCAGATGCTCGATGACGTTGTAGCTTGTCACGAGGTCGAAGGTCCGGGGCGTGAATCGGTGGACCTGCACATCGCCGCAGACCACCGTCTCGGCGTAGGCGTTGTTGCTCACCTGGGTCGGATCGATGTCGACCACGGTCACGCGGGAGCGGCGCAGCACCGCGACCGGAAGATAGGAGGACGCCCCGCCGCCGGCCTCGTAGACCGAGACCTCGCCCGCCGGAAGCAGCGCCTCAAGGATTTCGTGGACCTTCGCGAGGCTGAACCCGGCCTCCCCGGCCGGCATCTCCGTATCGTGGTGAAGATCCTCCAGCGCGACCTGCCGCGCCATTGTGGCGGTGTCGTCCTGTGCCATGGCCTGCATGCTCCGTCTCTATTCCGTCGTGATGGCGCGAGACGGGATCGAGGACTTCTGCGAGAGCATGGGAGGGGATCCGCCTTCCTTGAAGTGCGTCGGCCGTGCCCTCGCACATGACACGCCAATTCTTACTTTTCCAAGTACCGGGCTCGCGGAAACGCAATCGTCCTCATGTCGATCGTCGTCATCCTTAATTCCCCGCGGGCGCTCTGCCTCAACAAGTCGAGGCGCAGGGGGAGGGCCGCGTCATGCCGCCTCCGTCCGCTCGGGACGCTCCGCTCCATCCCCGGTACGGAACACGTCGAGGCTCGCGCGAATAGTGGAAAGCGGCGTCGATCCGAAGGACTGGATGCAGAAGGCCCGCTCCGTCGGGGTGGCGGCTTCCAGCATCGCAAGGATGTCGGCCCCGCTCAGGGCATCGTCGTCCCAATGGGTCCGGCAGAAGCTCTGCGTCGTCACCGCGTGGCGCTCCATGGCCGAGGGCGTATGGGCGACGAAGGTGCCGTAGATCATGTATTCCGAGAAATTGCGGTCCCGACACAGGGCAGCGACCCAGCCATGGCCGGTCACCGCCTCGATCCGGTCGGTCATCGCCCGTGCCGTCGCCTGATCCCAGATGATGATCTGGTCGATGTAATCGTCGGCGGGCACGCTCTGCGCCCTGGTGCCGAGGAGGCGGCTTGCGGTGCCGATCCAGAGGATATGCCGGGGCCGGTTGGCCACGACACCGCCGGGATGGACGTGGAAGGGTGTCGGGTTGGGCTCGGCCAGGGCGGCGAGGTCGAAGTCCCGGAAGAAGTAGATGTCGGAATCGATCAGGCAGTAGCGCGCTTCCGGCAGCCGGCGCGTGGCCTCGATCTTGACGATCTGCTGGACGTGCCAGCCGCTGACCGGCTTGCCGAAGGGCGTGAGCCAGTAGCGGCGCCCGCGCCAGCGCAGGACGGGAATCGGCCGCATCCACCAGGGCAGGAACTGAGACAGCGGCAGGATGCGACGATCGGGGCGGGCAAAACGCGCGAACAACGCCACGTCCTTGTCGTCGACGATGACGTAGTGACAGCCGCGCGGCGTCGCGTGCCGGTCGATGGTCTCGAACAGCAGAGCGCACCGCTCGAGATCACCCCGGTGGCTGAGCGTGATCAGGCCCACCGTCTCGGCCTGGTCCTGCCCTGCGGATGCGGAGGCACGATCTCCAGTCTCGGCCTTCATACGCACCTCCTTCGATCCGCCGCCCTTCATCGGGAGGACCCTGCGTCGGGAAGGGTGAAGGATTCCGTCATCGGACTGCGCCTGTCTCGGGGTGTCGCGATCACGGTGCCGTGTTCCGCCACAAAAGACCGTAGAGGGTAAAGAAGGAGAACGCGTAGATCGCGACATAGATCGCGTTCAGCCACAGGCTCCACTGCGCCGGATCGGGAAAAGCCGTGAGGAGCAGGATGAAGGCCGCCGCCTTGAAGGCGATGAGCGCAGCCGTGACGCCCGCGCGCAACCCCATCCGGCCGAAGGCGAAGAACAGTTCGCCCTGGAACTCCAGGAGGTTGCGCACCGCCGGCACCGCGACGATGACGGTGAGCATGCCGTAGGCGGCCGACACGTTCGGGCCGAGAAGATCGGGCCGGATGTGCAGGACGGCGATCATGAAGACGAGGGCGCCCGTCGAGACGCAAGCGACCATCGCCTCCACCTTCAGGCATTCGCGCAAGGACGCCCGGGTGGCGCGGCCGGCCTGGATCAGCTTGCGCGAATACATCATGAACATCGGCCGCAGCGGCACGCCGGTGAGATCGATGAGCCGCATCGAGATCGCGTAGATACCCGCCATGCGCTCGCCGGCGAGCGTCAGCACGATGAGCTTGTCGATCTCGCCCTGGGCCAGAAACATGAAGTAGGAGGCGGCGTAGAGCAGTCCGTCGCGCAGCCGGCCCTTGAGCAGCACCGCGCGGAACCGCATCCGCGTGCGCGGGTGGAAGAGAAAGGCGAGGACGGTCACAGAGATCGCGTTGCCGACGAGATAGTAGACGGCCCAGGTCTCGGCATCGCCGCCGCCCGCAGCCCAGAACGCCACGGCGGCGGCGGCGCGAAAGCCCACGGGAAGCGACACCACCGTGGCCGCGGCGGCATAGCGGCCGAGCCCGTTATTGACTTGGACGAGGAGTTCGATCTGGCGCCAGAGCGCCACCTCGACCACGATGATCGCGAGATAGCCGGGCAGGGCGATCACGTCCCGGAACAGAAGCGCATAGAGGGCCAGCGAGAGGCCGAGCATGATCGGCAGGGCGAGCCCGAAACAGGCATAATAGACGGCGAGATATCCCCCCATCGACGAGCGCCGGCCGGCGGCCGAGCGCATCACGAAGGATTGGAAGCCGAAACCCGCCAGGCATCCGATCATCACGCCCGCCGCCGAGACGGAGGCGAAGACACCCATCTCCGCGAGGCTCAGCGTGTTGGCGAGAACCAGGAAGTAGACCATCTGGAGCGCGAGGCGCCCGCCCGCGCCGGCCAGGAGCTGGCCGTAGCCGATCAGCACGGTGCGGTGGGTCGACCACGCGCCGGCGACGAGGCGCATCGGCGCGAGGCGCCGGCTCCCGATGCGGTGCCCCGCGCCGGGTGTCGGATTTCGGGACGATTGGGCGGTCATGGCCGATGCATCCGCAGAGCCCGTGCCACGAAACGGGGCAGGAGGAGGGTCGGCCTCGCCCGAGACGGGCGGGCCGGAACGAGGCGCCATCGAGTCCCGGCGCAGGATGCATGTCTCGATCGCCGGGCGGCGGGAGGCATGCCACAACGATCGAACGTGTCGGGAACGTCACCAGGGACGTCTATCCTCTCATGTGCGGACCTGAACTTGCAAAACCGTTCGCCATGCCCCGGCGGAGTGTGCCGTTTTGGACGAATCCCACCCCTCTGGAGGTTCCGGCATGAGACAAGGCTTTCCCCATCGCCGGGCCATCCTCGAGGCAGCCCTGGGCGGCGTGTTCGGCGCGGGAGGCATCCTCCACGACCGTCCGGCCCTCGCCGCTCCGCGAAACAAGATCCCGTTCGGCGCCGCCGTCCGGGGGAACGCGCTCATGGCAGATGCCGGCTACGGTGCCGCACTCGTGGACAGATGCCGGCTGCTGGTGCCGGAGGGCGGCCTGAAATGGCCGGTCCTGCGGCCGAACCGGGAGACGTTCGATTTTGGCGAAGCCGACCGGATCGCCGCCTTCGCCCGCCGGAACGGGCTCGGCCTGCGCGGCCACACCCTGGCCTGGTATGGCGGAATGCCGGCCTGGGCGGAGGCGATCACCAGCCGCGTCGAGGCGGAATGGGTGCTGACCGGCCATATCGAGACGGTGGTGTCCCGCTATCGCGGCTTCATCGGTTCATGGGACGTGGTGAACGAGCCGATGCCCGACAATCCGGCCTCGCCGCAGGACCTGCGTCCCTTCGTCTGGACGAGGACTCTCGGGGCCGAATACATCCCGATCGCCTTCAAGGCCGCCCATGCGGCCGATCCCGCGGCCCGGCTCGTCCTCAACGAATACGACATCGAGTATGTCGGGCCACGCTTCGCCATGCGGCGCGCCGGCATCCTCGCCATCGCGCGCTCCCTCATCGACCGGGGCATCCCGATCCATGCCATCGGCCTGCAGGCTCACCTGTTCGCCGACCGGGAGATCGACCGCGACGGCCTCCAGGGCTTCCTGCGGGAGATCGCGGCGATGAAGCTCGACGTTCTGATCACCGAGCTCGACGTGATCGATGTCGGCCTGCCGACGGACATCGCCATCCGTGACGAGATCATCGCGCGCAAAGCGGCCGACTTCCTCCGCATTGTGGAAGAGGTGACACCGCCGAGCCAGATTCTTACCTGGGGCATTACGGATCGTTATACCTGGGTGCCGATATACTTCACCCGTCCCGACGGGACGGCGAACCGTCCGCTTCCCCTGGATTCCGACCTGAGGCCCAAGCCGCTCATGAGTGTGATCGAGCGCTTCACCGGAAGCGCGTCGTGAAGGCGCGCGCCAACCCGTTCGACGCGGTGGTCTGCATCCCGACCTTCAAACGGCCGGAGCACCTCGTCCAGACCCTCGCCTCCCTGGCGCGCCAGCGGACCGGCCTGCACTTCGCCGTGGTGGTGGTGGACAACGACGCCGCGTCGCAGGCCGGATTGGCGGCGGCCGAGGCGGTCTTCGCCAAGGGCCCGCTCCAGGGTCAATGCGTGGTGGAACAGCGCCAGGGCAATTGCTCGGCGATCAACCGCGCGTTCACGACTGCGCTCAGCGTTTATCCCGAGACCCGCTATTTCCTGATGATCGACGACGACGAGCTCGCGCGGCCCGATTGGCTGGAGCGCATGGTGGCCACGGCCCAGCGCACCGGGGTCGGCATCGTCGGCGGCCCGGTGATCCCACGCTTCGAGCCGGGCTCCCGATCCGGCCTCGACAGCCACCCCGCCTTCGCCCCCGCCTACGACAAGAGCGGGCCGGTGCCGGTGATCTACGGCAGCGGCAATTGCCTGATCACGCGGCGCACCTTCGCGCTGATGGGCGCGCCGCCCTTCGACACGGGCTACAATTTCCTCGGCGGCGGCGACACCGACTTCTTCGTCCGCGCCCGCCGGGCCGGCGTGACCTTCTATTGGGAGGCGGAGGCCGTCATCACCGAGACGGTGCCCCTGGCCCGCACGCGGACGGGATGGCTCGCCGCGCGGGGCCTGCGGATCGGCGCGGTCAATTACCGGATCGAGCGCAAGCACGTGCGCGGCAGCCTCGGCCTCGTGACCCTGGCCGGCAAGTCCTTCGCGGTCCTCGGGGTCTCGTTCGGACGCGCCATCCTCGATCTGGCGCGGACGCGGGAGCCGACCATCGCCCTGCACCCGATCCTCGTGGCCCTCGGACGCTGCCTCGCGGCCCTGGGCGTCGAGCCGCAGCCCTATCGCGCCAGCACGCCGCGCCTGCGGACGCGCGGGAGATGAGGGCGGGAAACCGATGAGGACGGGCGCGTCCGGATTGCCGGCATCGGGGACCGCCGCCGGGGGATGGCACCGCGTGCGGACGGCGCTCTCCGAGACGCCCGCCAGCCTCATCGCGCGCAAGGCCGCCTTCCTCGCCTTCCTGCTGCTGACCTGGATCTCCCTCAAACCCTTTCAGGATCTGAGCAATCCGGACGTCTCAGAGCTCGCCACGGGGCGCGAGGGCCTGACCTATGCAAGTTTCGGCCTCGTCGCGCTGCTGTGCCTCGCCCTGACGCTCCCAACGCATGCCAGGGCCCTGCGCACGTTCCTCACGCCCTGGTTCCTGGCACTCGGAGCCTGGTTCGCCGTGAGCGTCGTGCTGTCGCAGGATCCCGTCACCTCGGCCAAGCGTCTAACCCTGGCGGGCTCGGTGATGCTGGCGGCCGCCTGCCTGCCGCTGCTGGCGCGCTCGCGCAACGATCTGCGCAACCTCCTGGCGATCGCGTCCCTGGTGCTGCTCGGCGCCTGCTATCTCGGCATGATGCTGGCGCCGGACCTCGCCATCCATCAGGCGAAGGATGTGGTCGAACCCATGCTGGCGGGCAATTGGCGGGGCGTGTTCGGCCACAAGAACGGCGCGGCGGCGGTCATGGCCATGCTGGTCTTCATCGGCATCGCAGTGGCGCGTTCGGGGCTCGCGACGGCGGGCAGCGCCATCGTGATCCTGTCCGGGCTGTTCCTCATCGGCTCCGAGGGAAAGAGCGCCACGGCCCTCCTGGTGGCCGCGCTGGCGATCACGGGGCTGTTCACCGTCATCCGTTCGTTTGCGGGCCGCATCCTCCTCACCCTGGTTCCGCTCTTTGCAATCAACCTGTTCAGCGTCGGCACCGTGGTGAGCGAGCCCGTGGCCGCCCTCGTGCGGCTGCTGCCGGTGGATTCCACCTTCACCGGCCGGACCGACGTCTGGCAGTTCGCCATCGAGGCCCTCGGGTCGCGTCCGCTCACCGGCTACGGCTTCTCCGCGTTCTGGAACAACGTCACCGTGCGCGCGGCCTCCGATGACGGGTCGAGCTGGGCCGGATACGCCTCGCACAGCCACAACAGCTACCTCGATACCGCCGTGACCCTCGGTCTGCCCGGGCTGGTCCTGGTGCTCGCGATCGTCGTCGTGGCTCCCTTGCGCGACGTGATGAAGATCGAGGCGCAGGGCCGGGCCGATCCGCTGGCGACGATGTTCGTCCAGATCTGGCTGTTCGGCCTACTTCTCTCCTGCATGGAAAGCTTCTTCTTCGATGGCGGAGACCCGGTCTGGGTCACCTTCCTCGTCTCCGTCTTCGGCCTGCACTACCTCGCCCGGTTCCGCAGCGCCTGACGCGCCCCAGGTTCGGGATCGCGCCGTCAGAACTCGATGATGCCGACCGCCCAGCCGCCGAGGGTCATCAGCAGGCCGCACCAGAGCACGGTCGCGACGCAGCCGGCGACCAGTCCGCCGACCGCCCAGTGTCCGGACCAGCCGGACCTGCCCATTTCCGGAACGTCGCTTGGGTCAGATTGGGTCATGACGCGTCTCCTTGCCCTTCGATCGCTGCAAAAGGGCAAGGTTCGCACCCTCGGACCGTCAGCCGAGGGCGTCCCTCAGGCTGCGGGCAGCATCAGCGAACCAGACCCGGCGGTCGAGGGCGGGGGGCAGGGTCGGTCGCGCCGAGGCGGCCAGGGCGAGATCGGCATAGGTCTCCGGTCCGGCGCCGCCCGGGGCGAGGATGATGGCCCCGCCGGTCAGGAGCGCCCGGAAGCGCGGATGGTGATCGAACTCGTCCGCACGCGCCGGCTCGGTGACGATGACCGGGCATCCGGCCTGGACGCAGGCGAGGATGCTGGCGCGCCGCGCGGTGAGGCCCTCGGGGAGCACGTAGACGAAGGCGTCGACCTCATCGAACAGACCGAAGAGGTCTTCGGGCGAGGCGACGTAGCCGGAGACCACGACGGTCTCGGCGAGGCCGAGCGCCGCGACCTTGGCTTGGAAGATCTCCTCGATCCCGTCGGAGGCACGGATGAACGAACCGATAAAGACGACGAGCGGATCGGCGCCGCGCGCCTTCAGGCTGGCCGCGATGTCGAGGATCGCCTCCGGCTGCTTGCCTGGATAGATCGAACCGAAATGACCGATGACGAGGCGCCCCTCCTCACGGGCGGCACGCATCCGCTCGGACAGAGCGCTCGGCACGGTGGTTTCGGGGCGCGTGATGTTCGGGGGCAGGGGCATCATCACCGCCCGCCGGGCGAGGCGGCCGATCACGGGGTCGGCGGCGAGTTCGTCCCGGACCTGGGGTGACAGGAGGACGATCGTGTCCGCGAGGAGGAGGAGCGGCCTCAGGACGAGGCGGCGCAGGCGGTGCATGCCGCCCCATTCGTGCAGGATCGCGATGCGCCGCCGCCGCCGCAGGAGCGCCACGGCAAAGGCGGAAGGCGGCCCGGAGAGGGCCCGCTTCCAGGCGACCACGGGCAGGTTGGCGATGACCGCGCGGCTCCTCCCCACGGCGCGCCAGACCTCGCCGAGCGGCACGCGGCCCGGCGCGAGGACGAGGGTCTCCTGAGGCTGTCCCTGAAGCCTGAGCGCCTCCACCAGCTGGCCCGCGAAATCGCCGACGCCGCAGGGCGGATGGCCCGCTCCCATGAGATGGAGGCAGAGGGAAGGCGCCTTCGTGTCTCCCGGTCCAGGGCGTTGCGTCATGCGGCGGGATTCCGGAAGAGGACGTGACCCGCCGTTCCTACCCCGCCGTGGATTGCGAAAGACTTTCGCACACGCATCCCGGCACAGACTTTCTCGGCAAATGCTTCCCCAGCAAGTGCTTCTCCGGCAAGCGCCTTTCTCGCGAAGGCTCTTTCCTGCCGGCACCATGAATGCAACGCTCACGACATCATCGGACAGCATGTCCGGAAATGGATCGATCCTATCCCGCAGGGGGACGATCCGCCTCCTTATGGCGCGGCGGGACACGATACGGATTGGCCGTCATCATGAGCGACCCGATCTTCACCTCCTGGGACGAGACCCACAGCGCCCTCTGGGGCCACCAGCCCCTGCGGCTCGAGCATCGGCTGCACCAATCCCCCCTGTTCTCGCGGGAGGCCCTGGCCGATCTGATCGATACCTATCCGCGCGACCAGTACAGCCTCGTCCATATGGGCGCGGCCGGTCAGCGCAAGTTCTGGCGCGAGGGCGAGACCGGGGGACTTCCCGGCGCACAGGTGATCGAGTCCATCACGCAGGGGCGGATGTGGCTCAACCTGCGCAATGTCGAGACCGTCGACCGGCGCTACCGCGACACGCTCGACGCCATGTTCGAGGAGCTGGCCCAACGCGTCCCCGGCTTCTCCCCGGCGAAATCCACCTGCGGCATCCTGATCTCGTCGCCCAACGCCCAGGTCTATTACCACGCCGACCTGCCGGGGCAGCACCTGTGGCAGATCATCGGCGCCAAGCGGGTCTACGTCTATCCCTCGACCCCGCCCTTCGTGACGCCGAGGCATCTCGAGGACATCGCCCTGTTCGATGTGGAAGTCGATATGCCCTACGCACCCTGGTACGATTCCCATGCCCAGGTGATGGAGCTGTCGCCCGGCCAGATGCTGAGCTGGCCCCTCAACGCCCCGCACCGGGTCGAGAATCTCGACTGCCTGAACGTGTCGATGACGGTCTCCTTCGTGGACGAGCCGATCCGCCGCAAGCAGATCGTCAACCTCGCCAACGGCATGCTGCGCCATCGCTTCGGCCGGGAGCCGGCGAGCCACGCCATCACCGGGCCGGGCTATTGGTCGAAGGCGGTGATGCAGAAGCTACTGCGCGACGGCGCCTGGGTGAAGAAGGAGCGCGCGGCCCGCCGTGCCGTCGATTTCCGCCTCGACGCAGCTCATCCGGGCCAGATCCTCGAACTCCCCGCTCCGGCGTGAGGAATACGGCGCCGGCGGCAGATCGCCGGAGCACCGCGAGTTCGGACACACCGGAGTTCGGCACCCGGGGCTATGCCGTGGCGATCACCTCCGATTGGACGGAGCAGGTCCCCGGATGGACGGGCGCGTCGACGCCCTTCCAGGATCCGGTCTGGATCGAGACCTGGTATGAATCGCTTCGAGGCCGGGCGGGTCTGACGCCCCTCCTGGTGACGGTGCGGGACGAGGCGACAGGCGCGCTCGCGCTGCATCTCCCCCTGGTGATCGACGAGACCGGGCGCCACCGCATCATCGCTTTCGCCGATCTCGGCCTCACCGACTATAACGCGCCGCTCCTCGGCCCCGCGGCCCCGAGGGACCATGCCGGCGCTCTGGCGCTCTGGCGGGCGGTCCGCCATGCCCTGCCCCGCGCCGATCTTCTCTCCCTGCGCAAGATGCCGGTGACTTTCGCCGACCGACCAAATCCGCTGTCCCTCCTCGGGGGCGCGTGCCCGTGTCCGCTCAACGGCAACGAGGTCAGGACGGGCGAGGATTGGGACGCCTACCATCGCCGCCTCGCCAAGACCGTGCGCAAGGAGTTGGAGCGAAGCTGGCGGGTGTTCTCCCGCGAGCCCGAGACGGCCTTCCGCATCGTCACGGACCAGGACGAGGCCCAGCGGGTGCTGGAGGTGATGGCACGCCAGCAGGAGGCGCGGATGCGCAGCATCGGCGCCGATTACCGCCTCGACGAGACCGAGTTCGACGCCTTCTACCGTCGCCTCGTCGGACGAGGCCTCGGCCGCGGCTACGCCGTCGTCAGCGCCCTGATGGCGGGAAACGAGGTCGTCGCCGCGCTGCTCGGCATCCGCGATGCCGACACCTATGTCATGATCCGCATCAGCAATGCCGGAGAGGGGTGGTCGAACTGCTCGCCGGGCCGCCTCGTGATCGACAAGACCATGGAGGCGCTGCATCGAAAGGGCTGCCGCTCGTTCGATTTCAGCATCGGCGACTACGATTACAAACGCCGTTTCGGGGTCGAGCCCCTGCTGCTGGTGGATCTCATCGTGCCCCTCGGCTGGCGCGGCCTGAAGGGCGCGGCACGGGCAAGGCTGGTCGCGACCCTGCGCCGCTATCCCGCCCTCGACAGCCGGGTCCGTGCCGTCGCCTGCCGGACCATCCTGCTCTGGCGGGAGCGCCGTTCATGACTGAGCGGCGTCCCAGCACGTTAATTGCCTGTCCCGGTTAAAACGAGAACCCTTTTCTCCCGCCGCTGCTGTATTCCAACGCCGTGCTTTCATCTGCCGGACGGAGATAGCCCCGCATGAGCCAACCTCGTCGCCTGCATCTTGGCGCCTTCATGCGGCCGATCGGCATCCACACCGCGTGGTGGCGCTATCCCGGCGGATATCCGGACGCGAATTTCAGCTTTCCCCATCTCAAGCGCTTCGCCCAGCGCCTGGAGGCGGCCAAGTTCGACGCGTTCTTCATGGCCGACCATCTGGCGGTGATGAACATGCCCATGGCCGCGCTGAAGCGCAGCGCCACCGTGACCTCCTTCGACCCGATGACCCTGCTGCCGGCGCTGGCCGCCGTCACCGAGCGGATCGGGCTCATCGCCACGGCCTCCACCACCCATAACGAGCCCTATCATGTGGCCCGGAAGTTCGCCTCCCTCGACCACATCTCGAACGGCCGCGCCGGCTGGAACCTCGTCACCTCGGGCAACCCGGACGAGGCCCTGAATTTCGGCCGCGACGCCCATCTCGACCACGCGGTCCGCTACGCCCGCGCCCGCGAGTTCTTCGACGTGGTTACCGGCCTGTGGGATTCCTGGGCCGACGACGCCTTCATCCGCGACGTGGAGGAGGGGGTGTATTTCGACCCCGACAAGCTCCACGTCCTCGACCATACCGGCGAGTTCCTGAAGGTGAAGGGGCCGCTCAACATAGCCCGCCCCGTCCAGGGCTGGCCGGTGATCGTGCAGGCCGGCGCGTCGGAGGCCGGGCGCCAGATCGCCGCCGCGACCGCCGAGGTGGTGTTCGGCTCCGGCTCGAAACTCGCCGCCGCCCAGGACTTCTACGCCGACGTGAAAGGCAGGATGCCGGCCCTCGGCCGCGACCCCGACCATCTCAAGATCCTGCCTGGCGCCTTCATCGTCCTCGGCGCGACGCGGGAGGAGGCCGAAGCCAAGAAGGCGCGGCTCGACGCCCTGGTGCCCACCGATAGCGGGATCGCGAACCTCTCCGTGCGCCTCGGCGTCGATGCCTCGGGCTTCGACCTCGACGCGCCCCTGCCCGAGATCCCAGAGACTAACGCCAGCAAGAGCTCCCAGGCCCAGATCGTCGGCTATGCCCGCAAGACCGGGGCGACGGTACGGGAACTCGCCCAGCGGGTCGGCGGCTATGGCGGGCTCACCATGGTGGGCACGCCCGCGCAGGTGGCGGACGAGATGGAGGAATGGCTCCACGGCCGCGCCTGCGACGGCTTCAACGTCATGTTCCCGTTCGTTCCGGAAGGGCTCGACGACGTGGTCGATACCCTGGTGCCCGAACTCCAGCGCCGGGGCCTGTTTCGCACCGACTACGAGGGAACGACCCTGCGCGATCATCTCGGCCTGCCGCGCCCGGCCAACCGGTTCTTCCCGGCCTGACGAAGGGCCACCCTCCGACCGGGGAGGGCGGCTTTATCGGCTCAGGCGGCGCGGCGGTTGACTTGGCTCTCGGCCAGACGGGTCAGGCGCTCGTCGGTGGCACGCTCCTCGTCCAGGGTCTGCTGCAGCACGCCGGCGCAATCGTCCCGGCCGAGCTGCTTGGCCCAGGCCACGAGGGTACCGTAGCGGGTGATCTCGTAATGCTCCACCGCCTGGGCGGAGGCGATGAGGGCGGCATCGAGCACGGTCTTATCGCCGATCTCGCCGGAGACTTCGTTGGTCTCCTTGATGATGCCGTCGATGGCCGGACAGGTCACCGCCTTCGGTTCCTGGCCATGCATCTTGAAGACCCTCTCCAGGCGCTCGATCTGGCCTTCCGTTTCCTTAAGGTGCTTCTCGAACCCGCTCTTGAGTTCCGGATCGGTTGCCTTGGCGATCATCTTCGGAAGCGCTTTGGTGATCTGGTTCTCGGCGTAATAGATGTCCTGCAGGGTGTGCACGAACAGGTCGTCGAGGGTCTGGATGTCCTTGGTGAAAATGCCCATGGCTCGTTGCTCCGCAGATGAATTCGTGACGTATCCGACAGCAGCGGCGCGCTTTCATCCAAAGTAACCCAGATCGTCATCCCGCGACCATTCGTACACGGCAAAGCTTGACCCAAGTGACGTCGTGATATCGGCGCGCGCTTGCTAGGCCAGATCAAGAGATTCACGCCGTGATGGTTCCGGACGACATGAGGCGGCAGAGGTCGAGATTCATCTCGTCGCCGTGACGGGCGGCACCCCTCTCACGATGTACAGGCGTCGTGCCGGAGAAGTGATCGGCACAGGGCAGGGGATTCCCTGGGGAGCCTGACTGCGGCAACGCACCATGGTTCGATGCGTGAAACAAATTAAGGCATGCTCTAATTACCGGCATGTACTGTTTTTCGCGCGTTTAGCCGATGCAAATATCAGACACGGCTCATATCATCACGAGACGTCGGGGGCATGAACGCCCAGCAGCCATCGGAGACGTCGGATCATGACTTTGAGCTCACCTCGGAATTCGGCCGAAATCTTTGCTTTTGTGCCCAGAAAGGACGCATCATCCGCACGTGCCTATTCGACGGGCACGCGGAAGGGTGTCAACGCCGTGGTTGACCTCGCAGGGCGCATCGCGCAGCCGATGGCGTTGCCGAGGATGGATTTCGGCGACAGCTGGTATCATGCCCAGGCAATCCTGGACGACGGGCGCAACCGGAAGGTCTGACGGGCGCGACGCATCACGGGACATGGTATCGCTCCGGTGCCGGAACGCGGGATGAACTCGCCTCCGGCCAGCCGGAGACCGCGATGAAGCCGCCGATCGGACGCGAGACCACCCTGTGCATGTCCCTGTCGGGACGACCGGGACATTTCGGCTCGCGTTTCCACAATCGGCTCTACGAGCTCATAGGGCTCGACTACGTCTACAAGGCCTTCACCACCACCGACCTGCCCGCCGCGATCGGCGGCATACGGGCCTTGGGCATCCGCGGCTGCGCCGTCTCGATGCCGTTCAAGGAGGCCGTGATCCCGCTTCTCGATCGCCTCGAAGCCTCGGCGGCGGCGATCGACAGCGTCAACACGGTGGTGAATGAGGCCGGGCGCCTCACCGGCTACAACACCGATTACATCGCCATCCGCCTGCTCCTCGAGAAGCACGGCATCGATCCGAGGACGCCGTTCCTCCTGCGCGGGTCCGGCGGCATGGCCAAGGCGGTGGTCGCGGCCCTGCGCGATGCGGGCTTTGCAGAAGGCACGCTCGTCGCCCGCAACGAAACGGCCGGACGGACCCTGGCAGAAAGCCATGGTTATGGCTGGCGCGCCGAGATCGGCGAGGCGCAGGCCCCGCTCCTCATCAACGTCACGCCTCTGGGCATGGAAGGACCGGAGGCCGACGCCCTCGCCTTCCCCGCCCCTCAGATCGCCGCCTGCGCCATTGCCTTCGACGTGGTGGCGCTGCCCTCGACGACGCCCTTCCTGCGCGTGGCCCAAGACCTGGGAAAGCGGCTTGTCACCGGCTACGAGGTCGTAGTGCTGCAGGCCCTGGAACAGTTCGTTCTCTATACGGGCCAGGTTCCCGGCGAGGATCAGGTGGCCGACGCTGCGGCCTTCGCCCGAACCTGACGCGTCCTCTGCTCATGAGGGCTCATGCCCCGTTCCATGAGAGAAAACTAAGGGAATCCTGCAGGATATTTCCGTCTTTTGGCTTGCTTTGGTGGGTGGCGGGCAATAGGTATCTCTCAAGCGCGGTGACCCCGCGCAACCGAAATGTCTTCTAAAGAAGACTTGCAACGCAGGAGAAACATCATGGCTTGGACTGCCCCCGTCGTTCAGGAAGTGTGTGTCGGTATGGAAGTCACCAGCTACGAGTCGGCTGAGATCGACACCTTCAACTGAGGTGGCTGGAAGCCTTCGGGCTTCCTCCGCATGACATGAGACTCACCTCTCCGCGACGAGCCGCCTCCGGGCGGCTTTTTGCGTTTTCGATACGCAAGTGACGCTCGCGCCGCTTAGCGCTGCGTGTCGGCCTCGCGCTCCCGCCGCTGGCTCAGGATGGCGTCCAGGCGAGCGACGATGATGGCGAGTTCGCTCTGGCGCCTAAGACCGAGCCGGCCGAAGATCGCCTTCAGGTGAACCCGCACGGTGCCCTCCCGGATCGCGAGCGATTCCGCCGCCTCCCGGGGCGAGTTTCCCCGGCCGATGGCCATCGCCACCAGAGCCTGCATCCGCGTCAGGCCCAGTTGCTCGAGCTGCGGAGCGATGGAGATGAGGTCCGGCGGCGTCATGTGATGGAGCAGGAGCAGGGCACCGCCCTTGGCCGAGCCGATCAGCTCGAGGCCGGGCTCCCCGGCCCGCAGGGGCATCGCCTCCGCCAGGAGGCGGGGGGACCCGTCCGACGAACGCAGGATAATGGGTTCGGCGGCGCATGGCCTGTCCTCCGCCAGGGCGGAGGCGACGAGACGGTCGAGTCTTGGGCCATCGGCCGCCACGATGGTTCTCACGGGCTGGCCCGGGGCGATCTTCAGGCAGCCGGCGACCATCCTCTCGGAACCGGGATTGACGAACCGCACGGCGCCGCCCCGATCGAGCAGGACGACGCCGATCTCCGCTCGCGCCAGGGCCGAGCCTAGATCCGCCGCCGCCCGGTGGGCGACACCGAGCCGCGCCGTCAGGTCGAAGGCCCGGGCGACATGCGGCCCCAACAGCGTGAGAAGGGCGATCTCCCCGGCTTCGAAATACCCTTTGCCGGCCTCGCGCAAGGCGCTCACCGTCATCAGCCCGCCACCCGGATCGGGAGCGAAGAAGGCCACGAGTTCGTCGAGCCCGTGCTTGGCGCAGAAATCCTGGAAGAAGGGATCCTTGCGCTTGTCCTCCGGCGTGAACAGCATCGCATCCGCCACGACGAGGCCGGGCCTCATCCCGAGCGCCCGCGCGCGCGCGATGCGGCTGTCATATTCCCACCAGCCGCCGCTATACGCGTCATGCACCTCCCGCAGGCTGTCCGAATGCAGGGTGTCGGCCGTCCGGCGAGGATCGTAGGAGACGATCACCGTCCCCCGCGCTCCGAGGCAGGCGCTCACCTGATCGAGAACCCGCGGCCAGAGCGAGGCATCGAGGGCGGCCGCGTAGCAGGCATCGACGAGGCGCAGCGGATCAGGAATGGTCATGGCGATCCGGCACAATCGAGCAGGCGACGCGCTTCATGCATGCATCTCCACGGATCGGCTCGCCTGATCCCTACGGTGCCGGCCAGTCCCCCGGGGTCGTTCCCGCGAGGAGCCCGACGAGTTCGGCTTGGCGGTTGGTTCCGGTCTTGGACAGGACGGATCGCAGCTGCGTCCGGACCGTGCTGATGGCGACGCCGGTCCGCAGGGCGATATCCTCCACCGTCCTGCACAGCGCGATCTCCCGCGCCACCCGCGCCTCGGCCACGGTGAGGTCGAATAGGCCCGACAGGACGGTGAGGTCCGGTGCGGCCCCTTGCGCGACGGGTGTGAAGATCGCGATGGCGGAGGCGGCGTTGAACAGGTCCGCCGCCGCCCGCCGGATCGGCAGCAGATGCAGGATCACCGGGCCGCGCTCGTCGGTGGCCGGGATCGGGATGGACCGGGTCGAGGTCCGCCGCTCCGTCGCCAGTCCTTCGAGGGACCGCTCCAGCAGGCGGTCCGCCTCCGGGTTGGACAGGGTCAGGCGATGCGCCTCCCGGATGGTGGCTCCGAGGAACGCCTCACAACCGGCATTGACCGCCAGGATCTGAGCCTGCTTGCCGAGGATCGCGGCGGGAATGTCGACGACATCGAGCACCTGAGCCGCCACCCTGACGGTCTGCAGCCGCAGCCTCGCCGACATGGTGGCCGCCCGGGCGAGGTGAGGGCGCAGGGCATCGAGGCGCGCCACGATCTCGCCGGTGACGGGACCGCGCGCGAATTCCCGCTCCACGTTGAAGATGAGCCGATCCCCGCTCGGAACCGCGATGGCGCTGGCGACGCCCCAGCCCAGGCCCCGCGGCCGCAGGAAGTCGCGGAAGACCGGCTCCACCGCCATCTCCGCTTCGGTGTAGACGTCGAGGTCGGTGAGGAAGCCAGCATGTTCCCTGGCGAACAACCGCGCCGGCCTGTCGGTCCGCTCCGGCCAGCCCCCGGCGACATACTCGGCGATTCCCTCCTCGAAGCCCGGGGACGTGACGTAGCGGAACTCACTGCCGACCGTCGTGAACAAAAGCGCGCCATTTCCCTCGCCGACCCGCACCAGTTCGGCCAATACACTGGGCCACATCTCGGGAATGACTGCGGCTTCGTAGATATGATCGATCAAGCTTTCGGAATTGACTGCCGCTGACATGATCCGAACTACCTCCGATACGGCAAAAAACACGGATTGACATCATTCTACAGCCTGCGACGAGGGCCGAATCGAGACCATCGGGGAATTAATGCCGAGAGGTACAATCCTTTGGCCTTGCCTATCATGACTAGAGCAATCCATCCCACTCCGCCTGCGAGTCAATGACTCGGCATACTCCATTTGGGGGATGCGCTGCATTTGATCGGGTGCTCTAACCGCGCCGGGGC
The DNA here is from genome assembly GCF_020662345.1 of Methylobacterium sp. W2. Classification (GTDB taxonomy): domain Bacteria; phylum Pseudomonadota; class Alphaproteobacteria; order Rhizobiales; family Beijerinckiaceae; genus Methylobacterium. The sequence continues at coordinate 41,452 of NZ_VMOA01000031.1, read as the reverse complement.
AGACGAATGACCGCCGTGATGTTTTGAGCTCCGAGACGGTCACGACGCTTTTTCCAGGGAAAGACGACCATCATGGCGACGCGCAACGTTCCGGGTACCTACGCAACGATCGCCGATGCCATCGCGGCGGCGAACCCAGGCGATACGATCGCGGTCTCGGCGGCATATGGCGGGAATGAAACGGCGACGGTGACGGTCGACGACCTTCGTTTCAGCGCCCCTTCCAGCGTCACCGGCATCACGCTCCAGGCAGACGGGGTGGTCACGAAGATCACCGCCCTCGGCGCATCGCCGATCTCGATTTCGGGGGCTGAGGGCAACGAGACCCTCATCGGCAATACGGGCGCCAACACCCTCACCGGCGGTTCCGGCGACGACACCCTCAGCGGTGGTGCAGGCAACGACATCCTTGACGGCGGCGACGGCAGCGACACCCTCACCGGCGGCGACGGCAACGACACCATCGTCATGAGCACATCCGCCACCGGCACCGCCGATGGCGGATCGGGCATCGACACCGTCTAGGCGATCGCTGGTGACCTCGGCTCGGTTGCCTTCAGCAATGTCGAGGTTCTCGATCTGCAGAACAGCTATACCTACGGGAGCGTCGCACAGCTGAACGCATTCGGGTCCATCACCTCGACCACCACCGCCGCCGATGCTCAGCTCGCTTTCTATCTTGGCTCCCGCGATGAAGCGGGCGGGACGCTCGACTTCTCGAACCGAGGCCTCGGCGCACACGGCGTCAGCGTTCAGACCTCGGGCAGCGCCCTCAGCGCGGCGTTGACACTCATTGGCACGGCCAATGCCGACGCGCTCTACGGCTCGACTTACGACGACACCCTCACCGGTGGGGCCGGCAACGATACCCTTGACGGCGGCGACGGCAACGACGCCCTCGATGGCGGCGACGGCGACGACACTCTCAGCGGCAGAGCCGGCAATGATACCCTCAGCGGCGGAGCCGGCAACGACATCCTCGACGGCGGCGACGGCAGCGACACCCTCACCGGGGGTGACGGCAACGACACCATCGTCATGAGCGCATCCGCCGCCGGTACGGCCGATGGCGGATCGGGCATCGACACCGTCCAGCTGACCAGTGGCGACCTCGGCTCGGTCGCCTTCAACAATGTCGAGATTCTTGATCTGCAGAACGGCTACACCTCTGGGAGCGTCGCGCAGCTGAACGCATTCGGGTCCATCAAATCGACCACCTACGCCGCCGATGCCCAGCTCGCTTTCTATCTTGGCTCCCGCGATGAAGCGGGCGGGACGCTCGACTTCTCGAACCGAGGCCTCGGCGCACACGGCGTCAGCGTTCAGATCGCGGGCGGCGGCCTCAGTTCGGCATTGACGCTCATTGGCACCGCCAATGCCGACGCGCTCTACGGCTCGGCCTATGACGATAGTCTCACCGGGGGGGCCGGCAACGATACCTTCGACGCCGGCGCCGGCAATGACACCCTGATCGGTGGCGCCGGCAACGATACTCTCAACGGCGGAGCCGGCGACGACATCCTCGACGGCGGAGCCGGCAACGACATCCTCGACGGCGGCGACGGCAGCGACACCCTCACCGGCGGCGACGGCAACGACACCATCGTCATGAGTGCATCCGCCGCCGCCGCCAGCTCCGCCGATGGCGGATCGGGCATCGACACCGTCCAGGTGACCGGTGGCGACCTCGGCTCGGTGGCCTTCAGCAATGTCGAGGTTCTCGATCTGCAGAACAGCTATACCTACGGGAGCGTCGCACAGCTGAACGCATTCGGGTCCATCACCTCGACCACCTACGCCGCTGACACGCAGCTCGGTTTCTATCTCGGCTATTACGATGACGCGGGTGGCACGCTCGACTTCTCGAACCGAGGCCTCGGCGCACACGGCGTCAACGTTCAGATCGCGGGCAGCGGCCTCAGCGCGGCATTGACGCTCATCGGCACAGCCAATGCCGACGCGCTCTACGGCTCGGACTATGACGACAGTCTCACCGGCGGGGCCGGCAACGATACCCTCAGCGGAGGCGACGGCAACGACGCCCTCAATGGCGGAGCCGGCAACGACATCCTCTACGCCAGCCAGGGCAACGATGCCCTCGATGGCGGCGACGGCAACGATACTCTCAACGGCGGTTCCGGCGACGACAGCCTCAGCGGCGGAGCCGGCAACGACATCCTCGACGGCGGCGACGGCAGCGACACCCTCACCGGCGGCGACGGCAACGACACCTTCGTCATGAGCGCATCCGCCGCCGCCGCTAGCTCCGCCGATGGCGGATCGGGCGTCGACACCGTCCAGGTGATCGGTGCAGACCTCGGCTTGGTCACCTTCAGCAATGTCGAGATTCTCGATCTGCAGAACAGCTATACCTACGGGAGCGTCGCGCAGCTGAACGCATTCGGGTCCATCATCTCGACCACCGCCGCCGCCAACGCTCAGCTCGGTTTCTATCTCGGCTATCACGGCGAAGCGGGCGGGACGCTCGACTTCTCGAACCGAGGCCTCGGCGCACACGGCGTCAACGTTCAGATCTCGGGCGGTGCCCTCAGCGCGCCGTTGACGCTCATCGGCACGGCCAATGCCGATGCGCTCTCCGGCTCGGCCTACGACGACGTTCTCACCGGGGGGGCCGGCAACGATACCCTCAACACTGGCGAGGGCAACGATATCGTCTCCGGCGGTGACGGCAACGATTCGATCACGGTCTACGATGACGGCGTGGACAGCCTTGATGGCGGAGCCGGCAACGACACGTTCCGGATCATGACCGGCTATGGCGGCGTCGTGACCGTCGAGGGTGGCATCGGAACGGACACACTTACCCAAGTCTACGACTTGGGAAATGCCAGCTTCACAGGGGTCGAGGTACTGGACACCACGTCCGTCACCGCCACGACAGCCCAGCTCTCATCCTTCACCAGCCTCATCGACAGCACGGCCAAGACCACGCAGTTCGGAATCTCGCTGCAAGGGGCAGGCGGCACGATCGACTTCACCAGCCGCGTCACCGGCACGGATTCGGTGCTGGTGTCCAATGCCGGCCTGACCGCCGGTGTCACGATCATCGGATCGGCCAGGAACGACAGCCTCAACGGTTCGGATTTCGACGACACGCTGATCGGCGGCGCCGGCAATGACCGGCTCAATGGCGGCCTCGGCAGCGACACCCTGGAAGGCGGTCTCGGGAACGACGTAATCGTCGGAGACGATGAGGGAGATACCGTCTCCTATGCGGGAGCGACGTCCGCCGTCACGGTGAACCTGGCGACGACATCGGCGCAGAACACCGTGGGTGCCGGTACGGACACGATCAAGGACATCCCCAACCTGATCGGCTCGGCCTTCAACGACACCCTCACGGGTGACGCACTCTCGAATGTCATCGACGGCGGTGCGGGTAACGATCTCATCTACGGCTCCGGCGGAACCGACATCCTGAAGGGGAACGACGGCAACGACACCTTCACGAATTCGAGTTCGCAGAACCGGACCGGGTTGATCGATGGGGGCGCAGGCACAGATACCGTCGTTTTGGGCACATTTGGAGACTTTACATTCACAAACGTAGAGATCCTAGATTATAAGCTCTCCAGCGGTCTACTCGGAACAATTGCGCAATTTTCTGCTTTTTCGACTATCCTCGATAGCGACGTAGACAACATCGAGATCTTGGCGACTCTTAAAGGATCCGGTGGAACGCTCGATTTTTCCAGCACAATCACTGGCGACCATACGCTGAATGTCGATGCATATGGATTGACGTCTCGCGCGATAATCACCGGCTCCAAGAATTCAGACACAATATATGGCACGAATTTTAATGACATCCTGAGCGGAGATGCGGGAATCGATTACCTGGAAGGTTATGACGGCAAGGACACCTTAATTGGCGGAGACGGCAATGATTATCTCTATGGATACGATGGAGAGAAGCTATACGCCGATATTCTGCAAGGCGGAAACGGCAATGATATCTTGACGGGAGACGGATCGAAAGACACGGCCTCCTACTCCGACGCGTCTTCTGCCGTCACCGTAAGCTTGCTGAAGCAGAGCAGCGCGCAGAATACCGGCGGCGGCGGTTCGGATACTCTGCGCAGCATCACCAACCTCATCGGCTCGGCCTTCGGCGATACCCTTACCGGTAACGCCAACGCCAACCGTCTCGACGGCGGCGCCGGCAACGACATCCTGGATGGCAATGAGGGGATTGATACCCTCGCCGGGGGCGCGGGCGACGATACGTATCTCGTGAACACCACGACCGACCTCATCGTCGAGGCGACGGGCGGGGGCTTCGATACCGTCAAAACGACGCTCACCTACACCCTGGCCGCCGATCAGGAGATCGAAGCGCTCCAGACCACGAGCGACGCCGGAACCAAGGGCATCTCGCTCACCGGCAATGCCCTCGCCAACACCCTGCGCGGCAATGCCGGGGTGAACACCCTGAACGGAGGAGCGGGGGCCGACAGCCTGTCGGGCCTCGGCGGCAACGACACCTACATCGTCGACAACGCCGGAGATCAGGTCTTCGAGGCGACGGGCGCCGGCACCGACGTCGTGCAGGCGAGCGTCAGCTTCACCCTGACGGCGGGACAGGCGATCGAGACCCTGACCCTAACGGGAACGGCCGCCCTCGACGGCACCGGCAATGTCCTGGCCAACACGATCACCGGCACTTCCGGCGCCAACCGCCTCAACGGCGGCGGGGGCGCCGACATCCTCATCGGCGGCCTCGGCGACGACACCTACGTCACCGATGGCGGAGACACGATCACCGAGGCGGCGGATGCCGGCATCGACCTCGTGGAAAGCTCGGTCTCCCTGACCCTCGGCGACAATGTCGAAAACCTCACCTTGACGGGAACGGGGGCCATCGACGGCACCGGCAACGGCCTGGCCAACACGCTTCAGGGCAATGCCGGGGCCAACGTCCTCGATGGTGTCAGCGGCGCCGACATCCTCATCGGCGGTCTCGGCGACGACAGCTACGTCACCGATGGCGGAGACACGATCACCGAAGCGGCCTCCGCGGGCACCGACACCGTCCTGAGTTCGGCCACCCTGACCCTCGGACTGAACCTGGAGAACCTGACCCTCATCGGCTCGTCCGCGATCAACGGCACCGGCAACACCCTCGCCAACACGATCCGGGGCAACGCCGCCGCCAACATGCTCAACGGCGGCAAGGGCAGCGACACCCTCGTCGGCGGGCTGGGCAACGACATCTACGTCACCGATGGCGGCGACACGATCGTCGAGGCGGCCGATGGCGGCACCGACCTCGTCCAGAGCTCGGTCAGCCTGACCCTCGGCGACGACCTCGAAAACCTGACCCTGACGGGCAAGGCCGTCATCAGCGGTACCGGCAACGCCCTGGCCAACCGGATCACCGGCAATGCCGCCGCCAACATCCTCGATGGCGGCACCGGGGTCGACGTCCTCATCGGCGGGCTCGGCAACGACACCTACGTCACCGATGGCGGCGACACGATCGCCGAAGCGGCTTCCGCGGGCACCGACACCGTGCGGAGTTCGGCCTCCCTCACCCTCAGCAAGAACGTCGAGAACCTGATCCTGACCGGCATCCAGGCCATCGATGGCACCGGCAACGGCCTCGACAACGTGCTGACGGGCAACGACGCGGCCAATATTCTCAACGGCAACGGGGGCAGGGACACGCTGATCGGCGGGCTCGACGACGACACCTACGTCACCGATGGCGACGACACCCTCGTCGAGGCGTCCGGCGCCGGCACCGACCTCGTCCAGAGCGCGGTGAGCTTCACCTTGGCCGACAACTTCGAAAACCTGACCCTGACGGGGACGAGCGCCCTCGCCGGCACCGGCAACACCGCCGCCAACACCATCAGGGGCAACAGTGCCGCCAACCGTCTCGACGGCGGCACCGGCACCGACACCCTCATCGGTGGCCTCGGCAACGATACCTACGTCACCGATGGCGGCGACACGATGGTCGAGGCCCTCGATGGCGGCACCGACCTCGTCGAGACATCGGTAAGCCTGACCCTCGGCGACAACATCGAGAACCTGACCCTGACGGGGGCAACTGCCCTCGACGGCACTGGCAACGCCCTGGCCAACCGGATCACCGGCAACGCCGGCGCCAACCTCCTCGACGGCGGCACCGGCAGCGACACCCTCATCGGCGGCCTCGGCAACGACATCTACGTCACCGACGGCGGCGACACGATCGTCGAGGCCCTCGGCGCCGGAACCGATCTCGTCCGGAGTTCGGTCACCCTGACCCTCGGCGACAATCTGGAGAACCTCACCCTCACGGGAACGGCGGCGATCAAGGCGACAGGCAATGCCCTCGACAACACCCTCCTGGGCAACGATGCCGCCAACGTTCTCAATGGCGGGACCGGTGCCGACAGGCTCGTCGGCGGCCTCGGCGACGACACTTACGTCACCAATGGCGGGGACAAGATCGTCGAGGCGTCGGCGGGCGGCATCGATCTCGTCCGAAGTTCGGTGGCGTTCAACCTCGGCAGCGAGATCGAGAACCTGCTTCTCACCGGCAGCGCCGACATCAACGGCAAGGGCAACGATCTCGGCAACACGCTGACCGGCAACGGCAGCGCCAACATGCTCAATGGCGGTCTGGGCGACGACATCCTGAAGGGCGGGGCCGGGGCCGACATCTTCTTCTTCAACACGGCGCTGGGCGCCGGCAACGTCGATCGCATCGTCGATTTCGCCGCCATCGACGACACGCTCCGGCTCGAGAACGGGATCTTCACGGCACTGACCAAGGCCGGAACCCTGGCGGCGGGCGCCTTCAAGGACCTCGGAGCGGCCGGTGCCGTCCTGGATGCGGACGACCGGGTTCTCTACGATTCGCGGACGGGCGCGGTCTCCTACGACGCGGATGGCAGCGGATCGGCCGATGCCCTCCAGTTCGCCCTCCTCACCACACGCCCCGTCATCACCTTCCAGGACATCCTCGTGGTCTAAGCGATTGGGATCATAACGAACGGGGCGCTGGTCACGGGCGGGAGCCCCGTTCCCGCATGCGGCGCGCCGACACCCCGGCGGCCTGAACCCGCCCGGTGCGAGGGCTCCCCGGGGGGAGGCGGGGACCGACGCGCCATGGCACCGGAACGGATCCTCACGTTCGGCGGCGGTCCATCGCGCTCGGCGTCTTGGCCATGGCGGCACCGCCGCTGACGCTGGCGCCATCCTGGGGCGGCAGAGCCGATGTGCGCACCGGCACAGCGAAACGGATCGCGGCCAGCCATGAAGCATTCAGCCGTCATAGGCGCATGATTTCAAGGTGACGATCCGACCGCGACTCAGGCCAGGAACCCGACATGACCGTTGCACGTCCCTTCCGCTGGCTGCTCGCCCTCGTTACGCTGGTCATGCCGGCATCCCTGATCCAGAGCCGCCCCACGGTCGACGCATGCGAGCGCGGCAAGACGAAGGAACCCCAGAGCCAGGTCGTCTTCCGGCACTACATCTGATCCCGATGTGAGACCGGCAAGGGCGCCGGTCGCCCTTCAGCTACGGTTCAACCAATACGGTCTAGCTTGAGCGGCCTTACGAGACAGGCCGCCGCGGACGCCCGGCGGCGGGATTGCGCAAGGCGCGTCGCGCACCCCCGTGGAAGTCATGCTCGCTCTACCCACAACCACCCTCGGCACGCCCACCCTGCACATCCCGTCCACGATGTCGGCCCCGCCCCGCCCCGGCGCGGAGGCGTCCCACGCCTTCCTGCGCAGCACGATGCCAGCCCTCGACCGCGCCTTCGGCCTCGACTGCGCCGCCGACTTGCCCGAAGACATGGCACGGCTGATCGCCCGGCTTCATGCCGGCCCCTTGGGTGCCCCATCGCAGGACACGGCTTCGGACACCACCGGACTGTCGGCGACGGCCTACGAGCCGGCCTGATCGCGGTGACAGGACGGCAAGGCGAGGCGCTGCCCTTGGCCCGATCCCCTCGACGACGGCGGAGCGCGCGGCATGGATGGGGGCGGATGGATTCCGTTCGACGCGTTTGCCCGCGCCTTCGCGTGCATCGCTCGTCGATCGCACGATGAGACATCTCACCGAACGACGATCCGGCAGTCGATCCGGACAGGGTCCCGGCTCAATGAGGAATGCCGGGCGACCGATAGAGCCGATCGACTTATACTTTCCTGTCGAACGATCTCTGCTTTGGCATGACGACAAGACATATCGGTCTTTCAAATCCGATCCGAGCGGGTTAGTCCTGCCTTGGCCGATAATGTGCGGCGTTACGCGGGAACGTTCCGTATCGCTAAAGGACCGAAATGGACCTCGACGGCGATGTCCTCAAGACATCGTACGGGCTCACGCCTCGGGAAGCCGAGCTGTGCCACAACCTGCTGGCCGGCACAGCACCAGGGAATCAGCCGACAGGCTCGGCATGTCGATCCAAACGACACGGACGCATCTAAAGAAGATCTTCGTCAAAACCGATACGGACAGTCAGACCGAACCGATGATCGTCCTGAGCCGGCATTTCGGGCTTTAGGCTGAAGACAAACCGCCCCTTGATCTTGGCGGACGAGATGCTTTGGCCAATGGGGGATCTTGCGAGGCTGCGATGGCATCCTGCGACTCGTTCGCCCCGTCGCCGCGCCCCGTGCGGATGGGGCGTATTACCACGCGGATCACGAGGTTCTACACTCCCGCCCCTCACACGGGAGCGAGATGCATGACCGATATCGCACGAGCCGGGACCTACGCCCTCGGAGACCGCACGGTGAAGCGCCTGGGCTACGGCGCGATGCAATTGGCGGGGCCCGGTGTCTTCGGCCCACCGAAGGATCGGGCCGGGGCCATCGCGGTGCTGCGCGAAGCGGTGGCGCGCGGCGTCGACCATATCGACACCAGCGACTTCTACGGACCGCACATCACCAACGAGATCATCCGCGAAGCGCTCCACCCCTATCCCGACGACCTCGTGATCGTCACCAAGATCGGGGCCCGGCGCGGTGCCGACGCGTCCTGGAACCCGGCCTTCTCCGCCGAGGACCTCACGGGTGCCGTCCACGACAACCTGCGCAACCTCGGCGTCGAGGCTCTCGACGTCGTCAACCTGCGGATCATGCTCGACGTGCACGGGCCGGCCGAAGGATCCATCGAAGCGCCGCTCTCCGTCCTCGCCGATCTCCAGCGCCAGGGGCTCGTCCGCCGGATCGGGCTGAGCAACGTGACGGCGCGGCAGGTGGCGGAGAGCCGGTCCATCGCGACGATCGTCTGCGTCCAGAACCAGTACAATCTGGTGCATCGGGCCGATGACGCCCTGATCGACGACCTGGCGGCATCCGGCACCGCCTATGTCCCGTTCTTCCCCCTGGGCGGCTTCAGCCCGATCCAGTCGGCGGCCCTGAACGAGATCGCCGAAGGGCTCGGCGCGACGCCCATGCAGGTGGCGCTGGCCTGGCTGCTGCGCCGTTCTCCCAACATCCTGCTGATCCCCGGCACGTCGTCGGTGGAGCACCTGCGCGAGAACCTGGCCGCGGCGGACCTCAACCTGTCCGACGACACGATGGCGGCGCTCGACCGCATCGCCCCGCGGCCCGAGAAAGGCTGACGCGGCGGGGAAGGGAAGGCACTTGGGAATTGAGCGTCCCGGATCGAGGCGACCGGGGCGGCCTGTCTCGATATCGGGCCGTCGGCACAGGCCCTTCCGTCACGAATGGCCCTGCGACACTCATTCCCGAGAAGGGCCGGGATTATAAGAACAACACCCCGCCATATGCTTGTCGAACCAAAGCACATGGCGCTGGCATTTGTTATAATTTATCCCCCTGACCTATCCGGCATCTTTAATCCACGGCGCCATGTGCGTGCCAGCACGCCGGAGATGACATTATTACTTCATATTGGCTTCAAGCAGAAGAAGCAGCCAAGACGCGGCGGCTTCACGAGACAAGAAAGCTGTTGCTCACATGAAGACTTACATTGCCGCCCTTTCGACCGCCCTCGTCATGGGCTTGGCCTCGATCGCGCCCACGACGGCGATGGAGCGCCCTTCGCGTTACACCACGTTCAACCCCTATGACGTCGACACCACGAACTCGATCCAGGCCGATCGTCGGGCACCCTCGTCGTTCGGTTGTCCGATGAGTTCGGCAGCCGAGGGCAACGCCAACCAGCAGACCCGCGAGGTCATGCAATATGGCCAAACGTCGGGCGGAAGCCGCTGCTGAACCAGTCAGGACAGCGCCTTGGCATCGATGCTGAAAATCTTTTCTTACTTCATGGTCGGCATTGCGTCGGTGATGTTCGCAGCAACCATCGTTGGCTCCGCCAACATACTGATGAGCTCGTAGCGCGTCGTCCCGGATCACGATCCGGATCGGCTTCTTCCCATGCAGCGACATCCGCTGTGGGGAAGGAGCCGATTCTTCGTTCGCTCGAATGAACCGCGCGGGAAGCCAGTCCCGGCAGACCTTCGCCGTCCGGCCTCAGGGCCGGCGCATCTGCTTGCCGGCGTAGGCCACGAGCTGGGAAAAGGCCAAGGCCGCCGCCGAGGCCTGGACCCGGCTCGGATACGGCATCGGAGAATGGGCGACCTCCTGGCCGTAGGCATCGCGCAGGGACCAGCCCCAGCGCCCGACCCGTTCCTCCAGCACGTCGAAATGCATGGTCCGGTCTCCGCTCGTGCGGGGCGACGGCGCGCTTGCCGCCGAACCGGCACTGCTGGCCCGCCTCGCCATGCCCGAGGGCAGGCCGGCGGGAGCGAGATTCCCCGATATCCACAGGTCGGCCGTCTGCATCTTGACCTCCGCGCTTGAACTCTATGTTCACTCTATGTTCTTATTCACGGAGTGTCCACCATGCTAGCGAACCCTGAGGCGCGGATCGCCGTCATGAGAGGACCCAGTGTGCCGGGCGTTGCCTATGACGTGGTGGCCGGCAGCAACGCCACCCGTGCCTCTCGCTCGTCCGCCGAGGGCGTGCCATGGGGCTCCGTCAGGGGCGCATCGCTCCTTTCGGCAGCCTGACATGGAGCGCCTCTGTGACGTGAGGGCCTCGCACCTCGTCATCGCCTGCGGCCCCTGCGAACGTCGGGGCGTCTACCGTGTCGCCCGCCTGCGCGAGCGTTTCGGCGATCACGCCTCGGCCCTGGACGTCTATCTGCAGCTGACGCAAACCTGCCGCTGGCAGCGCGAAGTCGGCAGCCGGCCGCCCAATGTCTATGCGGCAGGATGCCGGGCCAAGCTCGACACGTCGGGCGGGGCCGTCGCGAACGGCCTGCCCTCGCGGACATAGGCGAAGGGCGATCTCCCGACGCCACCGGGAGGGGGCGGGCGGATTCAGGCGTCGTCCTCGCGGCCGAACACCTCGCCCTGTTCGGCGAGCCGGGCATCCGCCTCGTCCGTCCGCAACTCCCGCAGGGCGCGGTACTCCTGCAGCCGCTGCCGAAGCTGCGTGCCCGCCTCCGTGCCATCGGCCGGCTCATCCGTCTCGAGGGCGCCCCTCTCGATCGCCTCCGAGGTCTGCCGGTCGAGCGCTGCGCGGTCCGCCTCGCTCAATCCAGCCGGGTCGCCGAGGCCGAGCTCCGCCGCGATCAGGGCCGCGATCTCCTCGCGCTTCTCAACCAGCTTCGACATCGCCACCCCCATCCCATCGAATCCGATGCCCCGATGATCGGGCACCTTGCCGCCGGGGAGCAAGGGGAGGGGCGCCGGAAGACGGGTGGGGCGCTGGTCAATCCGCCAAGGCCCTGTCATGGCTGGCCGGTGACCGATGATCCCAGCAACGCCCATCCCCTGCGGCCCTCCCGTCTCGGATGGTCCGATTTCTTCGAGGAGCAACGTGAACCGGCCGAGGCCGGTCTCGTGCCCATGCGGATTGCGACGGTCCACCGCTCCCGCCTGACCGCCCTGTCCCTCACGGGGCCGGTGGGGCTCGTGCTCCCGGTCCATACCCAGACCGGCGATTTCGCCGTGGGGGATTGGGTCCTGGTCGAGCCCGAAACTGGGACGATGCGCCGCCGCCTGCCGCGCAGGAGCGTGCTGCAGCGGCGCAACGAAGGCGGAGGCCCGCTGCAGCTGGCCGCGGCCAATGTCGATACCCTCTTCGTCGTCACGTCCTGCAACGCGGATTTCAACATCGCCCGGCTGGAGCGCTATCTGGCACTCGCCAATCAGGGTGGGACGAACCCGGTGATCGTCCTGACCAAGGCCGACATGGCGCCCGATGCCGAAACCTATCGGCGGCAGGCCGCGGGCCTGCAGCGCGACCTCGCCGTCGTCACGGTCAACCCGCGCCTTCCGGACGCCGTGACGCGCCTCGCCCCCTGGTGCGGCGAGGGTCTGACCGTGGCGGTCGTCGGCTCCTCGGGGGTGGGGAAATCGACCCTGGTCAACACGCTCGCCGGCCCGGGCCAGGACCTCCCCCAGGAGACCGGCGGGATCCGCGAACACGACGCCAAAGGGCGCCACACCACCACGTCACGATCCCTCCACGCCATCGCGGGCGGGGGCTGGGTCATCGATACGCCGGGGATGCGCACGCTGCATGTGAGCGACGCGGCGGAGGGCATCGACACCCTGTTCGCCGAGATCGTCGAGCTGGCACCTTCGTGCCGGTTCCGCGACTGCACCCATGCCCACGAGCCCGGCTGCGCGGTTCAGGCGGCCGTCGCGGAGGGGGCACTCGATCCCGAACGTCTGACCCGGTGGCGCAAGCTCCTCGACGAGAACCGGACCAACACCCCGGTGGTCACCGGGCCGCGCAGCAACCGTCGACGCTGACCCGCACCCCGCCTTCACCCAACCTCCTGCGGACACCGCTCCCCGAATGCCCTTTCCCGACCAAACCCTCGTCATCGTCCGCCACGGGCAGAGCCTCGACAACGAGCGCGACCTCTTCTCCGGCATCCGTGATCCCGATCTGACGGAACAGGGCGTCGGCGAGGCGCTGAGCTGCGGGCGCCGAATGAAAGAGGTCGGGCTCTCCTTCGACCTCGCCTTTACCAGCGAGCTGACGCGGGCCCGACGTACTCTCAGCCTCATCCTGTCGGAACTCGGGCAGCCCGACCTTGCCGTCCACCGGAGCGCGGCGCTGAACGAGCGCGATTATGGCGAGCTCGCCGGGTTGAACAAGCGGGAATCCCAGGAGCGCTGGGGGGTCGCGCAGGTCCGCGCCTGGCGAAAATCCTACGATGCGGTGCCGCCGGGCGGCGAGAGCCTGGCGATGACCGCCGACCGGCTGCTTCCCTACTATCGGGACGAGATCGAATCCCGGGTTCGCGGGGGCCAGCGGGTTCTCTTGGTGGCGCACGGCAATTCGTTGCGGGCGCTGATCATGCATCTCGACGGGATCAGTGCCGACGCGGTCGCCGACGTGCATCTCGCGACGGCCCAGACCCTGGCCTATCGCCTCGACGAGCAGGGCAGGGTGGTGGAGAAACGGTCGATCTCCGCCTGAGCCCGGAGGTAGACCGGAAGGCGCGCCTGTGAATCAGCGTCAGCGGGCTCTCACGGCGTCCCGGTCCCGCGCGAGCTGGCGCCGCGTCCGCATCGGCTCCAGGTTCGAAAGGGACATCAGTCGATACCCGAAGGCGAACAGACCGAGCGCCACGGCGGCAAAGGCGCCGCCCACGATCAGCGACGCGATCGCCTCCGAACCGATGAGGAGCCCCAGCCCTTTGACGATCGCCACCAGGAGCACGAACAATCCGATCAGGACGAAGAGGGCCGCCATCAGGAACAGGATCAGCGGACGCGCCACCTGCCCGACCGCCGATCCGACCTCGGCCTGGAACAGGGCGAGGTGCTTGGAGAGGAGGATCTGGGTTTGCCCGATCGCATCGCCGACGAGGAGCAGAAGGCTCTTGTCATCCCGGCGGCTCATGCATCCCCTCTCATCGACGTGTTCCGATCAGACCCGGCCGGTCCCTGCGCAGACAAGCCAGATAGGGCCGCCGGGGTTGCGCGGCAATCGCCGCACATTCCTGCCCGGTACCTGCATCAGATCGCGAGGCCGAGCTGGCGCGGTCCCTCAGCCTCGCCCTGCTGCAGGCCCGACAGGGAGACACCGAGCAGGCGAACGCTGCGGCGGAGCGGGAACACCGTGCGGAGCAATCCCAGCACCGACTGCATCATCGCATCGCGGCCGGCCACCGGGACCTCGAAGGACTGCGCCCGGGTGATCTGGACGAAATCCGAGAACTTCACCTTCAGCGTGACGGTGCGTCCGAAGACGCCCTTGGCGGTGCAGGAGGTCCAGACCTTGTCGATCAGCGGCGCCAATCGCGCCGCCATGGTGTCGAACTCGGTGAGATCCTCCGAGAAGGTGGTCTCCGCCCCCACCGATTTGCGGATGCGGTGGGCGCGCACCTGCCGCTCGTCGATGCCGCGCGCCACCGAATGATAATAGGCCGCCGAGCTGCCGAAGGCCGCCTGCAGCTCCTCGAGCGAGCGGGCCTTCAAGTCGCGGCCGGTGAGGATGCCGAGGCGCTTCATCTTCGCCTCGGTGACGGGACCGACGCCGTGGAACCGGCCGATGGCCAGATCCTCGACGAAGCCCGGCCCCATCACCGGCGTGATCACGAACAGAGCATCGGGCTTGCGGAAGTCCGAGGCGACCTTGGCGAGGAACTTGTTGTAGGAGACGCCCGCCGAGGCGACGAGGCCGGTGCGCGCGAGGATCTCCGCCCGGATCACCCGCGCCACCTCGGTAGCGGTGGCCAGCCCCTGCAGGTTCTCGGTGACGTCGAGATAGGCCTCATCGAGGGCCACCGGCTCGATGATCGCAGTATGCTCGGCAAACACCGCGCGGATCTCCTCGGAGATCGCCCGGTAGACCTCGAAGCGCGGCTTGACGAAGACGAGGTCGGGGCACAGGCGCCGCGCCGTGACCGAGGGCATGGCCGAGCGGACCCCGAAGACCCGCGCCTCGTAGCTGGCGGCGGCCACCACGCCGCGCTCGCGCGACCCGCCGACCGCGAGGGGCCGCCCCCGCAGGGCCGGATCGTCGCGCTGCTCGACGGAGGCGTAGAACGCATCCATGTCGATATGGATGATCTTGCGGACAGGGCTATCGTCGCCGGAACTCGACATCGGATCGGGCTGTCACATCGGTGCGTGGGCAATGAGCGGGCGTCGTTCAGCAATCATCGTGGGGAAGGCGCTATGTTCGGTTTTTGTTCCTCGCGGTTTCAGGGGTTCCGGTCAACCCGGCTGCGGCTGGCCAGGGCGATCGCTCGCAGCCGTGTGAGCGGCTTCGCGGCGCGAAAGCCTGAGCCCGCGGAGGCGGGCGCCGGCGACTGAGGCCAGCGAGCCAGAGCAATCGCTTCAAGCGATTGCCCTGATCGAATGGCACCGCAGTCTGGACTTTCCCATGATGGGGCGCATGATGATCCCCCCCCGGCTCGCCGGTTCTCCCGTGCCTTGCGGGGAACGACCACCCTGATGGAGGAGGACGCCATTCCCCTGCACCCTGGCGCTGCCTCTCTCGAACCGGGCACGGGAGACCGACGATGCCGAGTGATTCACGAAGTGTCTCTCCCGGAGCTCCCGCTGCGCCGTCGTCCTTCGAGCGAGAGCCGACCGTGACGGGGCGTCTCGTAAGGCCCTCCAGGCGGGCCCTCCGGGGACGGCGCATCCTGGTGGTGGAGGACGAGTACTTCCTGGCCGATGAACTGGCGCGGGGCCTGGCCGAGGCCGAGGCCGAGGTGATCGGTCCCATCGCCACCGCGGAAGGCGCCCTTGACCTCCTCGAAGGCCCGGCTCCCCCCGACGCGGCCATCCTGGATGTGAATCTCGGAGGCGAGGACGTGTACCCGGTGGCCGATGCGCTCCTCGCCCTCGGCGTCCCGTTCCTGTTCACCACCGGCTACGATCAGGCGACGATCCTCGGCCGCTACGCATCGGTCCGGCTGCTGGAGAAGCCGATGGATACCGCGATGGTGTTGCGCGAACTCGACCTCATCCTCGACGATCGGGCATCACGGACGGGCGCGGCCGGATAGAGTTCGCTCGGCCCCGGAAAAGACATCGGCGGTCATCGGCGCAGGAATTTGATCGAAACCTTGCGCGAGAGTAGGCTTCATGACGCCGTCGGTCCGCCTGACTGCCGCGACTTCAAGCGAACGGCGAGCATCAGAGACATGACACCGACGGTGCTGCCGGATGTGTTCGCGGGCCTGGATGAGGTCTTGATCACCGACGCGCTGGCGACGCGTCCCGTACGTCCTCCCGACTACGAGGCGGAAGCCCGCGCGCTGGCCGAACTGGCCCGGGAGCTCGCCGTCAGCCCGGCCACGGTCCTGCAACGCCTCGTGGACATCCTCGTCGGGATGGGCATGGCCGGATCGGCCGGTATCAGCATTCTCACATCGGGGAAGACATCGGGGGAGGGGGCGAAGTGTGTCCGCGGCCGGGCGATCGCAGGATCGTGGGCCGCGCATCCCGGCGGCGTCATCCCCTTCGATGCAAGCCTCTTCGATGAGAGCCTTTCCGGCCTCGCGGTCACCCGCGACACCCCCCTGCTGTTCTCGCGCCCGCATGCTCGCTTCCCGGCGGCCAAGGTCGAGCCGCTCATCCGGGAACTCCTGCTGGTGCCGTTTCATGCCGGCGACGAGCCGGTCGGCACGCTCTGGGCGATCGCGCATGACCGCGATCGCGCCTTCGACGGCGAAGACCTCCGCCTGTTCACGGAGCTGGCGCGCTTTGCCTCCGCCGCCTACGTCATGACCGGCGCCCTCGATGAGGCGCAGGCCGCCAGGACGGAGCTGGGCGAAATCGAGGCCCGGCATCGCGCCGAACTCGAGCGGGAAGTGGTGGAGCGCACGGCCGGGCTGCGGCTGAGCTGTGACCTGGTCCAGGCCACGCTGGACAGTTCCGCGGACATGATCCAGGTCTTCGAGGCCGTCCGGGATGCCTCGGGCGAGATCGTCGATTTCCGCTGCCGGCTGAACAACCACACCTCCGAGTGCCGCTTCGGCGAGATGCGCGGACAAAGCCTTCTCGCATGCGATCCAGGCGTGGTCCGGGACGGCATCTTCGACGCCTTCCGGCGGGTCGTGGAGACAGGCCGGCCCGCAGTGGCCGAGCGCCGCCATGCTTATGGGCAGTGCGACGGCTGGTTCCATCAATCGGTGGTGAAGCTCGGCGACGGCGTGGCGACCACCACCAAGGAGATGACCGCCTGGAAGGAGGCGCAGGAGGAGATCCTGCGTTTGCGCGACGCGGTCGCGCAAGTAAGGCTGGAGGAGAGCGAGGCGAAGTACCGCCACCTGTTCAACTCCATCGTCGAGGGCTTCTGCATCGTCGAGCTGATGTTCGACGACCGGCAGCAGCCGGTCGACTACCGGTTCCTCTCCGTCAACCCTGCCTTCGATCAGCAAACCGGGCTCGGCGACGTCACCGGCCGGACGATGCGGGACCTGCTCCCCGGGCTGGAAGCGAACTGGTTCGAGACGTTCGGCCGGATCGCTCTGAACGGCGTGGCGGAACGGTTCGAACGCCGGTCCATCGCTCTCGGATCCTGGTACGAGGTCTACGCCTTCCGCCTCGGCACCGCCGAGCAGCGGCAGGTCGCCATCCTGTTCAAGGACATCCAGCCTCGCAAGCGCACCGAGGCGGCGCTGCGCGAGAGCGAGGAGCGGTTCCGTGCCTTCGTCACGGCCAGCTCGGACGTAGTCTATCGGATGACCGCGGACTGGTCCGAGTTGCAGCGGCTGGAGGGGCGCGCCTTCGAAAACGCCCCGGACCAGCCGAACGGGACTTGGCTGGACCGCTACATCCGTCCCGACGATCAGGCGGAGGTCCGTGCCGCCATCGACCGGGCGACCGCGACGAGATCGATCTTCGAGCTGGAACACGCGGTGATCCGCAGCGACGGTTCGCTCGGCTGGAGCGTGTCACGGGCGGTCCCGATCCTCACCGAGACGGGCGAGATCAAGGAATGGCTGGGGGCGGCCAGCGACGTGACGGCACGCAGGAAAGCCGAGGCGGCTTTGCGCGAGAGCGAGGAGCGCCTCAGCCAATTCGGTGAGGCCTCGTCCGACGTCCTCTGGATGCGCGATGCCGCGACCTTCCAGTGGATCTATCTCACCCCGGCCTTCGAAACGATCTACGGCCTCGACCGCACCACGGCCCTCTCCGGCGACCACATGGTGAGCTGGGTCGAATTGATCGTGACGGACGATCGCGAACGGGCGGTGGAGAGCCTGCATCGCGTCCGGGCGGGCGAGCGCATCACCTTCGAGTATCGCGTCAGGCGGCCCCGCGACGGCGGTATCCGCTGGATACGGGACACCGGCTTCCCCATGCGCGACGCCGACGGCGCGGTGTGCTGGATCGGCGGCCTGGGCCGGGACATCACCGAGGAGCGGGAGATCGCCGAGCATATGAGCGTGCTCGTGGCGGAGTTGCAGCACCGCACCCGCAACCTCATGGCGGTGGTGCGCGCCACGGCCGACCAGACCCTGCGGAACAGCAGCGGTCTCGCCGACTTCCGGGAGCGCTACGGCACGCGTCTGGCGGCCCTCGCCCGCGTGCAGGGATTGCTGTCCCGCCTCGCGGAGGGCGAGCGGGTCAGCTTCGACGAGTTGATCCGAAGCGAAGTGGCGGCGCTCGACGGCGAGGCGTCGCGGGTCAGTCTGAGCGGACCGAAGGCGGTGGCGCTGCGCTCGTCGACGGTCCAGATCTTCGCGCTGGCCCTGCACGAACTAGCGACGAACGCACTAAAATACGGGGCCCTGGCACAACCGCAGGCGCATCTCGAGATCCGCTGGCACGTGGAGCATGCGGAACCGGAGCGGGCTCCCTGGCTGCATGTGGATTGGCGTGAGCGCGGCGTGCGGATGCCGGCGCGGGATGGCCTGCCACAGGGGAACGGCTCCGGCCGCGAACTGATCGAGCGGGCGTTGCCCTACCAGCTCGGCGCCAGAACGACCTTCGCGATGGAGCCCGACGGCGTTCACTGCACCATCGCACTGCCCGTGTCGGGACATACGATCCGGGAGAGAGCCAAAGCCGCTGCACGGCGGAGGCCGGGGCCGGCCGATCCCGATCGCGGAGGATGAGGAAGCCTGCCCGATCGCATGCGCCGCCGGGAGACGCCCCGAAAGTGAAGCCCCGGACGGGGCGGCGGCGATCGAGACACAGCGCGACGGCGGGCACCGCGCTCCGCAAGGTATTACCCCTCCATCCGATGAGGTTAACCGACGACGATCGAGACTTTGATGCAGGTGAATGACCATACGCTGGCAATTCCCTATTCGTCTCATGTGTGCGATAAAGAATGCATGCCGCACTACTTCCTCCGCAAGCTTGATCAGTTCACGAAGCTCTCGCATGACGACCGGCAGGCCCTGGAAAGCGCGGCCGGCAAGCGGCGGACCATTGCGAAGCACTCAGACCTCATCAATGAGGGCGACAATCCTCATCACGTCAACCTGATCCTGGACGGATGGGCATGCCGCTACAAGCAGCTCGACGATGGCCGGCGCCAGATCATCTCCGTCTTCGTGCCCGGCGATCTCTGCGACAGCCATGTCTACATCCTGCGCGAGATGGACCATTCCATCGTGGCCCCCACCCCGTCAGGCTGGCCGAGATCTCGCGCGCCACGCTGGAACGGATGGCCGACGACAACGGGCGGGTGATGAGGGCGTTATGGTGGGACACCCTGGTGACGGTGGCAGTTCAGCGCGAGTGGACGGTCAATCTCGGCCAACGCACCGCCCTGGAGCGTCTCGGCCACCTCTTCTGCGAATTGTTTCTGCGTCTGCGCGGGGTCGGCCTGACGGATGGCGCCACCAGCGACCTCCCCCTGACCCAGGTGGAACTGGCGGATGCGCTCGGTCTCTTGAACGTGCACATCAACCGCACGCTTCAGGAATTGCGGCGTGCCGGCCTGATCGTGCTCAGGGGTGGGCGCCTGACCATTCCCGACTTCGATGCCCTGCAGGGGGTATCGCTGTTCAACCCGAACTACCTGCACCTCGACCACGAGGGTCGTCAGTTCGATGCCGACGGATCGGTGTGATGCCGAACCGGTCTTCTCTCCAGCACGCCGTGGAACTGCGATGACGATGGGATCCGACCCGACGGGCGCCGAGGAACGGGTGGTGCTGCTGGCCGAGTTGCAGCACAGGGTGCGCAACACCCTGGCGACGATGCGGCTGATCGCGCGGCGCTCGGCGGAATTCAGCGAGAGTCTGGAGGACTACACCGCGCATCTCGACGGGCGGCTGGCCGCCCTGGCACGGGTGCAGAACGTCATCATCCAGAATCCCACGGCCGGGGTCGATCTCGACCGCCTCGTTACCGATGAGCTCACGAGCGCGCTCGCCTACCAGGATGGGCGCACGCGCGTGGACGGACCGGATCTGAGGCTGCATCTGCGTGCCGCCGAGCCCCTCGCGCTCGCCCTGCACGAACTCTCGACGAACGCCCTCAAGTTCGGAGCCCTGGCCACGCCGACGGGCCGCATGACGGTGATCTGGCGGATCGAGGAGCGGGACGGCGGCCCCCACCTCGTCTTCGATTGGTTGGAGCGTGGCGTGCCCCTGGACGAGCAGGCGTCTCGGCGCAGGGGGTTCGGCACGGTCGTGCTGGAGGAGATGCTGGCGTACAGCCTGCAGGCCGCGACGAGCCTCACCTTCGCGCCCGACGGCTTGCACTTTCGCCTGACGCTGCCCCTCACCAGCCGGACCTTGCACGACGGGACCGGCGACCCCTCGCCCCTCCTCCACCCCCTTGACGGCCAACTCTGAGCAGGTTTCGCAGAAGTACCTCCCCCGGTTCTGGGATCAAACCCTGCTGAGCGGGCCATGGAACGATGCCTCGCGCCGGGAAGGCGCGGTGTTCTTCCCCTCCTCGAGAGCGCGCCCCTGGGCCATCATGACAGACCCAGAGCCGTCGCGAGGCGTTCGCGAGCCCGGCTGACCCGGCTCTTCACGGTGCCGACAGGACAGCCGAGGATGGCGGCCGCCTCCTCGTGCCTGAGCCCGTCCACCGCCACCAGCAGCAGGGTCTCCCGCTGCTCCGAGGGGAGGGCATCCAGGGCGCCCTGCAACGCGACGAGCGCGACCCGGTGCTCCTGGTCGGGGGCCGAGGACAACGCTCCCGCGATGACCCCGTCGACGTCCTCGATCTCGCGTCGCAGGCGCTTGCGCTGGTTCAAATGGGTGTTGCGCAGGATCGTGAACAACCATGCGACGAGGTTGGTGCCGTCCTTGAAGCGGGACCGGTGCTCCCAGGCCCGCATCAAGGTCGCCTGGACCATGTCGTCGGCCTCCGCGGCGTTGCCGGTACGCAGGAGGGCGAAGCGGCGCAGGCGCGGCACGAGGGCGATGAGGTCGTCGCCGAACGCCTTCGTAACCTGTCGTTCCGCTTCCGCGTCGAGGAGGGCGGCCCTCAATCGAAGCAGGACCCGGCCGAGCCGCGTATCGGCATTGACCGCGTCGACTTTTGGAATGAGTTCGTCCAGTCGCTGTCCGATCCGGTCCTGGACATGACGGGGCAATCCCTCACCCGGCGAAGGTTCCTCGGAGATTATGTTGACGTGCATAGGGAGAATGCGCCCTTCTTCCGGGCAATGACCGGGCGTGTCCGCCCCTCTACGGTGGAACATGCGAGGCTGGTTGTGGCTGATCGCTCGCGCTCACGTCAATGATACAGATATACCAGACATGATCTTGTCCGGCCCGGAACCCGTCGGGTCACTGCACCTGCTACGGCTTGGCTTCACCCAAACGGCAACCCGAGCTGCCTCGCCCTCATCCTGAAGGACGTATCGGGGCGGTTCGAGGCCGAGGAGCGGTTCGAGGCCACCTTCAACGCCGACCCCGCGCCGGCCGTGATCTGCCGGCTCTCGGACCTGCGCCACGTCAAGCAGTTCGGCCGAATGCGGGCTGCGATGGGACATGATCCCATCTGAAAACTACGATTTGACCGGGTTCTCGATAGCGTAAGCTCGGAATGGGGCGGGGTCATACGTCGAGGCCGCTCCACAACCCGGGATGGGGGTTAGTCAGTCCGCAGGAATCGCTCGGCACAGGGCGAGACCGACCTCGGCGCACCCGAGGGGGCAGCCTGGATGAGCGTCCCTGGGCATCCGCACTACCGGGTCGAACGGTCGGCCCGGACGACGCCATGGGTCTGGTGCGGATGCGTGACCATGTCGAGACGGACGTTGCCGATCAACGGCCCGTGTCCTGTGCCGCCTCCATCACGAGGCGGGTCGCGAGGTAGAGCCGCGGCGTGATGCTGGCGAGGACCGCGAACTCATCGGTGCTGTGATAATGGCCGCCGACGATGCCGAGCGATTCGAGGATGGCGGGTTTTGCCGGGCTGTCGGGCTGGAAGGCATAGCCCGCATCGGTGCCGCCGCCGATTTCGGCCAGCGCGAGGTCGCCGCCGATCTCGGCGTAGATCGCCTTCGCGCGGTCGCCGAGCGACGTCGTTGCGGGATTGCGCGGCAGCGGCGGACGGCCTTTGGCGAGATCGAAGGTCACCTGCGTGTCGGGAACGCGATGCACGCCGACGATCCTGCGGGCGTCAGTCAGGATGCGGTCGTACTCGCTCGGCACGAAGTAGCGCATATCGCCCTCCGCCTTGGCGGTCTCGGGGATGATGTTCGGCTTGGTGCCGCCCTGGATCATGGTCCAATGCAGGCTGGTCCCTTTGCTCGGGTCACCGAGGTCCTGCAGTTGGAGGATCTGGTGGGCGAGTTCGACCACCGCGTTGCGGCCGGCTTCCGGCGCGCCCCCGGCATGGGATGCGCGTCCCTTCACCGTCAGGCTCACGTAGTTGATGCCCTTGGTTGACACCGTGACGGCGTCGACGCCGGCCTCGGCGAACGAAGGCTCGAAGGACAGGACCACGTCCTGCTCGCGGGCGATCCTGGCGATCTCGTCACGTGACCCGCGCGAGCCGCGCTCCTGTCCGGATTGAACACCACCGTGAGGGTGCCGTAGCCGTCGAACCGCAATGTCTCCAACGCATTGAGGACATGCAGGATCATCGCGACGCCGCCCTTGGCATCGGCAACGCCCGGTCCGTAGGCGCGGCCGTCGCGCTCGGTATAGGGGCGCCTGGCCGCGTCCCCTGTGCCGAACACGGTGTCGTAATGCACCAGCAGCAGGATTTTGCGCGTGCCCTTGCCGGATCGTGTGCCGATCAGGGTGTTGCCGCCGAAAGCCGGGGCGGTCCGGGTGCTCACGGTCAGCCCCGACGCTTCGAGGCGCGCCGTCAGAACCGCTTCGACCTTGGACAGACCGGGCACATCGCCGGTTCCGGTATCGACGTCGACGAGCCCCTTCAGAGTCTCGCGATACGGGCCATTCTGGGCCTCGGCCGCTGCCAGCACGGCCTTGTCCGGCGCGGACAGGGCGGGAACGGGCGCCAGGGCCGCGAACAGCGTGAAGGCGAGCGAGGAAGCAAGCGTGCGCATGGAGATCCTGGTCATCGGCGGCCAACCCAGCGCGGCCCGTCATGCAGCACGCGCCGGGTCCGCGTTCCTCGGAAGGTGGCGTATCAATGCTCGCAAAACGCCGACGCATCAATTCGACGCCCGGGATCGATCGGCGCGCGCTCGACGCGGAACCTGAGCAGGTTCAGCAAAAGTGGTCACCGGTTTTGCGTCCTAAAACCTGCGACACTTCAAAAAGCCCAAGCGGAGTGAAGCGTTGGCTTGCCAATGCGAACCCGCTGGGCATCGGGCGCTCCCCGTCTCATTCCTCGCCCGCGGACAGCGTCACCACGAAGACTGCGCCCCCCTGCGTCGCGGGCTCGCACCGCACCGCGGCACCCATGCGGTCGGCGAGGGTCGCGACGATGAACAGCCCCATGCCCGTGCTCGGCGCCCCTTCGGATCGCGCCCCGGCGGCCTGATGGAATTTCTTGAACAGGAGATCATACCCGGCCGGATCGATGCCCGGTCCGCGATCCCGGACCTCGATCGCCACGGATCCGCCATCCCGGGTGGCGCCGATCGTCAGGATGCCGCCCGTCGGGCTGAACCGAACGCCGTTGCTGAGCAGGTTATCGAGGATTTGTGAGAGGGCGCCCGTGTCGAGGGTGGCGATCAACGGCCGGTCCGGCAGATCCGCCTCGATCCGGACGTCGGCGGATTGGGCGAGCGGCTGGATCCGGTCGACGGCGGCCAGCACATGCCTGCGCACATCCTCATTCGCGAGGCGCGCGAGGGGCCGGTGCTCGGCGGCATGCGCCTCGAGCAGACGCGTGGCGAGACCGAGCATCGCGTCGATGCTCGCTTTCGCCTCTCGCAGCACCACGAGCGGTAGTTCCGGCTCCCGTGGCGCGCGCCGGACGGCGAGGTCGAACAGGTTGCGCAGCCCGTAAAGCGGACTGCGCAGGTCATGCGCGGTGATCGCCATCAGGGTGTCGAGTTCGCTGTTCCTTTCCGTCAGCCGATCGTTCTGGAGACGGATCGTCCGCTTCTGCTCGTAATCGCTGCGCCGTCCGGAATGGATCAGCGCCGCGGCCACGACGGCGATGACCGAGACGATCGCCGCATTGACGATGGCGATGACCTGCTCGGCGGGAAACGTCGCCGTGGCGAGCACGATCCAGCAATAGCTGAGCAGCAGCGGGATCAAGGTCAGCGCGAAGGCGAGGGGCGGCAGCACGAACAGCAGGGTCAGAGACAGGAGCATCATGGGATATCCGCTGGTCAGCCGTCCCTTGGCGCCCATCGCGGCGATCGCCCATTGGGTATCGAGCAGGGTCAGGACCAGAAAGATCGCGACGAAGCCGCGCAGGAGCCATGATCCGCCGCCGCGCCGCAACGCCAGCGAGGCGATGAGGAAGGCGAACGCCAGCACGATTTCCACGACGATCTGAACGGTCCTGAGCCCGGTGGCAAACTCGATCGCCTTGGTGAACAGCCCCAGCATGCAGGCGATCTCGACCCGTCGGATATTGACGAGGGTCAGCACCTCTCCGAACGTCAAGCCGGCCTGTTCGGCAGGGGTCACGTCCCAGCGTGCCAGCCAGCTCTTCATGATGGCCTGTCCTTCATGACGGATCGAGACGCCCCGCGACGTAATCCGCCGCATGGCGTTCGAGCATCCTCACGCTGTCCAGCCCGAGCTTGATCTTCAGGCGCTCCCGATAGGTGCCGACCGTCTTGACGCTCAATCCGAGTTCCTTGGCCAGGGATTGCAGCGTCGCCCCGCTGCCGATCAGCCGGAGAACCTGTAGCTCGCGGCCGGACAGGTCGCCGATCTCCGTCCGACGGTCGCGTCGCCGCGCGAGATCGCCCATCAACAGCTGCTGCACCGGCTCGCTGACATGGATGGCGCCCGCCATCACCCGGTCGAGGGCCACGGCGACGGTTTCGAGCGGCTCGGATTTGGCGACATAGCCATGCGCGCCAGCATAGATCACATGTGGTCCCCAGACCGTCTCGTCGCGGCTGGAATAGACGATGATCCTGGCTGTCGGCAGCATGGCACGCAGATCCTCGATCAGCGCGAGGCCGTCGCCCTCTCCCATGATCAGATCGGTGATGATGACGTCGGGCTGCAGCCGCTCGGCCTCAATGAAGGCCGCCTGTGCCGATCGGGCTTCTCCACTCACGTCGAAACGGCCGTCGCCATGGAGCAGCAGCTTCAGGCCCGCCAGCACGATCGGGTGGTCGTCGACGATCAGCAGCCGAAAGAAGGACATGTCTACCCCGAGCGAGCCGGCCAACCAGGGTCGTGCTCGCTAAAATCCCTGCCGCTGCTGTCGGTCATCGACCTACAGCAGATTCCGGCCAGTGCCCATCGCTCGCGATCATGGAGAGCGAGCCTTCGAACGGGGATCGAAACGCGCAGGACAGCCGGACAAGGCGGCATTGATTGCAGACAACCCGTTTACCATCGCTGCGATCATGCTCGTCGCGGCAATAAATCAGAACCGACGCGGCGCATTCCGTTTACAGTTCTCGACGTAGCTGACGATGTGCCTTCGAAAGAGGCGTGAGGATCGAACTCTTGTAGGTCATCGACCTACGGGGCGGCATCGCAGGTCACGTATTCTGTAAGCTGCCAAGGGAAGGGCTTCGTCGACGATGTACGAACCGGATGCCATCGAGATCCCGAATGCGGGCGAAGCTCCGGGCTCTCGCCGGGATTCGGCACGTTCGATAAAAGTCGGGGCGACGAAAGCCGTCGCGACGAAGCTCACCGTGCCGCCCGGCATGGAGGCGCGCTTCGCCGCGTGGCAGGCCGAGTTCACGCGGGTCGTCTCGGCGGCTCACGACTTCGTCAGCCTGGAAATCATCCCCGCCTTCTCCGGCTCGTCCGAGTGGCAGATCATCCAACGGTTCCGCTCGCCCGAAGCGCTGACCCGCTGGATCGAGGACGAGGCGCGCACGGCGCTCCTCGCCGACCTCTCGGCCCTGGACGGCGACGGCAAGACGTCCCGTGTCGACGAGGCGGCGCCGGATTACCATTCGACGACCACCGTCACGGAGGTCATCACGACCATCGTGAAGGCGGGCCAGGAGGAGGCTTTCCGGCGTTGGGCCGAGCGCATCCAACAGGTCCAGGCCCGCTTTCCCGGATACATGGGCACCCTCGTCCAGGCGCCCCTGTCGTCGGACGTCCCGTACTGGACCACGCTGGTCCGCTTCGAAGGCCCGGCCTTCCTCGATGCCTGGCTGCAATCGGCGGAGAGAAAAGCCATCCTGGCCGAGGCGACGCCTCAGGTCTCGACCTGGCAGAGCCACCGGATGAGCAACCCGTTCGCCGGCTGGTTCGCCAACGAACAGCGTATCGCTCCGCCGCCGGCCTGGAAGCAGACCTGCCTCGTCCTGCTCGTCCTGTTTCCCGTCGTCATGCTGGAAATCCGCTTCCTCAGTCCTCTGCTGAACGGATTGCCGCTCGCCGTTTCCACCTTCATCGGCAATGCCATCAGCGTCTCGCTGGTGTCGTGGCCCTTGATGGCGGTCGCGATCCTCGGCCTGGGCTGGTGGCTGAGACCGGATCCGCAGAAGCGCTGGCGCACGGAGGTGCTGGGTATGACGGCTCTGGCCGCCTTGTATGCCGTCGAGCTGTTCGTGTTCTCCCGCTTCATGTGACGACAGATTACCAACCATGACAGCGAAAGCTGATCATCATCATCGAGGAAGACTGGACATGGCTCACGACCACAATGATTTCATGGCTCGGGCAATCGCCCTGTCCGAGAAGACCTCTCTGGTCGAGAGTGCCGGCGGTGTGTTCGGATGCGTGATCGTTCAGGATGGCGAGATCATCGCCGAGGGAGCCAATCGCGTCGTCGCGGAAAACGATCCGACCTGGCACGGAGAGATCGAGGCCATTCGCAAGGCCTGCAAGTCACAAGGGACGTTCAAGCTCCGCGACGCGACGCTCTATACCAGCGCCGAGCCCTGCCCGATGTGTATGGCGGCGGCCTATTGGGCCGGCATCAAGCGGGTCTATTATGCTGCCCAGGTGGAAGACGCCCTGGAATACGGCGGCTTCGATGACAGCATGATCTATGCCGAGCTCAAGAAGGACGTCACCGAGCGGTCCATCCCGACCACGCAGATCATGCGCGCGGAAGCCGTCGAGGTCTGGAAGAAATACGCCCAGAAAGCGGACCGGGTCCCTTACTGAAAGCAGTGCGGACCTCATCGTGAGCCCATCTCCGTCCGGGCGGTTTTCGCCCGGGCGGCCTCTTCTTCTCAGGTCGCTTGCAAAGCGCCGCTTCGCCCTCGTGCTCCGAGCGAGACCAGGCCGTGGCGGTGAGTTTTCGTGAGCCACTCCTAGACTGCGTGACGCCATGAACATCGATGGTCTGAGGGCAGCTTGCAAAGGCGAGGTCTTCACTGCGGAGGACGAACACTTTCTCGAGGCGATCCACGGGAATCTCTGGAACAGGCTGATCCCGGACCGTGCTCCGCAGGCCGTCGTGAAGGCCTTGGACGAGGACGACGTCATCGCGGCCGTGCTGTTCGCCCGCGCGAGCGGGCTGCAGGTCGTCGTACGCGGAGGCGGCCACAACTGGTGCCAGCCGAGCTTGCGTCACGGCGGTATTCTGATCGATCTCGCGAATTTCACCGAGATCGTCTCCATCGATACCGACAACCGCAGGGCGATCATCCAGCCGATCGTCAGCAACCGAGACATTCAGAGGGCCCTCAATCCCCTCGGGCTGGCCTTTCCGACAGGCCATTGCCCGCAGGTGAAAGCCAGCGGCTATCTGCTCGGGGGCGGCATGGCCTGGAACCCCACCGTCTGGGGCTCCGGAGCGGAGAGCGTCGAGGCCATCGAACTCGTCACCGCTCAGGGCGAACTGATCACGGCGAGCGCGACGGAGAACGCAGAGTTCTTCTGGGCCGCCCGAGGGGCGGGGTCTGGATTCTTCGGTATCGTGACGAAGTACTATCTCAAGCTTCATCCGCTGCCAAAAGCCATGCATGGCAGCACGTATTACTATCGCCTGGCAGACGCTCGGGCGATCGGGACCTGGCTCGGCTCGTTGGCCCCCGGCATCTCCCCCGCGGTCGAGTTGAGCCTGTTCATCGTTCAGGCTCCGCCGGAGTTGAGCGGACAGGTCGCCGCTGAGAACGGCTGGCTGTGCATGGTGACGGCCACGGTGTTCGAGGACGCGCCGGACGCCGCGAAAACCGCCTTGCGGGTGCTGGAGCGCTCTCCGATCCCACCCCTTTCGTCGTCCTTCGCGACGCCGCTCACCTTCGAGCAGCTCTTCGATGCGTCGGGATCCTTCTGGCCGGAAGGCGCCCGCTCGCGCGTGGAAGCGACCTATTCCGATCACAGTCCGGGAGAGTTGGTCCAGGCCATCCTGCCCCTGTTGCCCGATGCGCCATCCGCCACCTCCGTCTTCCTGCTGACCATCTTCTGCGGCCCGGATGTCCCGGCCGCGCAGAAGGACATGGCCTATTCCGTCTCCGCCAAGGTCTACGGCGGCCCATGGACCATGTGGTGGAAGGCCGAGGACGACGACGCCAACACCAAGTGGCACCGCCAAATCACGACGACGTTACGGCCCTACAATACGGGTTACTATATCGGCGAGACGAATACGGTCGAGCAGCCCACCAACGTGCCGCAGGCTTTCACGCCCGAGAAGTGGGAACGGCTTTGTGCGTTGAGACGCAAGCACGACCCGGATCGGGTGTTTTTCGATTACGAAACCGGATTTATCGATAAATGAAATATACTACATGTGTAATATTATAGTCCGGAAAACCAGTTATAACCCTGGTCTTCCCAGTACCCTCCCGGGTATTGGTTGGTGATTGTGATCGCCACGATGTGTTTGGGGTTCTTGAAACCGAGCTTGGTCGGAATCCGCAGCTTGACGGGGAAGCCGTATTTCGGCGGCAACGGTGCGCCGGCATAGTCCAGAGCGAGGATCGTCTGCGGATGCAGCGCGCTCGGCATGTCGATGCTGGTCCAATAATCGTCACCGCAGGCGAACCGGACGTAGCGGGCGCTCGTATCGGCCCCGATCCGCTCGAGGAAGGTCCGGAACGGGACCCCCGACCATTGTCCGATGGCGCTCCACCCCTCCACGCAGACGTGGCGGGTGATCTGGCCCTCCTGCGGCAAGGCCCTCAGGCGATCGAGGGTCCAGGGCGTCCTGTCGTTGACGAGGCCGGTGAGTTCGAGCTTCCAGGCGTTGCCGTCGATCTCCCGGATCTTGCTCGCCGGATAATAGGCGTTGAACGGGAAATCTGGAGTGATGTCGGAGGCTGCGAAGGTCGGCGCCAGGCGCGTGCCGCCGAAGAGCGCGGCCTGGACCCGATCGTTCAGCCGGGAGATCCCCCCGAGTACGCCGTCACCTGCGGGTTGCCGGTCAGATCGCAGCCGCCGAGGGCGAGGCTGCCGGAAGCCACGAGACCGCCGCGAAGGAACAGGCGTCGGTCCGGCCGGATCAGGCACGCCTCGGAGGTCGCGACATTCACGTCGGGTCGGCAGAGACGGTCGAAGGTCTTCATGGCTTCACCACACGATGACGGCCGAGATGGACCTTGCGGCCGACGATCATCGTCGGCAGCGTCCTCGGGACGAGGAGCACGAGGGCGAGGTGCACCCCTACGAAGCCGGCGATGCCAGCCATGGCGAGGAAATGGACGATCCGCGCCGTATCGTAGCCTCCCATCAGGGCCGTGAGCGGGGCGAACTGGACCGGCTTCCGAATCGCGAGGCCGGAGAGCACGATGACGATGCCGATCAGAAGGACAGGGCCGCGACGAAGTCGTGCCAGATCTCGCGCGGGCGTAGCGGTGTGAGGCGCTGGCGCAGATGGCCGGAGGCTAGACCATAGGTGAGGTAGACGAGGCCGTTGGCGACGAGGAGCCAAATGGCAGCAAAGTGCCATTGCAGGGCGCCGCCGAGCCAGCCGCCGAGGGTGATCGCTTTCGGAAAGGACCAATCGCCGACGATCGGCGAGGCATTGTAGATGCGCCATCCACTGGTGATCATGATCAGCATAGCGAGCGCGTTCACCCAGTGGGTGATCCGCACGACAAGGGGGTGGATCGGGCGCTCGGCGCGATGGGAAGCGGATGTCACGAAGCATTCCTGACGTGGTGCCGGGCCTCGGGCGGGATGGCGGACTACGAATGCGGGGCCGATCCGACGCTTCCGTCGAAAAGGCAGATGCCGGGACGCTGTTGGCGCCGAACCGGAAGGGAAGCGGCACGATTGCCAAAGGCTGGGCCGCACCCTGATATTTTGCCCGTCGAAATTGGGAAGAAGTCGGCAGGAGGCCCGAAAAACCTCCTGCACCATATCTATAGAGACTGGGTCACTTCTTCATCGAATCCTTGGCCATTCCGTCCTTGGCCATCGAATCCTTGAACATGCTGTCCTTGGGCATCGCCTCGGCTGCGAATACCGGCGTCGCCGTGACGGCCGTAGCAAGGACGAGGGAGGAGGCGATGCGCGAGAGTGCGTTCATAGGATCTATGCTTGGTTTGCATGCCGGGACTTGCAGAAAACCTGCGGCTTGCCTGTCGTTCGTTATCCATGATGCAACCGGTTGCAATGGACGACGTTATCAGTCTAACGCTCTGAATTCGGGTTAACCGCGGTTTACGGATTGTGCTGAGGCTGACTCTGTGGGCGACGCTGCGCCGGAGCCCCTTCGATGAGCCTTGCGATCCCGGAAAACCTGCCGGAGCGGCGCCTGACGGCGCTTCTGGAGCGTTTGGAAAGATCGAGGACCCGCGTGCGCCCTGGCGGGGCGCCGTCTCATGACCGAAGGTTCTGCTGCTGATGGTCTGCAGCACGAACTGCGACTGCGAGGACTATGACCTGATCGCCGCCTGGGGCGAAACGCACCTGCCGGTGCAGCTACGCGACCCTGCCGTATCATCATGGCGTGGACGTGGTCTTCAAGGAAGACCTCCCGCATGCAGTGCGGCCACGGCCCCCTCAACAGGGAATCGTACGGCGCGTCGCCTTCACCATCGTCTGCGCAGGACGCGGAAAGCGCTCCCTAGAAACGACCAGAAAAGCCACAGGATGGCAAACCTTCCCCCTCAACGACCGCATCAGACCAAACCATTACCCTGGACTCGTTGCGGTGACTGCAAAACCATAGTAACAGCGCGTCATCGCTGCGACAGATCGACTTTGTAACGCTTCTTGAACATCTCTATCGTGAGTTCCGGGACCTTGACCGGAGGCGGCTCCTCTTCTTGAAGATCATCGGCATCGGACCTGTCCTTGTCGGCACGGCGTGAGAACATCCGCAGTTCCTGCCTGTCCTCGTCCCGCGAGAGTTCGATCGCCGCGTGGGATACGATGGTCACCGTCCAGGCCTGAATGATGTCGCCGGTACGCAGGCGATGGATCTTTCGGTCGGCGAGATCACGGACGATGGCGAGATCGCTGCCGTCGATCTGGAGAAGTCCCAGCAGCTGCAGGTTCGGGGCGGGCGTCGGGGCAGGCGCGGCTGGCACTTGCGTTACGGGCACCGGTTCCGGCGCCGCCCGGGGGGCGACGAAGCGTCGGCGGGACGCCTCGAACAGGGGCTTGTCGCGAAAAGCCGTGAGTGATTCCGGGTCGATGGACCGGAGCGGGTTGATGGCGGATTCCTGCATGGCAGGGTCCGTCGGCTCGGCCCGCGCGGTGCGCCCGGAGAGACCGGCGAGGCACAGCGCCGCCAGCGTCGCCGACAGGAGCAGCGGTGCGGGATGTCGCTTTCCGCGGATCATGTGGGTTTCGTCTTCCAGTAGCCATGGACCACGAGGCTAACGCGCAACAGCGTGGGCCCGGACCGCTCCCCACGCGGCGCCCGCGTGACGGTGACCTCGTGCACGTTCAGCACCGGGAGCCCGGTCTCGATCGCATACAGCAGATCGGCGAGGCCATCGTTGCCGATATCGAAGGTGGTTTGGAGCACGATGCCCTCGATCGGGCCGGCGCCCTGCTCGGACACGATCTGGGTCTCGACGAGCCGACCGTCCGCCGCGTCGATGAGACGGCCGAGAAGGCTCAGGAGTTCCGCCCGTGCCAGGCTGGCACTGGGGCTCGCCAGGTAGATCGGCGTGACGTCCCGCACGGCTGCGCGGCCCGACAGGCGCGCCCTCATCTGCGTCTGCATCTGGGCCAGGATGTCCGCCTTGGCCGTGGTCTCCTCGGACCAGGCCAGGGTTTGCATCAACGTCGTCACGGTGACGCCACCAAGGAGAACCGGCAGGCCGAGAAAGACAAGGAGCGCCGCGGCCCGCCGAAGATCGGGCCGGTCGAGGCTGCGCAACAGGGCGTTGCTCATCGTCCGCCCTCCGGCACCGGGGCTGCCCCCCGATCCGCGACGATCTCGAAACTGTCGATGCCGTCCTCCTCGCGCGTCACGGGCGCGGAGAAGCGCACGTTCGTCAGCCCGGAGGCTTCGAGGAGGCCGATCAGGTTGCCCGCGTCGCGGGACTGGCCGACCAGCCGGATCGTCCGGGCTGCGATCTGCAACTCGCGCAGGTGGCTGTCCTCCGGCAGGATCCTCGCCACGCGGTCGATCAGGAGCATCGCCGAGGTTTCGGGCGTCTTGCCCGCGAGGATCACGGCCTCCGGAGCGGCCTCCCGCCCCACCATGCCGCGCAGCGTCCTGCGGATCTTCGCCAGATCGAAGGATACGTCCTCGAACCGTGCTTCGACCACGGACGACCAGATCAGGCTGCCGAGGGTGAGAGCGGCGAGGCTCGCCGTGGCGCCCCCCCAGGCCAGCATGACGTGCCGCCTGAATCGGTGAGGCGAAGACGGAACGCCGCCGCTTCCCAGGTCGATGAGCAGGGATTGCCCGGTCGCGGCCGGCCGCGGCCCGAGTCCGGTCAGAGTGAGGCCGAGGGCTTCGATGACCGTCTGGGGGCCGGCGACGGCATGCTTGGGTACCGCTGCGAACTCGATGCCGATCGCCTCGGCATCCTCGCTGACGATACGATAGCCATAGAGGATCCGGTCCGGCCGCCACGGGGTGAGACGTTCCAGGCGATGCGCCAGAATCGGAGCGAGATAGAGGCGCCCGGCGGCCGGCAGTTTCAGACTCCGCTGCAGTACCGCCTCCGGCGGAAGGTGAAGTTCTACCGCGGACCAGGACGACGCGGCAATCTCGGCACGGGAAGCGTCGCTCAGGGCCGCGAGGGGGCCGAGATCGGAGACCGCCTCGCCCGTGACCCGGTGAACCCCCAGATCGCCGGCGCCGTCCAAGAGGAAGACGAGCCGCCGGGTTGGCATCCAGCGCGTGCAGAGAGGTTGGATCAGGGCGACAAAGCTGTCGAGCAGGAGCGCGAAGATCCGCCGTAAGGGTGTGAGACCCTGCCACAGGCGCGGGAGGACCGGAATTTCAGCCCACCGCACGGAACACCTCGTCGATGCAGGTGAAGCCCTCGGCGGCCTTGATCAGGCCGTCTTCCAGCATGGTGGTCATCCCGCCGAGGCGGGCGGCCGCCAAGAGGCGCTGCGGGTCGGGCCTCTCGCGGATCAGCGCCCGGATGTCCGGGGTCGCCGCGAAGACCTCGAAGACGCCGACCCGGCCATGGAAGCCGCTGCCGCCGCAGGTTGGGCATCCCACCGCGCGGTAGTAGTCGGCACGCACCGGTACGGACAGGCCGCGGGTGCGGCACAGGTCACGCGCCTCGGCATCGCGTTCGGGAGCCGGTCTGCGGCAGCGTTCGCACAGGCGCCGGACCAGGCGCTGGCCGAGGACGCCGCGCAGGCTCGCGGCGATGAGATAGGGTTCGACGCCCATATCGGCGAGGCGGACCACCGCGTCGGTGGCCGAGTTGGTGTGGAGGGTCGTGAGCACAAGGTGGCCGGTGAGCGCAGCCTGAATGCCGATGCTCGCGGTCTCGCCGTCGCGCATCTCGCCCACCATCATCACGTCGGGGTCGTGACGCAGGAAGGCACGCAGGGCCTGGGCGAAGCCGAGACCGATGGAGGGCTTGATCTGGGTCTGGTGGATGCCGGCGATCTGATACTCGATCGGGTCTTCCACCGTGACGATCTTGCGGGCGGGATCGTTGAGCAGCGACACCGCCGTCGCCAGGGTGGTGGTCTTTCCGCTGCCCGTGGGACCGGTGACGATGATGATACCGTGGGGCTCGGCGAGCAGGCGCTCGAACGCCGTCCGGTTGACCGCATCCATGCCGATGCGGGCGAAATCCAGCAGCCGCGCGTCTTTCAGCAGGATGCGCGCCACCGCCGTCTCGCCATAGAGGGTGGGCATCACCGCAATGCGCAGATCCGCCTCCACATGGCCGATGCGGATGTTGGCGCGCCCATCCTGCGGCAGGCGCCGCTCGGCGATGTCCAGGCCGGCCAGGATCTTGATGCGGGAGATCACCGCCGGAGCGAGGCGCTTGGGAAGCGACTGGTCGAGGCGCAGGATCCCGTCCACGCGCAGGCGGATGCGCAGGGCCTCCCGCCCGGTCTCGAAATGGATGTCGGTGGCGCCTGCTTCCAGTGCCCGTTCCAGCACCTGGTCCACCGCGCGGACGATGGGCGCGCCGCGCGCCAGATCCTGCAGCGCCTCGGGATCGTCCCCGAGCGCGAGGTCGAGGCCCTCAAGGGCGGCGTCCGGTCCGTCGACGCGTGCCGCCTGTCCCTCGTGCTCCTCCTTGCCGATCTCGGCGAACAGGCGGTCGAAGGCGTCGAAGGGCAGGACCGTCAGGGCCTCCGCGCCAGGGAGGGCGAGCCGCACCGCATCGATCTCCTCGCCGGAACCGGGATCGGCGACAGCAAGGCAGAGGCCATCCTTGCCGGCATAGGGCAGGAGAAAGGTCTCGCCCAGGAAGCGCAGGGAGAGATCGGCACCGACGACCATCCCGGCCGCCACCTCCGCCGGCTGGGCGAGGGGAAGCCCGTGGAACTCGGCCACAAGGACGGCGAGATCGGCAGCACTCGCATGGCCCCCGCGCCAGAGGCTTTCGAGCGGGCCGCCCTCACTGCCGATGCCCGGCGGGACCGCCACGCCCCGGCCGCGCAGGAACATAAGGATGTCGCGGGAGGGCGCGCCGCGCTCCATCGACGACGGCCCGGCCGTCAGGACGTCGCCATTCTGGATATTCGTCATTCCGACCAGTCCAGGACGTGGAAGGGTGCCAGTTCGGAGTTCGCAGAAGCGATCACCGCGCTCACGCTCTTGGCGCGGGCCGTGTGACCGCGGGCGGTGACTTCCACGCGATAGGCCGGCCCGGGCTCCGTCTTGATGCTGTCCCCCAGGGCGCCGAGGGAGGCCTTCAGGGCAGAGACACTCTCCGGCGTCGGATCCTTGCGCCGCGCAAGGATGTCCTCAAGCGCCGGCCGTGAGAGACCGGGCAGAGCTTCGAGAACGGCGCGGCTTGCGCTCAGGACATTCACCTTGCCGTCCGGATTGTAGACGGTGACGAGGGGGGCGAGGGCCCGGACATCGCGCGGGCTCAAGCCGAGACGGGAGGCTGCCTCGTCGAGGGATCGCAGGGGGCGGCCCGAAGACGACCGCTTCCCGCCGCGCCCGGCTTCCGTCTTGCCCGGCGCCTCCTGCACCTTCGTCTCGTCGCGCCAGGCGAAGAGACGGGCCGCGAAGGTGTCGGGCGCCACGCCGGATGCGCCGCTCGCCCGGAATGCGGAGGCGAGAAGATCGGGCGGGGATCCGTTGAGATCCACGAGACCGGCCTCGTCGCGGACCGAGGCGACGAACCGCCCGCCCGGGAGGGACAGGCTGCGGCCGTTCAGCTCGTCGGCGCTCTGCTGCTCCAGCAACAGCCGGTAGGCGGTCAGGGCGATCCCGGCATGGGCGAGCCCCGTCAGCGCCACGTCCTCGTCAGCGAGGGCGACGCTCTCCACCGCGGAGCGCAGGGCGAGAAAGGCGCTCCCGGTCAACGCGGCGATGAGGGTGAGGATGCCGATCACCGCCACGAGGACGAAGCCCTGCCGGTCCGCGGGGGGCCTCACAACCGGCCCTTCTCGGGGGAGAGCCGGGGCGCGATGGCGGCGGTCTCACCCCGCTCCTGTCGGTCGGGCAGCCCGCACGGTCCCTGACCACCTTGCAGGCAGCCGATGTCGCTGTCGACCATCAGGCGCGTGCGGGCAGACAGGACGACGCGGCCGGATTCGGGATCGACCATCTCCACCAGGACCACCTCGGGAAGGTCGGGACCGCTCGGCCACTCCGTCTGCGGCAGCGGGAGAGCCTTTCCCTGTCGCGACGGTGCGAGATAGGCGAAGCGCAGGCGGGCGCGTCCGGCGTGAAGCTCCTGTCCATCCCCGAAGGCGAGGTCCTTGAGGCCGCCCATGCCGGGGCGGAGCGGCGCCTCGCTGCGGAGGATACGCCCACCCTGCGCGCTCGCCTGGCTGGAGAGGGACACGACGCGCTCGCAGAAGACGGGACGATCGCCGCGCTTGTCCGACCCCGCCTGGGCGAAGACGAGACGGGTCGTCTTGCCCTCGAAGATGAAAGGCTGCGGTCCCCGCCCATCCCAGCGGGCCCGCACCAAGCGGCGCAGGTCGCGCCCGATCGCGGTCACGGCCCGGTCGAGGGATTCCACCTCGTGGGCTTGGGCGACGCTGCGGTCGAGAACGCGCAGGAACAGCCCCGAGGTGGCGACGAGGCCAGAGAGGACGAGGGCGCTGAGCGCGAACGTCGTCAGCGTCTCCACGAGAAGCGAACCCTCGCCTCCGCGAAGCCGCTTGGGAGCCTTGGAGGGGCCGCTCACGATGCGGCCTTTCGGGCAAGGGCGATGGTATCGATCCGGAGGGGTCGGCCCGTGGTCTCCACGCGGATGGTGACACCCACGGGCATCCACGCCACCTCCTCGCCGTCCGTCCGGTCGGCCTGTCCGGAAGTGCTGTCCGCCTTCGGAGCCCCGTCGCGGGGGGCCTTGCGGGTGGCGTCGGGGCGTAGCCCGGCCCCGGCGAGGACGCGCCGCACATCGTCACCGAAGGGGCGGGCTTCCACGCTCCAGCGCCGTCCGTCGGTGCTGCCGGACAGGCTGTATTGAGCCGCGTCGCGCCGTCCCAGCGCGGCATCCAGCAGGGAGCGGGCGACGATCTCGCTGCGGGTACGATCGTCGATCGCCTCGGTTCCGGCCCGTAGCATCACGGCCATGCGGAACAGGGGCGGCGAGACGGCGGCCAGCACGGTGAGGGCCACCAGTGCCTCGACGAGGGTGAAGCCGGCATTGCCACCGGCGCGGCACCCCGCCTTCGAATGGGGGCGATCAATGGACAAGGGCGATCGCTCCCGTGTCGCGACTCACCCGCAGGTCGATGCGGCGCCCGGCCGAGGACAGGATGAGATCGCCTCCGGAGGACCGCCCGTCGGGATAGAAGCGGATCGCGTCGGGCAGGGATGCGCTGAGATCGACGCGCATGCCCGGCCCGGTGGAGAAGCCGGCGCCACCCCGTTCCGAGCGGACGATCCCGGCGCGGGAATCGACCAGGGTGGCGCTCGGACGGCCGGACGCGAAGGCGGCGTTGCGGTCGCCGCGCAGGAGCGCCGAAACCTGATAGGCGCTGGCCCGGAGGGCGGCCGGCCCCGGACCGCCGCGCAGGAACGGAAGCGCCAGCCCCGCGAGCAGGCTGATGAGCAGGAGCGCCGCGATGGTCTCGATGAGGGTGAACCCCGCCCGTCGGGCCGCCGGGCCGCCTCGTTGTGGAAGGGTCAAACGAGCCATGGCAGCTCACTCCTCCTTGGCGCCATCGGTTCCACGGCCGTTGGGGCCGAGGGAGACGATGGTGTAGGGAGCGTTCTTGCCGGGGACGCGATACTCGTAGGGCCTGCCCCACGGGTCGGCCGGCAGGGTCGATTGCTTGAGATAGGGCCCCGCCCAG
Source organism: Methylobacterium sp. W2 (assembly GCF_020662345.1). GTDB lineage: Bacteria > Pseudomonadota > Alphaproteobacteria > Rhizobiales > Beijerinckiaceae > Methylobacterium. The sequence continues at coordinate 3,189 of NZ_VMOA01000031.1, read as the reverse complement.
CGGTCCGCGCCGGCCGGGCGCGCCACCAGGGCGGCGAGCCCCTCGTTGGCGGTGGGGTAGCGGCCGAAATCCAGGTAGTAGAGGTCGAGGGCCGAAGAGAAGGCCTCGACCTGGAGCTTGGCCGCTTTCTCGCGCGAGCTGCCGAGATAACCCAGCACCCTCGGGCCGGCGAGGCCCATCACCAGCCCCAGGATCACGAGGACGACGAGAAGCTCGACCAGGGTGAACCCGCCGCCGCGGTCGCGCCGCCCGCGGTGGTCGGACAGTCTGTTCGGGATCGTGTTCGAGAACATCCGGGCCTCTTACTTCAGGAGATCGTTGACGCTCATCAGCGCCGTCATCACCGAGATGATGAGCCAGGCGATCATCACGCTGACGACCATCATGGTGGCGGGGCCGATGATGGCGATGGCGCGCCCCAGAGCGGCGTCCAGGCGCATTTCGTAGAAGCCCGCCACCCGCCGGGCACTGTCGGCGAGATCGCCGGCCTCCTCGCCCACGCGGAGCACCTGGACGACATGGGCCGGCAGGACGCCGCGCGTCGCGAGCGACTGCGACAGGCGCTGGCCCTTGCGGACATCGGCGATGACGGTGTCGATCTCCCGGGACAGGGTCGGCAGACGGACGACGTCGCGCAGCAGACGCAGGGTGGTGGAGATGTCGATGCCGTTCGAGACCAGCACCGCGAGGGTCCGGCAGAAGGTCAGGGTTCCCGCGTAGAGGAAGAGGGTGCGCAGCACCGGCACCCGGAAGGCCAGCCGCAGGCCGAGGCGATGCCGGGCGGTCACGCGGCTCACGACGAACAGGCCGAGCACGAGGGCGGCGAGCGCGACGAGGATCGCCTCGCCGTTGTGGCGCAGGAACGCGGAGGCATCGAAGACGAGGAGGGCGGAGGGATCGAGCTTGTCCTTGAAGCCTTCCAGCGCGGTCTCGAATTGCGGGATCACGTAGACGAAGATGAAGGTCATCGCGCCGAGCGCCGCGAGGATGAGGAAGACCGGGTAGCTGATCGCTCCCACCAGCCGCTTGCGCAGGCGTTCGGTGCGCTGGCGTTCCTCGGCCAGGGTGGTCAGGGCCTCCTCGAGTCGACCGGTGGCCTCTGCGACCTCCACCATCTTCACGTAGATCGGCGGGAACAAGCGAGGATGCTCGGACAGGGCCTGCGAGAAGCTGTTGCCGCCGGCGAGCGCCGCGTGGAGATCGCGCAGCACCTGCTTCTGCCAGCGCCCCGCGCCCATCTGCGTCAGCAGCTGCAGGGACTGACTCAGGGTGACGCCGCCCTTGAGCAGCATGACGATATCGAGGGTCAGGGCCGTGACCTCCTCGCCACGGGGCTGCGGCGTCAGCCACTGGCGCCAGTCCCGGCGTGCGCGTCCCCCCGCCGCGGTGAGGGCCGCGATCGGCACCAGGCCGGCCCGGTCGAGTTCCTCCAGGATCTCGGCCGGCGAACCACCGTCCATCACGCCGGAATGGATGCGTCCGCCCGGATCGATCGCCCGATACGTGAAACTCGGCATCAGAACCCCGTGGCGGCGAGGGACGGGACCATCATGCCCAGCGCCCAGACCAGCAGGATCGCGGGAGCCAGGAAGGCGCCCAGGGCGATGCGGTCCCGCGCGCCCATCGGCCGCCCCGCGCCCCTGCGGACCAGAACTAGCAGGAGGGCCAGGGCGCAGGCGCCGCAGGTCGCCCAGGCGAAGCCCTGGGCGCCCACGAGCACGCCCCCCGCGAGGGCGAGCTTGACGTCCCCGAACCCCAACCCGTCGTAGCCACGCCGGCGGTAGAACAGCTCCCGCAGAAGGAGCAGGGTTCCGGCGCAGATGACGGCGTCCACGACGAGGCCCGCGATGACGAGCCTGGGATCGTGGAGAGCCTCGAGCCCATCACCGAGGCGCAGGGCCGCCCCCACCATCACGATGCCGGCGACGGCGCCGTCGGGGATCGTGAACGTCACCGCGTCCTGCCAGGTGATCCAACCGACGAGGCCGAAGATCACCACGGCGGCGAGGAGGCGCGACAGGTTTTCCGCCGGCAGAGCCGCGAGCAGGGCGGCCGCGACGAGACCGACGGCGACAGCCGCCCGATCGGGATGCGGAACGAGGCTGCGGGCGATCATTGCTTGTAGACGGCCGCCCGGGCGGGGGCATCGGCCCTCGGCCTGCCGGACAGCTTCAGACGCGAGCGGAATTCCTCGGCCACCGAAGCCGCGTCCTCGCCGTTGCGCACCACGACCGGGCGGATGAACATGACGAGCTCCTTGCGGTCGAAGCCCTTGTCGGTGGAACCGAACAGGTCGCCGATCAGCGTGCGGGCGAGATAGGGAATGCCGTCCTTCACCGCGTGGCGGCTTTCGCTGATCATGCCGGCCAGGAGCACGGTCTGGCCGTTGTTGATCGTCAACGAACTCGACACCCGGCGTCGTGAGATCGTCGGCGTGAGCGTATCCTCGCCCTTGGAGACGTTGGAGATCTCCTGTTCCACGTCGAGGGTGACGGTGTCGCTCTGTCCCACGCGGGGAATCAGCTTCAGGATGATGCCGGTATCCTTGAATTCGACTTGGTTCAGGACGGGCGCGTCGACGTTGACGACGCTCTGCCCTTGTCGCGTGGTAATCGGCACCTGATCGCCCACCTGGAGCACCGCCGGCTTGTTCTCCATCACGACGAGGGAAGGCGAGGACAGCACCTGTACCTTGGAGATGCTGTCGAGGGCCGAATCACCACGTCGGGACTGTTGCCGCCGCCGACGAAGTTGAAGCCCGGCAGCTTGCTCTTCAGGATCTGCTCGGCGGTGTCGCCGAGACCGATGGAGCCCTTGTTCGCGCCCAGCCCCACCCTGTTGCTGCGCAGGTAGAACTGGATGCCGTATTTGAGGGCGTCGTTGAGCTGCACCTCGGCGATGATCACGTTGATCGCCACCTGGACCGGGGCGACGTCGAGGCTGCGCATGACGGCGAGGACCTTTTGATAGGTCTCCCCGTCCGTGTACGCGACCACGGTGTTGTTGGCAGGATCGGCATTCACCGACAGGGACAGCCGGCGGCTCTGCCCGCCGCGGCCGGATTCGCCCTCGCTCTGGACGGGATCAGGGGTGAACGCCTCGGCCGAAGCCGGGGCGGTAGGAAACCCGCCCGAACGTGTGGCGCTCACCGGCTGGGTCAGGGACGGCTGCATCCCTCCCGGATTCGAG
>NZ_VMOA01000030.1 GCF_020662345.1 Methylobacterium sp. W2 | reverse complement strand
CATCCTACGAGGACATCGTCGACCGCGGCTGCAACGCCTGGAACAGGCTCACCGATCAACCCTGGAAGATCATGTCCATCGGACTGCGCGAATGGGCTCATCGGTTATGATCAGCGCCCGTTGGTATTAAGCGTTCCGGACGCTATCGCCCGGTGGCGAGGTATCTCCGGCGGCGGATCATGAGCTGCAAGCGTAAAAGCCCCTGCGTTTCGCCCGCCTGCCCAGCATGCATGAGGGCTGCCCAGTGCTTCGTGGTCAAGCAGGGCAGCAGGTTCTTCCGCGCGCAGGGCCGCGAGCTGTTTTGCGCGAGCGCCATCCCTCTTGAGGGGTTCGACGAAGGAAGCCTTCCAGCTGATCCTTTCCAGGTCCTGGGGGATCGGATCAGGAAAGTACTCACGGCGGCAGGTGTACCGTGGGCCTTCGTTGGGTTCGACCTCTCGCTGAACGAATGCCCAGGAGCGCCGACGCAGTATCGTCCGCACGCATGGATCATCGCAGAGAAGGAGGGAATGAAACCGGCGATCAAGCTACTGCGGCGCGCCTTTCCATCCGATAGCACCACCACCCCTAGGCCGCTCGTCGCGATGAATTTCGACGGTGCCCTTCCAGGTATCGCCTACGCGTTCAAGCCGGAGTTCCATCGTCGGGTAACGACTCTCGCGGAGAAATCAAAAGGCGGGAAGTGCAAGCGTCGGAATACCCGCGAGCGTGACCTCCTAGCCCACCAAAAGGTCGAGGTGATGCTGGCGATGGATGCCCTCGGATTCGAAGGTCGTATCCTGCTCCACGGTCTCGAGTTTCAACGTACCGAGAAGGGTTGGCGGCTCGTGATGCTCGGCGAGAAACCAACCTGATCGCGATCAGCATCCAATGACGACTGGCAGACCTTGGCGAAGTGAAATTCCTTGGTCTGCCTGTCGGCCCTTGCACCACCTGTTTCTCAAGGGATGATGACTGATCCCTATAGAAACTAAGTGAACTGCACCTGAGCTGAGGCTGCAGGTACGAACTGACGTCGCGGAGCGTGCCGATCGTGCCGCCTTCCCCTTTCTTCCCCTCATCTCGTCCGCCCCGGCACGTCCGGCACTGGCGGCACCAGGAGCTATGCTGAAATGAGCACAATCAACCGTTCACCCAAAAAAACCAACGCTCGTGACCAAAAAGCCGGCCGGAATGGTCGGGCGTATGCCCGACAGAAAGAGGTCATTTTCCGTGCTCAAGCGGAAGATGAACCTACAGGTGATACCTTCGCGGTCTACAGGTTCGCCAAGCCATGCGGGCGTCGTGGAACGATTCACCTCCCCCTGGAAGAGGCGATTAATCCGAGGCTACTGTGCGCGCAGCTGATCAGCAAAAACTGGATCGGCGCTCTTGATTCAGATGCGCGAGCCCGCCTTGCGGAAATGGCGCCAGACATGCGCCCGCGCGAACATTGGCTTTGTTCCACAAGCCTCGGATGGCGGCCGGATAACCAAGCATTCGTGCTACAGAATCAGGTTCTCGGAAAAAGGAAGAAAGAGCTGAAAATCAAGCCACCCCTTTGGATGAAGCAGAAGGCGCAGTTCAAAACCGGTCGCGCGGGTGACCTTCAAGGGTGGATCGATGGGGTCGCTCGGCCGTGTCAGCGCTCGACACGTTTGATGACGGCTCTCTCGGCTGCATTCGCCGCCCCTCTCCTAAAGCCGTTGGGCCTGGCGTCATTCGGAATCAATCTCCATGGACGTTCCAAATCGGGCAAGTCGACCGCTTTGCTTGCCGTGGGATCCGTCATTGGTATCGGCGAAGAGTCGCAGCTACCGAACTTCAATGCGACTGATGCTTCATTGTTCGAGCTTGGGCGTTTGTGCAACGATGGCCCGATGCCCCTCAACGAAGCCGGGCTAATCGACGGACAAAAGCGAGATGCCTATTCGACGTATCAGCGCCTTATTTATGGGTTGTCGGAGGGCAAGGATCGTGTACGGCATAGCGCCTCCACTTACGCTACGGACGCCAGTGCGACTGGGTTCCGCATCATTTACCTGGCCAATTCAGAGCATCCCATCTCGGTGTTTGCCCAGCGCGCGGGCCGAGTACGCGACCATGGTGAGTATGCTCGTTGTTGGGATGTTCCAGCGGTAAGCGAAGGCTGCAAAACGGTTTTTGATCTTGGGTCCAATGGTAATCCAAGAAAGTTTCGACCCGGCGAGCGAGGGAGCGTCTCCGCAACCTTCGGAACGCAGTTCAGCGGCATCATGGTTGGGCGATGAAGGCGTTCGTTCAGTACCTCCTGGAGCACCCGGACACGTTCAGAGATCAGGTTGGGCGACACATCGAGGAATTTTTCGAGCAAACCAAAACCGTCTTGGCAGCTGGTGAAATCCAACATGCGGCGCGCAATTTCGGACTAGTCTATGCCGCAGGACGTTTGGCGATTGCCGCCCGCATTTTGCCCTGGAACAGAACTGTGTTGCGGAAAGCAATACTTGCCTGCTTTTGTGATGGTTATTCGCTTATTCCAAAATATAAGCCACTTGAAGCGGCCGCAGCGCGAATCCTTCGAGAGAAACTTCGACAGATCAGCCTACCCGTGAAAGAAAAGCACGGCATTGATCCGGGGGATAAGATTGGATTTGTAACAGAAATTGGAAATGTCGTCCAATTTACTATTCGATCAACTACATTTCGAGATTGTTTTCCAGATAGAATGCATCTTTCGGCTTGACTTAATTGGCTTTCGAGCAAGGGTTATTTAAAGTCGACTAGGCGATATCATAAATTCGACCGTGGGTTTGGCTATGAATGGGCTGTAACAACTCCGCGCTGGAGGGGTGGCCACAAGGTGAAATCGATCGTCTTTTATAAACCCGCGTAGGATTCGTTGATCTGTCTGCCAGTAGGGCATGGACCGCGGTGCTGACCTCGGTGAACAAGGCGCCGGGGTTGTTGGCCCTGGCGTCTCGCTCCTTGCGGTCGGCGATGTCGGTGGTGATGGGATCGACGCCGATGGAACTCGGCGGGGGCGACGGCTCGGTCTGCGCTCGTTCCCGACCTGGATCTACGCATCGTGCAGGCTGACTGCGTCAGCTTTGCGCAGATGGCGGTAGCCCGGAACATACCGGCATCAGACTGGAAGCAGTGTCGGCGACGCGGCCGCGCGCCTTCTCGCGTATTGTTACCCACCGGTCCCCGGAAGGCGCTTGTCCGCCGCCGCGATCGCCCATAACTCCCAACCATGACCGCGATCCCGTTCGACAACAGCTACGTCCGCTTGCCCGACCGGTTTTTCTCCCGCCGCGCCCCGACACCTGTCGCAGCCCCGCGCCTGATCCGTTTGAACCGCGCGCTGGCGGCGAACCTCGGCATGGACCCGGATTGGCTCGCCGGCCTCGCTGGGGTGGAGATGCTCGCGGGGAATCGTGTCCCAGAAGGCGCCGATCCGATCGCGACGGTCTACGCTGGGCACCAGTTTGGCAACTTCGTGCCGCAGCTGGGCGACGGGCGCGCCGTCCTGATTGGCGAGGTCATCGACCGTGACGGGCAGCGCCGCGACATCCAGCTCAAGGGCGCGGGCCCGACTTCGTTCTCCCGCCGAGGCGACGGCCGGGCGGCGCTTGGGCCGGTGCTGCGCGAGTACCTCGTAAGCGAGGCCATGGCCGCGCTCGGCATCCCCACCACCCGGGCGCTGGCAGCGGTCGCCACCGGCGATCAGGTCCTGCGCGAGACCCGGCTGCCCGGGGCGGTGCTGGCCCGCGTGGCGGCCAGTCACATCCGGGTCGGCACATTCCAGTACTTCGCCGCCCGGGGCGACGCAGAGGCGGTGCGGGCGCTCGCCGACCACGCCCTCGCCCTCGCCCTCGCCCTCGCCCGGCACTATCCCGAGGCGTCCTCCGCGGAGCACCCCTACCGGGCATTGCTCGACGGCGTCGTGGCCCGACAAGCCGACCTCGTGGCGGCCTGGCTCCTGGTCGGCTTCGTCCACGGGGTGATGAACACCGACAACATGTCGGTGGCCGGCGAGACGATCGACTACGGTCCCTGCGCCTTCCTCGACGACTACGATCCGCGCACGAGCTTCAGCTCGATCGACGCGCACGGGCGCTACGCCTACGGCCAGCAGCCAGGGATCGCCCTGTGGAACCTAACCCGTCTCGCCGAGACCTTGCTACCGCTGCTGGCCGAGGACGAGGCGGCGGCGGTCGAAGCGGCCGAGGCGGCGCTCGCCGGCTTCAGCCCGCGCTTCGAGGCGGCGTATCGCGGTGGTCTCGCGCACAAGCTCGGCCTGTCCGCGGACCTGGATGGCGCCGTCGCGCTCGCAGACGACTTGCTGGCGCGGATGGCGGGGGACCAAGCGGACTTCACCCTGACCTTCCGCCGCCTGTGCGACGCTGCCGAGCGGCCGGAGGCGGATGCCGGGGTGCGCGACCTGTTCGTCGACCCGACCGTGTACGACGGCTGGGCCGTGCGCTGGCGGGAGCTGTTGGCCGAGGGGGGACGGAATCCCACGGCGACGGCGGCGGCGATGCGCGCGGTCAACCCGGCCTTCATCCCGCGCAACCACCACGTCGAGGCGATGATCGCGGCAGCGGTCGAGCGCGCCGACTTCGGCCCGTTCGAGGAGCTGTTAGCGGTGCTGTCGCGGCCCTACGATGACCAGCCTGCCCACGCCCGCTATGCCGAGGCGCCCGAGGGCGGCGGGGCGGACTACCGCACGTTCTGCGGCACGTGACCGCGCGCGCCAGCGTCCGAGTTACTGGAGATCGTCATCCTGCCCTCTGATTCGGAAACCAGTTCCCGTGGAAGCCCGGCGGGATCCGGTGCCCGAGACGGACCGTGGCGACCGGCGGCGCCTCGAACGCGCGCGCGTCTAGGATTGTGAAGTCCGTGGTGTCGCTCGCCGTGTCGATGACGAGCCCGACGAGCCATCCTTCGTCCTCGCCGGTCTCCGGCCCCGCCGGCACGAACACGAACTCCCCCGGGACACGGTCGGGGCCAAACTCGTGCACGCGCCGCTCCCCCATCGCCAGGTCGTGCTTGAAGATCTGCGTCGCGCCAACGAGTTGCGTGTTGCCGTCGGCCGGGACGGAGCCGACGTAGACGTAGCGGTGAGGCCGCCCGAAGCGGCGCTCGTCGATCCGGGGAAACTCCTGCGGCGCGGGGTCGATCACCCGCCGGTCGACCCGCCCCGTGGCGGGGTCGGCGATCCAGCGCTCCAGCCGGCCCGGCGTGTCGAGGCCGCCGCCGGCCGAGGCGAACACCTTCTCGTAGGCGACGACGTCGAGGACCACCCGCCCGTCCGCGTCGTCGTAGGCGTTGGCCACGTGGAAGACGAAGCACGGTTCGACCGCGCACCACGCGATGTCGGCGGCCTTGCCCTGGCGCGGGAGCAGGCCGACGCGGGCGCGGTGAGCGGAATTCCAGCGGAACGGGAAGCGGTGGCCGGCCAGCACCGCCCGCATCGAGAAGGTGACGGGCAGGTCCAGCACGACCACGAAACGGGCCGTGATCGCGCAATCGTGGATGCAGGGGCCGTGCTCGACCGGGATCGACACGTCGCGCACGACCCGGCCCGCGGCCGAGAGGACGACGTGGCGCACGCTGTCCCAGACGCGGCCGTCATAGGCGATCGCGTGGATCTCGCCGCTCGCCGGATCGCGGTGCGGGTGCCCGCTGAAGGAGCCGGCGAGCGTGCCGCCGAACGGATCGTAGCGCTGTGTCTCCAGGTCCTCCGACAGCGCGACGGGGTAGCTGCCGGCCTCGACCACGGCGAAGGCGCGGCCGCCGATCTCGACGACGTTGGTGTTGACGGTGTCGTCCCCCCGGCGCGGCCCCAGGGCGGCGGGTCGGCCGAGCGCTGCGGAGGCCGCGCGCGAGCCGATCCAGCGGTTGCGGTACCACAGGGCCTGACCGCCTTCGACGCGCAAGCCGTGCACCATACCGTCGCCCAGGAACCAGTCGTGGCCGCGCGTCGTCGGTCTGGCAGGGTTGGCGCCCATCTTGAGGTAGCGTGTCCGTCGAGCCCAGCCGGGATCGCCCCGGTCACGGGCAGATAAGGCAGCGTTAGTTCCTCACGCATCGGCGCGTGCACGCCGACCACGAACGGGTGCGGCGTCCGCGGCAGGCGTAGCCGGTTGCAGGCCGCTACCAGCGCGACGAGGCCCTCGGCGGCGACACGCAGGCTGGACTCGACGAGGTTCGGCATCTGTGGCGATCTCGGTGCGGTGCGGGGGCGAAGGCAGTCGTGACGCGGCGTCCCCCGTCACCGGACGAGGACGACGACCTTGCCCGCGTGGGACGGTTCTGCGATCTGGCCGACGATGTATGCAGCCACGTCTGCCCGGGCGATCCGGCCGCTGCGCATTTCTTGGGCATCCTTGTCATCGTAGGCGCGCCCGAGCATCAGGCGGAACGGCAGCCGCTGCATGAAGCTGATCGCGTCGTGGCTGTCCCCCGTTCCGACGCACGCCCCAAAGCACCCTATTGTCGCATAATTATCACATAAAGATGGTCGTCAAGCGAGACCGCACAGTGCCTCTGGGCAATTAAGAGATTAGAAGGCAGCAGGCCCAAACAGCTCGTACGGGAGGGTGCAACGCGGTGGTAGCTATATGGTCGCTAGGATTCCTAGAACCACAAACTTAAACAGGCTAAGTCATTGAAATCATTGGTGAGCGCGCTGGGACTCGAACCCAGGACCTACAGATTAAAAGTCCGTTGCTCTACCAGCTGAGCTACGCGCTCGCTTGCTCTGACGCGCCGGGCTCGATGGGGGGGATCGGGCCGGCTGTCGTGAGAAGCGTGGCTCGCAATAGGGGGTTGGGCCGAAGGGGTCAACCGGCCAGATTCGCGCTGGCGCGCTCGGCCTCGGCCCGGGCCCAGGCCTCGCGAGTCTCGCCGGAGAAATCCGCAAGCCGGCCCGCGGCGATCGCTCCCCGCATGCCGGCCATAAGGTCCTGGTAGTAGGACAGGTTATTCCAAGTCAGCAGCATCATGCCCAGAATCTCGTCGGTGCGCACGAGATGGTGGAGGTAAGCGCGGGAATAGTCGCGCGCCGCCGGACAGGTGGAGGTCTCGTCGAGGGGGCGGTTATCCTCGGCGAACCGGGCATTGCGCAGGTTGATCCGTCCGAAGCGGGTATAGGCGAGGCCGTGGCGGCCGGCGCGGGTCGGCATCACGCAGTCGAACATGTCGATGCCGCGTGCCACCGACCGCATCAGGTCGTCAGGCGTGCCGACGCCCATGAGGTAGCGCGGCTTGTCGCTGGGCAGATGTGGCTCCACCGTCTCGATCATCGCCAGCATCACCGCCTGCGGCTCGCCCACAGCGAGGCCTCCGATGGCGTAGCCCTTGAGGTCGAGATCGACGAGGCCCTTGGCGCTCTCGACACGCAGGTCCGGCAAGTCGCCGCCCTGGACGATGCCGAACATCGCCTTGCCCGGCTGCTCGCCGAACTGGAGCCGGCAGCGCTCGGCCCAGCGCAGGGACAACCGCATGGCGCTCTCGATGGCCGGCCGCTCGGCGGGGAGCCGCACGCATTCATCAAGCTGCATCTGGATGTCCGAGCCGAGAAGCCCCTGGATCTCGACACTGCGCTCCGGGCTCATGTGGTGGGCCGAGCCGTCCACATGCGAACGGAAGGTGACGCCCTGCTCGTCGAGTTTCCTCAGGGCGGAGAGAGACATCACCTGGAAACCGCCGGAATCGGTGAGGATCGGATGCGGCCAGTTCATGAAATGGTGAAGGCCGCCGAGCCGATCCATGCGTTCGGGGCCGGGGCGCAACATCAGATGGTAGGTGTTGCCGAGCACCACGTCGGCGCCGAGGTCGCGAACCTGGCCCGGATACATCGCCTTCACGGTGGCCGCCGTCCCCACCGGCATGAACGCCGGCGTTCGGATCGTTCCGCGCGGCATCGAGATCGCCCCGGTGCGGGCCTGCCCGTCGGTGGCGTCGACGCGGAATGTGAAATGCTCGGAAGCGTGACTGTGGAGGGAGGGGGTCTCGGACATGGGCATGGTGTTTAGAGCATCGGCCGAAAAAGTGGATGCCGGTTGTCGGCAAAAGCCGATGCGGGAGGACGTGCGCTCGCAAACGGACCTGTCGGTGCCAGACAGGTCGACCATGCCGGGGCGGTGGTCGTCGATCCGGGCTACTGGTCCAGAGCGCATTCAAGGGGTATCGGAGATCCGCCAACCACCCGGATATTCAGACTAGGTTTCCTCAAAACGAGGACTCCTCCAGACGAGGATTCTTCCGCGCGGCCGGCTCACCATAGGATCGCGAGGTCTATCAATGCTCCTAGGACTCTGGCTCGATCAACCGATCTGGCTGATGATCGTCATCCTCGCCTCCCTGTTTGCGACAGTCTCTATCGCCCTGGTCGTCCTGACGAACGTCCCCTACACCCGGACCCATCTGCTCAACAATGTCGGCGGTATCGTCGCGTCGTTCTTCAGCTCGATCGGCATCCTGCTCGCCCTGCTGACCGGCTTCGTGGCGAACGATGCCTGGGAGCGGCAGGGGAAGGCGTCGCGCATCGTTCAGACAGAGCGGGCCAACCTGATCGCCGCCTACGATCTCAGCGAGGCCACGGTCTCGGACATGTCGGACATTCAGAAGGCGCTGCTCGCCTATGCGGATGCGGTGATCACCGACGAGTTCCCGAAGATGGGAACCAAGACGCCCTATTCCAGCGAGGCGGGCGCGGCGCTCAGCAAGCTCATGAAGATGGTGGCCGACCCGGTTCAGACCAGCGCATCCGGTGTCGTTGCTCATAGCGCCCTGATGACCACGGTCATGAACCTGCGGGAGGCTCGGGGCGAGCGGCTGGCCCTGAGCGCGAGCGAGAGCGACGATTCGAAGTGGATGACGTTGCTGTTTCTCTGCACCCTGACGCTGATCTCAATCGGCATCGTCCATGTCGACAAGCCGCGCGCTCAGGTGATCACGCTCGTCATCTTCTCCACGGCGATGGTCGGGACGCTGTCGGTCATCGCGCTCCACGAGCGACCCTTCGACGGCCCCTTCGCCCTCGGCCCCGCGGCCTTCGAGCGCGCCAAGAGCATGATGACGACCCATCTGGAATGACCTCCGATCGATGGGGGGCGGGTCGCCGCCAGGGGCGTTCACTCGGATGGCGCGGGAAACAGCAGGCTCGAATCCCCATACGAGTAGAACCGATAGCCGCCCTCGACGGCATGCGCGTAGGCCGCCCGCATCGTCTCCAGGCCCGAGAACGCCGAAACCAGCATGAACAGGGTCGAGCGCGGCAGGTGGAAGTTGGTCATCAGCGCATCCACCGCACGAATCCGGGTGCCCGGCGTAATGAAGATGTCGGTAGGGCCGGCGAAAGCGTGGAGCCGGCCGTCTTCATCCGCAGCACTCTCGAGCAGGCGCAGGGCCGTGGTTCCGACCGCGACGATGCGGCCGCCCGCGGCGCGCACGGCATTGAGCGCCTCAGCCGTCGCCTGATCGAGATGGCCGATCTCGGCATGCATGCGGTGGTCGTCGGTGTCGTCGGCCTTGACGGGGAGGAAGGTGCCCGCGCCCACATGCAGGGTCACGCTGTGGCGTGCGATCCCGGCGGCATCGATGCGGGCGAGGAGGTCGTCGGAAAAGTGCAGGCCCGCGGTGGGGGCGGCCACGGCTCCGGCCTTGCGGGCGTAGACTGTCTGGTAATCCACCACATCGCGCTCATCGGTGCTGCGCTTGCCGGCGATATAGGGCGGCAGCGGCAATTCACCGGCGAGCGCGATGGCCTCGTCGAGGGCGGGACCGGAGAGGTCGAAGCGCAGCACGATCTCGCCCCCCGCCCCCTTCTCCGCGATGGTGGCGTCGAGGATGCCGAGGGCGCAGGCTTCGCCTTCGCCATCCCGTCCGAAACGGACCCTGTCGCCGACGGCGAGGCGCTTGCCCGGCCGGGCGAAGGCACGCCAGCTTTCGGGCGACTCGCGCAGGTGGAGCATCGCCTCCATGCGCAGGCCCGGCGAGCCAACGCGATGCCGGACGCCGCGAAGCCGGGCCGGGATCACGCGGGTGTCGTTGAAGACGAGGGCATCGCCCGGTCTCAGCAGATCGGCGAGATCACGCACGGCGCGGTCCTCCAGTGCCTCGCCAGGCCGGACCACGAGCAGCCGCCCGGCGTCGCGGGGCTGGGGCGGCCTGAGGGCGATGCTCGCTTCGGGCAGATCGAAATCGAAGAGGTCGACGCGCATCGCGCGCCAACAGCACGGTTCCTGGCCCGGGATCAATGGCCGATGACGGCCTTCCGGTTCGGTGCCGGTTCGAGGGGACGTCGTAGCGCAGGCGGAGGCGGCGCGACGGATGAAGGCTGACAATGCGTAGCCTGCGTGGCTCGCAGTTCTTCGCGGGCCCACAACCTTCACACGCGTCGCCTTGTTACAGATCTACGTTGAAAACAACCTTGACCCCTCCGAAGCAAATCGGCGTGGTATCCAAACAATCTTGCTCACATCCGGATCGTATAATGACTGAAAACATCAAGGTTCAGCGCCGCCGGGTCACGTTGGATTCGCAGTTGGTGTCCTATTGGGAGCGCGAAGCCCGGCGTCTCGACGTGATGGCGGCCAATGCCCGTTGGGGGTGGATGGCCCGGACCTATGCGCGCAAGGCCGAGCGGGCACGAGCCCAGGGGGCACGCAGCGCCACTCGCGAGGCGGAGCGGCAGGCGAGCGCAGTGCCCGGATCGCAGGAGGGCGAGCCCCGGACATAGCCGCGACTAAACCCTTCACCGGTGGGTTCAACCTTTGCCGTGGCCTTCTCGCCGGGGATGATCGTATGGGCGGGGCCGCCTAGCACCACGCCCTGCTCCTTCACCCGGCGGGCCCGTCACGGATCGGCACCGGAAATGGACCGCACCCAGAAAGCCGCTCTCGCGAGCGCCGGAATCGGCGCTTTCGTGATGACGCTCAAATTCGCCGCCTATTGGCTCACCGGCAGTCTCGCGCTCTATTCAGACGCGCTGGAGAGCATCATCAACGTGGCGGCGGCGGCCTTCGCCTTCGTCGCCCTCCGGGTGGCCGCGGCACCGGCCGACGACGACCACCCCTACGGCCATCACAAGGCCGAGTATTTTTCGGCCGTGATCGAGGGCGCCCTCATCATCGTGGCCGCGATCCTGATCCTGCGTGAATCCTACTACGGCCTCCTCGACCCGAAGCCCCTCGATGCGCCGATTCTGGGGCTGGCCGTCAGCGCGGTCGGCACGGCGGTCAATGGGGTTTGGGCCGTGGCGCTGCTCAGTCGCGGCAAGGCGTGGCGGTCGCCCGCCCTCGTTGCCGATGCGCGCCATGTGATGTCGGACGTGGTCACTTCGGGCGGGGTCCTGATCGGCGTCGCCCTGGTGGCCGTCACCGGAACCCTGATCCTCGACCCGCTCATCGCCGGCCTCGTCGCCCTGAACATCCTGTGGTCGGGCTGGACCATGGTGCGCGATTCCGTGAGCGGTCTCCTCGACAAGGCGGCACCCGCCGAGATGGTGACCCAGATCCGCACCCTGATCTCGGATCACGGGGAGGGGGCGCTGGAGGCGCACGACGTGCGCACGCGCCATGCCGGGCAGGCGACCTTCATCGATTTCCACCTCGTGGTGCCCGGCGAGATGACCGTGAAGGACTCGCACGACATCTGCGACCGCCTGGAGAGTGCCATCGAGGGCGCCATCGAGGGGGCCGTCGTCGTCATCCACGTGGAGCCGGCCGAGCATGCCAAGGGACGCGGCGTGCCGGTGGTGTAGGGGTCGAGCGCCCCCGGAATCCGGAAACATCCACCGCCACGCGCACCGTCGTTCGAGCGTCATCCGACCCCCCTAATGTCCGCCACGCCCGATGATTTCGACGTCCGCCCTCAACCGGGCGCGTCCGGCCGAGGATGAGACCGCATGACCGCCTATTCCGTCGCGACCGGCACGACGCAGACCGCTCGCCTCGACCTCGCGGGCGGCGACACCCTGCAGGTGGACGGAAGCCTCTCGGTCTTCGCAGACAAACAGTCCGTGCGTTTTACGGCCGCCCCCGACGGCGCCGAAATCCGCAACGACGGCCTGATCGAGAACACCGCCAGCGGCGGCCGGGCGATCCGCTTCGAGAGCGGCGTCGGCGCGACCCTGACCGCGACGATCGACAATGGCGGCGACATTCTCAGCGTCGACGACGCCGTGCAGATCTCGGCAGGCTCCGTCGCCGCCGGCACGCTCACGATCACCACGGAGACCGGCTCGACCATCGTCTCCAGCACAGGCCAGGCCCTCGACCTCGCCGCGACCACGGGCGCGTTCCTCGCCGAGATCGACAATGCGGGATCGCTGCTGGCTCTGGCAGCCGACGGCGTAAAGATCGGCGCGACCGTCGATCTCGTCAACAGAGGTACCATCAATGGCGGCTCGGCCGCCGGCTACATCCAGGGCGCCGACGGCATCCAGTTCGAGGACGGGGCGAGCGGGACGATCCGCAATGCGGCCGGCGGCGCCATCCTCGGCGACCGCCACGGCATCAATATGGGCGAGGACAGCCTCGTCACGGTGACGAACGCGGCCGGAGCCCGCATCCTCGGCGGCAACGGCTCAGGCATCGGCTCCGACGGCACGGCCACCGTGATCAATCACGGCATGATCACGGGCTCCTTCGCCGATGCGGCCGGCTCCGACGTCAACGGCGCGACGCCCGGTGCCGAGGACGGCGGCGGCCCGGACGGGATCAATGACGGCGACGGCGACGGGATCGACATCGATTTCCGGGCGACAATCGAGAATCACGGCACCATCCGCGGCCTCGGCGCCGGCGGCACCGGGTCCGACGGCCTGCCCAACACGGCGGAGGGCATCGCGGCGGGCGGCGGCGACATCGTCAACCTCGCCGGCGCGCGGATCTACGGCGCCGGCCTCGGCATCCTGATCGACGACTCGTCGCAGGGGGACGCGCCGTTCGTGACCAGCATCGACAATGCGGGGCTCATCCAGGGCGGATCGGGCATCGCCATCAAGATCGTCAGCGCGCTCGACGACGTGATCGTCAATGCGGGCCGCATCCTCAGCGCCGGCGGCACCGCGATCCAGTTCGGCTCCGGCGACAATACGCTCGCCATCGAGACGGGCTCGGCCATCCGCGGCCTGAGCCTGGGCGGCGACGGCACCGATACGCTCGATTATTCGGAGTTCGGCGCGTCGGCACGCGTGGTGATCGACAGCGGCCGGGCCACGGGCACCGGCGGCGTCTCCGGCTTCGAGATCGTGACAGGCTCGGCCTTCGCCGATTCCCTGCGGGGCGATGCCGGGGCCAACCAGTTCCTCGGCGGCGCGGGCGACGACCGCCTGTTCGGCGGCGACGGGGCCGACATCCTGACCGGCGGCGCGGGGACGGATGTCCTGCGCGGCGATGCCGGGGCCGACACCTTCGTGTTCGATGTCCTCGCCGCGCCCGGCGAGAAGGACCGGATCGTCGATTTCAGCCACGGCGAGGACAGGCTCGCCCTCGATGCGGACGTCTTCACGGCCCTGACCGCCGGCCAGCTGCCGGACGAGGCCTTCGCCCTCGGCTCCGCGACCACGGAAGACCACCGCATCGTCTACGACGCGGCCAAGGGCCATCTCTTCTACGACGCGGACGGCTCCGGCAGCGCCCACGATGCGATCCTGCTCGCGACCCTCCTCGGCAAGCCGGCGCTCACCGCCTCGGACCTGCTGGTGGTCTGACGCGGGCATCGGGGGCGGGCTTTCAAGGAGCCTCCCCCCGGAGCGGGCCGTGGTCACAGGCCCGTCGGCCTCTGCGCCCGGTGCGAGCTTGCGGCGCCACCGGACGAAGAGATCGGTGATCGCGCCGAACGGCCTTGCCGAACGCGCGGCCGGGACGCGACACCGGGTGAATGCGTGCAGCACGCGCTGCTGTAGGAGTGCCTCACGAACTTCCGATCACGGTCGGTTCCCGCTCCGAGCATGACGGCGCAGTGGGAGTTTCGTGAGGCACTTTAGGTCGCCAGGGACGCAAGCTCTAAAAGCCGACGGCACGCGCAGGTTTGGCATCCGAAGATTGAAGGAACTGCACGTTCATGCTTGCGCCGAGGCGATGCCGTACGAGGCAGTCGAACCGGCGTCCGTCGACATCGACGATGAGGACGAACCGTTCCGGCACCGTGGTATGCAGGCGCACATGCAACCGTGCGCCGCCGTCCGACAGGTCGCGGATCGAGCAGGCGATGCGGCCGCCGTCCGAGACATGAATGTGAGCAGGCAGCAGGATACGCGTTCGGCGATTAGCGCGCCGTTCCTCCATCCCGATGGTCCAATTGTCCAAGCCCGTGCTGATGCTCGACACACCGTCGGCAGCCTGCTGCATGCTGGCCAGGATCTCACCCGTGGCGTGCGCCTGCTCATCCATCGAGGCAGTGACGCCATCGACATGCTGGCTGATCGTACCGATCGCCGCAGTGATCGAGGCCAAGGTGGTCGCGACCTCGCTCGAGACAGCCTGCATGCCAGTAATTTCGTTGCTGATCCGGTTCGTGGCCGCTGCGGCCTGACCAGCTAGGTTCTTCACTTCTGTCGCGACCACCGCAAAGCCGCGCCCTGCCTCGCCGGCCCGTGCCGCCTCAATCGTCGCGTTCAACGCCAACAGATTGATCTGTTGCGCAATGTCCGTGATCATCGTAGCGACGCCGCTCATCGAATGCGCTGCCGCACGTAGCCGCTCGGTTGCGGCATCCGCCTCGCCGGCTCGACCATGGATGTCGTCCACGACGGTCTTGGACTGAATCATGCTGCGAGAGATCGAAAGCGCCGACGCATTCATGGCGTCCGCCGCATCCGTGACCGCCTGAACGTGATCGAGTGTGCGCTCGGCTGCCTCTACGGCGACCGACCGCGCCTCCATGTTGGCGGTGACGTCGGAAGCGTATTTGACGATCTTGATCAATCGGCCACTCGGGTCGAAGATCGGGTTGTAGCTGGCCTGGATCCACACGGCACGGCCGCCCTTGCCGAAGCGCTGGAACATGCCCGATGAGAAGCTGCCGCCTCTCAGGCGGTCCCAGAACGCGGCGTAGTCCGTTGTCTGCGCGTAGCCTGGCTCCACGAACATGGCGTGCGGTCGCCCCCTGATCTCCTCGATTCCGTAGCCGAGCGCCTTCAGGAAATTCGTATTGGCATCGAGGACCGTCGCGTCGGGGGCGAACTCGATGACGGCCTGTGAGCGATTGACGGCCGCCAGCTGAGCCATTGCATCCGCTACCTGCAGTTTCTGCCCGGTAATGTCGGTGGCGAACTTCACGACCTTGATCGGAACACCATCCCGATCACGGATCGGATTGTAGGTTGCCTGGATCCAGACCTCGCGACCGCCCTTGGCAATCCGCCGGAACTCCCCTGAGCTGAACTCGCCTTTGCCCAGAGCGGACCAGAACTCACGATAGGCCTCACCCTCGCGCTCGGCCGGTTCCACGAACATGCTGTGATGACGACCTCGGACCTCGTCGAGCGCGTAGCCCACGGCCGAAAGGAAGTTGGCGTTGGCATCCAGGATCGTGCCATCGAGCGCGAACTCGATGACGGCCTGTGAGCGCTGCAGAGCTCCGAGCTGTCCGTCATGGTCGATGTTGCGTAATACCTGCTTGGTGACATCTGTCGCGAATTTGACCACTCGGATCACACGTCCGGCACGATCGAGGACGGGATTATATGTGGCCTGGATCCAGACCTCGCGACCATCCCTCGCGAAACGCTTGAACTCGCGCGTCTGCGGCTCCCCATGGCGCAACGCCTCCCAGAACGCGCGATAAGCCTCGCTGCCTTGCTCCGCGGCAGAAACGAAACGAACGTGGTTCTGCCCCTTCAGGTCGGAAAGGCTATAGCCCATCAGGTCGAGAAATAGAGTGTTGGCAGTGAGCACCGTGCCGTCAGGAGCAAACTCGATCCGGGCTGTAGACTTGTCGACCGCGGTCATAAGCGCACGCAGATCAGTATTAAAAAACGGCACGTAGCTGTCCCCACGATGCGTTGTTCGCATTCCCCTTCTCGTTGACAGCCTTTAGTTAAGCAAAACTGAAACAACTTTAATGCGAGCTGCAAATTTTTTGACTATCAGCAGCAAGTGCTTATCGATAAATGCAACTAAAATAGACGACGATGATTTTAATCAATGTTATTTATTAAGTTGTGCATCTCATTATGCTTCGATCAGTCTGCCATAGCGGCAGCGGACCACAGTTGATTACGGCGTAATTTGCGATGATTTACCGAATTTGCACTAAAGATAGATCATTGAGACCCGGGAATGTCTTGCGCTGCAATTTCGCCAACCCTCGCAGGGGCACATTGGATTGATTGAGTCGAAGTATGGACCGGGTGAGGAGCGCGAGCATTTCGCCCCAACCGCGCACGGCGGCGGCGTGATCGTAGACGGGAGTGTCCGGCATCATCCAACCCTACGCGGCCGGATAGAGCTGCGTCGTCTACCGCACGTTGACCTGCATGAGGGCGCTCTCCAACCGCGCGGCCATTGCGGGCGGGTAGCTGCCGTCGTTCTCGGCCGCTGCGAGGTTGATCTCGGCCGTCGACTTTGGCGCGAACAGGTGAGGACTCGTGGGCGCGTCAGTCGCAAGATTGCCGCCGTGAAAGCTGGCGGCCACCACGAATCGGTCAGGGTAAGTTCCAGCGGAAATCCGGGCCATACCGCCTCTCATGCAGAAGCTTACCGCACTGGCCACGATCCTCCTCTCAGCGGCCGGAAAGCCGACTTTTCGAGGGTCGGCAACGGGTCGCAAGCGGAGGTCGTTTCATCGCCCAGCAGCCGACGTACGGCTCTGCACACATCGGGGCCGTCCATCGATTCGGGATGTCGCTCGCGTCGTGGCGGAGGGGAGACGTTCGGGCCGGCCTCACTGTCTCACGGCGCGGTGGTCCCATCGGCCGGCGCCATCGCCAGGACAGTCAAGACGACGAGCACGAGGAACGGCAGCGCGATGCAGCCGAAAGCGAGATGGGCGATCCCGAAGGCTCCGCACAAGGCGCCCGCGGCGAAGGCCACGATGGCCGGCAGCACGCGCAGCAACCGTGCGCGCGTCTGAGCGCGGTTCCCGGCCGTTCCGAGAGCGAGATCCGTCGCGTCGATGACGGCCTGGCTCACACTCACGGTCATCACCGTCGTCGGGGCGAGATGACCGAGGGAGAGACGGCCGATCGCGTTCTGCACGCCCATGGCCGCAACGGCGAGCATGCCGACGGCCAGGGCCGGGGCGCCGTCCGGCGCATCGAGGGGCGACAACACGGTCCCACACAGGCCAAAGCCCGCGAGGAGGGCCGCCTCGACGGCGAGCAGCCAGGGCAGGGGATCGGCATCCCGTCGCTCCAGGAGCAGCCCGAGGATGCGGGCCCCCGCCACCGCCCCCATGAAGACGGGCAGCGCCAGGAGCTTTGCCAGGACGCCGGTCGAACTGGCGATCAGTTCGGCGCCGATCAGGACGAAGTTTCCGGTGACGTGAGCCGTGAACAGGCCGGTCAATGCGATGAAGGCCGCCGCATCGACGAAGCCGGCGACGAAAGCGAGGGCGGTTCCGGCGGACGTGCCGCCACCGGTGATCTGCGGTTTCACGAGACTATCCCTGGTTGCAGACGATCATGGCGCTGCGGTCCACGCATCGCCGAACCGCGCAGACATCATGGCACCCTGTATTCGCAGGTTGCGCATGATCAAACTGCCAGAGACCACCATTGAAAAGATCACCCTCACCAGAACGTCGGTCGCCCTTATCCGAGGGCCTCTTCCACCGCCCTGCCGCAGGCTTCGGTATCGGCGTTGCCGCCGAGGTCGCGGGTGCGCAGGGTGCGCTCGGAGAGGACGCGCTCGATCCCGGTGACGATCTCCCGGGCGGCCTCGTGCTCGCCGAGGTGCTCCAGCATCATCGAGCCGGACCAGATCTGGCCGATGGGATTGGCGATGCCCTGGCCGGCGATGTCGGGGGCCGAGCCGTGTACCGGTTCGAACACCGAGGGGAAGAGCCGCTCCGGGTTGATGTTGCCCGACGGCGCGATGCCGATCGTGCCGGTGCAGGCGGGGCCGAGATCGGAGAGGATGTCGCCGAACAGGTTCGAGGCCACGACCACGTCGAACCGGTCGGGGTTGAGGACGAAATGCGCGGTCAGGATGTCGATATGGTACTGGTCCCAGGCCACGTCCGGATAGGCCTTGGCCATCTCCTTCACCCGCTCGTCCCAATAGGGCATCGTGATCGAGATGCCGTTGGATTTGGTGGCCGAGGTCAGGTGCTTCTTCGGGCGGCTCTGGGCCAGGTCGAAGGCGAATTTCAGGATGCGGTCGACGCCGTGGCGCGTCATGATCGTCTCCTGCAGGGCGAATTCGCGCTCCGTGCCGGCGAACATGCGCCCGCCCGCATTCGAGTATTCGCCCTCCGTGTTCTCGCGGACCACCCAGAAATCGATGTCGCCGGGCTTGCGGTCGGCGAGCGGGCTCTTCACCCCCGGCATCAGGCGCACGGGGCGCAGGTTGGCGTATTGGTCGAATTCGCGCCGGAACAGGATCAGCGAACCCCAGAGCGAGACGTGATCGGGCACCCGGTCCGGCATGCCGACGGCCCCGAAGAAGATCGCGTCGTGGCCGCCGATCTGCGCCTTCCAGTCCTCCGGCATCATGCGGCCGTGCCGCTCGTAATAATCGCAGCTGGCGAAGTCGAACCAGTCGAGGGCGAGGGTGAAGCCGTGGCGCTTGGCGGCCTTTTCGAGGACGCGCACGCCCTCCGGCACAACCTCCTTGCCGACCCCGTCGCCCGGAATGACGGCGATGCGATAGTGGCGTGATGTCATGGGATCGGCTCTCCGCGGATGGGTTCGGGGATCAGGCGGCGTTCGGCGGCCACGGCGTCTCGGCGACGGGGGTCAGCGGCCCCCGAGCCTCGAACCAGGAAACGAGATTGTCCACGAGGAGGTTGCCCACGGCGCGGCGGATGTGATGGGCGGCCGAGCCCACATGCGGCAGCAGGATCTCCGCCTTCGCATGCACGGTCATGGGGCCTCTTCGCAGTTGCGCGTTGCGTGGCGGTGGCGCTCCCGCTCTGGGGCGAAGCCGCCTTGTGGTTTCCGCCACCGGAGGGGGGACCGCAACCCGGAGCCGACCCGCCTGGGGCCGGGTCGAGCCCCGTACGGATCGGTCGCGGCCTACTCGGCGAGGTCGCGCATGACCCTGATCAGGTCCGACTTGCCCTCGAAGCCGATGCCGGGAAGCTCCGGCATGACGATGTGCCCGTCCTCGACCGTCACCCCGTCCGGGAAGCCGCCATAGGGCTGGAACAGGTCCGGGTAGCTCTCGTTGCCGCCGAGCCCCAGCCCGGCCGCGATGTTGAGCGACATCTGGTGCCCGCCATGCGGGATGCAGCGCTTGGGCGACCAGCCGAACTGCTCCAGCACGTCGAGGGTGCGGAGATACTCGACGAGGCCGTAGGAGAGGGCGCAGTCGAACTGCAGGTAGTCGCGGTCGGGCCGCATGCCGCCGTAGCGCAGGAGGTTGCGGGCATCCTGGTGCGAGAACAGGTTCTCGCCGCTCGCCATCGGGCCGGGATAGAACTCGGAGATCGCGGCCTGCAGGGCGTAGTCGAGGGGATCGCCGATCTCCTCGTACCAGAACAGCGGGTACTGGCGCAGCATCTTGGCGTAGGCGATGCCCTGTTCGAGGTCGAAGCGGCCGTTCACGTCCACGGCGAGCTGCGCCTGGGAGCCGATCTCCTGCAGCACGGCCTCGATGCGGCGCTGATCCTCCGCGATCGGCACGCCGCCGATCTTCATCTTCACGACATTGTAGCCACGGTCGAGGTAACCGCGCATCTCGGCGCGCAGCTGGGTGTCGTCCTTGCCGGGATAGTAGTAGCCGCCGGCCGCGTAGACGAAGACGCGGGGGTTGGCCTCGACGCCCTTCTGCTCAGCGAGGAGCCGGAACAGCGGCTTGCCGGCGATCTTGGCGGTAGCGTCCCAGATCGCCATGTCGAGGGTGCCCACCGCCACCGAGCGCTCGCCGTGGCCGCCGGGCTTCTCGTTGGTCATCATCGCCGCCCAGAGCTTGTGCGGGTCGAGATTGTCACCAACCTCGTTCAGGACGCTCGCGGGATCCGCTTCGAGGATGCGGTTCCGGAAGCGCTCGCGGATCAGGCCGCCCTGGCCGTAGCGGCCGTTGGAGTTGAAGCCGTAGCCCACCACCCGGCGGCCGTCGCGCTCCACGTCGGTGACGACGGCGACGAGGCTGGCGGTCATCTTCGAGAAGTCGATATAGGCGTTGCGGATGGGCGAGGAGATCGGCTTGGTGACCTCGCAGACGTCGACGATACGCATGGTGGCTCTCCTTGAGACGCGAAGGTTTTCGCGTGAGGGGACGGGGATGGCAGGGGACGGAAGCGGTCGCCGGATTCAGTGGGCGATCGCCACGGGGCGGGGCAGGGCATGCCCGGGCTCCGTGTCGGGAACGACGTCCTCGGAGGCGACGGCGGCCCGGTTGCGGTAGGCCTCCTCCGCCTTGGCGAGGTCGAAGGCGCCTTCCCATTTGGCGACGGCGATGGTGGCGACCGCGTTGCCGATCAGGTTCGTGACCGCCCGCGCCTCGTTCATGAAGCGATCGACGCCCAGCAGAAGGACGAGGCCGGCAACCGGGACGGTGTGGATGCTCGACAGGGTGGCGGCGAGGGTGACGAACCCGGCCCCGGCGACACCGGCCGACCCTTTCGAGGTTAGGAGCAGCACGCCCAGGACGACGAGCTGGTCGCCGATGCCGAGCGGCGTGTTGGTGGCCTGGGCGACGAAGATCGCCGCCATGGTCAGGTAGATGCAGGTGCCGTCGGCGTTGAAGGTGTAGCCCGTCGGCAGCACGAGGCCGACCACCGACTTCTCGCAGCCCACCCGTTCCAGCTTGGCCATCATCCGCGGCATCACGGCCTCGGTGGAGCAGGTGCCGAAGGTGATGAGGATCTCGTCCTTGAAGAAGCCGAGAACCTTGACGAGCGAGAACCCGGTCCAGGCGCAGACGGAGCCGAGCACCAGCACGACGAACAGGATCGACGTGGCGTAGACACCGAGCATGAGGTAGGCGAGGGACCAGACGGTGCCGAACCCGTACTTGCCGATGGTGAAGGCGACACCGGCACCCGCACCGATGGGGGCGAGCCGCATCACCATGGCGACGATGCGGAACAGCGCGTCCAGCAGGCTGTCGATGACGACGACCACCGGCTTGCCGCGGTCGCCCGCCTGAACCAGGGCGAGGCCGAAGAGCAGCGAGATCAGGATGATCTGCAGCATGGCGCCCTTGGCGAAGGCATCCACCATCGTCGAGGGGATGATGTCCATGAAGAAGCCGACGATGCCGGGCTGCGCTTCCGCCCGCTTGGCGTAAGCGGCGATGGCGCTGCCGTCGATCTGCGTGGCGTCGATGTTCATGCCGACGCCGGGCTGCATGACGTTGACCACGACGAGGCCGATGACGAGGGCCAGCGTCGAGACCACCTCGAAGTAGATCAGCGCGCGCACACCGATGCGGCCGACCTCCTTCAGGTTGCCCATCTTGGCGATGCCGACGACGATGGTGCCGAAGATGACCGGCGCGAGCAGCATCTTGATCAGCTTGATGAAGCCGTCCGCCAGGGGCTGCAGCGTCACGGCGACGTCGGGCAGGACATACCCGACGAACCCGCCGATGACGATCGCGATGAAGACTTGAACATAGAGTCGGCTAAGCCATGACTTCATGATCTGTTTCCTCCTGATCGGCCGCTTAGCGGGCGGTTTGATGTGTGTTCCCTCTTGCGGGGACTGATGCCGTCCGTACGCCTGGACACCGTCGCTCGGCCAATGCCATGTTCGGTGCGCGCTATGCGCGGATGGCATCGGGCTCGACACTGGCTGATCGATGGACCTGGACTGGCTGAAGGACTTTCTCGCCCTGGCGGAGCAGAAGACGTTCTCCCGCGCGGCCGAGGCGAGGAGCGTGACGCAGCCGGCCTTCAGCCGGCGCATCCGTGCCCTCGAGGATTGGGTCGGCACGCCCCTGTTCGCCCGTGGCGCGCAGGGGGCGGCGCTCACGCCGGCCGGTCTGACCTTCCAGCCGGCCGCCCAGGAGCTGACGCGCGGCCTTGAGCGGGCACGACGCGATGCGCGGGCGGTGGGCGCCGAGGATACGGCGACGCTCTCCATCGCGGCGACCCACGCCCTGTCGTTCACGTTCTTTCCGAACTGGGTCCGCGGCCTGATGCATCATCAGACGCTCGGCACCCTCAACCTGATCTCCGACAGCATGGAGGCCTGCGAAGCCATCATGCTCGCCGGCGAGGTCCACTTCCTCCTGTGCCACCATCACCCGGAGGCACGGACGCGGTTCGAAGCGGAGCGTTTCCCCAGCCTGTCCCTGGGCGACGACCTGCTCGTTCCCCTCTGCGCGCCCAGGTCGGACGGCCGGGCGACATGGTCACTGCCGGGAACGCCCGACGCTCCTTTGCCCTATCTCAGATACAGCCAGGCCTCCGGGCTCGGGCGTATCATCGCGGCCTGCCCGGATCGCGAGCCGACCCATTCGGCGACGGCACTCACCTCGCACCTCGCGGCGACGCTCATGACGATGGCGCGGAACGGACACGGCATCGCCTGGCTGCCGCAGACCCTGGCGGCCGACGATCAGGCGCGCGGTCGCCTCGTGCGCGCCGGCCCGGAACAGTTCGACATCCCCATCGACATCAGGCTGTTCCGCTCCCTCGACTGCCGCAACGATGCGGCCGATCGGCTCTGGGACGACCTCACCGCAGCCTGTGCGTAATCGACGCCAAGGCCGGGATATCGATCTGAGTGTCGCGCTCGGCCGGGGCGTGCCGGCGCGCTTCGGCCTCGGCGAGAACCCGATCGCCCATTCTCCCTCACGTCGCCGGACGGCTCCCGAACGGTGTGCCCCCGAAGCGCGCGGGGCCGCCTCAGGCCGGCAGGTGGGCCTGGTCCGGCTGGATGCCGAGGGACAGGGGCGCCCCGTCGTCCAGGGCGGCCAGGCGGGACAGCGCCAGTCCGTGGAACCGGGTCAGGCCCTTGTACTCGACGAGTTCGGGCGGGAGGCTCGCCAGGACGCGGTGGAGGCGCTTGCGCCACTTCTCCACACGCTCGATATCCTGCAGGCTGATCAGGTAGCAGCGGATCCCGAACAGGATCGCGTTGGAGCGCGGCAGGCGGAACAGGGTCTGCAGCTCCACGCGCAGGTGGAGCTTGCCCGCGATGTTCTCCGCCGTCACGGTGGTGCGGTCGGGCCCCCAATCGGGATAATTCTCGGGCGACGTGTCGAGGCGCGGGTTGATCGTCATCGTCCAGTTCAGCCGACGGACGGGATGCCCGTATTGCAAGCGCAGGAGGTATTGCAGCGCCCGGTCGAACACCCCGATCTCATGCGCCAGCGGCACCGGCCCGTGCCACTCGTGGAAGCTCATCCCGATATCGAATTCCAGCGACCAATCCGCCTGCGTGGTGACCATGCCGCCATCGACGTAGAGGTTGTCGTCCCGCTGATCCTGCAGGGTGAAGTCCCCTTGGGCCTGCCGGGTGATGTACTCGAACGGCGCGCAGGGGAGGGTGGACGCGTCGCCGAAGACGAAACGCTGGTCGAGGTTCAGGGGGCGGTTGATCCAGTGCCACGCGGTGCCGTCCCGCGTCAGGCTGAAATGCTCGGGGTAATCCGTCGACAGGCTCTCCATCAGGAGTTCGAGCGTGTCCCATTGCGCCGGCATCATGTGCGGCAGCACCTGGCATCGCTTCGGGTCGTGATCGAGGACGATCGCGCGCTCCCGGCATTCGGCGACGTAATGTTCGTCCACGTCGAACGCGTGATCGAAGACCGGCGACGTGCCCGCTTTCACATGCGGCTCGATATTGACCGAGTACATGTATCGGTCTTCGCCGAAGGGAAACGGGAAGCGAAGCACCGCCGTGTCGCTGTTCCGGTAGGAGAAGTCGTCCCGGAAGGTTTCGTCGGTCTTGAACTGAATACCCATCTCAGCTTCCCTTTACCAAGTCGCACCGATCCCGAGCGATGGCCGGCATCGGCGCGTTCGGCGGAGTCCCGCCGCCACGCGGTCGTCCGGTCTTAAAAATCGAGCACGAGGGTCCCGGATCTGGCCCGCGAGACGCAGGTCGCGATGAGGCGCCCCTCCGCCTTCTCGGCATCGGACAGGACGTGATCCCGATGATCGGGGATGCCGTCCACGAGGGGCAGGAGGCAGACGCCGCAGGCGCCCCCCCGGCAGAGGCAGGGAGCCTCGATGCCTTCGCCCTCCAGCGCTTCGAGCAGGGTCTGCGACGCCCCGACCGCGATCGACCGGCCGGACCGCGCCAGGGTGACGGTGAACGGCTCGCCGCCCTTGTCCCCGCCGAAACTCTCGCGGTGGATCGCATGCGGCGTCCAGCCGAGGCCGCGCGCCGTCTCCTCGACTGCGTCCATCAGGCCCTGCGGCCCGCAGGTATAGACATGGGTTCCCAGAGGCTGGTCGGCGAGGATGGCGGCGAGATCCGGCCGCTCCCCCCGTCCGACGCCATGGACGTGGACGCCCGTGGATTCGGAGCCGAGCAGGGCGCGGAAGGTCTCGACCTCGTCGGGGGCGCAGAACTGATGCAGTTCGTAGGCCGAGCCGCGCAATGCCAGGACCGGCCGGTAGGACAGGAACGGCGTCAGCCCGATGCCGCCGGCGATCAGGATGTGCTTGCGGGCGAGCGACGCGATCGGGAACAGGCTGGCCGGCGCGCTCAGCTCGACGGCGTCACCGATCGTCAGCCAATCGTGCAGGAAGTGGGAGCCGCCACGCGAGTCCGGAACACGGCGGACGATGATCGCGTAGTGATCGCGCTGATCGGGGGGCGTCACCAGGGAATAGGCGTTCTGCCAGACCCGGTCCGGCCCCCGCAGGGTGACGAGAACATGGGCCCCCGGGGGCGATGTGGGAAACGCCCCGCCGCTCTCGGGAACGAAGCGGAACCGCTTCAGCGTCGGGTTCAGGAGTTCGATCTCGGCGACGCGCGCCGCCAGCTTGCCGTCGAGGATCATGAATAGGCCTGCTCTGCCGGAGGGACTTCGCCGGCGACCTCGGCATCGATCTTGACCCCCATGAAGGCCGACAGGCGCCGCGAGAAATGATCCCGCACGAACAGGTTGGCACCGCAGCCGTCACATCGGACGATGGTGGTGGTCACGCCGTGGTTGAAGGTCCTGCAATGGACGCAGGCCACGCGCCGCGCCCGTGTACCGGACTGGCACTGAAAGATCTCCTGCTTGGTCATTCCCGCGCGCTGCGCCGTGTTGAAGACATCCCACAGGAAGTCCTCGGTTCCGCTCACGTAGAGCCGCAGACCCATGCGCTCCTGCGCGAGGCGATGGTCGAGGCGATCGATGAGGTGTCGCGGCGAACGGAACCCTCGTTCGTGCATAGTCTCGGAAGGTGGGATCCGGCCCTCCTGGTCGGGGGCGACCACGAACCAGACCTCCACCTCCCTGTCGGGCGGGGCCTCGAAACGATAGGCGGGCGAATCCGACACCAACAGGTGGCGCAAGCCGGACAGATCCATCGCCAGCGATTGATAGACCGGTCGGCTCTTGATGGACTGATCTGACATCGACCTCGTCTCGACAATGGGCGGTGCGGCGGCCGGCCCAAAAACCAGCTCAAAGACCAGTTATGGCCCGATCCATGCCGGCAGCGGACCGCGCCGAACCGGGGGAACGACCTCGGCCAAGCCTCTAGAGCCTGACCTGTCTACCACTTGCACAACAGGTCTGTTCTTTAAGAGAATTTCATTTTCTCCAAGAGAACAACAATGTCAATCGCCGTTTTCGACTGAAGTCCCGGCCGATCGGTCGGATGCCGCTTCGATGGGCGCCGGACGATTGTTTTAGCACCCGCTGCCGTCATGGGCCGCACATTCCGTGCGAGATGTCCATGGTTGCGGAACGCGCGCGATCGAGCACGAGGCCGCCGGCGACCCCATCGAATCGGGAAGGCTCGGCTCGGCCCAATCTCTTGTCATGCCCGCGATCGACAAACATCCATGCCTATTTACTGGTCATATCTGCTCGAAAATCAAATCCCCTGGAAAATTTCGATGCAATTCCACTGTTCGCTCAGGGGGGAGCCGCAATAGCGCTTGACAGCGGCTCAACCGAAGAGAAATGATTATTCCTATAGAGAATTTGAGGAGCGCGATCGGCAGCCTTCCGCTCACGTGGTGCGTCCGACTCCCATGAAAGGTGCGCCCCGGCGGTCCCGGCACCCTGGTTATCCGGATAGACTTCGTATGACCGTCTCCGCAACGATGGGAGTTTTCCATGTTGTCGGCGACGCCTCGACAAGCATGATCATAGCTTAGTGTCCCTCGTGGAACTTTTCACCAGCACCGGTTCTCGCCCCTGACAAGACGGTACGGCGGAATGTTCGTGAGAGACACTTAGAACGCCATTCTGACAACCTTCTGCAGCGGCGACTCACCTGCGGGAACGGCGCCCCGACACGGACGACGCTCCGGGTGCGACTCGACCCTGCCGGGACCGCGCGGGACCACATCGCCCCGGGATCACGACCTCGACGAGGGCACGGGTCGATCCGGACCGAACCCTCAATACGACCAATGGAGAGCTGAATCATGAGCACCGGACTGGCATCCTCGGCAAAGCCCGTGGCGGGCTTCACGTCCCCCGCCACCGGAACGGCCGAAGACGGCAAGCTGCATCGCAGCATCAACTGGACGGGGGCGTTCTGGGTCGCGAGCGGCGTTCCCGCCCTGGTCCTGTTCTCGGTCGGCGGCATTGCCGGCAATACGGGCAAGCTCGCCTTCCTGATCTGGACGCTCTCCATGATCATGGGCTTCATCCAGTCCTTCACCTATGCGGAGATCGCCGGCCTGTTCCCGAACAAGTCGGGGGGCGCGTCGGTCTACGGGGCCGCGGCCTGGGTCCGCTACACCAAGCTGGTGGCGCCCCTCTCGGTCTGGTGCAACTGGTTCGCCTGGTCGCCGGTCCTGTCCCTCGGCTGTTCCATCGCGGCCTCCTACATCATCAACGCGGTGGCGCCGCAGCCGACGGCCACGTCGCCGGCCGTGGTGCAATGGCTCGCCTCCAACGGCGCCGCCCTGCAGATGGCCGATGCCGACAAGGTGACGGCGGCCATCGCGGCCGTGGCGCCCGGCATCCGCACCTGGACCCTGTTCACCACCACCCTCGGCCCGGTCTCGCTCTCCCTCAACCTGGCCTTCTTCATCGGCGCCGCCCTGATGCTCGCGGTCTTCGCCGTGCAGCACCGCGGTATTCTCGGAACGGCGAACGTCCAGAAGTATATCGGCCTCCTCGTCATCATCCCGATGTTCATCGTCGGCGTGGTCCCGCTGCTGATCCACGGCGTGAACTGGGAGAACTTCTCTCCGCTCGTCCCCCTGGCGGCACCGGCCGCTCCCGCGCCGGGCGCCTGGAACATCACGGGCTGGACGCTCGTCCTCGGCAGCATGTTCATCGCGGCCTGGTCGACCTACGGGTTCGAGACGGCGATCTGCTACACCAGCGAGTTCCGTGATCCCGCCAAGGATACGTTCAAGGCGATCTTCTATTCGGGCGTGCTCTGCCTCCTGCTGTTCACCCTCGTGCCCTTCACCTTCCAGAGCATGCTCGGGGTCGAGGGGATGCTGGAGGCCTCCATCGTCGACGGGTCGGGTGTGGCGGCCGCACTGGCGCACATGGTCGGCGGCGGTCCCATCGTCGAGAACTTCCTCGTCATGCTGATGATCCTGGCCCTCGTGCTCTGCATCATGACGGCCATGGCGGGGTCCTCGCGCACCCTCTATCAGGGCTCGGCCGATGGCTGGCTGCCGCGCTACCTCAGCCATGTGAACGAGCACGGCGCGCCGACGCGGGCAATGTGGACCGATCTCGTCTTCAACCTCGCGATCCTGGCGATCGCCTGTGCCGATGCGACGAGCTTCTTCTTCATCCTGGCCGTGTCGAATTGCGGCTACATCATCTTCAACTTCCTCAACCTCAACTCGGCCTGGATCCACCGCATCGACTCGGCGCATATCCCGCGCCCCTACCGCGCACCGACCGTCATCCTGGTGCTCGGCGGCGTCTTCGCCTTCGTCAACGTGATCTTCATGGGGGCGGGCGCGAAGGTCTGGAACCCGATCGCCCTCTGGGCCGGCCTCGTCACCGCCGCCCTGATCATCCCGGTCTTCTGCTACCGCCACTATGTCCAGGACGGCGGCAAGTTCCCGGCCGAGATGTACGAGGACCTGCATGTCGGCCCCGAGGGAATGGTGAGCCGCCGGCGGGCGGGAATCCTGCCCTACCTGACGCTCGCCGCCGGCGTCGTGGTGCTCCTCCTCTCGAACTGGTTCTTCCAGCTCTGATCGAACCGGGCTGCCGGGCGGTTCGCCCCGGCAGCCCGCCCGCGGGACGAGCCCCGATCCCGCCCAATCAAAAAACGGAACGCTAAGGGACAGCCGCCATGAGCTACACAGACCTTCCCCGCCAGTCGGCCCTCAACGAGCGCCACCTGGCCCTGGGCTCGACCCTCGATGCCGAGTGGAACGGGATGCCCATCCCGCAATCCTACAGCACCGACCGCTACGAGGAGACCACCATCGTCCGCTCGCGGGCGGGCCTGTTCGACGTCTCGGGCCTTCGCATCGTCAACGTCTCCGGCCCGGACGCGGAAGCGATGCTGAACGCGATGCTCACCAGCGACGTCGGCAAGATCGCTCAAGGCAAATCGGCCATCAGCAACATCGTCGACGCGAACGGCTCCCTGATCGACGACGTGCTGGTCTACCGCGACGGGCCGCAGGCCTTCCGCGTCTCGCATGGCGGCGGCAGCCTCGAAGACGTCCTTCCCGAATTCACCGAAGGCCGCGCCGTGGAGGCGGCCCGCGATGACGACGTCCACATCCTGTCGCTGCAGGGACCGCTGGCCCTCGCTATCCTCGCGCCGCACACCCCGTTCGACCTACCGACGCTGAAGTATTTCGAGCATGTCCGCACGACGCTGTTCGGCCGCGACGTGTCCCTGGCGCGGGGCGGCTACTCGGCCGAGCGCGGCTACGAGGTGTTCTGCGCCGCCAAGGACGCCGTCGCCATCTGGGACGCGATCATGCAGGCGGGCGAGCCCTTCGGCATCGTGGCGGCCTCCTGGGACTGCCTCGACATCGTGCGCGTGGAAGGCGGCCTGCTGTTCTTCCCGTTCGACATGCCGAAATCCGACACCACGCCGTGGGAAATGGGTCTGGCCTGGACCGTCGACCTCGACAAGCCGGATTTTCGCGGCAAGGCCGCCCTGGTGGCGCGGAAGGGCACCGAGCGTTTCAGCCAGGTCGGCCTCGAGATCCTGCACCATGAGGCGGTGACGCCGGGTGCCAAGATCGTCAAGGACGGACGCGAGGTCGGCACGGTCAACAGCACCACCTACAGCCGCCACCTGATGAAGTCCCTCGGCCTTGCCCACCTGCCGCCGGAGCTCTCGGCCCTCGGCACGGAGGTCGAGATCCAAACCGAGACCGGAACGCTGGTGGCCAACGTGGTGCGGACGCCGTTCTACGACCCGATGCGCCTGCGCACCCATCCGGCCGACGAACGGACCGCCTGAGCGGAGCGACGACTTCCCGCCGCCGTGCGGTTGAGTGAGCAAGCGGCGTCCCTCTCCCCCTCGTGACGACGTTGTTCACACATCTCGCGGGATGCGGGGGTCCCCTCTCCTTCCAGGAGAGGGAGTCTGTCGCGCCTCATGTCGATGTCATCGGCTGGATAAAATAGCCGTCGAGGAGATGTGTGAATCCGACAGCCCCCTTGTGGGGAGAGGTTAGGAGCGGGGGTGGTTGGGCGACCCTCACTCGGCCGAGGCTGACGGGGCCACCACCTCCACCAGTTCCTCCCCCATAAGGGATAGGAGAGCCGCGCATCCTACGAATGATGTGAATGCCGTAAGCCCTCAGGCCGAGGGGAAGAACGGGCTGAACTTCTTGATCAGATCGCGCTCGGACGTGACCTCCGCCTTCCGGTAGATGCGGATCTTGCAGTTCTTGATGGTGCCCTTGCTGATCGCCAGACTCTGCGCGATCTGGCCCGTGGCCTGGCCTTTCATCGTGAGGGTCAGGATGTCCCGCTCCCGTGGGGTCAACGCCACCAGCACCTCCGCCGCCGCCCGATAGCCCACCGACTCGTCCGGCATGGCGGGTTTCGGCCCGAGCATGAAGATCCGGCCGCCCGGCGCCAGGGCGAAGTCGCGGTCGAAGACCTCCGATGTGATCACGTGATCTCGCGCATGGACCGTCCGGATGGCGTCCGAATGCGCCAGGGTCTCGAGCATCGGCAGGATCGAGACATCCGACTGGACGGCCCGCTTCCAGGATTCGTTGGCGAACACCTCCACGTCGTGGCGGTCGCGGATCAGGGTCGGCCGGTTGACCAACCCGTCCGCCTGCGTCCCGTCGGTGTAGCGCAGATTGCTGAACAGATGGCCGAGATGGCTCCTGTGGCATCCTTCAAGAGCGGGAAAGACCAGCTTGGCCCGCCGGATATCACTTTCCGAGAAGACGCCGCGCTCCCGTTCGAGGAACAGCCCGAAGCAGCAATGCCCCACCGTCGAGAAGAACATGCCGAGCTCGTCGGAAATGTTCGCGGCCGGCCTGAATATCTTGCCGTAGAGGATCGATTCCGGGCTGGTGCTCCCGATCTCCGACAGGGTCAGGATGCCCGGTTTGCCGCCGTTCTTCCAGTAGAGGGAGAAGGGATCGATGGTCAGACATTTCCTGTTGTAGAAATCCACGATCTCGCTCGGCACCCCGGTCGTGTACAGCACGTCGGGCGGGGCCACGCGCGAATACCGGATGATCCATCCCGAATCGCTTTTCACGCAGAGGGCGAACAGGGACAGCAGGTTCCGGTGAAAGCGCTCGGTTCCGATGGAGGCGGCGACGTCGCCGAAGCGACCGTACCATTCGGCGGTGGCCAGCGGATCGGGTCCGCTCCGGATCGGTTCGTCCTTCATCCTGAAACGGTGCCATTCCCTATGAAGCAGGCGCGTCGTCGAGGCGTCCAGCCTCGCGGCCCCGCACGTTAAGTCGACCCGCGCCCCGCCCCAAGCTCCTTTACGCCGGACGAGGACGATCCCCGGCCCCGCAAGCGACTGGATCCCCCCTCGGCTTAACGGCTGTGCGCTCTATCAAAGCGGGTTCGGCGTGAAGCGCGACGGACTCCCTCTCCTGGAAGGAGAGGGGACCCGCGCATCCCGCGAGATGTGTGAATACCGTAGCCCCGCCGGGAAAGGGATAGGCCCGCGCCGGACGTCCGAGAAGTGCCGCCCAGTTCGACTGGGATGCTACATGGCACGGTTCTCGCTTAACAGTATCCCCCCTTGCGTTTGCAATGCACAACTGGACGACGACAGTAGTGCCAACAGTCACTATTGCACCGCGCTTTCTCCCACGCGTATAAATTTTCTCGACAGGAATGTTTCGACGAGGTTTCGCCCTCGCCGGATCTATCCTCGGGGGAGAATGGTCTTTGGCGGACGTCCGGCACCGATCGGGAACCCGCCATCGGGAGGCCCGGTCCGCCCGGCTCACGCGACATAGAACGGGAATCTGATCATGAAGAAGCGGGTTGCGATCATCGGCGCGGGACCGAGCGGCCTCGCCCAGTTGCGCGCCTTCGAGGCGGCGCGGCGCGCGGGCGAGGAGATTCCCGAGCTCGTCTGTTTCGAGAAGCAATCCGATTGGGGCGGCCAGTGGAACTACTCGTGGCGCACCGGCCTCGACGAGAACGGCGAGCCGGTCCACAGCAGCATGTATCGCTACCTCTGGTCGAACGGCCCGAAGGAGTGCCTCGAATTCGCGGATTACTCCTTCGAGGAGCATTTCGGCCGGCCAATTCCGTCCTATCCGCCGCGCGCCGTGCTGCATGATTACATCGCCGGCCGGGTCGCGCGCAGCGACGTGCGCAAGTACATCCGTTTCTGCACCCCCGTCCGCTGGGTGAGCTATTCCGAGGAGACCGGCCGGTTCACCGTGACGGCGAAGGACCTGATCAAGGACGAGCATCAGGTCGAGGACTTCGATTACGTCGTGGTGGCCAACGGCCACTTCTCGGTCCCCAACGTCCCGAGCTTCGAGGGGCTGGAATTCTTCCCCGGCCGCGTGATGCATGCGCATGATTTCCGCGTCGCCGACGAATTTGCCGGCAAGCGCCTGCTGATGATCGGTGCGAGCTACTCGGCGGAGGATATCGGCACGCAATGCATCAAGTACGGCGCCACATCGATCACCTTCAGCTACCGCACCAAGCCGATGGGCTTCGACTGGCCGGCGGGTTTCGAGGAGAGGCCGCTCCTGGAGAAGCTCGTCGGCAACACGGCCTATTTCAAGGACGGCAGCGACACCGAGGTCGACGCGATCATCTTCTGCACGGGCTACAAGCACACCTATCCGTTCCTGCCGGACGACATGCGGCTGAAATCCCATAACTGCCTCTACCCGGCGGGGATCTACAAGGGTATCTTCTGGCAATCTAACCCGAAGCTGATCTATATTGGAATGCAGGACCAGTATTATACCTTCAACATGTTCGACGCCCAGGCCTGGTATGCCCGCGACTACATGATGGGCAAGCTCGCCTTGCCGGGTCCGGAGGAGCAGGAAGCCGACATCGCCAAATGGCTGGCCTATCAGGACACGCTCACCAACCCGTTCGAGGCGATCGACTTCCAGACGGAATACGTCCGCGAACTCCTGGCGGCGACGGACTATCCGCCCCTCGACGTCGACAAGGTCGCCGACCTGTTCAAGGAGTGGGAGCACCACAAGATGGAGGGCATCCTCACCTACCGCGACCGGTCCTACCGCTCGACCATCACCGGAACGGTCTCGCCCCCGCACCACACCACCTGGATGAAGGCCATGGACGACTCGCTCCAGGCCTTCATGGGCCTGCCCCAGGCGGCGGAATGAGCGCGTCGCTGTTTTGGGATCATGCCATTCCCCAGCCTCCATCGCCCTACTGGATTCACCCCTCTGCTCGACAGCCGTTCCCTCGATCGAAGAGGGTTCGCATGAGGCGCGACGGGCTCCCTCTCCCGTGTGGGAGAGGGTTGGGGTGAGGGGTGTGGACTCTCCGGAGAAGTCGCACACCTCACCCTGTCCCTCTCCTTCCAGGAGAGGGGACCTGCGCATCCCGCGAGATGTCTGATTATCATAGCTCCATCACCGGGCAGCGGCCTCCGATGGCGATGACGGCCCCAAGCGGGGCGCGTCGGCCCGCATCCGTTGCGACCCGTTCACCCTGGATAGACAAATGAACCAGATCTGGATGCAGCCCGAGGGCGCGTGGGCTACGACGTCGCCGCGCACGCTCTCGTTCTCGGCACGGGGAGGGGCTTCTGCCTTTTTCGAGGTCGAGGCCGGGGATCGCTTGCGCATCGTCGATCCGGAGGGGCGCCAGCCCGCCTTCCTCTATGCCGGCCCCGGCGCGTTCGGAGAGGCGGCACCGGGCGCGCCGCCCCTCTTGGAAACCCTGCGGACGGGAGGAGACGGGGCCGGCGGCCGCTCGGTGGAGGCCGCCCTCGCGGCGCGCGGCATCGCGCCGTCGGATCTCGAAGCTCATGCGCTGTTCCACGCGAGCTCCCCGCCGGGATCGACGTTCCGCGCCACGGCGGCGACGAGCTCCGTCTGCGTTCTCGTCATTCCCGGCGGCCCGATGGCGCCGGACGCGCAGGATCCCCCGACCGATCTGCGGGTGGAGATCGAACCCGCCAGATCCCTGGAGGGGAGGGCCCCGCCGCCGCTGGCTCCGCCGCTCCTCGACCTGCGCGTGAAGGCCGCCACCGCCGAGGCTTTTTCCGTCAAGGCCGGCCAGTACATCCAGATCATCGACGTGGACGGGCGCCAATGCGCGGATTTCCTCGCCTTCGATGCCGTCGCCCTTCAAGCGGGTGACGAATACGGCCTCGACGCCACCACCACGCATACTTTGATGGGATCGACGGCGCCGAAACCCGGCCTGCTGTCGAAGTATTTCGACGCGCGCATGGTCCCCCTGGTGGAGATCGTCCAGGATACGGTGGGTCGCCACGACACGTTCATGCTCGCCTGCTCGGCCAAGTATTACGAGGATATGGGATATCCCGGTCATTCGAACTGCACCGACAACTTCAACGCGGTGCTCAGCCCGCATGGAGTCCAGCCCAAGAAAGGCTGGCCGGCGATCAACTTCTTCTACAACACCGTCGCGGGGCCGGACGATCGGATCACCATGGACGAGCCCTGGTCACGCCCCGGCGATTACGTTCTCCTGCGGGCGCTGACCGACCTCGTCTGCGCCACCTCGTCCTGCGCCGACGACATCGATCCCGCCAATGGCTGGTGCCCCACTGACATCCACGTCCGGGTCTATGAGTCCGACAGCGCCTTCTCCAAGGGTATGAGCCACCGCATGACCCCCGATGCCGAACCGCGCCTCACCCGCGAATCCGGGTTTCACCCGCGTACCGCCGCCCTGACCCGGAAGATGGAGGATTATCGCGGGTTCTGGGTGCCGACCTGCTTCAACGCGGCCGGCCCGCTGGAGGAATACTGGGCCTGCCGCGAGAGGGCCACGATCATGGACCTCTCGGTGCTGCGCAAGTTCGAGGTGATCGGGCCCGATGCCGAGGACCTGATGCAGCTCGCGGTGACGCGCAACGTGCGCAAGCTCGCCGTCAACCAGATCGTCTACACCGCGATGTGCAACCCGCATGGCGGGATGATCGACGACGGCACGCTGTTCCGTCTCGGCCAGAACAACTTCCGCTGGATCTGCGGCGACGAGTATTCCGGTATCTGGCTGCGCAAGCTCGCCGAAGACCACAAGCTGAAGGTCTGGGTGAAGAGCTCCACCGACCAGCTCCACAACGTCTCCGTCCAGGGGCCGAGATCGCGGGAGATCCTGTCCGGCCTCGTGGTCAGCCCGCCCCAGGAACCGACCGTCGACGAGCTGAAATGGTTTCGCTTCACGGTCGGGCGCATCGACGGCGTGCCGATCCTGGTGTCGCGGACCGGCTATACCGGCGAACTCGGCTACGAGGTCTGGTGCCACCCGAGCCAGGCGACGGCGATCTGGGACTCGATCATGACGGCGGGCGCGCCGCAGGGCCTCACGCCGATGGGGCTCGCCGCCCTCGACATGCTGCGGATCGAGGCCGGCCTCGTCTTCGCCGGATACGATTTCTGCGACCAGACCGACCCGTTCGAGGCGGGCATCGGCTTCACCGTGCCCAAGGACAAGCCCGACGCCTCCATCGGATCGGAGGCCGTGGCGCGGCGGCGGGACAACCCGCACAAGCGGATGGTCGGCCTCGACGTCACCGGCAACGAGCCCGTCGGGCACGGCGATCCCGTCTATGACGGCCGGACCCAGGTCGGGATCGTCACCAGCGCCACGAAATCGCCGATCCTCGGCAAGACCATCGCCCTGGCGCGCCTGGACGTCTCCGCGGCGGCCCTCGGTCGGTCCGTGGAGATCGGCAAGCTCGACGGCCATCAGAAGCGGCTTTCCGCCACGATCGTGGCGTTTCCCCATTTCGATCCCAAGAAGACCCGCGTCCGGGCGGAAGCGCCTAAACGCGGCGATCAGGGACAGGCCGGCCTCACCGAGCCCTCGCCGGAGAATGTGGCAACGGCCGGCATCCCCGCTTGAGCGAAGAGCGCGGCGGGGCCTTCCGGAAATGCCGCAGAGCGGGCGGATCTCGGGAGGCCCCGCAACGCGCTGCAGGAGCTTCGGCCTTGAGGTGACGTGTCCTACTGGTACCCTTTGGGGAAGGGGTCCGGCTTGATCAGCTCCGGGCTCGTATAGACGATCTCGAACTGGCCATCGGCCTTGGCCTTGCCGACGCGGGTCTTGGACCAGAGGTGGTGGTTGGGATCGACGCGCACGTAGCCTTCCGGCGCGGCCTTGAATTCCAGGCCCGGCGAGGCGGCGACGACCTTGTCCACATCGAACGAGCCGGCCTTCTCGCAGGCCATCTTCCACAGGAAGGGCCCGAGATAGGCGGCCTGGGTCACGTCGCCGATCACCGTCTTCTCGCCCCACATCTTGTGGAAGGCGGCGACGAAGGCCTTGTTGTTGTCGTTCTCGATGGACTGGAAGTACTTCATGCAGGAATAGGCTCCGGCGATGTTGTCGCCGCCGATGCCCTCGACCTCGTCCTCCGTGACGGAGAGGGTGAGCAGGGTCTGTTTCGACAGGTCGATGCCGGAGGCCTTGAGCTGCTTGTAGAACGCCACGTTCGAGCCGCCGACGACGGTGACGAAAATCACCTTCGGCTTGGTGAGCTTGATCTTGTTGATCACCGAGTTGAACTGGGTGTGGCCGAACGGGAAATACTCTTCGCCGACGACCTTGCCCTTGAGCACGCTCTCGATATGCTTGCGGGCGATCTTGTTCGAGGTGCGCGGCCAGATGTAGTCCGAGCCGATGAAGAAGAACGTGTCGCCGCCCTTCTCCTTGTTAACCCAATCGAGGCTGGCAAGGATCTGCTGCGTCGCCTCCTGCCCGGTATAGATGACGTTCTTGGACTGCTCCAGGCCCTCGTAGAAGGTCGGATAGTACAGGAGGCCGTTATACTGCTCGATCACCGGCAGCGCCGCCTTGCGCGAGGCCGAGGTGAAGCAGCCGAAGATCGCCGCGCAATGGTCGTTGACGAGGAGCTTCTTGGCCTTTTCCGCGAAGGTCGGCCAGTCGGAGGCGCCGTCCTCCTGGATCACCTTGATCTTGCGGCCGAGGATGCCGCCGGCGGCGTTGATCTGCTCGAAGGCGAGCTTCTCGGCCTGCGTGGCGCCGGTCTCGGAAATCGCCATGGTGCCGGTGACGGAGTGGAGGATGCCAACGGTCACCTCGCTGTCGGTGACGGCGAGGCCCGTGGTGTTCACGGCATCGGCCGCGAGGACGGGTGCGCTCCGCGTGGCGGCGAGGAAGGGTGCGGCGGCCAGGCCGAGCAGCAACCGGCGACGGAGTTGACGATAAGCGGTGTCTTCGTCTTTCGACGCCATCGTTTCATTCCCCACTCGTCATGGTGGAGGACACACCCCTGTCCATCCACGGTTGTTCTCCTCGAGCAGGATCACTCCAGCTCGACCGAGGAACACTGTCGGGAAGAAACTTCGTTTCTTAAAGGGCAAATTGGCTGCATGCTGCCTCATTGCTGGGCAGGCCCAAAGTCCGTCCTCACTTGCGGCGGCGCGCGGGGGCGACACCGAACAGCGCCGCGAAGGCGATCGCGAAGACCGCATCCATCCCCGCCGACAGGGCGCCGCCGCTGGGCGCGAGAACCCGCACGGCCAATCCGGCGGCGTTTGGCAGCGGGCTCGCTCCGCACAGGCACCCCATCGCATCGGCGGCGCCCTGCAGCGCGGCGATATCGGGATGGCCATCGGCGTCCCCGAGGATCGCCATCGAGCCATAGGCCGCGTAGGCGCCGAGGGGGGAGGCGGGGCCTTTCAGCCTCGCGCCATCGAGCGTCGAGCGCTCGTTGACGAGGATGCGTCCCTCCTCGGTCTCGACCCGCAGCGACAGGGCGATCCGGGAGAACGGCCGGCCCATGCCGCTCGGATCGTGACTGGCGAAGCCTTCGCTGACGATGGCGCGCGCATCACGGCCGACCACGATGCGGGTGTCGAGATCGAGCGCGGCGCCGGGAAACAGGATCATCGGATCGGGATGCAGCGCCAGGCTGGCGTCACTGGCGATGGCGAGACGCGTGTCCTGGCGCGCGGCGTAGGCGCCGGTGTCATGAACGACGGTGGCCGATTGCGTGGTGACATGAGCCCGGCTTCCGGCCTTCGCGGTGATGTCGAGGCCCAGGCGGTCGGCCCGGTAGAGCCCGCCGGAGGCGGATTGGAGATACAGCGTCGCGATGTCGGGACGCTCCGGATACATCCGGAACGGCCGGGTGATGTGGAACGGATAGGGCACGACCTGCCGCGACAGCACCGTGGTCCCGCCGCCGCGCACGAAAACGAGGCGGGCTTGGCGATGCCGCGAGCGGCCCGCTCCCTCCGGCGGGGCGCCCCGGACCTCCTCTTCCACGTCACTCAAGGCGCGAAGAGCACGGCGCGGCAGATCGCATCTGCCACGGCGTCGATCCCGTCGCCCGCGCGGGCATTGGTGGCGATCATCGCCTTGCCGCCGCGCACGGCGGTGGCCTCGGCGAGCATGGCGGGGAGGTCGATCCCCACATGGGGGGCGAGGTCGGTCTTGTTCACCACGAGAAGGTCGCAGCGCAGCACGCCGGGGCCGCGCTTCCTGGGGATGTCGTCGCCCCCCGCCACGTCGATGACGAAGATCCACCAATCCACCAGATCGAGGGAGAAGGTGGAGGCGAGGTTGTCGCCGCCGGATTCGAAGATCAGGAGATCGAGGCCGGGAAACGCCGCCTCCAGGGCGTCGCCGGCGGCGATGTTGAGGGTCGGATCCTCGCGGATCACGGTATGCGGGCAGGCGCCGGCCTCCACCGCCGAGACCCGGGCCGGATCGATCAGCCCGGACCGGCGCAGGCGCTCCGCGTCCTCCTTGGTGACGAGGTCGTTGGTGACGATGGCGAGATCGACGCCGCGCCCCGCCAGGACCGGGATCAGACGCTCGATCAGCGCCGTCTTCCCCGACCCGACGGGTCCGCCGATGCCGATCCGCGCGGCGCTGGCGCGGGCCGGGGAGGGGGTGAGGATCATCGCGGTGTCGGACATCAGCGCAGCATGTAGCGTTGGGCGAGGGGGAGGACCTTGGCCGGTTCGCAGGTGGCGATGGCCCCGTCGACGAAGACGTCGAAGGTCTGCGGGTCGACGCGGATATCGGGGCAGGCGTCGTTCCAGAGCATGTCGGCCTTGCTGAGCGTCCGGGTGCCGTGGGCCGGCAGCAGCGCCTTGCGCAGGCCGAGCTCGTCGCGCAGGCCGCGCTCGATCGCCAGCGGATGGACGAAACAGGCCGAGAGCCCCTGCTTGGCGAGGCCGAACGCGCCCCATTGCGGGCGCAGCAGCATCGGTTCGCAGGTCATCAGCGATGCGGCGGAATCGCCCATGGCGCCCCAGGCGATGAAGCCGCCCTTGATGACGAGTTCGGGCTTGATGCCGAAGAAGGCGGGGCGCCAGAGAACGATATCGGCCATCTTGCCCTCTTCGAGGGAGCCGATGTGCTCGGCGATGCCGAAGGTGCGTGCCGCGTTGATGGTGTATTTGGCGATGTAGCGCTTGATCCGGGCATTGTCACCGAAGCCGGCCCGGTCCTCGGGCAGGCTGCCGCGCTGGTCCTTCATCTTGGAGGCGAGCTGCCAGGTCCGGCAGATCACCTCGTGGATGCGGCCCATGCCCTGGCTGTCTGAGCCGAGCATCGAGATCGCGCCGATATCGTGCAGCACGTCCTCGGCGGCGATGGTCTGGGCGCGGATGCGGCTCTCGGCAAAGGCCACGTCCTCCGGCAAGGCCGGGTTGAGGTGGTGGCACACCATCGTCATGTCGAGGTGCTCGTCGAACGTGTTGACCGTGTAGGGGTTGGTCGGGTTCGTCGAGGAGGGCAGGCAATGGGGCAGGCCGGCGACGCGGATGATGTCCGGCGCGTGCCCGCCCCCCGCCCCTTCCGTGTGATACATGTGGATCACCCGGCCGCCGATGGCGGCGAGCGTGTCCTCGACGAAGCCGGATTCGTTGAGCGTGTCGGTGTGGAGCTGGACCTGGAAGTCGTGCTCGTCGGCAAAGCCGAGGCAGGCATCGATGGCCGAGGGCATCGCCCCCCAATCCTCGTGGATCTTCAGGCCGAGCACGCCGGTCTCCAGCTGCTCCTTCAGGGCCGCCGGCTTGTGGGTGTTGCCACGGCCGAGGAACCCGAAATTCACCGGCCAATGCTCGGCCGCCTGGAGCATCTTGCCCGTGTTGAACGGGCCTCCGGAATCGATGCCCACGGTGATAGGCCCCAATGAGCCGCCGAGAAGCGTGGTGATGCCCGACGCGATGGCGTGGTCGGGCAGGCCCGCGGAATCGAAATGGACATGGACGTCGATGGCGCCCGGCGTCGCGATCAGCCCCTCGCAATCGCGCACCGTGGTGCCGGCGGACACGATGAGCCGTGGATCGACCCCGTCCATGATCGCCGGGTTGCCGGCCTTGCCGATGCCGACGATCTTGCCGTGGCGGATGCCGAGATCGCCCTTCACGATGCCGAGCACCGGATCGATGACGAGGACGTTGCAGAGCAGGAAATCGAGGGCGCCCTCGGCCGAGGTGATGCCCGGCGCCATGCCGATGCCGTCGCGCAGGGTCTTGCCGCCGCCATGCAGGCATTCGTCGCCGTAGACGGCGTAGTCTTTCTCCACGACGGCGACGAGGGAGGTGTCGGCGAGGCGCACGCCGTCTCCGGTGGTGGGTCCGTAGAGGGCGGCGTAGTCGCGGCGGGGGATCGTCACCATGATGATATCCTCATGCACCCTTGAAGCCGCCGGCTTTAGCCCGGGCCAGGGCAGCGGCGCGCTCCGCCGGCGTGTCGATCGTCCCCTGGGTCAGGTCGTTGAGGCCGGTGAGCCGGCGCTCGCCGCCGAACCCCACCAGAGTGACGGTCTTGCGCTGGCCCGGCTCGAACCGCACCGCCGTGCCGGCCGGGATGTCGAGGCGCAGGCCCAAAGCCGCCTCGCGGTCGAAATCGAGGGCGCGGTTGACCTCGAAGAAGTGGTAATGCGACCCGATCTGCACCGG
Organism: Methylobacterium sp. W2; assembly: GCF_020662345.1. GTDB lineage: Bacteria > Pseudomonadota > Alphaproteobacteria > Rhizobiales > Beijerinckiaceae > Methylobacterium. The sequence goes on along the minus strand of NZ_VMOA01000030.1, from coordinate 26,034 downwards.
CCGGTCGCCGGTATTGACCACCTCGATGGTGGTGCGCGGACGACCTGCGGACAGCTCGATCTCACCCTCGGCGGGCAGGATCGCGCCGGGCTCCAGCGTATCGGCCGGCGCCCCCTCGGCGGGCCGGATCGGCTCGTGCACGGTGACGAGCTTGGTCCCGTCGGGGAAGACACCCTCGACCTGCAGGATCGGCAGCATCGCGGCGATGCCGGGCATGACGTCCCCGGTGGTGAGGATGGTCGAGCCCCACCCGATCAGGTCGGCGACACTGCGCCCGTCGCGCGCGCCCTCCAGGATCTCGTCGGAGATGATGGCGACGGCCTCCGGGTAGTTGAGCTTGAGGCCGCGGGCGCGACGCTTTCGCGCCAGTTCCGCCGCCGTGAAGATGGTCAGCCGTTCGAGTTCGGTCGGTGTCAGCAGCATTGGTGGTCCCTACGGCCTCGTCCGTTCCCGGAACCGTGTTTCACCGTCCGGCGACGGTTTCAATTCGCGAACAGGCGCAGATCGGCACGGGCGTGACGCATGGTGGCGATCTCGATGAGCGGTGTGAAGGCGACGAGCATGATGTCGGCGTTGTCGGTTTCGTCCTCCTCGGCCCCTTGCACAGGCCGGGCCGCGATCTCCGCCAGCACCGGCATCAGGGCGCAGAGGATGCGCTGCGCCTCGATGGCGCCGACGCGCCCGAGCCTCACGGCGGCGGTGACGAGGGCGGCGGCACATTGGTAGCCCGCGATCTCGGTGACCGTGGTCTCGTCGAGGCCGAGGGATCGCCACAGCGCGCCCTGCATCACCGCCAGATGCCCGAGAAGCGGGCCGTCGCGGACTGCCAAGCGCAAGCCTTCGGCCCCCGGCGTCCCGATGCGGCTATGGGCGGCGAGCAGCGCCCCGCCGTTGCGTCGGCTGCCCGTGCGCATGGGCTCGGGCAGGCAGGCCGCTTCCACGGCGGCGTCGATCCGGGCGAGGCGGGCGAGATCCCCTTGCGCGCGATGGGCCAGAACCAGGGCGACCCGGTCGCTGCCGGCCCAGCGGTGACGCAGGATGACCTCCACCGCATGGCCGAGTTCCGCCCCGCCGAGGCCGTCCGGCAGCGCCGCCAGCCCCTCGATCCCGTTCGAGAAGGCAAAGCTCCCGCTGGGGAAGGCCGAATCCGCCTGCTGGAGGGCGATGAGCCGCTGCAGCATCAGGCGGCGTCCGTCCGCCCGTCGAGCCCATGCGCCACGCGGCCGGACTCCGTCAGATCGCCGAGGCGCGCCAGATAATCCTCCGGCGGGCCTTCGAGGGCCACGAGCAGGTCGTCACCGTCGAAGCGCACGCGCCAATGCAGGTTGCCCGCATGGTAGCCGAGTTCGAGGGCGGCGGCCTTGTCCCCGGGCACCAGCCGAAGCCAGCGCTCCGCCCCGACCCGCACCACCAAGGCGCGGTCCGTCTCGAGGATCAGGACGGCGCCGTCGAACAGGGTTTCCTCGCGGGGCAGGGCGATGGCGATGTCCTCGCCGCCCTCGGTGGTCGCCCGCAACCGCCGCCGGGCGATGTCGGCGCTGTCGATGGCCAGGATGTCGACGGCGTGGTGGTGATCGAGATGATGCAGGCGGTGTGCGATCTCGGGATCGAGCCTGCTGCCCACGATACGGTCGATGACGCGCATTCGGTCTCCACTCACCCGGCGAGGTCCAGGAGAGGAAACTAACCGGGTTCGCATCGGCACGCCAATGCTTCCCCACGCTCGGCCCTTCCGGCGCGAACGGGAGCCCGTTGCCGACCGACGCATCGGGTCGGGACAGCGCCCGGGGCGCTACGCCGTCGCCGTCCTGGCGGTCAGCGGAGGGCGATAGAAGGCCCCGATCTCGCGGATCAGATCGCGCCGCTGCTCCTCCACCAGAGCGGAGAGAATGTCATCGCGACTCTGGTTGATGACCGACAGAAGGCGAATATTGGGATATCGGCCTTCGAAAACCACGAACACCTCCGATTCCCCATGGGGATCCAAAGGATCCAGGCAGTAATGGTTCGCCATGCCAGACCTCCGAATCATCACGACGGGCGAGAAACACTCATCGGCATCCTTCCGATCCACCGATTCCATGGAATAATACCTTGACGCATCGTGCATCTTCGACGGCTCGCCAGGCCGACATCAAAGGATGAAATCCGCCGTCTGGAGGGTGAAGGTGCCGGTCAGGAGAATGGCGAAATCGGCCTTCGCATCGCCATTCACATCACCGCTTACCAGGGTATTTCCGCCCGAGACGATGGAGCGAAGCTCACCCGCCCTCATCGTGAACGCGTCGTCCTCGATGAACCGGAAGGCCTGGTTCACCGCGCCGCCGGCGATCGCATCGATGAAGTGAAGGTCGATCCGATCCCCCTGGGACGTGCTGAAATCCTTGAGCGTATCCCGTCCGGCAGCGGACACGGTGCTGTCGCCGAGCCGGTCGAAAACGAAGGTGTCGGCGCCGCCTCTGCCGTAGAGCAGATCGGCGCCATCGCCGCCGGACAGGGTATTGAGACCGTCGTTTCCGAGGATCTTGTTGGCGAACTCGTTGCCCGTCAGGTCGATCGCGGTGGTGCCGGCATCCCGCACCGTCCGCAAGGTCTCGATGGACTGGCCCGCGGCGAGCACGTAATCGACCGCCGCCCTCACCGTGTCGGCACCGTCGTTGAGCGCCTCGAACACCTTGTCGGTCGCCGCCGAGACGATGAACGTGTCGTCCCCGTCCCGCCCGTACAGGCTGTCGGCCCCGGCGCCGCCGTCGAGGACATTGGCCCCGTCATTGCCCACCAGCTTGTTGACGAGGTCGTTGCCGGTGAGATCAATGGCGGTTTTGGCGGTGTCGAGGATCGTCCGCAAGGTCTCGATGGATTGGCCGGCGGCGAGCACGTAATCGACCGCCGCCCTCACCGTGTCGATCCCGTCGTCGAGCGCCTCGAAGACCCTGTCGGTCGCCGCCGAGACGATGAACGTGTCGTTGCCGGCCCGCCCGTACAGGCTGTCGGCCCCGGCGCCGCCGTCGAGGAGGTTGGCCCCGTCATTGCCCACCAGCTTGTTGACGAGGTCGTTGCCGGTGAGGTCGATGGCGACGGTGCCGGTATCGAGGATCGTCCGCAGGGTCTCGATGGACTGGCCGGCGGCCAGTGCGTAGCTGACGGCGGCCCTCACCGTATCGACGCCGTCGCCGGCGGACTCGAACACCTTGTCGGTCGCCGCCGAGACGACGAAGATGTCGTTGCCGGCCCGCCCATAGAGGGTATCGGCGCCCGCCCCGCCATCGAGGAGGTTGGCCCCGTCATTGCCCACGAGCTTGTTGGCGAGTGCGTTGCCGGTGAGGTCGATGGCGACGGTGCCGGTGTCGAGGATCGTCCGCAGGGTCTCGATGGATTGGCCGGCGGCGAGCCCGTAGCTCACGGCGGCGAGCACCGTATCGGCACCGCCCCCCGCGATCTCGAAGACGAGATCGCCACTGTCGTCGATCAAGTAGACATCGTTGCCGCCGAGCCCCTGCAGGCTGTCGGCCCCGGCCCGCCCGTCGAGGAGATCGACCCCGAGCGTCCCGACCAGGGTATCGGCGAAGCGCGATCCCGCCACCCGCTCGATGCCGACGAGGACATCCCCCGCCGCGTCGCCGCCGCTCGCGGCTCCGGTGCTGAGGTTGACCGACACGCCGGCGGCGGAGGCGCCGTAATCCAGGACGTCGAAGCCGGCGCCGCCATCGAGCCTGTCCGCGCCCGCGCCGCCGAGCAGGGTATCGTCGCCGTCATAGCCGTAGAGCGCGTCGTTCCCGGCGGCGCCGCTGAGGATGTTGGCCAAGCCGTTGCCGAAGAGCTTGTCGTCGAAGGCCGAGCCGAGGATGTTTTCGAAATCCACCAGGGCGTCGCCCTCGGCACTGCCGCCGATGCCGGCGACCTTGCCGGCGCTGATGTCCACGGTCACACCCGCACTCGAGTCGCTGTAATAGGCCCAGTCGACACCGTCGCCGGCCGTCATGTAATCGGCCCCGGCGCCGCCCGTCAGGATATCGTTGCCGTCGCCGCCCCCGAGGAAATCGGCCCCTCCGCCGCCGGACAGGGTGTCGTTTCCGGCGAGGCCACTCAGCGTATTGGCGGCGGCGTCGCCGACGAGATTGTCGTCGTAGCCCGAGCCTTCCAGGTTCTCGATGCTGACGAGGGTGTCGTTGTTGGCATCGCCGTAGAGCACCTTGCCGAGGGACAGGTCGATGTAGACGCCGGCGCTCGACCCCGCATAGCTCGCCGTATCGATCCCGTCGCCGCCGTCGATCCGGTCGGCGCCAGCACCACCCTCCAGCCTGTCCGCGCCGCCGTTTCCGCTGAGGCTGTCATTGCCGCCGCGGCCAAGGAAATCGTCGCCCGCTGCCGCGCCGACGAAGATGTCGTCGAAGTTGCTGCCGGTATAGCGCTCGATCGAGGAGAACAGGTCCCCGGCGGCGTCGCCGGCATGGTTTCCGGTGGTCAGGTTCACCGTGACGCCGGCGCTGCCGTCGAACCCCGCGATGTCGAACCCGTCGCCGCCGAACACGATATCCGCGCCGGCGCCCCCCACCAGGGTATCGTCGCCGGCCTCGCCAAAGAGGGCGTCGTTCGCCCCCAGGCCCCGCAGCCGGTCGTTGCCGCCGCCGCCCAGCAGGGTCGATGCCGTGGATGCGCCGCTGAGGGTATCGGCATAGGCCGATCCGTAGACGCCCTCGATCCCCGTGATCGTATCGCCTTGGGCATGGCCGCCGAGCACCTTGCCGACCGACAGGTCCACCGTGACGGCCGCCGTCGAACCGGCATAGCTGGCATAGTCGAACCCGACCCCGCCATCGAGGACATCGTTGCCGGCGCCCCCGGAGAGGGTATCGTTGCCGCCGAAGCCGTAGATCCGGTCGTTGCCCCCGTTCCCCGTCAGGGAATTGCCGCTGGCATTGCCGTAGATCGTGTCGTGGCCCGATCCGCCGACCGCCGCCTCGATCACCGTGTTCCGGGCGATGGCGACGTTGTCGGTCATGCTGCCGATGTCGGAGAATGTGCCCGCGCCGAGATCGATCAACTGGTTCGTCGTGAAGCCCGACACGTCCAGGGTGTCGTATCCCCCGGCATCGTAGATCGCGATGACGGGGTCGGTGTTCTGGGTGAAATCGAAGGCGCCACGGCCCGCATTGGAGTTGAACCCGTAGGTCGTGTTGCCCACCCGCGTATTCGGATCGGCCCCGTACTTGGCCTGGATCGCCGAGATGTCGTCGAGGAGCGGCGTCGCGCCGTAGGTTCGGTCCAGAACCCCGTCACGATTGTCGTCGCGGCGGCCGAAATGATCGACACCCGACCCGTCTTCATCCGCATCGAAATAGGACATGACGGTGTATTTCCGCGTGTCCTGCGCGTATTCGGCGTTGCCGTCATACGTGATCGCGCCGCCGGACCCGGCATTGTACTTACCGGGATGCGAGAGGCCGAGGGTGTGGCCGATCTCGTGGACGTAGGTTTCGACCCCGTAGCCGCCATAGAACATGTCGGCATCGGCATCGTGGCTCGTCCAGCTCGAATTCATCCAGATCCGCTGCTTGGTGATCGTATCGACGCCGTTATTGCCCTGGGTCAGAGTGGGCGAGGCATAGGTTCCGCCTCCCCGGGTGACGGAGGTATAGGCGAAGCTGATGTCGTGATTGGTCGCGGACGTGGTCTCGACGAGGTTGATCGCGATCAGGTCGTCCCAGAGCTCGAAGGCTTCGCGGGCCCGGTCGACCATCAGCGTGGTCATCGCCCTGAACCCGGTCGCTTCGCTGGCATTGCTGCTCGGCGGCGAAGTCGAGGGGATCGCGTAGGTCAACTGCGTCCCCGCCCAGGTCCGGGCGTCGTTCTCGGCCGGCTGTCCGGCGGCGACGGTCCACGAGGTCGTGAGCTGGTCGATGACCCTGGCGAGATCGCCGGGGGGAGGGGCGGAGACCGCCAGCGCCGCGAAGGAGGTGCTCCCCGCCGACGGTCCGGACATCCAATGCCGGGACACGAAGCCCGGCCCATCGCTACACAGGATGCACATCGCCCGATTTCCCCCGTGTGTCGCCCGCCTCGCGAACCGATCCAACGGCTCGCGGAGGGAAGACTTTTGCGTCGATGCCCTGGAAGCATCGCCCTCGAATCGGTTCGTCCGACCGACTCAAGCGCTACCATGCAGCAGTAATGGATGCTACCAAAACAGAACCAAAATAGTGGTCGCGACAGTATTCGATGGCAAGTTCCAGCAAATGGTATCCTTCTATGATACCAAAATCGGGAAATGCTGGTGCGGCTCCCGCAATGGCGGGCCGTTGTCGAAACGCCGCCGCCACGACATCCTCATGGACAGCGCAACTGTGGCGATGCGTTGAGATGTCGGCGGCGCATCATCTTGTCCGCGAGAGGGCCCCGATGATCCGGGACGGGTCCCTATGCCCGCAGGCGCAGGCGGTAGGCGTAGGCGTCACCGCGGAAGAGCCCTTCGACATACTCGATCAGACGGGCATCAGCGCCGTAGGAGCGGCGCTTGATCAGCAGGCAGGGAAGCGGTTCGGAGAAGCCGAAGATCGCGCATTCCTGCGGCTCGGGAGAGGCCGCCTCGATGGTCTGCTCGCAATCCACCAGGGGGACGCCGCACTCGGCGAGGCGGGCATAGATCGAGCCCGACAGGTCGGCATCGGCGAGGCCGGGGGCGAGGCCGAGATCGTACCAGGCCTTCTCCACCGACAGGGGGATGCCATCGCCCATGCGTACCCGCACGAGCCGGAGGAACCGGGCCGTGGACGACAGACCGAAGATCGAGGCGATGGAGCGATCCTCGCCCACCGTCCGTTCGAGGATGCGGGAGGAGGGGACGCGCCCCAATTCGTGCATCTCCTGCGTGAAGCCCTTGAGGCGCTCCATGCCGGGCTTGATGCGGCGGAAGCCGTCCTCGACGATGTAACCGTTGCGGCCATGCGCGCTCACCAGCCCCTGCTGGCGCAGGGCATCGTAGGATTGCTGGACGGTCTTCCGGCTGATGCCGAGGTCGAGGGCCAGCTTTCGCTCGGCGGGCAGGGTCGCTCCGGGGGGAAGAAGACCATCCGTGATCATGGCCCGGAACTGGTGCTCCAGTTGCCGATACATCGGGAGAGCCGTGTCGTTCTGGATGCGGAGGGTCGCGAAAACGTTTGGTGTTCTGGTCAATGCGGCGGCATCGTAAGAAGGGCGTCGGGGCGGCGCGTCACACTCCCTCCCTTATATGACCTCGCGGCGGACTAGCCACATGGGAAGCGCCTTTGTGCTCGGCAGTTTCGTCGCGGCGGGCACGTTCCGGGTCGACCGGCTTCCCCGTCCCGGCGAATCGCTGCTGGCCTCCGCCGTCGCCTGGGAACCGGGCGGCAAGGGATTCAACGTCGCCGCCGGTCTCCGCCGCCTCGGCGTGACAGTGGACGGCCTGATCCCCGTCGGCACCGACCATCTCGCGGGGCTGGCCGAGCCCGCGCTTTTGCGGATGGGCCTGCCGGCCTCGATGATACGGGTCCATCCCGGCTCCACCGGCATCGGCGTCGGCTTCGTCGGGGCCGATGGCGAGAACTGCCTCGCGGTCCATCCCGGCGCCAACCGGCTCCTGTCGCGGGAGACCGTGCGCGCGGCGGCGACGCGCATCGCCTCCGCCGCGATGGTGCTCGCGCAGTTCGAGATCGGCGACGGCCCCATCGCCGAAGCCTTCGCGATCGCCCGCGGCGCCGGCGTGCCGACCCTGCTCAACCCCTCGCCGTTCCGGATGCCGGCGTCCGAGACCTTGGCCACCATTCTGGCCTCCACCTCAATCCTCGTGGTGAACGAGACCGAGGCGGAGGCCCTTCTCGGATTGCTGTGCCCCGGACAGGCCGGCACCGGTCCTTTGCGCGCGGCGGCGGAGGGGCTCGGGCGGGCGTTGCACGCGCGCGGCGTCGAGGCGTTGGCGATCACCTTCGGCGCGGCCGGGGCGCGGATCGTCCTCGGCGGTTCGACGATCCTCGATCAGCCGGCCTACCCGGTGGCCGCCATCGACACGATGGGCGCCGGCGACGCCTTCACCGCCGGCCTCGCGGCCGGGCTCGTGGCGGGCATTCCCTGGGATGCGAGCTGCCGGATGGCGGCGGCCTGCGGCGCCCTCATGGTGACCCGAGCCGGCATCCTCGACGGCTTGCCCGATCCGGGCGAGGTGACGGCTTTCCTCCGCGCCCACTCGCCCGGGATGGCGGACCCATGACCCGCGCCGCGAGCAAGAGCATGACCCGCGCCGCGTTCGCGCGCGCAAGACGAGGAGCACACTCATGGCTGTGACGATCCGTGCCCTGGACCCTTCCTATACGACGCTGGGGATCGCCCTCCACTTCCTCGCCCGCCGCGCGCCCTTCTCCGGTTTCCGGTTCGGCGACCTGACCCAAACCGTGGACGACCAGATCCGCCGCGGCCATGCGCTCTTCGCCTTCGACGACAGGCGGGTCGTCGGCTATCTCGGATGGCATCTCTACAGCCACGCGGAGGCCCGTGACTTCGCCCGGACGGGAAAGCCCCCGCCCCTCGACCGGCCCGACGGCGCCGATGTGGCCTGGGTGATGACGGCGGCCGCGGCCGTGCCGCAGACGCTGATGGCCCTGGTGGAGGCCGGCAAGGCCCGGAACATCGGCCGCCGGGCGATGGGCGTGCGCTACAGGAAGACGGGCAAGCGCGTGATCTTCGATCAGCTGATCGCACCGCGCCGCGCGAATGGGGGGGCCGGTGAGGACGAGGATGGCGGCGGGCCTCAGCGTTAGGCAGCCCTTTCCGCGGCGGATTCTCCAAAGCCGGTTTCGCAGACGCGGCCCCGCGGACGTTACGCGGCGGACTGATCCACCAGGCGCAAGCCGCGACGCAGGCTCTGCGGCCCCTGGCCGAACGTGCGATGGAAGGCGCGCCGCATCCGGTTGCGATCGGCAAAGCCGGTGTCGCGGGCGACCACATCCATCGAATGGCGGCCGTCCTCGAGCATGAGCTGGGCGGCTTCCAGCCGGAGACGCTCGACCGCCTTCGCCGGGGATTGTCCGGTTTCCTCCCGGAAGATCCGGCTGAACTGGCGCGGGCTCACGCTCGCGGCATCGGCCAGTTCCTCGACGGTGAGGGGATTGCGCAGGTGCTCCCTGGCATAGACCAGGGCGCGGCGGACGCGGTCCGACCGGGGCTCCAGTTCGAGGAGCGCCGAGAACTGGGACTGGCCGCCCGGCCGGCGGTGATAGACCACGAGCTTGCGCGCGATCCTCCGCGACAGCTCCACCCCGTGATCGTCCTCGATCAGGGCCAGCGTCAGGTCGATGGCCGCGCTCATCCCCGCCGACGTCCAGATATGTCCGTCGGCGACGAAGATGCGATCGTCGTCGACGCGAATGAGGGGAAACCGCTCCTGCAGGTCGCGGGCATGGGCCCAATGGGTGGTGGCGGTGCGGCCGTCGAGCAGACCGGCCTCGGCCAGGGCGAAGGCCCCCGTGCAGAGGCCCGCCACCCGGCGCGAGGTCCGGCCGGCCTCGGCGATGTAGCTGCGCAAGGCGGGCGTGAGCGGACGGGGCACCAATTCCCCCACGACCATCAGGGTGTCCGGCGCGAGGGTGAGCGGAACGGTCTCGATCCGGATTCCCAGCGAGGACCGGATCGTCGCCCCGTGCTCGGACATCACCGTGAGACGGTAGGCCTCCGCTCCGAGTTCCATATTGGCGAATTCGAAGGCCGACAACGCGGCCAATCCCATGACCTGGAACCCGTCCTCCAGGATGAAACCGACATGGCGCATGGTCACTCTCCTGGCGGTGTCCTGATTTGACGCTTTTACGTCATTTCGGACATCGCCGTCCAGCGCTAGCGTCGTGACATCGGCACTGGCTGCCCACGCTTCTCGAAAGGACGAAGACCATGACCGCAGCAAAGGGAACCGTACTCATCACAGGGGCCTCCTCGGGCATCGGCGCCGTCTACGCCGACCGCTTCGCCCAACGCGGCCACGATCTCATCCTGGTGGCCCGCACCAAGGACAGGCTCGATGCGGTCGCCGACACGCTCGCCCGTCGCCACGGCGTCACGGTTCGCGCGGTCGAGGCCGATCTGACCGACCGCACGGGCCTCGCCGAGGTCGAAGACATCCTGAAGACCGACGCGCGCATCACGCATCTCGTCAACAATGCCGGGTTCGGCAGCGCCGCGCCGCTGGCCTCCGCTTCGGTGGACGAGATGGAACGGATGATCGCGATCAACGTAACCGCGCCGACGCGGCTGACCTACGCCGCCGTGCCGTCCTTCACGGCGCGCGGCACGGGCACGATCATCAACATCGCCTCCATCGTCGCCATCGGGCCGGAGGTGCTCAACGGCGTCTATGGCGGCTCGAAGTCGTTCATCCTGGCGTTCAGCCATTCGCTCGCCAAGGAACTCGCCGGCACCGGCGTGTCGGTGCAGGTCGTGCTGCCCGGCGCGACGGGCACGGAGTTCTGGGACATTGCCGGCCTGCCCGCGAGCAACCTGCCGGAGGGATGGGTCATGTCCGCCGCCGACCTCGTCGATGCCGCCCTGGTCGGCCTCGACCGGGGCGAGTTCGCCACCATCCCGTCCCTGATGGATCTCGGCGAATGGGAGGCCTGGGAGACGGCGCGCCAGACCATGCTGCCGCATCTGTCGAGCGCCGTGGCGGCCGAGCGGTATCGGGCCGCGTAGGCACGAGACGGGCGAGTAGTTCGAACTTCCCGGTTCTGCGCTAAGCTCGCTGCATCCTTCCATGACTTCGGGTGCAGGGAGAAAGCCATGCTGACGATCGGCGTTCTGGCGATTCCCGATCTCAAGCTGATGTCGCTCTCGGCCATGGCCGTGTTCCAGGTGGCGAACAACGCGGCCGGCGAGCCCGTCTACGACCTGCGCCTGATCTCGGAATCCGGCGGTCTCGTTCAGACGAATGCGGGCTTCTCCGTCATGACCGAGCCGCCCGGCGAGGCGGCGTTCGATACCCTGATCGTGAGCGCCTTCACCGGCGCGAGCGCGGCCTCGCCCGCGCTCCTCGCATTCGTGCGCCGGGCGGCGGGACAGGCCCGGCGGGTCGCCTCCTTCTGCAGGGGGAGCTTCGTCCTGGCGGAAGCGGGCCTTCTCGCGGGCCGTCAGGTGACCGCCCATTGGGGCGACAACGCCGAACTCGGATCCCGCTTTCCCGACCTGCGCGTGGAGACCGACCAGCTCTACGTCAGGGACGGATCGGTCTGGACCTCGGCCGGCATGACCGCCTCGATCGATATGGCCCTGGCGCTCGTGGAGGACGATCTCGGGCCGACGGTGGCCCGGGATGTGGCCCGCCGGATGCTGCTGGAACGCCGGCGGTTCGGCGGACAGCAGCAGGCCTCGACCCTGCTCGACCTGCAGCCGAAATCCGACCGCATCCAGCGGGCCTTCGAGTTCGTGCGCGCCAATCTACGGGAGACGTTGAGCGTGGCGCGCCTCGCCGATGTCGCCCGCCTGTCCCCCAGACAGTTCAGCCGGGCGGTCCAGGCGGAGTTCGGCCTGTCACCCGCCAAGGTGATCGAACGTCTTCGCGCCGATGCCGCTCGCGTCCTGCTGCTGCGGAGCCGGCACTCCCTGGACATCGTCGCCGCCGAATCCGGCTTCACCGACAGGGAACGGATGCGCCGCGCCTTCATGCGGATCTACGGCCGGACCCCGCAGGAGATCCGGCACGGCGCCCTGCGTGACAGGCGCGCCGCCTGAACGGAGGCATGTCCGAAAACGCTGCGTTTATGGCATTTGCGATGGCCGACATCGTCCTTATTCATAATACTGCGCTTTGCGAAGGGTATCGAGGAGACGGTCATGGTCGATCTGACGGTCAATAGCCGCCAATATGCTGTCGATGCCGAACCGGATACTCCGCTCCTGTTCGTTCTGCGCGATACGCTGGGCCTGAGCGGCACCAAGTATGGCTGCGGCATCGGTCAATGCGGCGCCTGTACCATCCTGCTCGACGGGCAGGCGACGCGGTCCTGTCAGGTCCCGCTGGAGAGCGTCGGCACCCAGGCCGTCACCACCATCGAGGCGATCGAGCGGGATTCGGTGGGAGCCAGGGTCGTGGCCGCCTGGATCGGCAGCGAGGTTCCGCAATGCGGCTATTGTCAGTCGGGCCAGGTCATGGCCGCCACCGGCCTCCTCAAGAACACCCCGAAGCCGACCGAAGACGACATCGCCGCCGCGATGACCAATCTCTGCCGCTGCGGTACCTACAACGCCATTGCCGCCGCCGTGCGGCAGGCCGCGGCCTGAGGGGAACGGCGCCATGAACGACCTCACTCCCCCGCTGCCGCTCGCCGGCGGCCGCGAGCCGATCCGCAACCTGTCGCGCCGCGGCTTTCTCGGCGCCGCCACCGGCGCCCTCGTGCTCGGCGTCCATCTCGGTCCCGCCGGGGCCCAGGAGCGGGCCGAGGGCGCGGCCGCCATTGCGCCCAAGCCCGGAACCCGCGTCGCGGCCTTCCTGGAGATGAGGCCCGACGGCACGGTGCGGCTGCTCAGCCCCTTCGTCGAGGGAGGGCAGGGCATCAATACCGGCCTCGCCCAGACCATCGGCGAGGAATTCGACCTCGACCCCGCGCGTTTCGCCGTCGAATGCGCGCCGCCCGGCCCCGACTACGCCGTGGTCAACGGCCTGCGCATGACCGGCGGAAGCTTCTCGACCCGCTCCAGCTACGCCGCCATGCGGCGTCTCGGCGCCACGGCCCGCGAGATGATGCTGCGCGCCGCCGCCGCCAAGCTCGGTGTCGCGCAGGACCAGCTGACCACCGATGACGGCCGGGTGATCCACGCCGCCTCCGGTCGCTCCCTCGGCTATGGCGAGCTCGCCGCCGCCGCCCTCGCGCTCCCGCCGCGGGACGACGTGCCGCTGAAGGACCCGAAGACGTTCCGCTGGATCGGCAAGCCCGTCGCGCGGCTGGACATGCGTGACAAGTCGACGGGCCGGGCCGTCTACGCCATCGACATCACGGTCGACGGCATGCTGCACGCGGCGGTGCTGCATGCGCCGCATCTCGGCACCGAGCCGCAGGCCGTCGCCAATGAGAGCGACATCCGCGCCATGCCGGGCATCCATTCGGTGCATCGGCTGCCGGGCGCCGTGGCGGTGGTCGCGGACAGCTGGTGGCGTGCGCGCAAGGGCGCGGAAGCCCTGCAGGTGAGTTGGACGAACCCCGCAGCGGACGGGGTCGCCACAGTCTCCAAAACCTTCTCGGCGGCGGCGATGCTCGCGGCCCTGAAGGGGTCGACGGAACCCGGCCTCTCGGCCGAGCAAGAGGGCGACGTCGCGGGCGCCTTCGCGGGTGCGGCCAAGATCGTGGAGGCGGAATACGACGCGCCCTACCTCGCCCATGCGCAGCTCGAACCGCCCTCGGCGGTGGCTCGGTTCGCGGCGGACGGCACCCTCGACCTGTGGCTGCCCAACCAGATGCCGGAGCTGTTCCAGCAGGTCGCCGCCGGCGTCGCCGGGCTCCAGCCGATGCAGGTGCGCATCCACTCGCCGCTGCTCGGCGGCTTCTTCGGGCGGCACTTCTACTATGGTCCCGCCAACCCGTTCCCGCAGGCGATCCTGCTCGCCAAGGCGACCGGTCGGCCGGTGCGGGTGCTGTGGTCGCGCGAGGAGGAGTTCGGCATGGACGCGGTGCGTCCCCTGAGCTTCGCCCGGTTCCGCGCCGCCCTCGGGAGCGACGGGATGCCGGTCGCCCTGCAGACCACGGCAGTGGGCGAAGGCCCGATCGGACGCTGGTTCGGCGCCCTGTTCAAGTCGCCTGTAGATTCCTCCGTGGTGGAAGGCCTCGACAAGAAGCCCTACGCGATCCCGAACCGCATGCTCGACTACGTGAAGGTGCCCCATCCGGTGACGATCGCTTCTGGCGCTCGGTCGGGCACTCGATGAACGACTTCTTCTACGAGAGCTTCCTCGACGAGATCGCTCAGGCCGGAGCGAAGGACCCGTTCGCCCTGCGCATGACGCTCCTGAAGGACAGCCCGCGGCATCGGACGCTGCTGCAGGCGGTGGCCGATCTCTCCGGAGGCTGGAAGCGCGGGCCGTTCGAGGCGGCCGACGGCACGCGCCGTGCGCGCGGCGTCTCGATGGCCTCGCCCTTCGGCTCGGAGACGGCAACCATTGCGGAGGTCTCCCTAAAGGACGGCGAGGCGCGGGTGCACGATCTCTGGATTGCGATCGATCCGGGCAGCGTGGTCAACCCGGCCATCGTCAAGCGGCAGGTGGAGAGCGCGGCCGCCCTCGGCCTGTCCTCGACGCTGCTGGAACAGGTCGTCTACGAGGGCGGGCAGCGGCAGGCGCGGAACTTCGACACCTATCCGATCCTCGACCGGGAGCGCATGCCGCGGGTCCATGTGACCATCGTCGAGAGCGGGGCGCCCATGGGCGGCATCGGCGAGCCGGGCCTGCCCGGAGTGCCCCCGGCCGTGGTCAACGCGGTCGCCGCCCTCACGGGCCGTCGCGTGCGCAGCCTGCCGCTCGCGAACACCCGGCTCTCCGACGCCTGAGCCCGACGGTATCCCCGCGATGCCCCCATGGCCGGGGCGGATAGGGCCCTTTTCCGCTGGCCGTTAGGAGAGGATGTTCAATGCCCCCCGACGGAGAAACCCTGGCGATGACGACACCGGTCGTCGCGGACGGCACGGCGCAGGTTGCCCCCCTGCGCAGACCGCTGTTCGACTACCTGCCGGTGGGCCTGTTCGGCTCGGTGATGGGGCTGATGGGGCTCGGCGTCGGGTGGCGGCTCGCGGGCGCACGCCATGGCTTCACCACCCTGATCGCCGACACGATCGGCTGGACGGCGCTCGCCGCCTTCGTCGTGCTGGCGCTGGCCTACGGCGCGAAGGCGGTGACGGCCCGGCCGGCCGTGCTCTCCGAGTTCCGGCACCCGATCGCCGGCAACCTGTTCGGCACGGTACCGATCAGCCTGCTGCTGCTGCCGTTCGTGCTTCAGGGGCTCAGCCCGCGTCTTGCCGCCACGGCCTGGATCCTCGGTGCGGCCGGCATGCTGGTCTTCGCCTTTCTCATCGTGAGCCGGTGGATGGGCAGCCGGCACCAGCTCGCCCATGCGACGCCGGCCTGGATCGTGCCGGTCGTCGGACTCCTCGACGTGCCCCTGGCCGCACCGTCGCTGGGTCTGCCCCATACGCAGGCGCTGGCCATGTTCTCCCTCAGCGTCGGGCTGTTCTTCGCCGTCCCGCTCTTCACCCTGATCTTCGCCCGCCTCGTCTTCGAGGAGCCGCTCGCCCCGGCGCAACGGCCGACCTTGATGATCCTGGTGGCGCCCTTCGCCGTCGGCTTCTCCAGCTACGTCGCGACGGTCGGCCGGGTCGATGCGTTCGCGGAGGCCCTGTTCTTCGTTGCCCTCTTCGTCTTTGCCATCCTGGTCGGACGCCTGCGGGACCTGCCGCGATGCTGCCCGTTCCGGGTCTCGTGGTGGGCCGTGAGCTTTCCCATGGCCGCGATGGCGGTGGCGGCCTTGCGCTATGCCGGGCATGCCGGGACCATCGCGGCCGATATCCTGGCCGTGCTCCTCCTCGGCCTCGCCACGGTGACCATCGCCGGTCTCGCGCTGCGTACGGTCCTCGGCATCGCGCGGGGCGAGTTGCGTGAGCTCGCGAGCTGATCAGAATCGTCCAGAAGAAAAACCGATCCCTCCGATCAGAACTATGCGCTTATCGGATCGCTCGCCCCGCAGCATGCTGCCTGGGCTCGGGCGATCACGGCGCGCTCCACGGACGCTCCGCTTCGGACTACGGGCACCCTCTCAGCGCGTGACACCGACGAGACCAGCCATGTCCGCCTCAGCGATCGCCCCCGCCCATGTGGTCCCCCGAACCCCGACGGGGCTCGCTCCCGCGCGCCGCCTCGTCGGTCTCGCCGAGGAGCGGCGGGATGCCAAGGAGCAATGGGATGCCAAGGAGCAGTGGGATGCGAAGACATGGGGCTCCTCCACCCTTCTTCTCGGCGGCGCGATCCTGCTCTGGGGCGCGAACTGGCCGGTGATGAAACTCGGCCTGGGCCACGTCTCGCCGCTCTGGTTCTCGGCCCTGCGGTTTGCCACCGGCGCGATCTGCCTGTTCGCCTGGCAGGCCGCCCGTGGCGAGATCCGCCTGCCCCGGCGCGGGGATCTGCCCGTCGTCGCCTCCATCGGCCTCCTGCAGATGATGCTGTTCACGGCGCTGGGCGCCCTGGCGATGACGCGGCTTCCCGCCGGCCGCTCGGCGATCCTGAGCTACACGACTCCGATCTGGGTCATCCCGGCGGCGCTCCTCGTCTTCGGCGAGCGCATCGAGCGGCGGCGCTGGATCGGACTCGGCCTCGCGGGCATCGGTGTCCTCATCCTGGTCAATCCCTACGCCATCGACTGGCACGACCGGGACGTGGTCGGCGCCAACGCGATGCTGCTCGCCGCCTCCGCCGCCTGGGCCGCGTGTCTCCTGCACCTGCGCTACGGGCGCGGACCGTCCTCGGCCATCCAGCTCGCCCCCTGGCAGATGCTGCTCGCCGCCTCCGTCCTGGCTCCGGTGGCGCTCGTGGTCGAGGGGCCCTTCAGCGGAGACGGCACGGGGGCGTTCTGGGCCTGCCTCGTCTTCGTCGGACCCGTCGCCACCGCCTTCTGTTTCTGCGCCGTCAACGCCGCGAGCGCGCGGCTGTCGGCGAGCACGATGTCGACCACCATGCTGGCGGTGCCGGTGACCGGCCTCCTGACCTCTGTCGCCATCCTGCACGAAGCGCCCGGCCCCGACCTGATCCTCGGCTCCCTCGCGATCGTCCTCGGCGTCGCGGCGAGCGCCGTCCCGTCACGCAACTCTCGCTCCTGACCTTCCGCACACGAGGACCACCCGGATGAAAGCCGTCGGTTTCTACACCTCTCTGCCCATCGAGGACGACAAGGCCCTCCTCGACCTCGATCTCCCCGCCCCGATACCGGGTCCGCGCGATCTCCTCGTCCGGGTGAGGGCGGTCTCGGTCAACCCGGTCGATACCAAGGTCCGCGCCCGGGCCGTGCCCGCCGACGGACAGCCGCACGTGCTCGGCTACGACGCCGCCGGAATCGTCGAGGCGGTGGGTGCGGAGGCCGGCTTGTTCAAACCTGGCGACGCCGTGTTCTATGCCGGAGCCCTCGGGAGACAGGGCACGAACGCCGAGTTGCATTGCGTCGACGAACGGATCGTCGGCGCCAAGCCGGCCACGCTCTCCTTCGCCGAAGCCGCGGCCCTGCCGCTCACCGCGATCACCGCCTGGGAAGCCCTGTTCGACCGGCTCAACGTGACGACGCCCGTTCCAGGGGCCGGCAACGCCGTGCTGATCGTCGGCGGGGCGGGAGGCGTCGGATCCATCGCGACGCAGCTCGCCCGGCGGCTCACCGACCTCACCGTGGTCACCACCGCCTCCCGTCCCGAGACCGCCGCCTGGAGCCGCGACCTCGGCGCTCACCACGTGATCGACCATACAAGGCCGCTCGGCGCCGAGTTCACCGCGCTCGGGCTCGGGGCGCCGGCCTTCGTCTTCTCGACCACCAACACCGACCAGCACGTGGCGGAGATCGCCGAATTGATCGCCCCACAGGGCCGCTTCGCCCTCATCGACGACCCGGCGGTCCTCGATGTGATGCCGTTCAAGCGCAAGAGCGTGTCGACGCATTGGGAATTCATGTTCACGCGCTCGATGTTCGAGACCGCCGACATGGCCGCGCAGGGTCGTCTCCTCGGCGAGGTCTCGCGCCTCGTGGATGCGGGCACGCTGAAGACCACTGTCGCCGAAAGCTTCGGCCCGATCTCGGCCGCCAACCTGAGGCGCGCCCATGCCCTGATCGAGAGCGGCCGGGCCAAGGGCAAGATCGTCCTGGAGGGCTGGGCGTGAGAGGCCGGGCATGAGAGGCCGCGAAAGCCGGGTCAGGCCGCGAGGGTGAGCGCGTCGTGGCTGGCCAAGCTCTGGGTCAGGAAGGTGATCAGCGGGGCGACGAGGTCCGGCGCGCGGTCCTCCCCCAGCACGGTGACGTCGGTCATCGGCAGGGCCGGCCACAGGTCCGGCGCGCGCAGGATCTGCATGCCCTCCTGCATGAAGGAACGCCCCAGCAACGTCACCCCGAGGCCGCCCGCGACGGCGGCCTGCACCCCCATGAGGCTGCTCGCCGTGCAGGCGGCGATCCAGTCCCGGCGCACGGAATCGAGGGCGGCGATCATCGACTCGCGGTAGGTGCAAGGCGGCGACAGCATCACCAGGCGGGCCGGCTTGTCGAAGTCGAGCCTGTAGTCGACGGAGGCCAGCCAGACCAGCGGCTCGCGCCAGATCACGCGCCCCCTGGCCTGCGCGCCGCTGCGCTTGGCGATGACCGCGTCCAGCTGATCCGCGTTGTAGGCCGCCAGCAGGTTGCAGCTGAGCCCCGTCATCAGGTCGATATGCACGTCCGGATAGAGGCGCCCGAACCGGGCGAGGAGCTTGGGCAGCTGGCCGGGAATGAAATCCTCGGCGACCCCGAGGCGCAGGGTGCCGCTGGCGGGCGGATCGCGCCACGTGCGCATGAGCCGATCGTTGAGCTCGAGCATCTGGCGCGCCGCCACGAGCAGCCGCTCGCCGTCGAGGGTGAGGCCGAGCGTGCGGCTCGTCCTGTCGAAGACGCGCCGTCCCAGGATCTCCTCGAGCCGGAGGACCTTCTGGCTCACGGCCGATTGCGAGCGGTGCACCACGTCGGCGGCGGCCGTGAAGCTGCCGGTCTCGGCCACGGCGACGAAGGCCCTCAGCAGGTCGAGTTCGAGATCGGGAGAGCGCATCGTTCCGTCGATGTCCAGTCTGGTTCGCGCCGGTCCCCTCGCCATCCCGCGGGCCCGCGCCCGAGGCGAGCGGCCTCACGACGACAATGACCGCATTCCGGAGAAACGAACATCGTAGAGTTCCGATCGCATCCAGAAGCCGATCGAATGGAAGCGGCCCCTCCCGCAAAGCCGCCCCGCGCCGGGGCCGATCAGGGCGGCATCGTTCCGGTATCCGGTCTGTGCCGGGCCGGGACGTCCGACCGGCGGCAGCGGCAATGGCGCATTCGTCCAAGCGGTGACGCGAATCGTCAAGCCGGCGCGGCGCCGGGCTTCCTAAGCTCGGACCAGCTCCCTCCCGAATCGGACATCCTCCCATGCCCTTCGTCACCACCCAGGACGGCGTCGAGATCTTCTTCAAGGATTGGGGTCCCAAGAGCGCCCAGCCGATCGTGTTCCACCACGGCTGGCCGCTCTCGTCGGACGATTGGGACACGCAGATGCTGTTCTTCCTGCATCACGGCTACCGGGTCGTGGCGCATGACCGGCGCGGCCATGGCCGCTCGGCCCAGGTCGATGGCGGCCACGACATGGATCACTACGCCGCCGACGCCTTCGCGGTGAGCGAGGCGCTGGACTTGCGCGACGCCGTGCATATCGGTCATTCCACCGGCGGCGGCGAGGTCGCCCGCTACGTGGCGAGGCACGGAGAGCCGGCCGGCCGCGTGGCCAAGGCCGTGCTGGTCTCGGCGGTGCCGCCGCTGATGCTCAAGACGGAGGCCAATCCCGAGGGTCTGCCGATCACGGTGTTCGACGGGTTCCGCGCGGCCACCGCCGCGAACCGCGCGCAGTTCTTCCTCGATGTGGCGAGCGGCCCCTTCTACGGCTTCAACCGCGACGGCGCGACCGTGCAGCAGGGCGTGATCCGGAATTGGTGGCGCCAGGGCATGATGGGCAGCACGAAGGCCCATTACGACGGTATCAAAGCGTTCTCCGAAACCGACCAGACCGACGACCTCAAAGCCATCACCGTGCCGACCCTGGTCCTGCACGGCGAGGACGACCAGATCGTCCCGATCGCGGATGCCGCGCTGAAATCGGTCACGCTTTTGGCCAATGGCACGCTCAAGACCTATCCGGGCTTTCCGCACGGGATGCTCACCACCCACCACGACGTCATCAACCCCGACCTCCTGGCCTTCGTGAAGGGCTGAGCGGGCTCTTTCGCGACGGCGGTCACGCGGTCGCGTCCCTCGCCGACCCGCCCGTCAGAGCGTGCTCCAGGGAGCGGATAATCGTCGCGCCGTCGCAGGGCTTGCCCAGAAAGTCGCTGGCGCCCGCCGCCAGGACGGTGTTGCGCAGGGCCTCGGTGGGGAATGCCGTCACGAAGATCACCGGCACCCGCGATCCCAGGGCGAGCAAGCCCTGGTGCATCTCCACGCCGGTCATGCCGGGCATCTGCACGTCGGTGATGACGCAGTCGGGCGCGTCCACCGGACAGGTCTCCAGGAAATCCCGAGCCGAGGCGTAGATACGGGCCGTGTAGCCGAGGGAGCGGACGAGGCTTCCGGTCGCCACGCGCACGTCCTCGTCGTCGTCGACGATCGCGATCACAGGCAGTGCTGGCATTCGATTGACCTACGGGGTTCACCTTCCGGTCCGTCGGACCGGGAATTCTTGGACCGGGAATTCTTGGACCGGGAATTCTTGGACCAGGGAGCGTTGGCCCAAGCCGAGATATGGTCCCTCGCACCGCGGGTTGAAATCATACGGAGGTTTGCCGGCCTCCCCCTTTCGGCGAAGGCCGGCGGATCGGTCACCGCGACGGCGCGCCGCCGGCATGCGAGATGCCGAGGGCCTCGGCGCTGCGAACGAGATCGGCCAGGGAGCGCGCCTTCATCTTGCGCATGACGTGGCCCCGGTGGATCTTCACCGTGATCTCGCTGAGCCCGAGATTGCCGGCGACCTGCTTGTTCATCAGGCCGGCGGTGACCTGCGCCATCACCTCGCGCTCCCGCGCGGTGAGGGTCTCGTAATCGGCCCTGAGATCGTCGAGGGCCGCATGCGCGCTACGCTGAATCGCGTCGCGCGCCAGGGCGGTGCCGATGGCATCGAGGAGGTCCTGCTCGCGGAACGGCTTGGCGAGGAAATCGACCGCCCCGGCCTTCATCGCCCTCACCGTCATCGGAATATCGCCGTGCCCTGTCATCAGGATCATCGGCAGGTCGATTCCGAGGGCGCTGAGCTGGCCCTGGAACTCGAGGCCGCTCACCCCCGGCAGGCGGACGTCGACCACGAGGCAGCCGGCGCCCAGGGGGCGCGGCGCGGCCAGAAACTCCGTCACCGACGCGAAAGCGGCGCAGGCGAGATCGATGGAGCGGAGCAGGCCGGACAGGGCCTCCCGGATATCCGGGTCGTCGTCCACGACGAAGACGGTCTGCCTCGCGGCCGATGCGCGTGCCGGCCCCGCCGCATTGCCTCGGATCATGGTGCCCTCTCGGCCGTCGTCGGTATGGTGAAGTGGAAGGCGGCGCCCGGATCGTCATGACCGCTGATCCAGAGGCGCCCGCCATGCGCCTCGACGATCGAGCGGCAGATCGCCAGCCCCATGCCCATCCCGTCCGCCTTGGTGGTGAAGAACGGCTGGAAGACCCGCTCGACCGCCTCCGCCGCGATCCCCCCGCCGCTATCGGCGACGGTGAGGCGGACATGCTCCGCCCCGTCCGGCGCGACGCGGACGGTGAGAAGGCGGGGCCGATCCGTGACCGTCGCCATGGCCTGGATCGCATTCACCATCAGGTTGATGAGCACCTGCTGCAGCTGCACCCGGTCGCCGTGGACCAGGGTCACGTCGGAGGCGACGTCGCGAATCAGGCGCACGCCGCCGCGGACCATCTCGCGCTCCACCAGGAGCACGGATTCGCCGATCATCTCCCGCAGGTCGAGCCAGTCGCGCGGGGGCGGCGTCTTGGCGAGAAAGGTCCGGATCCGCGACACGATCTCACCCGCCCGGGTGCCGCTCGCCACCACCCGGGTCACCGCGGCCGAGACCTCGCCGAGGTCCGGCGGGGTCCGCTTCAGCCAGCGAAGGGCCGCCTCGCCATTGGTGACGATGGCCGCGAGGGGCTGGTTCACCTCATGGGCGATGGAGGCGGTGAGTTCGCCGAGCGTCGTCACCCGCGCGGTGTGGGCGAGCTCGGCCTGGACCGCCAGCAGCGCCTCCTGCGCCTGCTTGCGCTCGGTGATGTCGACGGCAAAGACCAGCACGCCCTCGAACCCGTCCGCGTGAGACGGGAAGGTGATGCCGAAGAGGATCGGCACCGGATCGCCCGAGAGCGAGCGGATCGTGGTCTCGCCCTCGAAGAAGGTCTCCCCCCGCGCGAGCGCCAGCAGGGACTCGATGAAGGTCGGCTCGTCCTCGAACAGGAACGCGTCGAGGGATTGTGGCGGCGAAGCGCCCGCATCGGCGCCGATCAGCCGCCGCAATTCGGCATTGGCGTCGACGATGGTGACGCTGCGGCGGAGATCGCGGACGACCTCCGGATGGGCGTGGAGATGGGCACGAAGGGTCGTGGCCGCATGGCGCGGGACCGCGTCGAGGACCGCTTTCACCCCGCGCCAATCCTGCTGCAGGATCGCGACGCGCGCCGTGTCGAAGATGGTGCGGTAGCGCCGCTCGCTCTCCGCCAGGGCGGCATGGGCGCGCTTGCGCTCGGTGATGTCGGTGTTCGTCTCGAGGACTGCGAGGGGCTGGCCGCCGGCGTCGCGCTGGAGCGACCAGCGGCTCTCGACGACGACCCTGGCGCCCGACCGCACCGTCTGGACGAGTTCGCCCTCCCACCGCCCGTTCCGCATCAGCGCGGCCCGGATCGCCGCCTCGCCATCGGGGAAGGCCGTGCGCAGGAGGACGTGCACGTTGCGCCCCCGGACCTCGTCCCGGCGCCAGCCGTAGAGATCCTCCGCGGCGCGGTTCCAGAACGTCACCGTGTCGGTGGGCGTACGCACGAAGATCGGATCGTGGGTGAGTTCGAGCAGTTCGGCCTGCTCTGCGAGGATGCGGGCCGCCGCTTGGTTGCGCAGCACCAGGAGCGCGCTGATCGCGATGGCGGCGAGGCTGACCAGGGCGCGCAGCAGCGCCGAATCGCTGTCGAAGAAGCGATGCGACAGGAAATAGGCCACGGCCGTGAGGAACAGGCAGCCGGCAGCGGTCAGGATCACCCCGTTCCGCCGGAACGCCCGCGCGGCGATGAGCACGACGACCACGTAGAGCACGGCGACCGCGCCTTCGAGGGGCGTGAACCCGTCGACGAGGAAGATCGCCAGGGCGAGGCCGAGGGCGAGGCCACCCAGGAGCCGGCCCGTCCGGCGGGTGTCCGGGACGATCCCGGAACGGAGAGGCGAGGGGGCCGCTACGACAGGCGCGTCCATCGTCCCTCCCTGGCCTCGACACGGCGCCGAGGCACCCCGTCGTCCGGCCAGTCGGCACACGGCACCGTGACGGAGAACCGGGAGCCGACGCCCTCCACCGACCGGACCGTGATCCTGTGATCCAGGGCCTGCGCCGTCTGGCGCACGATCGCCAGACCGAGACCGAGGCCCGGCTGGGTGTGCGCGCGCCCGCCGCGATCGAAAGCATCGAAGAGGGTCGCGAACCGCGAGGCCGGGATGCCGTCCCCCCGGTCGTGGACCGCGATCTCCAGGTTCCGCCCGCGCCGGCGACATCCGATCAGGACGGTCCCGTCGCGGCGGGAATACTTGATCGCGTTGCCGATGAGGTTGCGCAGGATCGCCATGAGCATGGTTGGATCGGTCTCGACCCTCCTCGCCGATGGCCGGAAGCGTAGCGTGATCCCGCAGGCGCGGGCATGGCCGCTCCACTCCGCCTGCAGCTGTTGGAATACGCGGCGCAGGCAGACGGCCTCGCGATGAATCACCGGGCCGTCGCGGAGCTGCGAGGAGCGCGCGAGGTCGTCGAGGTCGTGGCCGAGCCGGTGAAGGGCGCCCGTGGCGATGCCGAGGCGGGCGGCGACCTCCGGGTCGGAGCTGCGCTGCAGCGCGCGTTCGATCGCCATCACCGCGACCTGGAGCGGCTGCTTCAGGTCGTGCCCTGCGACGGCGAGGAGACGGGACATGGCGGCGCAGGCGGTCTCGGCGCTCATGCCGGCCTCCGCCCGTCCCGCCGGACCCTGTGCATGAACGGCCTGACGCATCGCCATCTCCCCATTTCCGGCGGCCTGGTCGGCGGATGAATGCCTCGGCCGTTCGAGCGAACCATGAAGCGTGGCCGGATGCCTGTGAACTATACTGTCGTTTATTGGCGTGGGGGCGCGGCGTTCGCGGGGATGATGACGGGACCGGGCTGCACAGCCGCTCCGGTCGCCATGGAACATCATAGGCCGGACCGCCCGTCTTGCACGGACGATCCATGATTTGAACGATCCGCGTCCACCGGAGGAGCATCGCTCTTCTCGAGCGCGTCACCCCGATCGAGCACCGGCCGGGAATTGGCGCCGGACCGTGCAAAACATCGCGTGATCGGACAAGCCAGGCGCTATCCTATCCTTAGCAGTGACAGTGGTGGTTGCGGGACGGGACGCCATCCGGGGCAGGGGTGGCACGTCGCATTCGACGAGACGGAGTGATCCGAGATGACCGACACCCTCCTCCCGGTGGACTCCGACGGCGACGACCGGGCGGCGCAGACCTTTCCCCGCCTCGGCGCGGAGATGGAGCGCCGCGTGGCCGGCTACGGCAGGGCGGAGACCCTGCCGGCGGGCACCCTCATCTTCGCCAGAGGCCAGCGGCGGGTGGATTTCTTCCTCGTCCTCGCCGGCCGGATCGAGATGTTCGAGACCGACCATGACGGGGCCGCCAGGGTTTTCGTCGTCCACACCGAGGGGCAGTTCACGGGCGAGCTCGACCTGTTCAACGACCGGGAGATCCTGGTCTCGGGCCGCACCGTCGTGGAGACGCGGGTGGTGCGGATCGACCGCGTCGCCTTTCGCCGCCTGGTCACCGCCGAGCCCGATATCGGCGAGGTCATCATGCGGGCCTTCATCCTGCGCCGGGTCGGCCTGATCCGCCACGGGCGGGGCGGCGTCGTCCTGATCGGACCCGGCCATCAGCGGGAGACCCTGCGCCTGGAGCGCTTCCTCGTCCGCAACGCCTACCCGCACCGCATCCTCGACACCGCGAGCGACCCCGCGTCCCGCCACGCCCTCGACGGGTTCGGCCTGACCGAGGCCGACCTGCCGGTGGTGATCGCACCGGGCGCGGCGGTGATGCGCAATCCCACCAACGCGGCGCTGGCGGACGCCCTTGGTCTCACGGAGGCGATCGACCCCGGCCGCGTCTACGACGTGGTGGTGATCGGCGCCGGACCGGCGGGCCTGGCGGCCGCCGTCTATGCCGCCTCGGAGGGGCTCGACACCATCGTCATCGAAGGGCTCGCGCCCGGCGGCCAGGCCGGCACCTCCTCGAAGATCGAGAACTATCTCGGCTTTCCGACAGGGATCTCCGGCCAGGCCCTGGCCGGCCGCGCGCAGGTCCAGGCCCAGAAGTTCGGGGCGCGGCTCGCGATCTCCCGCATGGCGACGGGGCTCGATTGCGGCGGGTCGCCGTTCCGGGTGATCCTCGAGGATGGCACCGCCGTCCCGGCGCGCGCCGTGATCGCCGCCACCGGCGCCCGCTATCGTCGCCTCGACCTGCCGCGCTACGCGCATTTCGAGGGGCAGGGCATCCATTACGCCGCCACCGCCATGGAAGCGCAGCTCTGCGCCGGCGAGGGGGTGATCGTGGTGGGGGGCGGCAACTCGGCCGGCCAGGCGGCGATGTTCCTGTCCCGCACGGTGGCGCATGTCCACCTCCTCGTGCGGGCCACCGGCCTCGCCGCGACGATGTCCGACTACCTCGTGCAGCGGATCGCGTCGTCGCCGCGCATCACCCTGCATACACAGACCGAGATCACGGCGCTGCTGGGCGACGACACCCTGACATCGGTGACCTGGACCGACCGGGCGAGCGGGGTCAGCGAAACGCAGGCGATCGGCAACGTCTTCGTCATGATCGGCGCCGTGCCGAATACCGGATGGCTCGCCGACTGCCTCGGCCTCGATCCGAAGGGGTTCGTGCCGACCGGCCTGCGGAGCGACGGGACGCCTGCCCTGTCGCCCTACGCCACGGTGGTTCCGGGTCTCTACGCCGTCGGCGATGTCCGCGCGGGCTCGGTGAAGCGGGTCGCCTCCGGGGTGGGGG